>CAYNWB010000128.1:0-1713 GCA_964400785.1 uncultured Actinomycetes bacterium | reverse complement strand
GCCTACGTGCCCGAGGTGGATGACGCCGACCTCGGCCTGCTCGCCACGAGCGTGGTCGCCGGGTCGTGCGGGCTGGCTGCAGCACTCGGGGTCTGGATCGCCCGGCTCGTCCGGGACGACCATCCGCTCGGACGGCATGCCCACGTCGCCATCCATGTCGACTCGTCGCCGATCACCCACGCGCTCACGGTTGCCGCGCTGCCGCTCGCCCTCGCTGCCCCGGTCGCCGTGGCCGCCGCCTGGGCCGTCGCCGAGGGTGTGCTCAGCTAGCAGGCCAGTGGCGCACCAGGGCCGCGACGCTCGCCTGCACCTCGTCGGCCATCTCGCGGTAGCGCCGCAGGGGTCGTCCGATCGGGTCGGCGATGTCGTAGGACGCCGACGACGCCCGCTCGGCCTGCGGCACGTCCGCGCTGAGCGACGACGCCCAGGTCGCGAACGTTGCGGCCCGGCCGGCCAACGCGCGGGCCTTCCACGCCGCCGCGCGCAGGGTGACCACGCGGTCGGCCGCCTCGGGCGCGATCTCGAGTACCTGGTCGGCCTGCGCCCGGGTCATCACCAGGACGAGGTCGGCCGAGGTCACGTCATCCGGCTCCAGTCGCCGGCTGCGGTGACCGGTGACGTCCACGCCGTGCTCGGCGGCAACACGCAGCACCTTCCTGTCGGGGGTCGCCCCGGACGGTGCGGCGATGCCGGCCGAGGTCACGTCGGCCTCGATGCCCGCCTTCGCCAGGTCGCGACGCAGCAGGGCCTCGGCCACGGGAGAGCGGCAGAGGTTGCCCGTGCACAACACGAGCACCCGGGGCCGCGACACCGTCTCGGGTGCGCTGTGCTGCTGAGCGCCCACCGGTGCTGACGGGCTGACGACGCGGGCCGGCACGCCGACCACGGTCGCGCCGTCCGGGACGTCGTCGACGACGACCGCCCCGGCACCCACGGTGGCCCACGCGCCGACGCGTCGCCCCGGCAGCACGCGGGCACCGACACCGACCAGCGCGCCTTCGCCGATCTGCGCGGTGCCGGCGAGAACCGCGCCGGGGGCGATGTGCGCGAGGTCGCCCACCACGCACTCGTGCTCGACGACCGCGGCTGTGTTGACGATGACGCCCTGACCAACGGTTGCCACGGCGTTCACCACGGCCCCCGGCATGACGAGGGTCCCGCTGCCGATCGAGGCACTCGGGGAGACGACCGCGGCCGGACTCACGGCGGTCACCACGGTGCCTCCCGCGCTCGTGGCAGCCTCGATGAGCCTGCCGCGCGCCTCGTTGGCGCCCACCGCGACGAACACTGCCGAGCTCTCGGCCAGCAGCGCAGCCAGGTCGTCGTCGCTGCCCAGCACCGGCACCCCGAGTCGTTCGAGCCCGTCGCCAGCCCCGACGTGCGAGGCAACGCACCCTCGCACGGCGTAGCCGGTCTCGCGCAGCACCTCGATGCCGACCAGAGCGTGTCCACCGGCGCCGACGACGAGCACCGGCGCCTGGTCGACCACGTCGCAACCGTAGCGAGTGGAATAACGAGCGGCCCACGCGGTTTGCTACTGCCATGGTCGAGGTCGCCGTCCTGCTCGCCGTGCTGCTGGGCGCGAGCGCGTTCGGCGTGTGGCGTCTGCGCACCGACGGTCGCCTCGCCCCGGCTCCGGCTGCGGCACCGACCGGCGACGACGCCTCGCCCTTCCTCACGTCCGACGACGTCGGGTCGCCCCTGGGCGAGCGG
>CAYNWB010000127.1:393-1785 GCA_964400785.1 uncultured Actinomycetes bacterium | reverse complement strand
CCAGGTGGCGTCCCCGTCGTCGGACAGCCGAAGGTGGTGCTCCACGTGACCGTTCGGGCTGAGCAGCAGGGCCTGGGTGTGCTCCCCGGGACCCAGCCGCGAGACATGCTGCGAGAGCAGCGAGTGCAGCCAACCAAGGCGGTCAGGCCCCGCGACGCGGACGACGCCGCGGTGGGACAGGTCGACCACGGCCTCCCCCGCGGCGAGCAGCCGCTGCTCGCGCATGGGGTCGCCGTAGTGGGCCGCGACGCCGGCGTCGGCACCATCGGCCTCGACGGCCCCGGGCGCGTCCAGCAGGGCAGACCTCACATCAGTCACGCTGAGCGCAACGCCGTGGGTCGCTCGGGGCTTCCCCGATCACGCGGTCTGTGGTCCGGTGACCCTGCGAAGCTCGGCGCTGACGTGGGCCTGCATCTGCTGACCCATGGCCGACATGTCCATCACCCACATCAGCTTGCCGTCCACCAGCCCATACAGGCGGGTTGCGGAGCGGTAGTCCTTCGCCGTCTCGGTCTTGAGCACCCCGCGGGTGGCCAGCTCGATCTTGGCCGGAGCGACCTCGCCGAGGTAGATCTCGATGATCCCGGTCGGGTGCGCAAGCAGCACCTCGATCTGCCCGTCCGGTTGCGGGCGCCAGTACCCGTTCTCGCGGGCCAGCGGCTCACCGACCGACCCGTCCGGGTTCATGCGCCATGTCGCCGACTCGTAGACCAGGTAGGGCTTGCCCGGCACGTAGGTGAACCGCACCTGCTGGCCGAACTGGAACGCCTCGCTGGTCGCGTAGTCGCCGACGCCGACGCCCTCCCAGGTGCCCAGCAGCCAGGCGACGGGCACGCAGGCCGGGTTGAGGTCGGCGGGTATCTCCATGGGCTGCAGCCGTCAGGGAGTCAGGACTGACCCTTGTACAGCTTGTAGACCACGAAGCCTGCGAACCAGGTGATGAACACACCGACCAGCACCAGCAACGAGGTGAAGAAGAGCTCCAGCACGAGCGGCAGCCTATCGGGCAGGCTCGTAGTCTCGCAGTCGTGGACAGAGCCCTGGTGGTGAAGGTCACGGCCGGCACCGATGCGCCCGAGCGGTGTGCGCAGGCGTTCAGCGTGGCCGCGACGGCGGTGGCGGCCGGCGCCGAGGTCTCGCTGTGGCTCACCGGCGAGGCGTCGTGGTTCGCCGTCCCGGGGCGGGCCGAGCAGTTCGAGCTTGCGCACGCGGCGCCCCTGGCCGACCTGCGCGACGCCGTGCTCGCAGGTGGACGGGTGACCCTGTGCACCCAGTGCGCCGCGCGGCGGGGCATCGGCGAGGCCGACGTGCTGTCAGGGGTGCGCCTGGCCGGAGCGGCGACCTTCACCGACGAGGTGCTGGCCCCGAACGCACAGGCACTCGTCTACTGAA
>CAYNWB010000127.1:0-383 GCA_964400785.1 uncultured Actinomycetes bacterium | reverse complement strand
CCCTCGCACCGCGCGGTGGCCGGGGTCGCGGCGTGGGCCGGAGGCGCGGGGGCTAGGCCAGGCCCGTGACGTCCGGGTGGTGCGCGAACCAGGCGATCGTGCGCTTGAGACCGTCCTCGATGGGCACGCGCGGTTCCCAGCCGAGAGCAGACCGCGCCAGGGTGATGTCGGGCTGGCGCACCATCGGGTCGTCCTCGGGACGCTCGACGAAGGCGATGTCGGACGAGGAGTCGGCCAGCGTGCGGATCCACTGCGCCAGCTCGAGCACCGACACCTCGTGCGGGTTGCCGATGTTCACCGGGCCGGAGTGGTCGGAGTGCAGCAGCCGGACGATGCCGTCCACCAGGTCGTCGACGTAGCAGATGGAGCGGGTCTGCGAGCCG
>CAYNWB010000126.1:0-1803 GCA_964400785.1 uncultured Actinomycetes bacterium | reverse complement strand
TTCGGCCACCTCGAAGTCCCCCAAGTGGTCGAGCTCGATGGCCAGCCTCTGCTGGTGTTCTCCTGTCACGCCTCCCAGATTCCAGTCGACCGGCGCGACGGAGTGGGCACCCGCGGCATCTGGACCGTCCCCGGGCCCACCCTGCTCGGACCGTTCGACACGACCGCGGCATCACTCTTCGACCACCCGAGCCTCTATGCCGGGCGCCTCGCTCGCGATCGAGCGGGGCGATGGAACCTGCTCGGCTTTCGCTACGACGAGGACGACGCGTTCGTGGGCGAGATCGCCGACCCGATCCCCGTCCAGCTGGCCGGACGACGCCTCACCGCGGTGCCGTCACGCTAGATGGCCGGAGTGCGGACCCCCGCGGTATGAACGGCGGCGAGCAGACCGCGCAGGAACAACGATCGCAGCGGTTCCACCAGCCCTTGGGCCCGCTCGGCCGGCAGGGCCTCGAGAACCTGCAGAACTCTCGCGAGCGCGTGCGGGCCGGCCCCGTCGAGGGTGTCGACGAGCAGGTCGCCCAGCTTGCCGCGCTCGACGGCCATCGCGACCATGCGGTCGAACGTGGTCTCCGGGGTGAAGACCCGCTGGTCCCTGGGCACCATCGAGTGCGCATCGAAGCGACACACGTCGTCGCAGACCCCGCATCCCAGGCAGGCGTCGGGGTCGACGATGGCCCAGTACTTGCGCAGGCCTTGGCCCTCGTTGTCGACCATGGTGACGGCTTGGGCCGGGCATACGCGGGCACACTTCTTGCAGCCCCGGCACTTGTCCAGGTCGACGTGGGCAACCCAGTTGGACGACGCGATCGCCCCCGTGATGCCGTAGCGGCGGATCGACTGCATCATGCCGCAGCAGTCGCCGCAGCAGTTGCACATGTAGGTGATGCCGTGCTGGACGTTGTCCGCAGTCTGGGCCAGACCGGCGGCCTTGGCTTCGGTGAGTATCTGCAGGCCTTCGTCGTTCGAGATCGCGTCTGCCAAGCCGGCCCGGACGAGGGCATCAGCGGCCGACCCGAAGCTCAGGCAGGTGCGTAGGGGTGCTCCGCAGCCGCGTCCCATGAGCTCGGCGTGCTGGCGGCAGGGGCAGTTGCCCACCGCGACGCTGGGCGCCTCGGCGACGATGTGCGTGGCCCGCTCCCAGTCGAGCACCTCGACGGCCGGCTCGTCGGGCAGGCTCTCCTCACGGACCAGTGACCGGCCGATCTGCGTGCTCCCCCGAAACACGGCGTGCGCCAGCGCCCCGTCCTCGAACAGGTACTCGTCGAAGAGCTCAGCCAGCTCGGCGATGGGCGCATCCTCGCGCACACGCATGAAGGTGAACTCGAAGAAGCCGATGACCACGGGCGCCAGCGACACCCACCGTTCGCCCCGGTGCTCGAGGTCGAACACCAAGCCCTTGCGAGCCATGTCGTCGACGACGGGTGCCAGCTGCTCGGCTGACCGGCCCGTTCGGTCGGCGAGCTGCGCCATCGTGCACATGGTCGGCATCCGGGCGGCAATCTCGGCCTGCTCCTGCGTGAACAGAAGCCGAAGGATGCGCTGGAAGACCGCCGAGTCCGGTGCACCGGTGGGCATCCGGTCCAGGCGCTGCTGCAGACGGTGATACGCAACATCAGGATCGACGGCGAGCGTGTGCCCCATGAAGCCCTCCAACCGTTCACACCACCTGATCGCCACCCCGTCGTCGTCGCCAGGGCCGATCGACCCACATGCTGACCGTCACACTCAGGCTGGCCGTCTCATCGGCCGCCAGCTCGATGGCCAGCGGGGCCTGCGGCCCTACGGCGTGACGATGGGG
>CAYNWB010000125.1:0-1856 GCA_964400785.1 uncultured Actinomycetes bacterium | reverse complement strand
AGCGGCCCCAGGGCCTCGAACAGTGTCGGCAGCACCGGACGGTGCGAGCACAGCACGGTGGCCTGCCCGTCCTCGAGCAGCTCGCGCGCCGCCGCGCCGGCGCCGTGCGGGGCCCCGTCGTGGGCCTCTTCGGTCACCCGCGGCTCGTGCTCGACGTGCACCCGGCTGGCGGTGGCAAACGGCAGCACGGTGTCGACGCAGCGCAGGGCGTCCGAGCTGACCACGCGGCGTATGCCGTAGCAGGCGAGCAGCACGGCGAGGCGATCGGCCTGCGCGCGTCCCTTGAGGTCGAGCGGACGGTCCTGGTCACGCCCGTGCCACCGCTTGCGGGAGCGGGCCTTGCCGTGGCGCAGCACCACCAGCGGCTCGGTGTCGGCGGGCGGCGTGCCCAGGGCCGCGGCGGTGGCGAACACCCGGTCGATGTCGCGCGGCTGGGTGAGTCTGGCCGCCGCCCGTGAGACGGGAAGGAACTCGAGCCGGTCGATCTCCGGCGTGCCTGGCCAGGGCGGCGCGCTGTCGTCGGCGCGCGCAGCCCAGTAGAAGACCTCTTTGGGTACCCCCGAGACGGGGTAGCGCTGCACCCCGAGCGGCACGCCGAGCCGCACCGCATGCCCGGTCTCCTCCAGCACCTCCCGCACGGCGCAGGCCACGAGGTGCTCACCGGGGTCGAGCTTGCCCTTGGGCAGCGACCAGTCGTCGTACTTGGGGCGGTGCACCAGGGCGACCTCGATCTCGTCCGACCCGCTGCGGCGGGCAGGTCGCCAGAGCACGGCACCGGCGGCGCGGACCACGGGATCCGGAGACGAACGGTCGGCACCCATGGGCCCCGGCTCTCCTCTGCGATGTGATGCTGCGCGCGACGCTGTCAGTCCCAGAGCCAGCGCCGCCACCGGCGCCTGCTCACCCCCCGCCACAGGGTAGAGAACTCGGTACGGGTCTCGGCCACGGAGTCGTGCTCGACCGAGAGCAGCGCCCCGAGCCCGAACGCGGCGGGGGCAGACGTGCCGTCCTCGGCCGCCAGCTCCTTGATGCGCTCGATCGCGATCGCAGCGTCCTGGTGGTTGCCGAGCACCTCGGTCACTCGCGCGAGCTGCTTGGCGAAGGCGGCGGCGTTCGCACCGAACACCGGTGCCGCGGCCTCAGCTGCGTATCGGGCTTTCTTCGCCGTGATGCGTGAGGCGTGCCACTCCGAGTCGGGTGCTCCGCCCGGGATCGCGATCTCGTCCGCGAGCAGCTGTGCGGCCTCCTTGGCCAGCTTCTTCCACGCCCGCTCGACCAGCGGCGGGACGACCTGCCTGCTCGGCAGGTCGGCGCTGTCGGTGGTCACGGGGTCGGCCGCGGCCGCGACGAGGCGTACCTGAAGGTCGTAGTAGCGCTTGGAGTCGAGCATGGCCAGCGTGCGCTGCCGTGCCTCGGTCAGTCGCTGGGTGAGCACCCGCTCGACGTGCTCGCGGGCGGGCTCGGGGTCGATCCCGTCCGGCAGCAGGTCGAGGTGGTTCTCGAGCCGCTCCAGCAGCACCTCGGTGTCGCGGTAGTCGCCGAGCTCGCCGGCCACCCAGGCCAGCTCGACACGCAGCTCATCGGCCCACTCCTGGTCGAGCAGGGGGCGAAACACGCGCAGCCCGCTGCGCAGGCGGCGCGCGGCCACACGCATCTGGTGCACGGAGTCGTCGAGGTCACGCCGCACGCCCATGTCGGCCTCGCGCAGACGACGGGTGTGCCGGGCCAGGTGCGCACGCACGGCGTCGCGCGCCGCGTCGTCGGGGGTCACCTCACCCGGCTCGGACACCTCGGGAGGGGACGCCGCGAACGGGCCGAGCGCGCGGACGGCCTTGCTGACGAACTCACCGGTCACG
>CAYNWB010000124.1:0-1870 GCA_964400785.1 uncultured Actinomycetes bacterium | reverse complement strand
GTGCTCGAACGTGAACCCGGAGTCGATGAGGCGTTGCGGGTCGACGTTGAAGTCGGCCAGCACGTCGTCGGCGAACTCACCGAGGACGATCTGTAGGGCGAACTTGGGAACCGGGATCACCGTGGGGCGATGGACGGCCTGCCCAAGCAGCCTGGTGAACTCGCCGTTCGTGGTCACCTCCGGCGCCGACACGTTGTAGGGACCCGAGGTCTCCTCGTTGGTGAGCATGTGTTCGATGGCTCGTGCCGTGTCCTGCACCGACACGACGGGCCAGATCGAGCGCCCCCCGGCGAGCGGGCCGAGCAGGCCGACCTTGGCCAAGGGGAGCAGCCGCCGTCCCATGGTGCTGCCCGCCGAGCCCATCACCAGGGTGAGCCGGGGCAGCACGACACGCACACCCGCCTCGCTGGCCACCGTTGTCGCCTGCTCCTTGTCCACGATGACGCGGGCCAAGAAGTCTGAGCCCGGCGCAGAGTCCTCGACCAGCCGGCGACCGTGCGTGTCGTTGCCGTAGTACCCCATCGCGCCGGCGCTGACCAGCGTCCGCAGCGTCGGCGCCAGCTCAGCGGCGGCCCGGGCGAGTACCTGAGCCGACCCCACGTGGCTGTCGTAGAGCACCTTCTTGTACGACTCGGTGCGGCGCCGGTCGCCCACTCCTGCCCCGGCCAGGTTGACGATGGCCTCGACCGAGGCGAGCCGGTCAAGGTCGACCGTGCCAGCGCCCGGGTTCCACGACACTTCGTCCGCAGCTGCGGCCGGCCCGCGCACCAGACGCAGCACGTCGTGCCCGCCCGATCGCAACCGAGGCAGAAGCTCCCCGCCGATGAAACCGGACGCCCCGGCGACCGCGACCCGCACGCCCTACAGCCCCAGGTCGCCCTCGAACGCACCCTCTTCGAGCCGCTGCTTGACCGCGGCGAGGAACCGGGCGGCGTCGGCGCCGTCCACCAGACGGTGGTCGTAGGTGAGCGCGAGGAACATCATCTGGCGCACGGCGAAGGAGTCCGAGCCCATGCTGTCGGTGACCACGACGGGGCGCTTGACGATCGCGCCGGTGCCGAGGATGCCGGTCTGCGGCTGGTTGATGATCGGCGTGTCGAACAGTGCGCCGCGGCTCCCGGTGTTGGTCAGCGTGAAGGTGCCGCCGGACAGGTCGTCGGGTGTGATCTTGTTGGTGCGCGTCCGCTCGGCGAGGTCGGCGATCCGGCGCGAGAGCCCCGCGATGTTGAGGTCGCCGGCGTCCTTGATCACCGGCACCAGAAGGCCACGCTCGGTGTCGACCGCGATGCCGAGGTGCTCGGAGTCGTGGTAGGTCACCTGCTTGCTGTCCATGTCGATCGTGGCGTTGAGCTGGGGGTAGACCTTGAGCGCCTCGAGGGTCGCCTTGGCCAGGAACGGCATGAACGACAGCTTCACGCCCTCGCGGGCCTCGAACTCGGCCTTGGCCTTCGCGCGCAGCCGTGCGACCGGGGTCATGTCGACCTCGACCACGGTGGTCAGCTGGGCCGACACGTGCAGCGACTCGACCATGCGCTCGGCGATGAGCTGGCGCAGGCGCGACATCTTCTTCGACGTGCCGCGCAACGGCGACGGCTCCGACGGCGCGGACGGGGCCGCGGCCGGTGCGGACGGCGCTGCGGCAGGCGTGGCGGGAGCTGCCGCGGGCGGCGCGGCCGCCGCCTTCTTGGCCTGCTCGGCGGCGGCCAGCACGTCCTGCTTGCGGATACGGCCGCCGACCCCGGTGCCGGTGAGGGTCGACAGGTCGACCCCGTGCTCGGCAGCGAGCTTGCGCACGAGCGGCGTGACGTAGGGCGAGGGCCCGTCGGCGGCGGCGGCAGGGGCAGGGGCAGGAGCCTTCGCCGGCTCGGGC
>CAYNWB010000123.1:0-1906 GCA_964400785.1 uncultured Actinomycetes bacterium | reverse complement strand
TGCTGGCCGGTCTCGCCGCTCAGACGGGTGCGGTCGTTCTCGCGGCCGACCTGCACCGACACCGCGCGGCGCTCGTCGTCCGCGCCGTCACCGAGGCCGGGCTGCGGTCGTCGGTCGGTGTCGTGCAGGCCGACGGCACCCAGCCACCGTGGGCGGGGCAGACGTTCACCCGGGTGCTGCTGGACGCCCCGTGCACCGGGCTCGGGGCACTGCGGCGCCGTCCCGAGGCACGGTGGCGCCGCTCCCCGTCCGACCTGCAGCGGCTGGTGCCGCTGCAGCGCACCCTGCTCGACCGCGCCCTCGACAGCGTCGCTGTGGGGGGAGTGGTGGGCTACGTCACCTGCTCCCCGCACGCTGCGGAGACCGTCGAGGTCGTGGACTCCGTGCTCACCCGGCGCTCCGACACCGTCGTCGTCGACGCGCCGAGCCTGGCGCAGCATGTGCCCGACGCTGCTCGTGGGCCCTACCTGCAGCTGTGGCCGGACCGCCACGGCACCGACGCCATGTTTCTCGCTGTGCTGCGCCGCACCCGTAGGGTTGGCTGAGTGGCCCTGCAGATCGCCCCGAGCATCCTGGCAGCCGACTTCGCCGACCTGCGCAGCGAGATCGACCGGGTCGCGAACGCCGACTGGGTGCACGTCGACGTCATGGACAACCACTTCGTGCCGAACCTGACGATCGGGCTGCCCGTCGTGGAGGCGATCGTGGCGCACAGCCCGCTGCCGGTCGATGCCCACCTGATGATCGAGGACCCGGATCGGTGGGCGCCCGCCTACGCCGAGGCGGGATGCCGCAGCGTCACGTTCCATGCCGAGGCAGCCGCGGCCCCGATCCGCCTGGCCCGCGAGCTGCGCGCGGCCGGTGCTCGGGCCGGGCTCGCGCTCAAGCCGGCCAGCCCGGTCGAGCCGTACGCCGACCTGCTGCCCGAGATCGACATGCTGCTGGTCATGACGGTGGAGCCGGGCTTCGGCGGTCAGCCGTTCCTCGACGTGTGCCTGCCGAAGATCCGTCGGGCACGCGAGCTGATCGCGGCCTCCGGCCAGCAGGTGTGGCTCCAGGTGGACGGCGGCGTGTCGGCGAGCACCATCGAGCGGTGCGCCGAGGCCGGTGCTGACGTGTTCGTCGCCGGGTCGGCGGTCTACTCCGCGTCGGACGCCGCTGCCGAGGTCGAGCGCCTGCGCTCGCTCGCTGCCGACGCTGTGGGATGATGGGCTGCAGCACACGCGTGCTCCGGGGATCGGTGCAAGTCCGAACCGGCGGTGACAGCCCGCGACCCGCCGCCAGCCAGGCGGCGGTTGACCAGGTGTAACTCCTGGGCCGACGGTGAGAGTCCGGATGGGAGGACCACGCGGCAGCCGACGCTGCCCCCGTCCACCCTGCCCCGGTCGAGTCGGTCGACGAGGGAGTGCCGGTGGCCAGCGAGGCAGAGGTCGCGGCGATGCGGCGCGCGCTCGCCCTGGCCGCCACCGCGGGGGTGCCCCACGGGCCGAACCCCCGCGTGGGCTGCGTGCTGCTCGGCCCTGACGGCACGATTGTCGGCGAGGGGTACCACCGAGGTGCGGGCCACCCGCATGCCGAGGTCGAAGCACTGCGGGCCGCGGGCGACGCCGCCCGAGGTGCCACGGCGGTCGTCACGCTCGAGCCGTGTGCGCACACCGGCCGCACCGGTCCCTGCACGCAGGCGCTGCTGGACGCAGGCGTGTGCAGGGTGGTGTTCGCCCAGGCCGACCTCAACCCTGTCGCCGCCGGCGGGCAGCAGGCGCTGCGTGCGGCCGGCGTCGAGGTGGACGGCGGAGTGCTGGCCGCGCAGGCGCAGGAGCTCAACCCCGAGTGGAGCCTCGCGACGGCCCAGGCGCGTCCGTTCGTCACCTGGAAGCTCGCGGCCACCCTGGACGGACGGGTCGCC
>CAYNWB010000122.1:0-1967 GCA_964400785.1 uncultured Actinomycetes bacterium | reverse complement strand
CCTTGTCCTTGCTCGGCTGCACCCGTTTCGGCTCGCCCGGCATCTTCGGGTAGTTGGGCGGATAGGGCAGGTCGGGCAGGCCCCCGGCCTCGTCCTGCTCCGCCATCTCGAGCAGCGGCTCGAGCGAGAACTGCTCGCCGTCGATGTCGGCGTGGGGGTCACCGCGATCGTCCAGCAGGCGAGGGACCGTTCTCAGGGTGCAGTCGGCCGGGTCGACGTCGGCCAGCTCGTCCCACGTCACCGGCGTCGACACCGTGGCAGTGGGTCGGCGCCGCACCGACCAGGCCGAGGCGATGGTGCGGTCGCGCGCGTTCTGGTTGTAGTCGACGAACACCTGCTCGCCACGCTCCTCCTTCCACCACGCCGTGGTCACGGCCCCGGCGGCGCGGCGGTCGACCTCACGGGCGAAGGCGATGGCTGCACGGCGGACCTCGACGAACGACCACCGGGGCTCGATGCGGACGTAGACGTGCACGCCGCGACCACCGCTGGTCTTCGGGTATCCGACGTATCCGAGCTCGTCGAGCAGCGGCCGCACGTGCTCGAGGGCGACGGCGCGGGCGTCGTCGAAGCCGGTGCCCGGCTGCGGGTCGAGGTCGATGCGCAGCTCGTCCGGGTGCTCGGTGTCGTCGCAGCGGGCGTGCCAGGGGTGAAACGTGACGCAGCCGAGGTTCGCCGCCCACGCCACCTCGGCGGGCCCAGCCACGGCCAGCGCGTCCGCGTGCCGGCCCGACGGAAAGGTGACACGACAGGTGTCGATCCATGCCGGTGCATGGGTGGGCAGCCGCTTCTGGTAGATCTCCTCCCCGTCGACCCCGTCCGGAAAGCGCTGCAGGTAGGTGGGCCGGTTGCGCAGGGCCCGCACGATCGCCGGACCCACCGCGACGTAGTACTCGACGAGCTCACGCTTGGTGATCGGTCCGCCCGCAGCGTCCGGGAAGTACACCTTGTCCGGGTTGCTCACCCGCACGTCACGGCCACCGACCTCGATCTCGATCGCCTCGCCCGCCGACGCCATGGCCGCACGCTACGGCCCGCGGCGCGACGACGCGTCGATGTGTGTCTCGAGGACGTATGTGTCCCCGAGACGCACATGGATCATGCGAGGCCCCGGCCCAGACGGGTGTGCAGGGCCTCGAGCTCGTCGATGAGGCCCACCGCGTCCTGGCGAATCCTGCGCGGCGACACCGACACCACCGTCCAGCCGTCCACGGTCAGGGCCAGGCGCCGGCGCGCCGTGTACTCGGGACCGTCGCCGAGCCCGTGGTGCTCGATCGAGTCGACCTCGACGATCAGCCGGAGATGGGGCCAGCAGGCGTCGGCCACGTACCAGCGGCCACCGGCACGCACCCTGTGGTTCCACCGCACCCCGGGCGCGAGCAGGCGGCTGGCCAGCACGATGTCGCGCAGCTCGCACTCCGGGGCCGACCGGCACCCGGCTGCGAGCTCGCCGAGGACGCGGCGCGCCAGGGCGCTGCCGTCCGACGGCGCCCGCTCGAGCGCCGCCGACAGACGCCCGACCGTCGTCAACTTGCGCTGGACGAGCTCGCTCAGCAGCGCGCGCACGTCCTGCAGGCCTGCGACGTCGCGGCAGAGCAGCAGCGCCGCCTGCTCGACGGGGCTGCAGTCGAGCCCGTCGCGCAGGCGTGCCCGGGGCAGGTGGTGCGTGCGGTGCACACGCACGAACCCACCGCCGGTGAGCCCGGACGTGGCCGGCACGAGCACGTGCACGAGGCCGTCGTCGGCAGGCAGGTAGCGCACGCGGTAGAGCACGAGAGCGCTGCGCGACGTCAGCTGGCTGCGGGGACCCGCGTAGAGCAGCGCGGCGAGCTGCCGCTGGGTCGGCGTCGCCTCTCCCCCGTGCACCAGGTACACACCACGGACGAGGCGCTGCCACCGCCCGCCGGCCACCGCCCGTCGTACCTGCGTGGGGTCGAGGCCGGCGGCCAGCCACTGCGTACGCGTCA
>CAYNWB010000121.1:0-1996 GCA_964400785.1 uncultured Actinomycetes bacterium | reverse complement strand
AGCCAGTCCGGCGCGAGCCCCACCGCGAGGCTGGCCAGGGCGAGCATGCCTCCCGGCAGCACCAGCGCCGCGGACCAGGGTGCCGCCCGCGGCCGGTCGGGCTTCGGGGCGTCATCGGCGTCGGTCGTGGCCTGCGTGCTCGGGGGCGGGTTGCCCCAGAACACGCCGACGCCGAGCTTGAGCATCGACATCAGGGTGCCGACGCTGACCACGAGCGCCACGACGACCACCGCGACCTGACCGTCGAGCAGCCCGGCCTGCAGCACCCCGAGCTTCGCCCAGAACCCCGACAGCGGCGGCAGACCCACCAGAGACATGGCCGCGAGCAGAAAGGCGAGCGCGACCCATCGGTGCTGGGCGGCCACGCCGCCGAGGTCGGCGATCCGCCCGGTTCGGCGACGTACTTCCACCGCTCCCACGGACAGGAACAGCGACGTCTTCACCACGGTGTGGTGCACGAGGTAGAACACGACCGCCGACAGGCCCACGGCTCCGGCCAGCACCAGTCCGACCAGGATGTACCCCACCTGGCTGACCATGTGGAAGGCGAGCACCCCGCGCATGGAGGGCTCGCCGAGGGCACCGAGCACTCCGATCGTCATCGTGGCGAGCATGACGGCGACGAAGGCCAGCCGCAGGCCGGCCGTCGGCTCCACCATGACGGTGAGCACGCGGATCAGCCCGTACACCCCGATCTTGGTCAGCAGGCCGGAGAACAGCGCCGTCACGGCCGGGCTGGTCGCCGGGTACGTCGCCGGCAGCCAGCCGTGCACCGGCACGAGCGCGGCCTTGACCGCCAAGGCCACGACGACCACCCCGGTGGCCACGGCGACCGGGGTCGCCGCCGTTGCCGCCCCGGCGAGCTCGCCGAGGTTCACCGTCCCGGCCGTCGCGTAGACCAGGCCCACACCGGCGAGCAGGATCGTCGACGCCGTCAGGTTCACCACCAGGTAGAGCCGGCCCGCCCGGATGGCCTGCGGGGTGCCGGTGCGGCTGAGCAGCACGTACGAGGGCAGCAGGGCGATCTCGACCATCACGAACAGGTTGAACAGGTCGGCGGTGAGGTACGCCCCGTACACCCCGGCGCTGAGCATGAGCACGAGGGGGACGAACCAGGGGTCGTCGTCCTCGCCGGCAGCCAGCGCGAACACGGTGGCGGCCAGCACGAGAAGGGCCGAGACCACGAGCATCAGGGCGCTCAGGGTGTCGGCCGCGAAGGCGATGGCGACACCGGGCAGCCATCCGGCGACCTGCGTGGCCACGACGTCACCGTCCCGGGTGGCCACCACCAGGGCGACACCGCCGGCCCCGACGGCCGTGGGGACGGCGAGCGCCAGCACCCGGCGAACCACAGGGCGCGGCACGAGCACCGCGAGCACCGCGGCCAGCAGGGGCCCCGCGACGACGAGGGGCAGGGCAGCCGTCACGGTTGCTCGTCCCTCGAGACGTCGGGCTGCGGTGCGTCGGTGGTCTCAGGTCCGCTGCGCGCGATGAGACCCAGCAGGTACACCGTCACCCCGAACGTGATCACGATGGCCGTGAGCACGAACGCCTGCGGCAGGGGGTCAGCCGCCGCCTGCAGGTCGAGCTCGGGGCCGATCAGCGCAGGCTCGCGTCGCGACGTGCCCCCGGCCGCGAGCAGCACCAGGTTCACCGCGTGCCCCAGCAGCACGAACCCGAGGACGAGGCGCAGCAGCCCTCGCCGGGTGAGCAGGAAGACCCCCGCCGCCACCAGCACACCGACCGCGATCGCCAGCGTCATGGCAGCCTCCCGGCGGTGGCGGGGTCGCGAGGCGACTGCTCGTCGTCCGCCTCGTCGTCGGTGGCCTCCAGCCGCTCGACGGCGGCGGCCACCAGCCCGAGCACCACCAGCACCACGCCGAGGTCGAACAGCAGCGACGAGGTGAGGCCGTCGCTCGACCAGGGCACCGCGACCTTCATCGGTTCCAGGAACGACCCCGCACCCACGAGTCCGAGAAGACCGGTGAGCGAGGCG
>CAYNWB010000120.1:769-2159 GCA_964400785.1 uncultured Actinomycetes bacterium | reverse complement strand
CTCGTGGGCGGAGTCGATCCCCGCACGGGCCTGCTCGAGCGGGACCTCCCGCCCGTCCGGCCCCAGAGCGGCCGAGCATCGGGCGAGGACGACGTCGGGGCCACCCTTGACCAGCACGGCAACCTGTGGCTGCCCACCGACCGGAACGGTGTGTGCTGTTGCCATGAACTTGTAGGACGAGTCGAAGGGGACGGTGGCCAGCCTGGGGTACGCCCGTCGGGTCTCGTCGACCGAGACCCCCAGCTTCTCGGCCAGCACCACCAGCGCAGCCTCGGTGGGGTCGCCGACGACCTCGCCGGTGCGGCTGACGGTGGCATCGTTGGCCAGCGCCGCCACGTAGGCAACCGCCTCGAAGTCACCGGGGGCGGCCCCGGCGACACCGCGTACCTGGCCGAGCCAGGAGTAGCCCTCGCCGTCCACCTCGTACCAGCGTCCCTGCAGGTACAGGGCTCGAGCGGTCATCTGGTTCAGCGTCAGGGTGCCGGTCTTGTCGGTGTTGATCTGGCTGGTGGCGCCCAACGTCTCGACGTCGGCGAGGTTGCGCACGATGGCCTTGGCCTTGGCCAGCTGCTGCGCGCCGGTGGCGAGCATCGACTGCACGAACGTCGGCAGACCGGTGGGGATGGCTGAGATCGCCATGGAGATGCCGAGCAGCATCAGCTCGGAGAAGCCGAGGCCGCGGTAGAGGCCGACCATGAGGATCACCGCGAGGGTGGCCCACGCGATGAGCCCGATCGTGCGGGTGAGGCCGTCGAGCTGGCGTTGCAGCGGCGAACGGGTGCGGGTGACTCCGCCGAGCATGCTCGCGATGCGGCCGACCTCGGTGGCCATGCCGGTGGCGGTCACGACCATCCGAGCGCTGCCGCGGGTGATCGAGGTGTTCTGGAAGACCATGCTGCTGCGGTCGCCCAGCGGGGTGTCGGGCTGGTCGACCGGTGCCGCGTCCTTGCCGACCGGGGCGCTCTCACCGGTCAGTGCGGCCTCCTGGGCCTCCAGCGTCGCTGAGGTGAGCACGCGCCCGTCCGCGGGGACGATGTCGCCCGCCTCCAGCTGCACGATGTCGCCGGGCACCAGCTCGGATGCGGGGACGCGTTGGACGCTTCCCCCGCGCATCACGGTGGCCTTCGGCACCTGCAGGTCTGCCAGCGCCTCCACGCTGGCCTGGGCCTTGAGCTCCTGATTGGCTCCCATCACCACGTTGAGCAGCACCAGCGCCCCGACGATGACGGCGGTCGAGGCCTGGTCGATGACGAGGCTGACGGCCATGACAGCGAGCAGCATGAGGTTCATCGGGTCACGAAGCTGGCTCAGCGCGACCTTCACCACTGAGGGCTTGTCGGGGCGCGCGAGCTCGTTGGGGCCAACCTCGGCGAGGCGCCGAGCGACCTCG
>CAYNWB010000120.1:0-759 GCA_964400785.1 uncultured Actinomycetes bacterium | reverse complement strand
TCTGCGATCAGCGGCGCGGCATCCACGGGTCCCAGAAGGGCAGGCGTTTCGCGCGCCGCCACGGCGCCGGCGCCGAAGGCCTCCACGGACAGGCCGAGGCGCCGCATCTCGTCGATGTTCATCAACAGCTGGCCGAAGCTCCCCGGGCGCCGGGTCTGGCGGTCGTGCGTGGCGGCGGTCGCGCCGTGCAGGCTGATGTCGATCTGATACGGCGCCACCTCGTCCACCAGGCGCCGAGCGACCTCGCCGCTCGACAACCCGTCCGGGCTGCTGCCGAGCCTGTGCAGCACGAGGTCGGCTGGCAGCCGGTACCAGTCCTCGGCCGCTTCGCTCGACGTCGCGCCAGAGTGCCGACCGTCGGCCGTCGTTGTCATGGTGTCTCCTCGGTGGTGTCGTTGTCGCGTCGGTCAGTGGCCGACTGCGGCCTTGATCTCGACGATTGCCACGGCGACGACGAAGACGACGCCGGAGGCGATGGCGGTGGTCAGCCATGACCGACCGCGCAGCCGCGCGATCGCCATGCCGGTCGCGGCAGGCATGGCCGCCAGCAGAAGAAGGGAGATGCGCAGTGCCTCGGCTCCGTCGAGGACGACGAACGGGGCGGACGCCACGAGCGCGACGGCCACACCGCCCGCGATCTGGGCCCCGGCCTCCTGAGCGGCTGAGCCCGCCCAGACCCCGCCCTGCTCGGTGAGGTGGGCGGCGAGCCGGAAGGCGAGCCAGTGCGCCAGGAGGAGCCCGACGGCCGTCCCCAGCAGG
>CAYNWB010000119.1:0-2173 GCA_964400785.1 uncultured Actinomycetes bacterium | reverse complement strand
CGGGCCGGCGTCGGTACCGGGCGGACTGCGTCACGGCGCCCATCAGACCACACGTGATCGGCGGTTCCTCGATGCCGGACTACTGTCGGTGCGTGCCTCGCGAGCAGCTGCTGACCCCACCGCAGGTCGGTCCGCTCGTCCGGACGAGGGAGTTCCAGGTACGGCAGCGGCGGTTCGTGGTCGAGACGAACGCGCACGAGCTGGTTCGGACCGTGGAGCAGCGCTTCGTCGACCTCGCTGTGGACGCCCCCGGCGGGGCGACCGGACACGTCACCGTCTTCAGCGTCATTCGGCACGACGTCGCCGCAAGCCATCCGTGGGGGGTGTGGCGCGACGGCGAGCCGTGCGAGACGACGATCACGTCCGGCTACGTCGTCCCGTACATCCTGTGGGAGCTGACCCGGCTGCTGCTGGAGAGCACGCCGCCGGGCGTGCCGATCCATGCGGCTGCCGCGACGCGACACGGCAAGGCGCTCGTGCTGGCCGGCCGAACCCACGCGGGCAAGAGCACGCTGGCCGCCTGGCTCACCCACCGTGGCTGGGGGTTTCTCACCGACGCACCCCGGAGCAGACCGAGTCGCTCGTGCCCGCGTCGAGTGTCGGCCCGCTAGGCACCCAGGCTCCCCTCGCTGCCCTCGTCATGCCGCACTACTCGCCGGGCGAGGCGAGCGACCTGACCCCGCTCTCACCCGCGGCCGCGCTCACCGAGCTGACCCGCCACCTGCCGACGCTGCGCCGGGAGGGGCGGCTGTTCTTCCGGTCCCTCGTCCCGGTGGTGCAGGCGGTGCCCGCCTACTCGCTGCGCGTGGACGACCTGGACGAGGCGGAGGCTAGGCTGGCCGCTCTCATGGACGGGATGCGATGAGCGAGCCAGTGCCGACGACGGTCGCCGGAGCCGTGCCACAGCGGCCGGCGCCGCACCCGGCCGTCGAGACCGCGTACCTCGCTCCCGAGGCCGTGCTGTACGACGACCGCACCGGCACGGTCGTCCACCTCAACGGGTCGGCCGCGGCGATCTGGATGCTCATGGACGGCACGCTCGACCTCGACGGCCTCGTCGCCGAGCTGGCCGAGGCGTTCGAGACCGAGGCCGACCGGTTGCGCCCCGACGTCGAGTCGGGTCTCGCGTCGTTCGCGGCACAGGGGCTGATCGTCGAAGGACCCCCCGCCGAGTGAGGGTTCTGGTCACCGGGGGGGCCGGATTCATCGGGTCGAACCTCTGCCGACGCCTGGCCGGCACCCCCGGGGTGCACAGCGTGGTGGCGATCGACGACCTGTCGACCGGCGATCGGGCGAACCTGGACGGGGTCGACGTCGAGCTGGTCGAAGGTTCGATCCTGGACGAGGCGGCGCTGGGCGCCGCCGCCGAGGGGGCCGAGGCGATCGTCCACCTGGCCGCCCGCCCGTCGGTGCCGCGCAGCATCGCCGACCCGGTCGCGAGCCACCTGGCCAACGCCAGTGGGACGGTGGCAGTGCTCGAGGCGGCTCGCCGGTTGGGGGCGCACGTGGTCGTCGCGTCGTCCAGCAGCGTGTACGGCTCGAACCCGGCACTGCCCAAGCACGAGGGCCTGGCGACCCGTCCGCTCTCGCCGTACGCCGCGAGCAAGCTGGCCACCGAGGCCTACGCGAACGCCTACCTGCACAGCTATGGCATGGACACCCTGGCGTTCCGGTTCTTCAACGTCTTCGGGCCCTTTCAGCCGGCTGGGCACGCGTACGCGGCGGTCGTGCCGGCGTTCGTGGACGCGGCGCTGGCGGGCCGTCCGCTGACGATCTACGGGGACGGCACGCAGAGCCGTGACTTCACGTTCGTCGACACCGTCACGGCGGTGCTCACCGACGCGGTGCTGCGGCGGGTGGCCGACCCCGACCCGGTCAACCTGGCCTTCGGCACCCGCACCGACCTGCTGACGCTGATCGACATGCTCGAGCAGCAGATCGGGCACCGGCTCGAGCGCGACCACCAGCCGGTTCGCCCCGGCGACGTCCCGCACTCGCAGGCCGACTCGAGCCGGCTGACGGCGCTCTTCCCGTCCGTCGAGCCGACAGCGCTCGAGGACGGCCTGGCGGCCACGATCGCCTGGATGCGCACGCAGGGGTAGCAGCAGCCCGCCCCCGCGCTGGTGATCCACGGACGATTACCCCTCGCAAAGCGCGAGCAATCTGCCGTGGA
>CAYNWB010000118.1:0-2357 GCA_964400785.1 uncultured Actinomycetes bacterium | reverse complement strand
GGCAGTACCACCGTGCGCCGGCGCTCAACGACGACCCGGAGTTCCTCGCCGCGGCTGCACAGTGGGTGGCACCGCTGGTCGACGAGGTTCAGCCGGTGGCCTGAGCCTGCTCCCCGAGCAGGAACGTGGTCATGACTCCCTTGCCCTTCACGTGCAAAGGGTCGCGCTGCAGCACGGGGTAGTCGGCTGGCAGCAAGGAGCGGAAACGGCTGGTCACCTGGATCCGGCCGGGGACACCGTGCGACTCCATACGCGACGCGGTGTTGACGGCGTCGCCGTAGAGGTCCCACGCGAACCGCGACTCCCCGATGACCCCGGCGACGACGGGGCCGACGTCCATCCCGATGCGCATCGTCAGCGGGGTACCGCCGAAGGTGAGTCCTGACGCGGTCTGCTGCATCGCCTGCGCCAGGGCGGCCAGCCGCACGACCGCGTCCGGGCGCTCCCGCGGTGCCCCGGCCACGACCATGTAGGCGTCCCCGATCGTCTTCACCTTCTCGAGCCCGTGCTGGGAGGCGAGCCGGTCGAAGCGGGTGAAGATCGAGTTCAGCTGGGCGATCACCTCGTCGGGGGTCATGGCCTGGCTGGTCGGGGTGAACCCGACGATGTCGGCGAACAGCACGGCCACCTGGTCGAAGCGGTCGGCGATCGGTCGCTCACCGTCCTTGAGCCGAGCAGCGATCTCACTTGGCAGGATCGTGAGCAGAAGGGCTTCTGATCGCTGCCTCTCCTCAGCCAGCAGCAGGTTCTTGGAGTCGAGCTCGGCGACGAGCCGGCGGCGCGACTCGACGAAGAACGCCAGCGGAAGCCAGGCGAGCAGGGCCACGACGGTCACGGTGACGACGAAGAACAGGGTCAGCGGGACGTCGGGCGGGGTGACCGTGGCCACGAGCCAGCTGTCGGCCAGCCCACTCACCACCACGACGCCCACGAAGGCGACGAACCACCAGCGTGCCTGCCGAGCCCCCACGAGAACGACGGCGAGCACCGCCGCATTCATGGCGTACAGCACCGACGAAGCGCTGGCGACGAAGCCGCCCAGCAGCCATTGGGCCACGGCCGGCAGCAGCAGCACCATCACGAGCTGGCTGTACAGCAGCACCTCGATGCGCTTGGTGGTCACCAGGTGTGTCATGCCCAGAACCGACCCGACCACGTACACCAGTGGCGCCACCGTCGACCGGGTGTCGCCGACGGCGATCGTGGCGAGCATGGCGATCGCGATGGCACTGGTGCTGATCGCGACCACCATGACGAGCATGCGTTTGCGCAACCGCAGCGCCGGGTCGTCGGAGGCGAGCAGTCCGACGTCCACCGCACGGCGGGCCCAGGAGGGAAGCCGTTCGGCGGGGTTGACCTCGATCACGTCGGTGGAGCTCACGTGAGCGCACCTCGCTGTTGCGGCGCAGCACGGGCCGACGCCAGCAGCACCACGCCCAGCACGGACCACGACGTCAGCAAGACGACCACGACGACGGCGCCGGGGCCTGACCACGTCACGTCCGAGGGGTAGCGCAGCAGCGCGACGGCCGCGAGCAGCGCCAGGGTGACGGCCCCGATCGCGACCGGTCGCACCCGCCTCGCGTCCCCCTCCACGACAGTCGAGATCGCAGAGACGCCGAGGCCGACGAACCATGCCCCGATGGCCTGGCCGGTCAGTCGGGTGAGGTCCCACGGCCACCACTCGGCCACCTGCTCAGGCCGCATGAGCAGCCAGGCCCCGAGACCGAGCAGGCACACAGCCATCACAGCGCAGCAGGCACGGAGCCAGGCGGGCAGCGGGTGGCTGCGCTCGGGGTCGGCTCCCTCGACTCGTCGCTGTCGTACCCACACGACGGCCAGCAGTAGCGGGACGATCGCGTAGATCGCGATCCAGGCCCAGGCGATCCCTCGGGTCAGCGCCTGCTCGTCGTCTGCGAGGTGAAACTTGTCCAGGTGAGCGAGGGTCACCAGCAGCGTGAGCGTGGTGAAGGTGACGACGCTCGGCACGGCCACTCTTGCGTGCGCCCAGGTTGCGGCTCGCGCGGAGGTCCACTCCACCGTGGCGCTCGCCCAGTACGCGGCTCCTAGGAATGCCGCGGTGACCGGCGGGTTCACCGTCCAGGCGAACCACTCGTCCGTGCGCTCAGGGGCGACGAACAGCGCCAAGCCGGCCAGGAACACCAGCAGGGTCGCGACCTGCAGCAGCCGGCGCATCGCCGAAGAGAGTGGACGCACCGAAGGCGGGATCGAGCTCACTGGTGTGTCCACACCGGCGACGGTGCTGCTCGGTGCTCCCGGTGTCAAGCGCCCCGGGCGGCGCGAACGGCGCGTGCCAGCGCGGCCAGCGAGCGCTCGACCTGCGCCTCGTCGGTCGC
>CAYNWB010000117.1:0-2363 GCA_964400785.1 uncultured Actinomycetes bacterium | reverse complement strand
AGGTGCTGCGCAACGGCTACGGCATCCCCACGATCTACGCCGACACGGCCGACGACCTGTTCCGGGCACAGGGCTACCTGCACGCCCAGGACCGCTTCTGGGAGATGGACTTCCGTCGTCTGCTGGCTGCCGGACGGCTCTCCGAGATCGCCGGCGAGTCAGCGGTCGAGACCGACGTCTTTCTGCGCTCGCTGGGGTGGCGACGTATCGCCGAGGCCGAAGTCGCCCTGCTCAGCGACGACGCACGCCGCTACTACGAGGCCTACGCCGACGGCGTGAACGCGTGGCTGCAGAGCACGCCGGCGGGCGCACGAGGCATCCAGTACACGCTTCTCGGCGTGCAGGGGGTGCAGCGCCAGCCCGAGCCGTGGACCGTCGCCGACTCGTTGTCGTTCATCCGGGTGGTCGCCTGGGACCTGCGGCACAACGCCGACCGCGAGGCCGAGCGAGCCGTGCTCGCCTCGATCCTGCCGCCGGAGCGGGTCGACCAGCTCTACCCCGAGTTCCGCTCCGACGAGATGGGCACGATCCTCACGCAGGCCGACCTCGAGCAGTCGTCGCTGACAAGCCGCGCGAGCACGTCCGGCCAGGCTGCGCTGCCGGCCGACGCGATCCCGGCCGTGCAGGCCGCGGCCCGGGCCCTGACCTCGGTTCCCTCGGCCTCACCCGGGGGAGGGGTCGGCTCGAACTCGTGGGTCGTCGACGACGAGCGCACGCAGTCCGGGGCCGCGATGCTGGCCAACGACCCCCACCTCGGGCCGTCGATCCCGGGTCTGTTCACCCAGATGGGGCTGCGCTGCCGCATCGTCAGCGACGAGTGCCCCTACGACGTGCGAGGGTTCTCCGCCGCGTCCCTGCCAGGCATCGCGATCGGTCACAACGGCCGCATCGCGTGGGGATGGACGACGCCGTACGTCGACACCAGCGACCTCTTTCTCGAGAAGGTGCAGGGGGAGCAGTACCTGACCGAGGACGGGTTCGTCCCGCTGCAGACCCGTACCGAGACGATCGAGGTGGCCGGCGGCGAGCCCGTCGAGGTCACTGTGCGCAGCACCCGCAACGGCCCGCTGATCACCTCTCAGGACGTCTCGTCGAGCTTCGCGCTGCCCGACCTCGAGGGCGTCGGGGACGCTGCGGCGGTGCCCGAGGGTTCGCCGGTGCGAGGCACCGGCTACGAGGTGGCGCTGCGCTGGGTGAGCTCGGAGCCGGGGCGAACTGGTGAGTCGTTGCTGGCTCTCAACGCCGCCGGCGACTGGGACGACTTCACCGCCGCGATCGAGCCGCTGGACGCCCTGGCGCAGAACATCGTGTACGCCGACGCCGAGGGCAACACCGGCTACTACGTGTTCGGCTCGATCCCGATCCGAGCGGGCTACGACGGCTCGAGCGTCATGCCCGGCTGGACGGGTGAGTACGAGTGGGTGGGGCGCATCCCCTTCGACAAGAAGCCGCATGTCTACAACCCCGAGCGCGGATACCTCGCGACCGCCAACGAGCAGACCGTGCCCGACACCTACCCGTACCTGCTCACCACGGACGACCAGTTCGCCTACCGCGGCGACCGCATCCGCGCCGCGCTGGACGCCGACGCCGAGGTCAGCGTGCAGGACGCCGCCGACCTGCAGATGGACTCCACGAGCTGGATGGCCGAGCGCCTCGTGCCGCTGCTGCTCGAGGTGCCGCTCGACGGCTACTACGCCGAGGGGCAGGCGCTGCTGGACGGCTGGGACTACCGTCAGCAGGTCGACTCGGCCGCTGCCGCCTACTTCAACGCCGTGTGGGCTCGGGTGCTGGCGTTGACCTTCCGCGACGAGCTGCCCGAGCAGTACTGGCCGACCGGCAGCGGGCAGTGGTTCGTCGTCGTCGACGACCTGCTGGGTGCGCCGACCGACCCGTGGTGGGACGACGTGGCCACCGACGACGTGGTCGAGACGCGCGACGCGGTTCTGCGCGAGGCGATGGTGCAGGCGCGCGACGAGCTCACCGAGGCCCAGGGCAAGAACCCTGCCACCTGGGAGTGGGGCGCCATGCACTACCTCGACCTGGTCGATCCCGCCTTCGGCACCTCGGGCATCGCTCCGGTGGAGTGGCTGTTCAACCGGGGGCCCTACCCCGCCGGTGGGGGCAACAACATCGTGCTCGCCAACAGCTGGGACGCCGGCACCGACAGCTATGTGCTCACCAACATCCCGACGTTCCGCATGATCGTGGACTTCGGCGACCTCGACGGCTCCCGCTGGGTCAACCAGTCCGGGCAGTCCGGCCACCCCGGGCACCCGCACTACGACGACCAGATCGCGGCCTGGCAGACCAACGAGGCACCCACGATGGCCTGGAGCGACGAGGCGATCCGCGCCGAGACC
>CAYNWB010000116.1:0-2411 GCA_964400785.1 uncultured Actinomycetes bacterium | reverse complement strand
GATTCCGGGCATGCGCTACCTCGTCACCGGCGGAGCAGGGTTCATCGGCTCGCACTACGTCCGGTCGCTGCTGGACGGCACCATCGCCGCCGACGTCGACCGCCTCGTCGTGCTCGACAAGCTCACCTACGCGGGCGTCCGCGCGAACCTCGACCCGGTGGCTGCCGACGAGCGTCTCGGCTTCGTCGAGGGCGACATCCTCGACCCCACGCTGGTCGACCGGCTGGTCGCCGACGCCGACGTCGTCGTCCACTTCGCCGCCGAGTCGCACGTCGACCGCTCGATCACCGGCGCAACGGACTTCGTCATGACCAACGTCGTCGGCACACAGACCCTGCTGGACGCCGCACTGCGCCACGAGCTGCCCCGCTTCGTCCACGTGTCGACCGACGAGGTGTACGGGTCGATCGAGCACGGCTCCTGGCCCGAGACCCATCCGGTGAGCCCCAACTCCCCGTACTCGGCGAGCAAGGCGTCGTCCGACCTGCTCGCGCTGGCCTACCACCGCACGTACGGCATGCCCGTCGTCGTGACGCGCTGCTCGAACAACTACGGGCCCTACCAGTTTCCCGAGAAGGTCATCCCGCTGTTCGTCACGCACCTGCTCGATGGTCTGTCGGTGCCGCTCTACGGCGACGGCCGCAACGTGCGCGACTGGCTGCACGTGGACGACCACTGCCGAGGCATCCAGCTCGTCGCGGACGGTGGCCGCGCCGGCGAGGTCTACAACATCGGCGGCGGCACCGAGCTGAGCAACCGTGAGCTGACCGAGCGGCTGCTCGACGCTGTGGGCGCGGACTGGTCGAGCGTCGAGCACGTCACCGACCGCAAGGGGCACGACCTGCGCTACTCGGTCGACATCTCCAAGATCAGCGACGAGCTCGGGTACGCACCGCGCGTCGAGTTCTCCGCAGGGCTCGCCGACACCGTCGCCTGGTACCGCGACAACCGCGCGTGGTGGCAGCCGCTGAAGGCGCGCATCGGAGCGCTCACCCCGTGAGGTGGCTCGTCACCGGCGCCCGGGGCATGCTCGGTCGCGACCTCTGCGCGCACCTGGCCGAGCGGCGCCCGGGCGACCACGTCGATGCCCAGGACCTGCCCGACCTCGACATCACCGACCCGGAGCAGGTCGCACGGGCTGTCGAAGGGGTCGACGTCGTCGTCAACTGCGCCGCCTGGACCGATGTCGACGGCGCGGAGACCCACGAGGCGGCCGCCTTCACGGTCAACGCCGTCGGCCCGGCCACCCTGGCACGAGCTTGCGCGAGCACCGAGGCTCGCCTGCTGCACATGTCGACCGACTACGTCTTCGCCGGCGACGCCACCGAGCCGTATGCCGAGCACGCAGCCATGGCCCCGCGCAGCGCCTACGGGCGCACGAAGGCCGCCGGCGAGTGGGCCGTTCGCACCTACCTGCCCGACCGGTCGTGGATCCTGCGCACCGCCTGGCTCTACGGCTGGCAGGGACGCAACTTCGTCTCGACCATCCTGGCGCTCGCGGCCGAGCGCGAGACCCTGGACGTCGTCGCCGACCAGCATGGGCAACCCACCTGGACCGTCGACCTGGCCCACCGCATCGTCGACACCATCGAGGCGGACGCGCCTGGCGGCGTCTACCACGCGACCTCGTCGGGTCGCACGACCTGGCACGGGCTGGCCCAGGCGGCTGTCGAGCTCACCGGCGGCGACCCGGCGCGCATCCGTCCGACGACGACCGAGGCGTTTCCCCGGCCGGCGCCCCGTCCGGCGTGGTCGGTTCTTGGGCACGACCGCTGGCAGGTCGCCGGGCTGGCGCCCATGCGCCCGTGGGACGAGGCGCTGCGCGCCGCGCTCGAGCAGCGCGCTGACTCTGCCTGACAGACTGGGGCGATGCCTCAGCCCGACTGGCCGCAGGTGCACCCGACGGCCCAGACCCTGGGTGACGTCGAGCTGCTGGCCGCGGGTGCCTTCGCTCCCCTGAGCACCTTCACTGCCCCACTGAGCCTCGACGCCGCGACCGCGTCGGTCGTCGAGTCGGCTGGCGGCGGCGTTCTGGTCGACGAGGAGGGTGTGCCCGTCGCGGCGGTCGCAGCCGACGGCACGGTCGAGCTGCTCAGCCATCCCACCTCAGGCTCGTTCCGCGCGCTCGGCCGAAGCCCAGCCGAGGTGGCAGCCGCCGGGCCGCATGCCGGCGTCCTGGTACTGCGTCCGCTGCTGGCGGCCGAGGTCTCGGCGCTGGCCGAGACCGCCCGGGACGCATCCGTGCTGCTGCTCGTTCGGACCGTGGGCAGCGCCGTCCCGTCCGACGTTCTGGTCAAGGCGACGCTCGCGGCAGCCGAGCGCATCCCAGGTGCCACGGTGGTCACCGTGCCGCTGGCGCCCCGCGACGACCCCGAGGTCGAGGCGACGCTCGCTGCCTCGGTGCTGACGGC
>CAYNWB010000115.1:1846-2572 GCA_964400785.1 uncultured Actinomycetes bacterium | reverse complement strand
CCGACCTTGAGCGTGTGGATCGGCAGCCTGAGGTAGTCGATGGGTGACGCCGGCGACGCGAAGTGCAGCACCGCGTCCACGGGTCCCGTGACATGCACGTAGTCCGAGACATCGGCGCGCACCAGACGAAAGCCCGGCCGCTGCATCAGGTGCTCGACGTTGCGCGGAGACCCGGTCAAGAAGTTGTCGAGGCAGACCACGTCGTAGCCGTCGTCGAGCAGCCGCTCGCACAGGTGCGAGCCGAGAAAGCCGGCACCGCCGGTCACCACGGCGCGGGGCATCGCTCAGTCCTCTCGAGTGTCGGTGGGCTGCTCGGCGTACTGCCCCCACCCCACGGCCAACGCGAGCATCGTCGCCGACACGTTGAGCATGCCGTTCGTCGTGCACGCCGCGCGCGCCTGCTCGAACGACAGCGGGGGCACGGCAACCTGGCTGATCAGCGGATGCCTCGGCCGGTCGTCCACCTCGTCCACCCCGATCAGCACCTCGTGCAGCTTCTCCCCCGGCCGAAGTCCGGTGTAGGTGATCTGGACGCGGCCCGCCGCCTGCTCGGCCAGGCGCCGGGCGACGTCGGCGATGCGGACGGGCTCTCCCATGTCGAGCACCAGCACCTCGCCGGGCTCACCGAGCGCCCCCGCCTGGATCGTCAGGGCGACAGCCTCGCTCACCGTCATGAAGTAGCGGGTCACGTCAGGGTGGGTGACCGTCACCGGGCCCCCCTGCGCG
>CAYNWB010000115.1:0-1798 GCA_964400785.1 uncultured Actinomycetes bacterium | reverse complement strand
TAGGCGAGCCCGTTGCGCAGAGCCGACTCAGCGGTCATGCGCTCCCCGAGCCGCTTGGTGAAGCCGAGCACGCTGGACGGGTCGGCCGCCTTGTCGGTGCTGATGTTGACCAGCTGGGCCACGCCCGTGGCTTCGGCTGCCTCGAGCACGTTGCGGGTGCCGACCACGTTCGTCTTCCAGCCCTCGGCCGGGTTCGACTCCAGCAGGGGCAGGTGCTTGAGCGCCGCAGCGTGGAAGACCACCTCGGGCCGGTGGTGGGCGAACACCTGGAAGAGGCGGTCGCGGTCACGGATGTCGGCGAGCACCAGCGACGGTGAGTCGAGCAGCGCCCGACCCTCGATCGACAGCTGGGTCGCGTGCAGTCCCGACTCGTCGCGGTCGAGCATCACCAGCGCCGCGGGCTGGTATTGCTTGAGCTGGCGGCACAGCTCCGAACCGATCGAACCGCCGGCTCCGGTCACCAGCACGCGCCGACCCGTGATGTACCCGGCGATCGAGCGCGGGTCGACGTCGGCGGGTCGGCGCCCCAGCAGGTCCTCGACGGTCAGCGGCCTGATGTCGGACGGGCCGACCGTCCCGAGCAGCTCCGACACGGGCGGCAGCACGAGCACGGTCATGCCCGCGTCCATGGCGGGCTCGACTATCTGGCGCAGCCGGTCGCCGGTGATGCTGGGAATCGCGACCAGCACCGTCGAGGTGCGATGGCGCGCGGCCACGTCCAGCAGCTGCGCGCTCGTCCCCTCGACCGACACCCCGTTGACGCGCAGGTGCGCCTTGCGGGGGTCGTCGTCCACGAAGGCCACGGGCAGGTAGGGGCTCTCCGGGGTGCGGCGCATCGTGCGCACGATCTGGGTGGCGGCCTCCCCTGCCCCCACCACCACCATGGGCTCGGCGCTGGACGTGGACGGCAGCAGGTGCCGGTCTTCGATCAGCCGGGCGACGAAGCGCACCACCACAGCGAAGACGAGGGCGAGAAAGCCGCTGAGCACCGGCACCGTCCGCGGCACCCAGGTTCCACCGACGACGAGCGCTACGACGAACAGCACCACAGCGACCACCGCCATCGCGACGGCGAGCACCCGCACCTCGTCGAAGCTGCCGTAGTGGTAGCGGCGCCGGTACAACCCCATCGCCCCGCCGACGAGGGCCTGCAACGCGACGGCCAGGGCAGCGACACCCAGCACACCCCACCAGTTCACCTTGCCGAGCTCGAAGTCGTACCGCAGCACGGCGGCCAGCGGTAGAGCCACGACCCAGGCCAGCGCGTCGAAGAACAGCTGCAGCCTGGGGAAGCTGCGCCGAAGGCCGGCCTCAAAGCGTTGAGGCAGCCTCCGGATCCTCTCGACCACGGTCTCCCCCAAGTCGCCCACGTGCGTCCGCGAGCGACTATCTCGCTCGTGATGATCACCCACAGGGTAGCCCGAGGGTGCGACAGGCGGCTTCGACCGATCGGACGAGTGACCACTCCGCTACGGTCGGCCCGGTGACCAGCGCCGCGACCCTCGCGACCGACCGCATCGGCTGGCCATGGCCCGCCCCGGTGCGGGTGCTGGTCGGTGCGGCGGCGGGGTGGCTCGTGGTCGATGCCATGCAGCGCGCGAGCGGTCCGCAGTGGCGGGTGTGGCTCGCGGTGGGGGCCCTCGCCCTGGTCGCGCTCGGAGCGCCGCGGCTCGACTCCTGGGCGGGGCGGGGCATCACGTCCGGAGTGGCACTGGTCACCGTGGCGGGGCTGTGCCTCGGCCCCCCGGAGACCGAGGCGATCGTCGGGCTCGCCCTGGCATTCGGGGTGCTCTGGCTG
>CAYNWB010000114.1:0-2579 GCA_964400785.1 uncultured Actinomycetes bacterium | reverse complement strand
CGCGGTCGACGCCGCCCTGGGGGAATTGCCATCCCTTGCGCCCGGCGCGGCCGGCCAGCAGCAGACGATCGGCCTCGTTCGCCAGTATGATGCCGACGTTCGCGCGGAAGCCGTGCTCGTCGATGTTGTCGGAATTCATGGAAAACCTCTTGGCCGTCATTCTTCCACAATCCCGAATAGCGGACCAGCGACGGAAGGCGTCATGACCCTGCCGCAGAAGCTGCTGCTGCCCGGCCTCCTGCTGCTGGCGCTCGCGTGCCTGGCCGCGGCGCTGGCGACCGGCAGCGAGCCGCTGCCGCTGACGCGGATCGCGGAGATTCTGGCCGGCGGCGGCAGCCCCGGCGAACGGGACCTGGTGCTGGAGCTGCGCCTGCCCCGCGCGCTGTCCGCCTTTGCCGTGGGCGGGCTGCTCGCGCTGGCCGGCGTGCTGATGCAGGTGCTGCTGCGCAACCCGCTGGCCGACCCTTTCATACTCGGCGTCTCCGGTGGCGCGTCTTTTGCCGGTGGGCACCCGTGCCGGGGTGCTGACGGTGCGTCCGCACGATGACGGCACCCTCACCGTCGACATGGGCCCGGCGCGCCCCGGGCTGTCCGGCCGGCCTGTCCGCGTGCGCCAGGGTTCGGTGACCAGACCCGCCACCGCCGTCGCCATGCCGAACCCGCACGCCGTCGTGGCCGTGGACGACCTCGCCGACGTCGGTCATCTGGTGGCGCCGCCCGAGGTCACCCCGGCCGACCTCGTCCCCGACGGGGCGAACGTCGAGTTCGTGGTGCGCGAGGGCAAGACCCACCTTCGCATGCGGGTGTGGGAACGCGGGGTCGGCGAGACGCAGTCGTGCGGCACCGGGGTGTGCGCCGCTGCCTGGGTGGCGATGCGCGCCGACGCCGCGGTGCCGGGCACCACGTACGTCGTCGACGTGCCGGGTGGGCGTCTGTGGGTGGCCGAGGACGACCGTGGGTCGCTGCTGCTGCGTGGCCCGGCCGTGCTGGTGGCGCAGGGCACGCTCGATACTGAGGTGACGGGGCGGGGCTGACGTGCGACCCTGGATGCAGCATGACGACACCAGAACCCCGCACCGAGCTGCTCGACGAGTCCCGCGACGACCATGACGCCCCCGACGTCGGCACCCTCGACCTCGAGGACCGCCAGGCTCTGCGCCGCGTGGTCGGACTGTCCACCGAGCTCACCGACGTCACCGAGGTCGAGTACCGCCAGCTGCGCCTCGAGCGCGTCGTGCTGGTGGGCGTCTGGGCCGAGGGCAGCTCCACCGACGCCGAGAACTCGCTGGCCGAGCTGGCCGCCCTCGCCGAGACTGCCGGCTCGCAGGTGCTGGACGTGCTGCTGCAGCGCCGCAGCCGACCCGACCCGGCCACCTACATCGGCTCGGGCAAGGTGCTCGAGCTACGCGAGGCGGTCGTCGCCACCGGTGCCGACACGGTGATCTGCGACGGCGAGCTCACCCCTGCGCAGCTACGGGCGTTGGAGGACCGCGTCAAGGTCAAGGTCGTCGACCGCACCGCGCTGATCCTCGACATCTTCGCCCAGCACGCCAAGAGCAAGGAGGGCAAGACGCAGGTCGAGCTGGCCCAGCTGCAGTACATGACGCAGCGACTGCGTGGCTGGGGCGGCGAGCTGTCGCGACAGGCCGGTGGACGGGTCGCCGGCGGCGGTGGAATCGGTGGGCGCGGGCCTGGTGAGACCAAGCTCGAGACCGACCGGCGCCGCATCGGCCAGCGCATGGCCAAGCTGCGGCGCGAGCTCGCCCACATGACCACGGCGCGCGACACCAAGCGCGCCAACCGGGTGCGCCACGAGGTACCGGCGGTCGCGATCGCCGGCTACACCAACGCAGGCAAGTCGTCGCTGCTGAACCGGCTCACCGATGCCGGCGTGCTGGTGGAGGACGCGCTGTTCGCCACGCTGGACCCGACGGTGCGCCGGGCGCAGACCCCCGACGGTCGCACCTACACGCTCAGCGACACCGTCGGGTTCGTCCGCCACCTGCCCCACCAGCTGGTCGAGGCGTTCCGCTCGACGCTCGAGGAGGTCGTCGACGCCGACCTGATCCTGCACGTGGTCGACGCCTCGGATCGTGACCCGGAGGGCCAGCTCACCGCGGTGCGGGAGGTACTGGCCGAGATCGGCGCGACCACGGCGCCCGAGCTCGTGGTGGTCAACAAGACCGACGCAGCCGACCCCCACACGGTGACCCGGCTGTTGCGTGCGGAGACCGGGTCGGTAGCGGTGTCGGCCCGCACCGGAGCCGGGATCGACGAGCTGCAGGCCGCTATCGAGGCCGCACTGCCCCGGCCAGAGTTCGAGGTCACCACGGTGATCCCGTACGACCGGGGCGACCTGGTGTCACGGGTGTTCGAGCAGGGCGACGTGCTGGCGTTCGAGCACGTCGCCGCAGGCACCCGCGTGCACGCACGGGTCGGAGCCGAGCTGCACACCGCACTCGGGCTGGACCGTCCGGGCTCCTGAGCCGTGCCCCGCACCGAGGGAGAGCCGACGAACCCGGCCGACAGCCACGAGCTCATCCGTGTGCACGGCGCTCGGGTCAACAACCTCAAGGACG
>CAYNWB010000113.1:0-2628 GCA_964400785.1 uncultured Actinomycetes bacterium | reverse complement strand
GGGGCAGGAACGACGGCTCCCCCTTGGGGGTGGTGTTGTTGCTGCCGGCCAGGTCGGCCGAGCCGCCCCACAGCTCGGGCAGGGCGGGCGCGAGCGCGGTGAGCACCGCCCCCGACGCCGATCGGGTCGCCACGGCCGTGCCGGCCGCACGCTGCTCGGCGAAGGTCGGCAGCTGCTCGGCCCACCCGTCCGGCAGCGTGCGGGCAATCAGCCGGTCGAGCAGCGCGGCACGCTCGGGGTGCGCCGCCCGCCAGGCCGCGAGGCGGGCGCTCCAGTCGGCATGTGCGGCGGCTCCCCGGTCGGCTACGCCGCGTGCGTGGGCCAGCACGTCGTCGGCCACGGCGAACGTCGCATCCGGGTCGGCCCCGAGCAGCCGCTTGGTGGCCTGCACCGCCTCGGCGCCGGCCTTCGAGCCGTGGATCGCGCCCGTGTTCTGCTTGGCCGGCACCGGCCAGCCGATGACCGTGCGCAGCGCGATGAACGAGGGACGGTCGGTGACCGCTCGGGCCTCGCGCAGGGCCGCGTCCAGGGCGGCGACGTCCTCGACGTACTCACCATCCGGGCGCACCCAGTCGACGCGTGCGACATGCCACCCGTAGGCCTCGTAGCGGGCGCACACGTCCTCGGTGAACGTCACGGACGTGTCGTCCTCGATCGAGATGTGGTTGTCGTCCCAGACGACGGTCAGGTTGCCCAGCTGCTGCGTGCCGGCCAGGGACGACGCCTCGCCCGAGACCCCCTCCTGGATGTCGCCGTCGGACGCGATCACGTACACGTGGTGGTCGAAGGGGCTCGTGCCCGCCTCGGCGTCCGGGTCGAGCAGGCCGCGGACACGCCGCGCGTCCATCGCCATGCCGACGGCGTTGCCGACGCCCTGGCCCAGGGGTCCGGTGGTCGTCTCCACCCCGGGGGTGTGGCCCCACTCGGGATGGCCGGGCGTCTGCGAGCCCCACGTGCGCAGCGACTGGATGTCGGCCAGCGTCATCGGGTAGCCCGACAGGTACAGCTGCAGGTACAGCGTGAGGCTGGAGTGCCCGGCCGACAGCACGAAGCGGTCGCGGCCCAGCCACTGCGGGTCGCTGGGGTCGTGCCGCAGGTGGCGCTGGAACAGCAGGTACGCGGCGGGCGCCAGGCTCACGGCGGTTCCGGGGTGGCCGTTGCCCACCTTCTCCACCGCGTCGAGAGCCAGCAGCCGGACGGTGTCCACCGCCAGCTGATCGGTGTCGCACCAGTCGAGGTCGAGCGGACGGGTCATCGGGATCGTTGGCTCCACGGCGTTCGAAGGACGTCACAGGACGCGGCGCGATGACCGCCCGTGGGCAGCCTAGCCATCTGCGCCGACCAGGTGGGCATGCTCACCCCCGGCTGCGTTGTGCAGCCTGAGGAATCCGGTCACCACGTCGGTACAGTGGGGCAGGTGACCGCCGTGGACCCGCGACCCGTTGCGGTCGAGGGGTCGTCGGCCGGGGCCGGCCGCTCGTGGACCGACACGGTCAAGGCCTACGTGTCGATCACGAAGCCACGGGTCGTCGAGCTGCTGCTCATCACGACCCTGCCGGCCATGGTGCTCGCCCAGCGCGGTCTGCCCCCGTTGGGTCTGGCCGTTGCCACGCTCACCGGCGGTGCGCTCGCCGCCGGCAGCGCGCACGTGTTCAACCAGGTGATCGAGCGCGACATCGACGCCCTCATGCGGCGCACGTCGCGGCGGCCTGTCGTCAACGAGGTGATCTCGGTGCGTGCCGGGGTCGTCTTCGGCAGCGTGCTGCTGGTCGTGGCCGTGGCGATGATGCTGCTGTGGGTCAACCCGCTCGCCGCCGGCCTGACCGCCCTGGCCAACGCGTTCTACGTCATCGTCTACACCGTCGTGCTCAAGCGACGTACCTCGCAGAACATCGTGTGGGGCGGCATCGCCGGCTGCCTGCCCACGCTCATCGGCTGGGCTGCCGTCACCGGAGGGCTCGCGTGGCCCCCCTGGGTGATGTTCCTCGTGGTGTTCTTCTGGACTCCCGCGCACTACTGGCCCCTGGCCATGAAGTTCAGGCACGACTACGCCGCAGCGGGCGTGCCGATGCTGCCGGTCGTCGCCGAGGACGTGCGCGTCGGCCAGCAGATCCTCGCCTACGCCGGCGCGACGGTGGCGACGTCGCTGCTGCTGGCCCCCGTGGCCGGGCTCGGCTGGGTCTACCTCGCGACGGCGGTGGTGGCCGGAGCCTGGTTCATGCTCGAGTCGTGGCGGCTGCTGCGCGCGGCTCGGCTAGCCCAGCCCGACGTGCGCCCCATGCGGCTGTTCCACGCGTCCATCACCTATCTGACGCTCGTCTTCGTCGCCATCGGCGCCGACGTCCTGCTGCTGGGCTGACGCGGGGTCGACCGGCACGCGCTCACGCGTGCTGAGCAGCAGCGACACCGCGGCGACGACGAGCAGCGTGGCGCCGAGCATGTGCAGCCCGACCAGCACGATGGGCAGTCCCGTGAAGTACTGGACGAAGCCGATGAGCCCCTGCGCGAGCGACACACCGAGCAGCACGGCCGTGGCCCTGGCGACCCGTCCGGGGGAGCCGGCGGCGCGGGCGGCGAACCACATGCCGACCGTGAGGCCGAGCAGCAGGAACACGGAGTCGACGTGCA
>CAYNWB010000112.1:2210-2737 GCA_964400785.1 uncultured Actinomycetes bacterium | reverse complement strand
GCCGCCGCGAGGCGAGCCGTCATCTCGCCCGCCGAGCCGTCGGGAGCCCCGCCGTTGACCACCTGCACGCTGATCGACGAGCGCTCCTCCTCGGGGACGAGCTCGACCGAAGGCTCGGGCTCGGCGGGAGCCTCAGTGGGGGTGGGCGTCGCGGTGGGGGTCGGAGTCGGGGTCGGCGTCGCCGTCGGGGTGGCCGTGGCAGCGGGGGACGACAGGATCGAGTCGCCGGTCGACACCGTGGTCGTCGTGGCCTGCGGGCGGTAGGTGAACGAGAGCACGACGAGCACGGCCACGCCGACGAGTGCCAGCGCGCCCGCGATGTCGATGGCTCTCACGCGCACAGGGGGAACCGTAGCGACCGATGGCGCCCGGCCCCATCCGCCGATCGCTCGGCTAGCATCGCGACGGTGGTTCGGGGGCTCGCACGTCGCGCGGTGCATGCGAGCAGTGGGCCCCTGGACGCCCTGGCGGGGCGGTCGTCCGCCGGGTCTTTCGTCGGGCTGATCTACCACCGTGTCGGGGGCCGG
>CAYNWB010000112.1:0-2150 GCA_964400785.1 uncultured Actinomycetes bacterium | reverse complement strand
TGCTCAGCGAGCGTCGGGTCGTGAGCCTGGACGAGGCGCTGAGCAGTGGCGACGCTGCGGGGGAGCCTGCCGACGCCCCAGCCGTCGTGCTGACGTTCGACGACGGCACGGCCGACTGGCCCGACGTCGTCATGCCGATGCTGCTCGAGCGAGGTCTGCCGGCCACCTTCTACGTCTCGACCGACTTCGTGGAGCGGCAGCGTGCGTTTCCCGACGAGGGCCGCCCTGTCAGCTGGGCTGGCCTGGCCGACATGCTGAGCACGGGCCTGGTGGCGATCGGCTCCCACACGCACACGCACCGGGTGATGGCCGGGCTCACGACCCAGCAGGCTGCCGACGAGGTCGACCGGGCCATGGAGCTGATCGAGAACCGCCTGGGCGTCACCCCGGCCCACTTCGCCTACCCCAAGGCCGTGGCGCCCTCGCCGGCGGCCGAAGTGATCGTGCGCCGACGCCACGCTAGCGCGGTGCTGGCCGGCAACCGTGTCGCGCACGCGGGCGGCGACGCCTACCGCCTTGGACGACATGCGCTGACGGTCGCTGACGACGAGCGGGCGTTCCAGCGCAAGATTGTCGGTGGTCACCTGCTGGAGGGCTGGCTGCGCGAACGCCGGGACGCCTGGGCTGTCAGGAGTGCATCGCCTGCCTCACGACGTCGACCACCCGCAGCACGTCGTCCTGCGTGAGAACTGACCCGCTGGGCAGGCAGAGGCCTCGCGCGAACAGGTCGTCGCTCACGCCGGTGACGTGCGCCTCGTGCGCGGCGTACACAGGCTGGGCGTGCATCGGCTTCCACAGCGGCCTGGCCTCGATGTCGTCGGCCGCGAGGGCGGCCAGCACACGGTCGCGCTGCTCGGAGGAGTCGAGCACCAGGCAGGTGAGCCAGCCGTTCCACCTGTCGGCCGGGCTCAGGGGCATGAACACGACCCCGTCGAGACCGTCCAACCTCTCGCGGTAGAGCGCGTGGACGGCGAGGCGCCGCTCGATCATCGTTGGCAGCCGTACCAGCTGGGCCCGGCCGACCGCGGCGAGCAGGTTGCTCAGCCGGTAGTTGTAGCCGACCTCGGTGTGCTCGTAGTGCAGCGCGGGTTGGCGGGCCTGCGTGGCGAGGTAGCGCGCTCGGTCGGTGAGCGCGGTGTCGGCGGCGAGCACTGCTCCGCCGCTGCTGGTGGTCATGATCTTGTTGCCGTTGAACGAGAAGATGCCGACATCGCCGAGGGTGCCGGCGGCACGTCCCCGGTAGGTCGACCCGACCGCCTCGGCGGCGTCCTCGATGACGGTGACACCGAGTTCGCGGCACAGCGGCACGATGGCGTCGTAGTCGGCGCACTGCCCGTAGAGGTCGGTGACGACGACGGCGCGGGGCAGCCGGTTCGTGCGCTGGCGCCCGGCGAGGACGTCGGCGAGCAGGGTGGGGTCGAGGTTCCAGGTGGATGCCTCGCTGTCGACGAACACCGGGGTCGCCCCGGCGTGCACGACGGCGTTGGCCGACGCGGCGAACGTGAAGGTCGAGACCAGCACCTCGTCGCCGGGCTCGACGCCGGTGACGAGCAGCGCGAGGTGCAGGGCTGCCGTGCCGCTGGAGACCGCGGTGACTCCTGGCCAGCCGGTCAGCCGGGCCAGGTCGTGCTCGAAGCCGTCGAGGTCGGGGCCTACCGGGGCCACCCAGCCGCTGTCGAGTGCTGCCAGCAGGTACTCGCGCTCGAGCGCACCGGTGTCGGGAGGGCTGAGGTAGATGCGCCCCTCAGAGAAGCTCGACGGACTCACCCCGCAGCCGGTTGCGCGTGTCGAACACGTACGCGGCGTGGGCGGAGACGAGGTCGTAGTCGACGTCGTCGTGGTCAGTGACCAGCACGACGGCGTCGGCACGCTCGACCTGGCCTTCGGTGAGAGGGACGCGCTCGGCGAGTGTGTCGAGCGGGTGCGGGCCCACATGCTCGTCGTGCACGGCGACCTCGGCGCCGAGGGCGACCAGTCCCTCGACGACGCCGACAGCCGGGGTCTCGCGGGCGTCGTTCGTGTTCTTCTTGTAGGCGATGCCCAGCACGAGCACCCGGGATCCGTTGACGGCCTTGCGCCGCTGGTTGAGCCCGAGCTGGACGCGCCGCACGACGTAGTCGGGCATGCGGCTGTTGACGTCGTTGGCGGTG
>CAYNWB010000111.1:0-2956 GCA_964400785.1 uncultured Actinomycetes bacterium | reverse complement strand
AGCCGATCACGAAGTCGGCGATCGAGGCGGGGCGGGGCGTTTCCTGCGATGGCATGCTGCAGAAACTCCTCGATCGCGAGCTGATCCGGATCGGCGGCCGCGCCGAACTTCCCGGACGCCCCCTGCTCTACGAGACCACCGAATTGTTCTACGAGCACTTTGGCATCCGGTCGATCGACGACCTGCTGGATATGATCCACAGGGTGCGCTCGGTGACCGGGAATCCAGCCCAGCACGGCTAGCCGGGCCGCACGGCTCCCATGACGGGCATCGAGTACAGCGGGGCGATGCTCACCGGACGACCCGGTCGCGACGAGTGCACGATCTGGCCGTTGCCGATGTAGATGCCGACGTGGCTCACTCCGCTGTAGTAGCCGATGATGTCGCCGGGCTGCAGCGCGTTCATCGACACCCGGGGCAGCCCGTAGAACTGGGCCTGCGAGGTCCGCGGGATCGACACGCCAGCCGCACGCCAGGCACCACTGGTGAGGCCGGAGCAATCCCACCCATCCGGACCCGTGCCGCCGTAGACGTAGGGGTCGCCGATCTGCGCCAGTGCGAAGTTGACGGCGACGGCGCCACGACCCGAGGCCGGGGCGGGAGCGGGCTGCGGCTCAGGAGCGGACGCGGGCGCCGGCGCGGTGGTGCGCTCGGAGTCACGAGCCGCGCGAGCAGCGGCCTCGGCGCGCTGGTCGGCCTCACGCTGACGCTCGGCCTCGATCTCGGCGAGAATCTCGCGCTCCTCGTCCTTGAGCGACGCGAGCAGGGCCTCGGCCTCGTCGACCTTCGACTCCAGCGTGGCCTTCTCGTCGGCCATCTGCTTCTCGATCTGCTCGAGCAGCGCGGTCTCTTCTTCGACGTCGGCCTGCTTCTTGCTCAGGGCAGCGCGCTCGGTGGCGATGACGGCAAGCGCCGATGACTGGCTGGTTGCGTAGGCGTCCAGCATGATCGACTCGTTGAGAGCGTCCTTGGGGTTGTCGCTGAGCACCAGGTGCAGCGTGGAGTCGACCATGCCCTGGCGGTAGGCCGCGGCGGCGAACCCGCCCATGTCGACGGTCATCTCTGTGAGCTTCGCCTGCTGCTGCTCGGCGGCCTTGGCCGAGGCTGCGAGGCGCTTCTCCGCGTCCGCGTACTCCTCCTGCGCTGCGAGGTACCGCTCGTTGGCGACCCCGGCCTCGTGGTAGAGGTCGTCAACCTTGTCGCTGACCTCGGCGACCTGGGCTCGCACCCGGTCGAGGTTGGGGTCGGCCGACGCGGAGGTGCCAACGGCGACGATGCCGAACAACGCGAGAGACGCCGAGGTCAGACCGACGACGGCCGTCCGGAACGAACGGCGCTGGGCGGTGGGTGTCACGTGTGGGAGTCCTTCAAGAAGCGGCAGGGGGGCACGCCAGGCGAGCACCATGATCATGTCGTGACCGCAATGTTACCCGTCCGTGACCAAATCTGACGAACCCCCAGGGTGTGGTGCGTCACGCCGGCCTGACCAGCCGCAGGGGCGGGATCAGCCCGCCCGCGGCCAGAGCCTCGATGGCCTGCTGCTCCTCCGGGTCGAGCACCACCCCCTCGGGAGCCTCGGTCTCGCTCTGCTCAGCCGTGGGGCGCGGCACGAGCTCGACCGTGCCGGTGGCCCCGCACCAGCGGCAACGCACCTGCTCGAGGGTCTCCGAGAGCACCTCGGTCTCCTCGACCTCGGGCTCACCAGCCAGGTCGAGGTGTACGTATTCCTTCACCCGCGACGAGCGCACGACGTCGAACCGGGTGAGGTTGCCGCACTGGGTACAGCGCCAGCGGGTGTCGGCGGTCGGCCAGGTGACGGTCACGTGCGATCCCTCCAGCGGCAGTGGCGGCGCGGCTGCGCCCGGGCCAGCGTAGGGGTGCCCCGCCACTACGCTGGCAGCAGCCGAGCGTTCGGAGGTCTGCCGTGGTCACCGCCATCGTGTTCGTCAGCGCGGACGTCGCCCAGATTCCCGAGGCGGCCGCCGCGATCGCCGACATCGACGGCGTCACCGAGGTGTACTCGGTGACCGGTGAGATCGACCTGGTCGCGATGGTGCGCGTGCGCGAGCTGGACGACGTGGCGAGCGTGGTGACCGAGCACCTCGACAAGGTTCCCGGCGTGCTCTCGACCGAGACGCACGTGGCGTTTCGCACCTACTCCCGGCACGACCTCGAGCAGGCGTTCTCGATCGGCTTCTGACTCGGCTCCGGACGGCTCAGGCGGCGGCTGCGGCCCAGCGGTCGATGAGGGCCTCGGCCCGTCCGTCCTGGACTGCCTGCCGGCACCGCTCGAGCCCGGCGGCCAGCGCGTCGGTGAGCGATCCGGCGAGGCCGTCAGCGGCCGCCACGGCTGCGGCGGCGTTGAGCAGCACGGTGTCGAGCACCGGGCCTGTGGCGCCACCCAGCGTGCGACGAGCGGTGGCCGCGTTCTGCTCGGGCTCTCCCCCACGCAGGTCGGACGGCTTGCTGCGGGGCAGACCGAGGTCGGCCGGGTCGAGCGTCTGCTCGTCCACCTGGCCGTCGCGCACCACCCACACCCGGTTGGTCGTCGTGGTCGTGAGCTCGTCCAGCCCGTCGTCCCCGCGGAACACCAGCGCCGACACCCCGCGCGCGGCGAGCACGCCGGCCATCACCGGGGCGAGGCGGGCGTCCGCGCAGCCGACGGCCATGGCGGCCGGACGCGCGGGGTTGGCGAGGGGTCCGAGGATGTTGAACGTGGTCGGCACGCCGATCTCACGCCGCGGGGGCCCGGCGAAGCGCATGGCCGGGTGGAAGACGGGCGCGAACGCGAACGTGATGCCCACCTCGCCGAGCACGGCCCCGACGCGGTCGACGGGCAGGTCGAGCCTGATGCCCAGCGCCTCGAGCAGGTCGGCCGACCCGGTGGCCGACGAGGCGGCCCGGTTGCCGTGCTTGACCACGGGCAGCCCCGTGGCGGCGGTGACGATGGCGGCCA
>CAYNWB010000110.1:2114-3152 GCA_964400785.1 uncultured Actinomycetes bacterium | reverse complement strand
CAGATGCACGGGCCCTTCCACGGCCGGGTCGGTCAGGGCCTGGTAGGCCGCCTCCCACCGGTCGGCGGCGTCGTGTCCGGGGGTGAGCTCGGCGTCGAGGACGGCGTCCCAGACCTGCTGGTTCCCCCACGGTGTGAACGCCCGCCGCGCCGCCGTGACCGTGTCGCGAGCCTGCTGCTGCACGGCGCCGTCGCGCTGCTCGACTGTCGCGACAGCCCTGGCGAGGGTGTGCAGGGCGGGCCACGTGGATTCGGTGCTCGTCGGCCACGTGCCGTCGGCGAGCCGGTCGACCAGCATCGTCAGCGCGGTGTCGGGATCGCCCAGGTGGAGGGCGTGCGCGGCTTGCGCCATCGCGACAGACAGGGCCCAGCTCCGGTCTTCCGGCCACCAGTCCGCCATCCGGTCCAGGTCAGCGACGGCGTCGGCGGCTCGCGGGTCACCCCGCCACACCAGCACCTGCGCACGGGCCAGGGACAGGTAGGCCTCGGCAAGGCGGGGCAAGTCCTGGGCGAGGAACTCGTCGACCAGCCCCATGGCGTCGTCCCAGCGGCCCAGCGCGATGAGCGACAGGACCTCGCCGATGACCCAGAACTTGGCCTGGGTGCGACCGAAGCCGTCGCGCTGCACCTGCTCGCGCCACACCCGGCCCGTCTGCGCGCCCTCGGTGAAGCGCCCCATCAGCTGCCAGAGGTAGCCGAGACCGAGCCGGACGTAGCTCAGGGCCCGCCGCGAACCTGCCTCGATGGCGAGCCGCCCCGCGTCCTCCATCAGCGCGAGCGCGGCGTCGAAGTCGCCGACGGCTCCCTTCGCATGCCCCAGGTAGAGAGCGGCGTGGGACTCGGCTTCGGGGTCCTGCGCGAGCCGCGCCGCGTCGACAGCCTGGGCGGCCAGGTCCGCGGCGACGTCGACCTCGTCGAGCGCGAGGCGCCACTCGGCCGTCTTGGCCAGGGCCTGGACGTCCTTGGGGAAACAGCTGCCTCCATAGCCCACGCCCGGAAAGAGGAAGCGCTTGCCGATCCGCGTATCACTGCCGATACC
>CAYNWB010000110.1:987-2104 GCA_964400785.1 uncultured Actinomycetes bacterium | reverse complement strand
GCCTTGGCCAGGGCCCAGGCGCGGTCGCTGGACGGCACGTCCGCGGGGATCAGGTCCAGGGCACGCTGCAGCGTGTCAAGGGACTGTGCCGGGGTGACCGACAGGTAGGAGTGGCGCACACGCAACACCAGCAGGTGGGCGTGCCGCTGCGGGTCGGTGACCGGGTCGACCTCAGGCAGGGCAGCGTCGATGAAGCCCGCTGCCCGGTCCTGGTCGGCGGCGTCGAAGGCGGCGTGGGACGCGCGTTCGAGCAGGGCCGCCCGGTCCCAACCGGTGACCGTCTCCGGGTCGCTCACCCGTGCCCACAGCTGCAGCGCCCGCTCCAGCATCTGCATCTCTTCCTGCGGAGCGAGCGCGGCCCGGGCGGCGTCGGCCGCGGTCAGGGCGGCGGTGAACGCGCGCGGCAGGTCGAGGGCGGCGTACCAGTGGTGCGCCACCCGCACCGCCAGCCCCGCATCGGTGCCCGAGGTGTCCAGGTGCTGCTGCAGCACCTGTGCCCAACGTTCGTGCAGCGCGGTCTGCTGCCCGGGCAGCAGGTCGTCGAGCACGGCCTCGCGCAGCAGCGCATGCCGAAACCCATAGCCGGGCAGGTCGCGGTCGACCAGCAGCAGCAGGGCGTCCACCGTCTCGCGCAGCGCGGCCTCCAACGCACCCGGGTCGAGGTCGGTGACCTCGGCCAGGTCCGGGTGGGCGACCCGCGCACCGCCCACCGCGGCAGCGCCGAGCAATCGCTGCGCCGGCGGTGAGAGCGCCCCGACCCGCAGCAGGAGCAGGTCCTTCAACGTGTCGGGCAGCGGCTGCCCCGGGGATCGGGTGGCCAGCTCCTCGACGTAGAACGGCACCCCACCACTGCGCTCAACCACATCGACCACCAGTGCCGGGCTCGGGGGCTCGCCGCGCAGGGACGTCAGCATCTCCTCCACCTGGGCTGCCGGCAGCCGGCTCACCTCGAGTCGGGTCACCCGCGGGTGGCGCTCCAGCTCGGCCAGCAGCGGTCGCAGCGGGTGCCGGCGATGCAACTCATCGGCCCGGAAGGTCGCGGCCAGCAGCACACGGCCTTCGTCGAGGGTGCGCACCAGGAACGACACCAGCTCCCGAGTCGACGCATCGGCCCAGT
>CAYNWB010000110.1:0-904 GCA_964400785.1 uncultured Actinomycetes bacterium | reverse complement strand
CCCCGCCCCCCCTCCGACTCCGGGCCGGCCGCCGGTGACCCCAGCTCGGGCAGCAGCCGCGCCAGCTCCCCCCGCCCCGCCCCGAGCGCCCCATCCAAGCCTTCCTGCCCGACGTCGGCGGCGAGCGCGCGCACCACGGGCAGGAACGGGGTGTAGGGCATCGCGTCGCCACCAAGGTCGACGCACTGGCCCCACACCAGCCGCCCCGGTGGGTCCGTCTCGCCCGCCAGGTCGGCCAGCGCCCCGGCCAGGCGGGTCTTGCCGATGCCGGCCTCCCCACCGATCAGCACACACCGGGTCACCCCCGAGAAGGCGCGCTCCATCTCGGCCCGCAGCACCAACGTCTCGGCGTCACGGCCCACCAGCGGCACGCCCATCCCGACGGCTGGCACCTGCCCCATGCTGCCAGCCCCAGCCAGCGCTGCGGGGTTCCTCACCGCGGCCATGCTCTGCGCTAGCGGGGAAGCCGGCCACTGCTCATGAGCAGCTCGTCGCCGGTCCCGCTCACCGGGCCGGTGTCTGTGCCGCTCGGTGTGCCGGTAGGAACCGACAGGCGCCCCATCGTCTGCAGCAGCGACGGGTCCTCGGTCGGCTCGCTGACACTCACCGCGGTGGGCGGGTCCACCGGCACCAGGCGCAGCGCCGTCGCCGGGGCGCCCGTCACCCCGACGGTGAGCAAACCAGCCGCCACACCAGTGGCCAGGCGGGCGGTGAGACGACGCGTAGTGCGAGTCATGGTGGTCTCCTTCAGAGTCGATGGCTGCCGTTCCATGACCCCGAGACTCGACCTAAGGCCCCACCCCCCGGATCGGACACGATCCCGAACTCCACCACCAACCCGAGCCCGGCACCTAAGGCCCGTGCACTCCGCCTCGACGGCGTCCAACACCCCGCGGAACGTACT
>CAYNWB010000109.1:0-3287 GCA_964400785.1 uncultured Actinomycetes bacterium | reverse complement strand
GGCCAGGGTCGCTGGCGTTGTTGCTCCGAAGGCCAGCAGCGAGGTCCCCTCCACCAGCGTTGAGCTGGCCGACACCGTCCACCAGAGCCGGAACCTGTCCGTTGAGCTGGTTCAGCCCATCGGCAAGCTGGTTCGCGCCCGGTGCGGCGTCGTTGACGAGGCCGGCGGAGAGCTGTTGCGCGCCGTCGCGTAGCTGGAAGATGCCGCTGACCAGCTCGGCTGCGCCGTCCGCAAGGGCGAGGACGTTCTCATCGAGCAGCACACCGTTCGACGCGAGCTCCTGACCGGACTCCACGCCTCCCTGGAGCGCCTGGAGCTGTGCGACAGCCGAGGGAGCCGACTCGACCACGACCGGCAGCACCGACAGCGTCACCGGCGGGATGACGGCATTGGTCACCGTCGCCGTGTAGCTCACCTCGGCGACCGGCTCGGTCAGCCCGCTGATGAGCGTGATGCCGTAGTTCATGAGCGTGCCGCCACGTCCGTCACCCGCTGTGACGAAGCCGTCGTCGGAGGTGACGTCGGTGAAGTTCGGCGGCAGCGTGAACCCCAGCGACCCGGCGTACGGGTCGTAGACCATGGCGGTCTCGGTGACGGTTCCGCCGGTGCCGTCCGGGTAGGAGATCTCCTCCTCCGCGCCGGTCATGTTCTCCACCCTGAACACGGCTTCGACCGTGCCCGACTTGCCGACGAGGTCGGACGGGTCGATCGGTTGGCCGTCCAGCGAGTACGTCGCTGAGATCGTGATGGGTAGGTCCTGGTTGAAGTCGGCCAGCGCACGTCGGCGCTGTTGGCCGTCGACCGACGCCGACTCGACGATGGCATCGCCCTCGACGCTGAAACCGCCGAACTCGTCGAGGTTGCGCAGACCGGCCGTCGACACGGGGTTGGTGTACTCGACGTCCCCCGAGCCTTGGATCGCGATCTGGTCGTACAGCCGAGCGATCTCGACGTTGCCGCTGGGGTCGAGGCTGATGTTGACCGTCTCGGTGTTGGTGATGACAGGCTCCCCGGTGCTCTGCGCGGACGCAGTCGCCAACGGGGTCAGAACGGCAAGGCTGAGGGCTGCGGCACCGGCGAGCCCTGATCGGATCGTCGTGTGCATGTCAGGCCTTCCCACCCGTGAGGACCTCGTCGAGCGACGCGGTCTCTTCCATCTCGGCAGCCTCGCCGCCGTCGTCGGTCTGCTTCGAGCGGCGCCGTCGATGCGGCTCGTTGCCACTGCCCTCGTCCTCGGCGAAGAACACTGTCGAGGCGAAGCCGACGGCGACCATGAACAGCAGCAGGGTCAAGGTCGCCGGCAGGCTGGACGTCAGCGAACCGGGTGAGTCGGTGAACGGAATCTCGTAGGCCCCCGCGAGCGCGCCCACGCCGAGCAGTGAGGCCCACAGCGGCGAGCGGCCGAAGGTCAGCAGGATCAGACCCACCGCCAACGCGACGACGACGACCACTGCGACCGCCCGTCCGCCGGCGCTGTCCGGCAGCAGGGCTGCGCGAAGGGCGTACCCCACAGACGCGGCCAGGATGCCCAGCAGGAATCCGCCGATACGTGCCAGCGGAGTCGATCCGGTCACGAGCCCAAGTACTCCTCCGACACCTGCACCGAGAAACAGGACGCCGTCGACGTCCCATCCCAGCCCGTCGCCGACGAGGAGCGCGACCGCCGACGCCACCGCCAAGGTGACTCCGGCCAGCACCTTCTTCACCACTGCTGACCTCCCAGAAACTCGCCAGTTACCTTGTGGTAACCCAGGCGAGGCGAACCATAAGGGACAGCCACCCGATGCGCCAGCACCGAAGGGCCTGTCAACCGGTGCGTCGTGAGACCTCTGAGCGAGCAAGAAACCGGTGGTCGCGCCGAGGTCGCCCGATTCGAGGGTCAGTGGGCCGCGTCGTCCCAGCTGTGCCCGACTCCGACAGACACGTCCAAGGGCAGCGTCAGATCGGCGGCATCCGCCATCTCGCGGCGCACCAGCCCGTCGAGTGCCTCCAGCTCCCCCGGTGCCACCTCGAGGACGAGCTCGTCGTGCACCTGCAGCAGCACACGTGACGTCAGACCTGCGTCGACCAGCGCCCGGTCGACCCGCAGCATGGCGACCTTCACGATGTCGGCGGCCGACCCCTGGATGGGCGCGTTGAGCGCCATGCGCTCGGCCATCTCACGGCGGTTGCGGTTGTCGCTGGTCAGGTCGGGCAGGTAGCGCCGTCGCCCCATGATGGTCTCGGTATAGCCGGTCTGCCGGGCCTCGTCGACCACCGAGCGCAGGTAGTCGCGCACACCGCCGAAGATCGTGAAGTACTCGTCCATCAGGGCCTGGGCCTCGCCCACCTCGATGGTCAGCTGACGCGACAGCCCGAAGGCCGACAAGCCGTAGGCCAGGCCGTAGTTCATCGCCTTGATCTTGGCCCGCTGCTCGTGCGTGACGTCGTGCTCGTCGACGCCGAAGACCCGCGACGCGGTGGCGGCGTGAAAGTCGGTGCCGGACGCGAACGCGTCGACGAGCGTCTCGTCGCCCGACAGGTGCGCCATGATGCGCATCTCGATCTGGCTGTAGTCGGCGGTCATCAACGACTCGTACCCCTCGCCGACGACGAAGGCTGCGCGGATGCGCCGTCCCGCGTCGGTACGCACCGGGATGTTCTGCAGGTTCGGGTCGGTCGACGACAGCCGCCCGGTCGCGGCGATCATCTGGTTGAACGTGGTGCGGATGCGTCCGTCGTCGTCCACGCACTTGAGCAGGCCCTCGACGGTGGTGCGCAGGCGCGTCGCGTCGCGGTGGCGCAGCAGGGCCTCGAGAAAGGCGTGCCCGGTCTTGGCGTAGAGGTCGGCCAACGCGTCGGCATCGGTGGTGTAGCCGGTCTTGGTGCGCTTGGTCTTGGGCATGTCGAGCTCGTCGAAGAGCACCACCTGCAGCTGCTTGGGCGAGCCGAGGTTCACCTCGTGCCCGATGGCTGCGTAGGCGTCCTGCGCCGCCTGGGCCACCTGGCCCGAGAACTGCGACTCGAGCCCGACGAGGTAGTCGTCGTCGACGGCGATGCCGGCCCGCTCCATGCGCGCCAGCACGTCGACCAGCGGCAGCTCGACCTCGTCGAGCAGCCGTCGTCCCCCCCGCTTGTCGAGCTCGGCGTCGAGGGCGCCGGCCAGGTCGAGCACAGCCCGCGCCTTCACCGCCTCGAGCTCTGAGTTCTGCTGCTCGTCGCCACCGTCCAGCGACAGCTGGGTCTGGCCCGTCACGGGCCCGTCGTCGGTGCGCAGGTCGTGGCCGGTGAAGCGGATCACCAGGTCG
>CAYNWB010000108.1:2879-3359 GCA_964400785.1 uncultured Actinomycetes bacterium | reverse complement strand
TGACGCCGCGACCGCCGCGGAGACCGCGACGGTTCCGGGCACGGCCGTCGACTCCAACCGGCTGGCCACGTTGACGGTGTCGCCCCACACGTCGTAGGCGAACTTGGCCGTGCCGATCACCCCGGCTACGGCTGGGCCGGTGTGGACGCCGATCCTCAGCCGGTAGTTCGTGCCGAGCTCGGCGTTGAGCGCGTCCATCGCGTCCCGCAGGTCGAGGGCGAGGGCGCAGGCGGTGTGTACGTGCTTGGGGTCCGGGTCAGGCAGTCCGCACGCAGCGAGGTAGCCGTCCCCGATGGTCTTGATCTTCTCCGCACCGCGCTGGGCGACGAGGGCGTCGAAGCGGGTCACGATCGTGTTGAGCTCGCGCACGACCTCGGCGGCCGGCAGACGCTCAGCGTGCGCGGTGAACCCGGAAAGGTCGGCGAACACGATGCTGCAGGCCGAGTGATCGTCGGCGATCACGGTGTCGCCGGACCTGAG
>CAYNWB010000108.1:2304-2869 GCA_964400785.1 uncultured Actinomycetes bacterium | reverse complement strand
CCGGCGTGGAAGGCCGTACCGGTAAGGCCGCCCGCCCCGAGCACGAGTCCGATGCGCGTCACGTCGGCCCACCGAAGCCAGCCGAGGAGCGCCCTCGCAGGTGGGCGAGCGCCGGGTGATCGTCGGCGATCGCGGTGTCGCCGGACCTGAGCCGGTCGGCGATGCTGGCCGGCAGCACGTTGCGCATGAGGGCCCGGGTGCGGCCCTGCTCGGCACGCAGCCGCTGCACCAGCACGGCGGTGGGCGGCACCAGGACGGCGAGAACGGCCAGGTACAGGGTGAGCATCACGAACACCGACAGCGCGAGAAGGGGCTGATCCCGGCGGGCCTGCAGGACGGGTTCGAGCGGGGCCAGGGCGACGGCGACAACGAGGCACGTCACCATCAGCCCGACGGCTGCCCGGCGGCCGACGAACAGCGCCGCCCCGGCAGCGACCGCGATGCCGTAGAGCAGGCTGCCGCCCGACCACAGGTAGCCGCCGAGCAGCACGTGGCAGACCGTGGAGGCCACGAGCAGTGCGAGCAGCTGCACGAGCACCGACTCCCGGACACGACCCGTGCGGAG
>CAYNWB010000108.1:0-2294 GCA_964400785.1 uncultured Actinomycetes bacterium | reverse complement strand
CCCAGCCGCTGCACCAGCACGGACGTGGGCGGCACCAGGACGGCGAGAACGGCCAGGTACAGGGCGAGCAGCTGCACGAGCACCGACTCCCGGACACGACCCGTGCGGAGGAACAGCACCCCCGCAACGAGCTGGGCTGCGAGCAAAGCGGTGAGCACACCGGCGACGGCCACCTCGCCCAGGGCCCAGCACGCCAGCACCGACACCAGGGTGAGGACCGGCGGGACGACTGTGTTGGCGAGCACGACGCGAATGCCGAGCCGGGGGTCCTCGAGCGTGGCGAGGATGCCGTCGGGCCTGTCGCGGTCCTGCAGACGACTTAGCCACTCGTCGCGGGCCATGAGCCCAGTGAAGCAGCACCGACAACCCCTCCGGACCGACCTGGATGTCAGGCCGCACCACTGTCAGGCGGTTGACGGGAGAACTCTCTCAGTTGGGCAGGGAGCACCAGCGACCAGAACCTGACGGGGTCCCTGGCTCGCCTAGGGTCCCCGCATGGCACGGAGATCGTGGTGGGGCTGGGGCAACGTTGAGGACGCTGTGACGGGCGCCGAGGCCGAGGATCTGGTTGCCCGGGTGGCGTCGTTTCTGCCCAACCACGACTTCCTGCTGCACGAGCCCCCCGAGGTCGCCGGCCTCAACCTGCCGGCGCCTCGGGTCGGCGTCCCGAGCTCCTTGGCGCCTATCGCGTCGTATGACGTCGCGGACAGGGCGGCGCACACCCACGGCAAGGCCTACCGCGACGTGGTGCGCAACCTAGAAGGCGACCTGAGCAACGCTCCTGACGTGGTGCTCAGACCGCGCCGCGAGCAAGACGTCGTGGACGCCCTGGATTGGGCGTCCTCGGCGGACGTGGCGATCGTGCCCTTCGGCGGCGGCACCTCGGTGGTCGGCGGGGTCGAGCCGCGCTTCGAAGCTCCCGCGATCAGCCTGGATGTGACCCGGCTCGACCGGGTGCTCGAGGTCGACCCGGTGAGCCGGGCCGCCCGCGTCCAGGCCGGGGTGCTCGGTCCTGCATTGGAGAACCAGTTGCGCCCGCACAGGCTGACTGTGCGGCACTTCCCGCAATCCTTCGAGTTCTCCACCCTTGGTGGCTGGATCGCTACCCGGTCCGCCGGCCACTACGCCACCATGCTCACCCACATCGACGACCTGACCGAGAGCCTGCGCGTGGTGACCCCGACCGGCACCAGCGAGTCGAGACGACTCCCCGGCTCGGGCGCGGGTCCCTCACCGGACCGACTGTTCCTCGGCTCCGAGGGAACACTTGGGGTGATCACCGAAGCCTGGGTGCGCCTCCAGCACCGTCCGCGCTGGCAGCAATCGGTGACGGTCGACTTTGCCTCCTTCGCCCACGCGGTCGCAGCCACTCGCACGATCGCCCAGTGCGGGCTGCACCCGAGCAACTGCCGGCTGCTCGACCCGATGGAGGCGATGATCAATGCCGGCTCATCGACCACCGGAGGGCTGCTGGTACTCGCGTTCGAGTCCGCCGACCACCCGGTCGACCCCTGGCTGGACCGAGCGATAGACATCGCTCGAGACCACGGCGGGCGCCCCGGGAAGGTCAGCGCCAAGGATCCCGACCGAGCCGCCGGGGCACACACGACCCCCGCGGACGCTTGGCGCTCATCCTTCCTCCGGATGCCCTACCAACGCGACGCGGTCACCCAGCGAAGCCTGATCGCGGAGACTTTCGAGACAGCCTGCACCTGGGACCGCTTCGACGAGCTGCACGCGGCGATCACGACGGCGGCCTACGAGGTGCTGGCGGCGCTGGGCGCTCCCGGAGTCCTCACCTGCCGTTTCACCCACGTCTACCCCGACGGCCCCGCGCCCTACTACGGCATCTACGCCTCGGGACGGTGGGGCTCACTGGTTTCGATGTGGGACCAGATCAAGACCGGCGTCTCCGAGGCGATCGCCGCCAAAGGCGGGACAATCACCCACCACCACGCGGTCGGCCGCGACCACGCCCCCTGGTATGTCCGGCAGCGCCCGGACCCTTTCGCCGCGGCGCTGCGTGCAACCAAGACCGCCCTGGACCCGCGAGGCACCCTCAACCCCGGAGTGCTGGGGCTCTGACCCGCTCGATACATGCGAGCAGCACAGGGCGAACGTTCACCTTCCCCATCGCACCCAGCGCCACCACCGCAGGAGCAGACAGCCTTCCGGGTCGGGCAGTGGGCCGCAGGAGCCTGGGTCGGGGGGTGGTCCCGCTGTGGCGCAGCGCTCTCGCCGCCGGCCCGCTGGCGCCGAGCGTGCACGGATGCGGCTTCGCCACGGACCGCAAC
>CAYNWB010000107.1:0-3419 GCA_964400785.1 uncultured Actinomycetes bacterium | reverse complement strand
GGCACGGTGTTCGGCCGTGACGTCGAGGGGACACGGATCGGAGTCGCTCCCGGCGTCGAGCGCGCACTCATCGGCAAGGTGCTGGGGGACGACGGGGGCGGCGACTCCGACATGCTGTTCCGAGGCATGCAGTGGGCAGTGCAGCAGGGTGCGCAGGTCATCTCGATGTCCCTCGGGTTCGACTTCCCGGGCATGGTGAAGGGGCTGGCCGATCGGGGCTGGCCCGTCGACCTGGCAACCTCGCGCGCGCTGGAGGCCTACCGGGCGAACCTGAGGATGTTCGACGCCCTGATGCGGATGGTCGCCGCGACGGTGCCGTTCACCGATGGAGTCGTCGTGGTGGCTGCCTCGGGCAACGAGAGCAAGCGCCACGTCAACCCCGACCACGAGATCGGGGTGTCGCTCCCGGCTGCCGCCGAAGGCGTCCTGTCGACCGGCGCTCTCGGCCGCTCGGCTGAAGGTCTGGTCGTCGCGCCGTTCTCCAACACGTTCCCACAGGTCGCGGGACCCGGTGTCGACGTGCTGTCCGCCCGCAGCGGCGGCGGGCTGGAGAGCCTCAACGGGACGTCGATGGCTACCCCGCACGCGGCCGGTGTCGCCGCCCTGTGGTGGCAGGACGTCCGGGAGTCCCCGCTTCCGGCGAACGCTGCGACCGTCACGGCCCGGCTGCTGTCACACGCGGACGTGACCGGTCTGGCTCCCGGCGTCGATGTCGCCGACCGTGGGGTCGGGTTGGTGCAGGCCCCGACTGGGGGCTGATCGCTGCGGGCTCGTCAGCGCACTGCTGTCCTGACCAGAGCGGCGACCCTCTGCTCCACCGCCGGGCTCCACCCGATGAGAGCGAACGACGTCGGCCACATCTCGCCGTCGTCGAGGTGTGCCGTGTCCTGAAAGCCCAACGTCGCGTACCGGGCCTCGAACTTGCCCGCGTCCTGGAAGAACACGACGACCTTGCCGTCGGCGTTGGCGTAGGCGGGCATGCCGTACCAGGTCTTGGGCCACAGCTGCGGAGCGTTCTCGAGCACCGTCGCATGCACGCGTTCGGCAAGCGCGCGGTCCTGCGGTGCCATCGACGCGATCCGATCGAGCACCGCCTGCAACGCGTCGGCCTTCTTCGCCCCCTGTCGCCCCTCGGCGCGCAGCTCGGCCGCACGCTGCTTCATCGCCTCGCGCTCGGCCGCCGAGAAGCCGTCGGACTCCGGGGTCGTCGGCGTCGCCATGCTGGTCACCCTTCGTCGTCGGCCTGCCGGCCCGCCGCAGACCTCCATGCGGCAGCCATGAGCCATGATGCCCCGATGAGCAGCAGCCTAGGCACTGACAACCCGGACGTGTGGGTCACCAGCGGGCAGGCCGATCTGGCCGTCTCCGTGTGGGGTGTCGGTGTCCCCCTGCTCGCACTGCACGCGGGCGTCTGTGACAGACGCTCCTGGCAGTGGTGTGCGACGACCTGGGCCGAGGCCGGGTACCGAACGATCGCCTACGACCGGCGCGGGTTCGGGTCGACACGCTGCCAGCCCGAACCACACGACGACATGGCAGATCTTCGTGCCGTCACGGGGCACACCGACGCCCGTCCCGCCGTCGTCCTCGGCAACAGCATGGGTGGCACCCTGGCCGTCGACCTCGCGCTGGCGTACCCGGACGACGTGCTGGCGCTGGTGCTGATCGGTTCCCTGCCCAGTGGGGTGCCGGTCGAGCTCTGGCAGCAGTCTGCGGACGAGGCCGCCACCGAGGCCCGCGTGGACGCCGCTCAGCGTGCGGGCGATCTGGACGAGCTCAACCGCTGGGAGGTGCAGTACTGGCTCGACGGCCCGGCGCAGACAGAGGGACGGGTGCAGGGCATCCCCCGCGACCTCATGCACGACATGAACGGTCGGGCCCTGAGGTCGCCCTCGGTGGGACCGGCCGCGGAGCGTTCCGCCGCCTGGCCGCGTCTGCAGCAGATCACCGTCCCGACGTTGCTCGTCGTCGGCGATCTGGACGAGCAGGGCCTGGCACCCGTGGCCGATCAGGTGGCAGGTCGCATCGGTGACGCCCGCGTCGAGCACCTGCACGACTCGGCCCACTGCCCGATGCTTGACCGACCGGCTGAGCTGAGCGCCGCGGTGCTGCGCTTTCTGCGGGACGCGTCGATCGCCTGAGGGCCTGGGCCTCACGACCGCTGCGGTGGGAGCCTCTGGACGATCCATCCGATCAGGTCGGTGCTGCTGCGCGTCTGCAGCCACACCCGGCCAGGACCGGTGAAGTCGGTGACCAGTCCCTCGCCGCCGAGCAGGGTCGACTTCCAGCTGCCGGCCTTGCGCACCTTGAATCCCACCGAGTCGTCGAACGCCACGACGTGGCCGGTGTCGAGAGTCATCGTCTCGCCTGCGGCCAGGGTGGCAGCCTGGATCGCCCCGTAGGCCGAGACGAGCAGGTCACCCTGTCCAGTACACCGAAGCAGGATGAGTCCTTCGCCGCTGAAGAAGCTCTTGCCGCCGCCCCATGACGAGTCCACGTCGATCGCGGGGTCGGAGGCGATCCACGACCCGGACTGCACGAGCAGCGACCCTGAGCCGGACATCGACACCTTCGCCATGTCGCCCGGCAGGGCTGCGGCGACGCCGACCACCCCGCCGCTGCCGGAGCTGAAGTCGTTGACGAAGAAGCTCTCCCCGCCCAGGCTGCGGCGAAGGCCCTTGAGGAATCCGCCCTGGGTCGACGTCGCGATCGTCACGTCGCCTCGGGTCATGGCCATCGCGCCGGCCTCCACCCGAACGCTGCCCCCAGGCGGCAGTGTGATCTGGCCGAAGGCGAACGCGGGACCGGCAGTGACCTCTACCTGCATGACCAGCACCCTACTGGCCGGCGCGACCCCGTCGGGGCCGCCGGCTCGCCTGAGACATTCGGCACGCTTCGATGGTGTGCAAGCGTCCGAGACGTCTCAGGTCCCGCACCGGCAGCTACCTTGCCGAGGCGCGGGAGAACACCAGGCCCAGCACCACCCCGACACCCAGGAACGCCGGGAACAGGGCGAAGGTGTCGGTAGTGATCCAGATCAGAAACCCAGTGATGCCGCCGAGCAGCATCCCCGCAGCGAAGGGCCCGGCTCGAACCTGCAGATCTCGTTCGGTGCCTGCCATGAGGCTCCCCCTTCCCCGCCGTTCAGTATCTCGCGATCGTGCCGGCCGGACCCAGGTCGAAGTTCCTGCCCGTGGCGACACTGCAGCCGCTGGCGTCACGACGGATCGACGGGCAGCGCGTCGGTAGGGTCGCGGACGCAGGAACCACGCCACCTCGGACGAGGGAGCCTCGATGGAGCTTGCCGCGGGACATGCCGGGTGGGAGCCACAGATCATCGACCTCTGCGCCGCCGCCTTCACCGCGTCGGAGGGCGAGGCAGAGGGTGCCAGCATCGCCAGGCTGGTGACAGACCTGCT
>CAYNWB010000106.1:0-3467 GCA_964400785.1 uncultured Actinomycetes bacterium | reverse complement strand
TCGGCTGCCGTCTGGGCGGGCTTGTCCCAGCCACCGATCGTGACCCAGAAGCGGCCGGGTTGGCCGGTGTCGGGGGAGAGGCTCCACTGGGCGGCGTGCAGGGTGCGGTGATGGTGTCGGCAGAGCAGCACCATGTTGTCGAGCGACGTGGTGCCGCCGTCGGCCCAGTGATGCACGTGGTGGGCGTCGCAGTAGGCCGCTGTGCGTGTGCAGCCGGGGTAGATGCATCCTCCGTCGCGTACCCGCAGGGCCTTGAGCTGTGCGGCTGTGGCGAGCCTGGAGGCCCGGCCGACGTCGAGCGGTAGCCAGCCGCCTCCGAGCCGCAGCGCTGTGGAGCTTGTCGCTCCGTCCGGAGTGCCCGGTGGTGGTACGAGGGTGGCGAGCACCGGTGTGAGCTGGGCGTCGCAGGCCCAACGGCGGGCGACCTCGGCCGGGACCGCCGTGGACGTCCACGGCAGCGTCACCGCTCCGAGTCGGTCGCTGAGCGCGGCCTCGTCCACGACGACCGACAGGTGCGGCCGCTCGCCTCCCATCTCGGGCAGGGTGCCGGTGTCGAGGGCTCGTCGGGCGATGTCGAGCAGCGCATCTGCCCGACGCTGGGGGGTGCTGCGTTCGTCGGTCTGGCCGGCTCGTTTCATCAGCGGCTGCAGCGCGGTGCGCAGGATCTCGGCGGACTCGAGGTCGAGGACGCCGTCGAGGTAGGCGCGGTCGTTGACGACCGACAGGGTCACGCCACGACGCTCGTAGGCGTCGTGAAGGGCCTTCTCGGCGCCGGCCGGGTCGACAAGTGCGTGGATGCGGGCTGTCGCGCGACGCACCACCGACGGCTCGGTCTCACGGGCCAGTCGAACGAGGATGGGTTCGGCGGCCTGGGCGTGGTCGAGGCCGACCTTGGTGATGACCGCGGTGATGGCGCTCACGTGCTGGGCGGAGATCGCCCGGCGCGCCAGCTCGTCGCGCGTCTGCGGTAGGTGGTCGCGCAGGGCGCGGGCGGTGCGCGTGAGGTGGGCCGCGGTTCCCGGTGCGAGCCGGGTGCGGTGCTCGAGCCAGCGCCTGGTCGTGACGTGGCGCGATGTCGAGGCGACATCGGCGGCGTCGAACGCGGCGATGGCGCCGAGAACCGCCGCGTGCTGGGCGTTCTGGTGGCGCACCATGCGGCGCACCAGAGCCTCGTGCTGCTGCGCGGTCAGCGCCGAGAGGTCGGCGGAGAGCAGATGGTCGACAACTCCGTCCAGCAGTTCGGCCAGACCGTTCGGGTCCAGCGAGGCAGCAGCCGAGAGCAGTGCTGGCACATTCGCCGGCGGCTGCTTGCCATGATTCGAACACATGTCTGAAGAATACCGTCTGAGCAGGCATGCGGCTACGTCTCAACCCTCATCTGTGGACGACGAAGAAGCGGTCGCCGTGGGTGATGACGGCCGGTTGGCACTCGAGGGGTCTTGTGTGCCAGCCGCACAGGCGCCCATCATCCGCAGCACGTACGTAGCGGGATCAGGTCGGCTCAGCATGGAGGTGGCACATGACCGAGCCGGTGGGCCTCACCCCGTTCGCGCGCAAGAACATGACGCTGGCAGGGTTCGTCATGTCGGGCCGCTGGCCCGAGAGCACGCGAGAGTGGGCGCACCTGCTGCTGCTCGCCGTCAGGCTCGCAGCGGTACCGGGCTTCGTGCCCACGACCTCGTTGTTCCTCGCTCGCGAGGACGTCCCGGACGATCCTGCCCCCGACAGCGTGGGCATCGTCACCAACTCGGGTCCGCTCATCGGCGACACCGCACCCAGGCCCGGCAGCATCGCCACCCCGCCGGCGCTGTTCGTGCTGCACCCTCCGGACGAGACGAGGCACTCAACGCCTGAGGCGGAACGGGCCGCGAGCGGCTGCCTGCTGCTGCCCGGCCTGCCGCACCTGGGCATCGAGCACCGCGCGGCCTGGGTCGAGGCCGAGTCCGACGGCACGATCACCAAGCTGCTGAGCAGTATCGGTGTCCAGCCGTCCGACGACCCCGACCTGGCCGTCATGACGGCGCTGCTCGCGGCCTGACGCCAGGCAGACGCGTTCCGCTAGCGTGGAGCCGTCATGCGGGCTGCGGTCATGAGTCGTCATGGCGGGCCCGAGGCGCTCGTCGTCTGCGAGGTCGCCACGCCGAGCCCGGGAGCGGGTCAGGTGCGGGTGCGCGTGCTCGCTGCAGGTGTGAACAACACCGACATCTGGACGCGCGAGGGGCGCTACGGCACGCCGGGTGACCCCGACGCTGTCGCCGGGTGGACGGGCGTTCCCATCGCCACTCCCCGCATCCAGGGGGCGGACGTTGCCGGCATCGTCGATGCCGTCGGACCTGGTGTGGATGGCGGCATCGTCGGCCGCCGCGTCATCGTCGACCCGGCGACGTACGAGGATGCGACGCCGGATGCCGACCCTGTGGCGATCCTCGGCTCCGAGTACGACGGGGGCTTCGCCGAGTACTGCGTCGTCGCCCAGCAGGACGTGCACGACGTGACGTCCAGCCCACTGAGTGATGTCGAACTCGCGTGCCTTCCGATCGCGTACGGAACGGCTGCGGGCATGCTCGGACGCGGTCGCGCAGCGTCGGGTGAGACTGTGGTGGTCACCGGGGCCTCCGGCGGAGTCGGCACTGCCCTTGTCCAGCTGGCGTCTGCGGCCGGCCTCGTTGTGGTGGCGGTCTCGACCGAGTCCAAGGCCTCTCAGCTTGTCGACCTCGGTGCGTCCACCGTCGTCGACAGACGATCCGCTCGACTGGCTGACGACATCGCCGCCGCTGCTCCCGGTGGGGTCGACCTCGTCGCCGACGTCGTCGGTGGGCCCCTGTTCCACCTGTGGCCCGGGCTGCTCGCCCGGCGAGGTCGGGTCGTTGTTGCGGGGGCGTTCGCCGGTGCGGTTGTCTCGATCGACCTGCGCCAGCTCTACCTGGGGCAACGCCGCATCATCGGGTCGACCATGCACACGCGAGAGCACTTCGCGCGGCTGGTGGACGTGGCTCGCCAGGGTTCTGTGCGCCCACCGGTGGCGCAGGTGTTCCCGTTGGAGCGCATCCACGAGGCGCAGCAGGCGATGCGAGCGACGGACACACTGGGCAAGGTGGTCGTCGCGATCGGTGACGAGGGGCAAGCGCCGCGTGAGGACGCCTACCGGACCTGAGACGTTCGAGACGCTTGAGCGTCCGCGACGGGTCGCGAACGTCTCAGGCCTGGTGCAACCCGGCGAGCGGGCGCTACTGCGGCTCGGTCAGGTCGTCGATGCTCGCGGCGAGTGCGGTGAGGGCTTCGTCGGCGTCCACCGCGACTGCCAGGCCATGCTCGCCCGCGCCAAGCGTGAGCGTCCGCCCGCGCAGGCGTTCGTCGGCGAGCACCGGCCATGTGGTCGACGACCCGAACGGTGTGATCGTGCCGCGGACGAACCCGGTGACGCGCTGAGCATCAGCAGCGTCAGGCATCGACAGTCGGCTCACCCC
>CAYNWB010000105.1:0-3505 GCA_964400785.1 uncultured Actinomycetes bacterium | reverse complement strand
GTCGGGCGGCGCCAGCTCGATGACCCAGCTGACGTCGGCCACGGTCGAGGTGCTTGGTGCCGGCGAGACGATCACGCCGGCGGCCGTGACCTTCCCGGTGGCCTCCACCACCGAGCTCGAGCGGTACGAGGGCATGTTGGTGCAGCTCACCGACGAGCTGGTGATCAGCGAGTACTTCAACTACGACCGTTTCGGCGAGGTGGTGCTGGCCAAGCCGCTCGACGGTGAGGACCGCCTCGACACGCCCACGGCCGTGGTGGAGCCGGGCGCTCCCGCCCAGGCGCTGGCCGCTGAGCAGGCCCTGCGGATCATCACCCTCGACGACTCCCGTAGCAGCCAGAACCCGACCACCCTTCCGCACCCCGGCAACGGGCTCGACTTCGGGCCCACGAACTCGTTCCGAGGTGGCGACACGGTGACCGGGGTGACGGGCGTGATCGACCACACCTTCGGCCTGTACCGCATCCAGCCGACCGTGTACGGCACCTACAGCGCCGAGAACCCGAGGCCGACGACAGCACCTGAGGTCGGCGGCACGGTCACGGTGGCCAGCGTCAACGTCCTGAACTACTTCTTGACCATCGACACGGGCGCCGACGTCTGCGGTGCGCAGGGGGACGCCGACTGCCGCGGCGCCGACAGCCAGGCCGAGCTCGACCGGCAGAGGGCCAAGCTGCTCGAGGCGCTAGCCGCCCTCGACGCGGACGTCGTCGGCCTCATGGAGCTGGAGAACACGCCTGGCGTGGAGCCGGCCGCAGACCTGGCCATGGGCCTCAACGACCTGCTCGGGGCTGGCACCTACTCCTTCATCGACACCGGCGTGATCGGCACAGACGCCATCCGCGTGGGCTTGCTCTACAAGCCAGGCACAGTCCGGCCGGCCGGTGACTTCGCCATTCTCGACAGCTCGGTGGACCCGGCCTTCATCGACACCCTCAACCGCCCGATGCTCACCCAGACCTTCGACGAGGTGGCCACGGGGGCCCGTGTGACCGTCTCGGTCAACCACCTCAAGTCGAAGGGGTCGGCGTGCCCGGGCGACCCCGACGCCGGAGACGGGCAGGGCAACTGCAACGGTGTGCGCACGGCCGCTGCCGAAGCCATCGCCCGCTTCCTCGCCACCGACCCGACCGGCAGCGGCGACCCCGACCACCTCGTCATCGGCGACCTGAACTCCTACGACGAGGAGGACCCCATCCGGGCGCTCGAGGCTGCCGGCTACATCGACCAGGTGCGCGAGTTCGGAGGCGAGCGCGCCTACGGCTACGTCTTCGACGGCAGGGTGGGCTACCTCGACCACGCGTTGTCCAACGACACCCTCGCGCCGCAGGTGATGGGTACCAGCGAGTGGCACATCAATGCCGACGAACCCGACATCCTCGACTACAACCTCGACTTCGGACGGCCGCCGGGCTTCTTCAGTCCCGATCTGTTCCGCTCGTCCGACCACGACCCCGTTCTGGTGGGACTCTCACTCGATCCGGCGGTGCCCGGTTTCTGCACGAGCGGCGACGCCCAGTCGGTGGTGTCCTACGAGCCAGGCGTGCGCAGCAACGGAACCTCCGTCCCGCCAGCCTTCCGGGATCCGTCGCAGGCCCTCGGGCTGTCGGACCCGAACTCCGACGACCCGTACTGGACGACCCTCGGCCTCGGCGGCAACCTCGTGCTGTCGTTTGCTCGTCCCATTCAGAACAACAACGGCACCCTCGCCGACATCCTCGTCGTGGACGCCGCCGACGGCGCTCCGGGACGCGAGGACGCCGCCCGTGTTCTCGTGTCGTGGGACGGGTCATCTTGGGTGGACGCAGGCCGTGTGACAGGCACAGGCGAGGTCGACCTGGGCCCACTGCCGGCGGTCCGCTACGTCCAGGTGCTGGACGACACCACCGGACGCTTGCGGCCGGCAACGGACGGCTTCGACCTCGACGCGGTCGAGGTGCTCACGGGGTGCGCCTGATCGAGCTGAGGCAGGCTCGACCTCGACGTCCGAGAAGATCGACGGTCTGGGCACCGTCATCGACGACGCCGCGCGCTCCTACCGAAGGCGTTCGATCTCCTGATTGACCTCATCCCAGGTGATGGGCCGTCTGGTCACGCCCCACCAGTTCATCACGACCCCGATGCCCCAGCCCAAGGTCACCCAGACCGGCCAGGGGTAGGAGCCCAGGCCCGTCGTCACCGCCCAGACGCCCCACAGGAACATGTTCACCACGACGTAGGCGACCAGGTGCCCCTGGAAGTCTCGTCTCTCCTTCACGCGCTTGAACGCCAGGTCCCGCAGCGCCTGGTCATCACCCGTTGGTAGGACGGGAGTGCTCATCACGGAGCTCCTCTCACTGCAGCCATCTGCAGAGTCGGCCTCCATCTGGGTTGAGCCCACGGTCGAACGTCCCGGCATGCGTCATCGAGTGATTGCCGCGGGTAGGGCGTTCCGCGTCACGCCGACGCGGGAGGGGTCGAGGCCAGGAGCGCACCGAGGCAGACGAGGCTGCCGACGAGACCGACTGCCATCGGGGCCGCGTAGGCGCGCCGGGAACGCTGAGCCAGTGCCCACCCCAGGCTGTTGACCGATGTGTACCAGGTCGCGCCCAGCGCTGCCGCGGCCACCGGGACGGCCCACGGGCTGGATGTCAGCAGCCCGACCGCCCCGATGAGCAGCACGGCGGCCGTGCCGTACTCGGCGACCCAATGCCAGCCGAGAAGCGACCCGTCGCTGTCGCGGGCGCGCAGAAGCCCGCGGCTGCGGTCAACCTCGGTGCCGCGGATGATGTCGGCGGTCCAGACTCCGGCGATCGCGACTCCCATGACGATCATGAACGTGGCGACGAGCTGATCAGCCATCCGGGCCCAGACTCCTGGGGTACCCGGGTCCGCGCGCGGGCGTGCGCGGCGCGCTGCCGCGGACGAGTTCGCTCAGCAGGGCTCCGGGCACCCGATACGTCCGGAACGGAGTGCGCCGCAGCCACTCGGTCGGATAGCGCCGGTCCTCAGCACCCACCGCCAGGGCAACGCCTCCGGGGATCGCCGTCAGCGCGACGGCGCCGTCCAGAGCAAGCAGGGTGCCACGCAAGATGCCCACACCCACATCCAACAGGCCCGTGCCCACGAGTGCCCAGCGGGCCGGGTCGTGCCGCCTCGGGACCTTCAGCGCAGCGCGACCTCTCCCGGCATCTGGTGCACCCCTGCGTGACGGCTGGCGTCTGTGTGACCTCGGGACAGGCGCCGCTCGGTGAGGATCGTGCTTGTGCGGCACGGCGAGAGCGTGGCGAACGTCGAGAGGGTCATCTCCAGCCCGAACCTGCCGTACGGGCTCACGACGCTCGCAAGTGGCGGCGTCATGGTCGGTACGGCCAGGTCTCGCGCAGCACTTGCGCGGCGTGGTCCCGGGCAGCACGTGCCACCGGTGGGCGACTGGCCGCGGCCATCGAGTGGGTGCCCATGACGCGGCGCAGCCGCGCGTCCGGCTGGACGAGCAGCACGCGGGTGCCCAGGCGCCGCACCTGCG
>CAYNWB010000104.1:0-3566 GCA_964400785.1 uncultured Actinomycetes bacterium | reverse complement strand
AGCGTGGCCGCTGTGACGGGGTAGTCGCCAGAGACCAGCTGTTGGCCGTCCGGTGAGAAGGCGAGCCCGTAAACGCCCCGAGCGATGGATGCGCCCGCCAGCACGATGTCGGTGCGTGCCTGCGACTCGCTCACGTCGACGACACGAATCCGACCGTCCAGGCCGCCGGCAGCCAACCGGCGAGAGTCGGGCGCCCACGCCAACCCGAACACGGTGCTGCCGAAGTCGGTCACGGTGTGCACGGTCGTGCCGGTCTGCCCGTCACGGATACGGACGGTGCTGTCCTCGCTCGCGGTCGCGATCCACGCTCCGTCGGGGCTGTAGGCGACAGCGGCCACTCCGCCCTCGTGTCCGGGCAGGGCGTGCACGACCTCACCGGTGGAGGCATCCACGACCCGGGCCGCGGCCGGGACGAACGTTCCCACAGCCACCCGTGTGCCGTCAGGGCTGATGGACGTCTCTCGGGGGAACCCCGGGATGTCGACCTCGACGACGACCTGCCCACTGGTGACGTCGACGACGCGGACGAGCTGCTCCTGCTGCCCCAGCCACGAGGCGGAGAGCCGGCCCGAGTCGGCACTGAAGGACGGGCCCCAGACCTCGCCCTCCCCGACGACCTCGGCGACCATCCGGCCGTCCTGCGGGTCCCACACTCGCAGAGCCCCGTCGTCGCCGGTGGTGGCGAGCAGCCCGCTGGGGCTGAACGCGACGTCGTTGACGTCGATCTCGTGTGCGACCCAGGATCGCACCGACTCACCGGTCTCGGGGTCTCGCAGGTCGATCACGCCCTCGTCCTCAGGTCCCTCGGTGACCCACAGGTCGCCGGTCGGGCTCCAGGCCGCGGAGCCACCGAGGCCTGGGACGACCTGGTCGATCCTGTGGGCGATGACCGCCCCGTGCAGGGCCTCGACGGCCTCTCGGGCAGGGTCGAGCGAGGCGGTGCGCGACAGATCAGCCGCCTCGAGCGCGAGCAGCAGGGCCAGCTCCGGGTCGGTGGACGTGGCCGCGCGCGATGCCGCGGCGAGCTCGCGCACCTGCGCCGAGAGGGCGGTGGCGTCGGCCCGCTGCCCCTCGCGGACCGCGAGGCCGCCGGCGACCAGGGCCACGACGAGCAAGGCGGCTACCCCGAGCAGCGACCCGCGCAGCCTGCGGTTGGCACGCCTCTGCTCGGCGAGGCGCTGCTCGGCCGAGCGTGACTCGGCCTCGGCGAGGTCGCGTCCGGCGTCGAGAAATGCCTGCTCGGTGGAGGTCAGCTCGCTGGACGTGTGGTCGCGCCAGTCCAGTGCTCGAGCCAGCCGGGTTCCCCGGTACAGCTCGCTCACGGGACGGGACATGGCCTGCCAGGTGTCGGCGGCGACAGTGAGGTGGCGCAGGATGCGCTGGCCCTCGACGTCCTCGTCGAGCCAGGTGCGCAGCCGGGGCCAGGCCCCGACGAGGGCCTCGTGGGCGAGCTCGATGGTCTCGCCGTCGGTTGTGACCAGCCGGGCTTCGACCAGGGTCTCGAGCAGCGACTCTCGAGCCGTGTCTCCCTCGACGACGCGGTGCGGGACGGGGCTGCGGGCGGCTTGGCCGTCCGGACCGGTGGTGACCAGCCGAAGCATCAGGTCGCGCACCATCTGCTGCTGGCCCGGGGGCAGGTGCTGGAACAGCGTCTCGGCGCTTTGGGCGACCGCCCCCCTGATGCCACCGGCAGCTCGGTAGCCGTCGACCGTGAGGGTGCGGCCTTCACGGTTGGCCCAGGTCTGGGCCAGGGCGTGCGACAGCAGCGGCAGGGGGCCCGGCTCACCGGCCACCTCTGTCACGAGCAGGTCCACCAGGCCCGGCTCCAGCAGCAGACCGGCCCTGTGTGCCGGGCCCTCGATCGCCGCGCGCAGGTCGGTCTCGCTCATCGGGCCGAGCAGGTGCAGCCCGCGTTCGATCAGCCGGGCCAGCCCGCGGTGCCCGCTGAGCAGGCCGAGACGATCCGCGCGCAGCGCCAGCACCACACCGGCGCCGGAGTCGGCGTGCGCGACCAGGGCATCGAGAAAGGCGTCGCGCTCGACCCGGTCGTCGCACACCGTCGCGGCCTCTTCGAGCTGGTCGACCAGCAGCACCGTCGAGGTGCGCAGCACCTCGGCCTCGGCCAGGGCACGCATCGGGTGCGCGCCCGGGGTCAGCACGGCCACCTCGTGACCGTCGCGCCTCAGCCCGGCTGCGACCCCGGCCCGCACCAACGACGACTTGCCCGACCCGGACGGGCCGACCACGGCCAGCACGTTCGTCGCGGTCATCACCTGCCGGCAGACGGCTACGGCCCTGTCGCGGCCGAAGTAGTCCTCAGCGCTGTCGACGTCGTAGGGCAGCAGGCCCCGGTACGGGCACACACCTGTGGCCGCCGCGGCACCCTCATGCTCCGGCAGCAGCTGCGGGTCCTGGCGCAGGATTGCCTGCTCCAGCGCCACGAGGTCCGCACCCGGGTCGAGCCCCAGCTCGTTGACCAGCACAGCCCGGGCCCGCTGCAGCGTCGCCAGCGCCTCGCCTTGGCGACCGGCCTGGTACTGCGCCCGCGCCAGCAGCCCCCACCGCTGCTCTCGCAACGGCTGCTCGGCCACCAAGGCCGTCGCCTCGGCCAGCACCTCCCGCCAGCCTCCCGCCTGCAGGGCCGCGTCCACCCGAAGCTCCTCGGCGTCGCGGCGCAGCTCCTGCAGCCGCTGCGAAGCGGCCGTGCCCGGCTCCCAGCCGTCGAGATCGGCGAGCGCCTCGCCGTGCCACAGCCCCAGCGCGTCGGTCAACGTGAACCGGGCCCGCTCGGGGTCACCCAAGTCCAGCAGCTCCCGTCCCCGCCGCACCCCACGCTCGAACCGCACCGCGTCGACGTCCTCGACCGGCAGCATCAGCGCGTACCCGCGCCCGGTCGTCTTCACCGCATCCGTACCGAGCACCTTGCGGATGCGCACCATGCTGCTCTGCACGACCTTCGGCCACGTCGCAGGCGGCGCGTCCCCCCACAACGCGTCCGCGAGCGCGTCGGCGCTGACCGGTTCGCCGAGCCGCGTCACCAGCGCCGCAAGCACCACCCGGTCCCGTGGCGCCAGCACCTCGCCGTCGCCGTCCACCGACAGCGGACCCAGCACGTTCACCCCCATACGGCGAGAGTCAACAACGGATCGGTGCTCGTCAACACCGCCTTTACCCCAGCGTTACCCCCCGCCGCCGCGCCGACACCGCCGTGCGGGACAACAGCCACGACCGCATCCCCCCGAAGGAGGGCCACCGTGAACCCCACCCGCCGCACGTTCGCCACAGCTGCCGTAGCAGCGCTCACCGTCTGGTCGCTCGCATCGGTGTCCGACGCCGCGACAGGTCGCGACGCCCCAGGCCAGGTCAGCCCCCGACTGGCCGAGCGCCTCTACACCGCGTGCATCGACGGTGCACCCACCACGCCCGACTCCCGCGAGCGGTGGGTCGCGGGCTGCCTCGAGCGGGCCGCCGACGGACTGGGCTGACCTACCGGCGCGTGGGCCGCCGGCTACCGACCACCGACGTCCCACAGGGGGTGCACCGGGTCGTGCACGAAGTAGCGGCCC
>CAYNWB010000103.1:0-3746 GCA_964400785.1 uncultured Actinomycetes bacterium | reverse complement strand
CGGAAGGGGGCGAGCAGGCTCACGATCCGAAGCGTAGGGGTGACGGTGCCTGTCGACCCGGACGCCCGCGGGACGGCCCTGGGCCGGCCCTGGGCTGGCCCTACTGTTGGCACCATGTGCGACACGTTCGTCGCCCTCGCTCCGGCCACCGCCGACGGGTCCGTCGTCCTGGGCAAGAACAGTGACCGCGAGCCGAACGAGGCGCACGAGGTCGTCCTGGTCCCCGCCGCCGATCACGAGCCCGGTACGACGGTCACCACCACGTACCTCCGCATCCCGCAGGCACCGCACACCCACGGCGTCCTTCTCGCCAAGCCGTACTGGATCTGGGGCGCGGAGATGGGCGTCAACTCCTTCGGCGTGGCCATCGGCAACGAAGCCGTCTTCACGCGCATCCCGCACGAGGCGGTCGACGGCCTCATCGGCATGGACCTGCTGCGTCTCGCGCTCGAACGCTCACGCACCGCCGACGAGGCCGTGCACGTGATCACGGACCTGCTCGAGCGGTATGGACAGTCCGGGCAGTGCGGGCACACGCACGACCTGCGCTACCACAACAGCTTCATCGTCGCCGACAGCGCACAGGCGTGGGTGCTGGAGACAGCCGGCCGGGAGTGGGCCGCCTCTCGGCTGCAGCGATACGGCTCGATCTCCAACGCCCTCACCCACCATCGCGACGCCGACCTGAGCTCGCCCGGACTGGTCGACGAAGCCGTTCGACGCGGCTGGTGCACCGGTCCGGACGACTTCGACTTCGCCGCCGACTACTCCGACCGCATCTACACCCGCTTCAGCGACGCGCGTCCGCGCCAGTGCCGCACCGAGGGCGCCCTCGCCTCCGCCGCCGGCATGGTCACGCCGTCGCTGGCGATGCAGCTGCTGCGCGACCACGGCGACAAGGGCGCCGCTGCTGACTGGACGCCCGCGCGCGGCCTGCTCGGCCAGGACGTCTGTGCACACGCCGGGTTCGGGCCGGTGCGAGTGAGCCAGTCGGTCGGCTCGATGGTTGCCCACCTGGTGCCGGACGAGCCCCCGTCCGTGTGGGTGACGGGCACGTCCGCGCCGTGCACGTCGGTGTTCAAGCCGGTCTGGTTCGACGGCGGTCTGCCCGACCTGGGGCCCACCCCGACCGGTACGTACGACTCCGCAGCCCTGTGGTGGCGGCACGAGGACCTGCACCGTGCCAGCCTCGCCCACTACCCCGACGCGATCGCCACCTACGCCACCGAGCGCGACCGGATGGAGGCAGACCTGCTCGAGCGTGCCGACAAGGCCCGTGCCGGCTCGTCTGAGCACCGTGCCACGTTGACCACACAGGCGTTCGCCGAGGTCGATGCCGCGGAACGGCGATGGTTGGCACAGCTGCCGGCGGGGCGACGGCCCACCCGCGGCCTCTACGGACGCGCCTGGGCCGGCTTCGACCGAGCGGCGGCGCGAGCATGACCGACCGCGAGCAGGTACTGGCAACCGCCGAGCGCTTCCTCTGCCCCGACCGGGTCCGGACGCTTCGTGCGCTGGGCGCCGACCTGGTCATCGGTCGCCGCGAGGGCTACCGGATCTGGGACCTCGATGGCCGCGACCTGCTCGACCTGCACCTCAACGGTGGCACCTACAACCTCGGGCACCGCAACCCCGACCTCGTGGAGGTGCTCGTCCGCGCCCTTGCCGAGCTCGACATCGGCAACCACCACTTCCCCAGCGTCGAGCGGGCGGCGCTGGCCGAACGGCTGGTGGGCCTCACCCCCGGTGCCGCCTATGCGGTGTTCGGCAGCAGCGGGGGCGAGGCCATCGACCTGGCTATCAAGAGCGCCCGCCGGGCCACTGGGCGCCGCCGTGTCGTCTCGCTCTCCGGCGCCTACCACGGTCACACGGGCCTGGCCCTGGCCGCGGGAGACGAACGAGCGGCAGCGTCCTTCCTGTCCGGTGGGGCGCCCGGTGAGTTCGTCCACGTACCGCTCGACGACCTGCCCGCTGCCGAGGCCGAGCTCGCGACGGGCGACGTCGCCGCCGTCGTCGTCGAGCCCCTGCCTGCGACCGTGGGCTTCCCGGTGCCCAGCCCCGGCTTCCTGCCCGGGCTCGCCCAGGCCTGCCGAGCGCACGGCACCGCCTTCATCGCCGACGAGGTGCAGACCGGTCTGGGCCGCACCGGACCGCTGTGGGCCGTCGAGCGCTTCGGCGTGGTGCCCGACGCGCTGGTGACGGCGAAGGGCCTGTCCGGCGGGCTGTACCCCATCACGGCCACCCTGCTCAGCGAGCAGCTCGGCGGGTGGCTGGAGGAGGACGGCTGGGGCCACGTGTCCACCTTCGGAGGAGCCGAGGTGGGCTGCCGTGTCGCTCAGGCTGTGCTCGACCACACGCTGAACGCATCGACGCAGGCCAACGCCGCGCACGTCACCGTCCGGTTCGAGGCCGGGCTCGCCGACCTCGCCGCGCGCTACCCGGACTGGCTGGTCGAGGTGCGCCAGACGGGGCTGGTCATCGGCCTGCGTTTCGCTCACGAGCACGGCGGGATGCTCATGACCGGAGCCCTGCTGCGCGCGGGCGTCTGGGCCATCTACGCCGCCTTCGACCCGTCTGCGCTGCAGGTCAAGCCCGGCCTGCTGCTGTCGGACGCCGAGGTCGACCGAGCCCTGCAAGCCCTCGACGTGGCATGTGCCGCGGTCACGAGTGCGGCCTCGTGACCGACGTCTCCGAGCTCACCGACGCCCTCGTGCTGCTCGAGCGATCCTTGGACCCGTCCGCGCCGGAAGCCTCAGGCGTCCGGGTGATCGGCTACGGCGAGATCAGCGTGGCTCTGCAGACCGACGCCCTTCCCGGGCGGGTGGTCAAGCGCATGTCGGGCTTCGCGGACGAGGCGATGGCCCGTCGGCACGTGGCGCTCGTCCGGCACTACGTGGCCGCACTGCGCGCTTGCGGCGTCACCGTCGTCGACACGACCGTCGCGGTGGTTCCACGCGAGGCGCTGCCGCCCACGGTGGCGATCGTCCAGCCCCTGCTTGCGCCAGAGCGCCTCGGCCACCGTCTGCTGCACGTCGTGGACGACGCCACGCTGAGACTCATGCTGCACCGCGTCCTCGAGGCCGTTCGGCGGGTCCTGGATCACACGCCCGCCGACGGTTCGTCCCTCGCGGTCGACGGGCAGCTGTCGAACTGGTGGTTCGAGCACCTCAGCGCCGACGCGGCTGCCGAGCCCGTGCTCATCGACGTGGGCACACCGTTCGTGCGCCGGGCCGGAGCGCTCGCGCTGGACCGCGAGCTCATCCTGGCCGCCGCGCCACGGGTGGTGCGTCCGTACTTCCGCAGGGACCGCACGGTCGAGAAGTACCAGGACGACTACTTCGACCTGCGCACGGCTGCGGTGGACCTGCTGGGCAACGTGCACAAGGAGGGCTGCCCCCAGCGGCTCCCGGTCGCGATCGATGCAGTCAACGAGTGGCTGGGGCACGACGCCCGCACGGGGTGGGCACCGGTGACACGCGATGAGGTCGATCGGTACTACCACGACGATGCAGCGTTGCTCGAGCTGTACCTCCGGCTGCGCCGCGCCGACCGGTTCATGCAGAAGCGCCTGCTTCGCCGAGGATACGACTTCGTGCTTCCCGGCCCCGTCACACGGTGACCCCGCTCCGCCGCGCAAGGTGACCACGGCTGATCGGGATGGGGTGGGGCGTCAGGCGTTCGTCGACGCCGCCGGCTGCGCCGATGCGTCGGTGGCCCGCCACAGCAGCACGGCCCCCACGGCGCTG
>CAYNWB010000102.1:0-3930 GCA_964400785.1 uncultured Actinomycetes bacterium | reverse complement strand
CGTCGGGCAGGTCGAACGGCTGCAGGTCGGCCGCCTCGCCGGTCTGGTCGACGGCGTACCGGTAGTCGACCGCTGATGTCGTTACCCTGGTCGCGAAGACGTCGTCCCCGACCACGTGGACGCGAACGTCGAACCCCGGCACGAGCGCCTGGAACTGACCCGGGCACCAGCGCAGGTCGTCCAGCCGGGCGTCGTCGGCGCCGGCCAGCGTCGTGACGATCGACCGCACGCCGCTGATCGACTTGTAGACGAGCGGCCCGTGGGTCGCGGCGAACCGGCTGACCTCGGCCCGGTCGGTCGTCACGAGGGTCGGCGGGGTGTGTAGACCGTGCCGCCGGATCAGAGCAGCCTGGTAGGGCTTGGACCCGTTGGACGCCATCGCGCTGCTGCGGTTGGCGACCCGTGCCGGGGTGGTCTCCAGCCACAGGTCGACCAGGTCGGCGAACCGCTCGGCGCCACGCTGGACGTCGCGCTGCGGGTGCAGCGCGACCTCGGGCAGGGTGCGAGCGTCGGTCATCCTCGAGTACACACCCGTGACCGCCTCGAGCGGGTAGCCGTCGCCGTCCACCTCCAGCCAGCCCCGAACCTCCCCGTCATCGACCTGCAGGCTCAGACCGACGGAGTCCACGTGGCGCTGGTTGACCGTGACCGATGGCAGGCCCAACCGCTCGGCGGCATCCGCCACGAGTCGCAGGGGGCCCTCCGACGGGACCCCGACCAGCACGATCATGGGCGACGCCTCCGCGACCACGCCCTCGCCAGGCACGACACGAGCGCCTCGCCTCCCACCCGCAGGTCGGGCTGGGCGGTCACGTCCACCACCGTCGGGGCCCCCCGGCTGCCGACCGCGACGTCCACACCGAGCAGGGGCAGGGCGGCGGCGTGCGCCAGGGCTCGTGCCCATGCCGAGGTCTGCTCGTCGCAGTCGCCGAACACCTGCCCCCGGTAGGTGACCAGCCGGCGCAGCTCGCTCATATCGGGCAGGGCATCCAGCAGTCCCTGGTCGTCGTAGCGGGCGGGTGCCTCACCGTGCTCCGGTGCCCCACCGACCGCGGCGACCAGGCTGCCCGCCGTCTCTCGGACGCCTGGCGCGGGGATTCCCAGACGCTGCGCCGTGACCCGCCACTGCTGGGGACGCCGGTAGGTGCCACCCAGCCAGAAGGGGGTCGGGGGGTTGTCCACGACGCTGCCCAGGGAGTGCAGCCATGCCAGCTGGGCAGCGTGCATCTCGGCCTCGGCATAGGTCGCGTCCCGCGCTCCGAGCCGGCGCCAGTGCTCGACGTAGACGCCGGTGAGCCGGTTGAGCACGCCGCGCAGCCGCGGGCTCTCGAGCACCCGGCCGTCGTCCAGGGCGACGCACGACTGCTCGTCGGCCCCGACGCTGCGGTAGGTGAACGCGCGCGCGAACGCCAGGTCGGCCGGGCTGACGAGAGCAACCGACGACCCGAGGTGGCGCCGCAGCGCGGCGGCGGCCCACAGCGCCACCTCGTCGGTCGGGTCCGCAAGCACCACGAACGAGAGCTCGCTCATGTGCGGACCAGTCCCGCTACTCCCAGCCCTGCTGCTGGGCGTAGCGCCTGATGGCCTCGATGTCGTCCGGGGTCAGGTCGTCCTCGTCCAGATACGCACCGGCGCTGAGGTCGGGACGCTGCGACGCCGCGACGAAGGTGCTGAGCTCACCGACGGCACGCTCGAGCGCCGCGAGGCGTTCGTCGATCGACGGTCCCGGCAGCGGTGGACGCTCCAGCGGCGGACGCTCGATGGGCGGAAGGTCCCGCGGCTTCTCGAACTCCGACTTGCCCTCCTTCTCGAGCTTCTCGGTCTTGAGCTCCTTGTGGTCCTTCAGCTCGGCCTTGAGCTCCTTGCGCTCCTTGACCTCGACCTTGAACTCCTTCACCCGGGACTTGTCGCGGATGACGTCCTTGATCACCTTCGGCGACAGCGTGGGGGCGGTGCACATCGTGACGTTCAGCTCGCTGAGCACGTTCGCGATCTGGTTGGCGATCGTGTAGCCGTCCGAGCTGCCGGCGAACAGCAGGCCGACGACCTTGCGGTCACCGGCCATGATCACCGAGCCGGAGTCGCCCTTCTTGCTGAAGTGGCTGTTCTGGGCGGTGTCCGGTGCGATGCCGATCTGGTTGGTCAGCGTCTGCACGCCGATGCCGTTGCCGTAGTCGATGTTGACCGACAGGCTGACGGAGTCGACGGTGCCGTAGGTGAGCTCGGTGGTTCGGCCGTGCTTGCGGACGGCCATGCCGAGGGTGGCCGCCTTGGTGCCGGCGACCTTGCCGATGTTCACCACCTCGCACGAGTAGGCGACACCGTCGATGCGCGCGACGGCGCCGTCGACCGCCGAGCTCAGCGACGCCCGCGTGAGCTCTGCCACGTAGTCGGCCGGGCACGAGCCCCCGTCGACCCGGCTCGGCTGGGCCATGTCGTCCCCGACGCTCCAGGTGTTGTCGACGCACATGACGTGGAAGTTCGACAGAAGCATGGGGTCGCCGGTGGCGTTGTCCTTGACGATCGCGCCGGCGGTGCCGGTGAAGACGTAGCCGCCGATGGCTCGGCACGGACCGACGCTGATGCCTCCGACGAGCGGGCGGTGTCGGGTCGTGTACACCTGCAGGGCGATGTCGTCCAGCTTCAGCATGTTCGACGCCTCGCCCGGCGCGCCGGCGAACGGCTCGAACACACGCTGCAGCACGTCGGTGGGCACCCCGTCGATCTCGTCGGGCACCCGTTCGGCCTTGGTCAGCTTGCTGACCGGCTTCTTCTCCGCGACCGACACCCGGATGGCCACGGTGTCGGTGCGCACTCCGTTGACGTACTTGTACCCGACGTCGACTGCCGTGACGCCGGGCCGTCGGATCAGGTCGTCGACGACGGCCTGCTGGACGGCGATGGCTCGCTGGACTTCGACCATGGTGGGCCTCCTGTGCGTGAGGGGGTTACAGGGGGTCGAAGCGTCGGTTCTCCTTGCGCAGGGCGACTCCGTCGAGCTCGGTGGCGTCGGCGAGCCACGACGGCAGGGCGCTCTCGTCGGCGACGTACACGACGATCACGGCCGTGTCCGGCTCGTCCTCACGCACGTCGAGTCCGCTGACTCCGGCACTGCCGAGAATCTCGGCCTCTCGGTGTCGGCGCACCCGCTCGGCTTGGTCCCTCGTGGTCACGGTGCTCCTTCCTGACGTGGTGACGCGACAGGAGTCGTGGCTTCGACGCCCCCATCGTGTGCGGCTGTCGACGGTCGCTCCATGACGGCGGCAGGCAACCCCTGCCATCATCTGGCAGGGGTGTGCCACTGCTTGACACACCCAGGCCCTGGGGCCCAGTGTGGACGAGCACGGACCCGCCCCCTCAGGAGTCCAGCATGCGACCTGCAACCGCGGTCATCTCCGAGATTCCCGCCCTTCGCCGTGGGCTTGCCGCATCGCTGCGTCAGCTGCGGTTCACGGTGCACGAGCACGCGCGCTGGCCGGTGGACATCGACCTGGCACCGAGCCCGGCCATCGTATGGACGTGCGAGCACAGCAGCGAGGTAGCGCGTGTCCGTGGGCGGGCCAGGCCCGATCGCGACCTGCGGCTCGTGGTGCTGCTGCGCCACCCCACGACGGCGGGCGTGGCCGATGCGCTCTGCTCCGGCGCCGCTGCCGTGGCCGGCTGGGACGTCGACGGTCCCGCGCTCGCGGCCCTGGTGGAGTGCGCCGACAACTGCCTCGTCGCCGTGCCTCGCGAGCTCGCGGTGGGCCTGGCCGAGAGCGCCGACGTGCAGCCGCCCGTCGGGCTGAGCGAGGACGACCGCACGCTTCTGTCGTACCTGTGCCGGGGAGGCCCGGTCAGCCACCTGGCTCCGCGCCTGGGCTACTCCGAGCGGGAGACCTACCGACGGCTGGGCGACCTGTACCGGCGGATCGGCGCGGCGAACCGCAC
>CAYNWB010000101.1:2841-4079 GCA_964400785.1 uncultured Actinomycetes bacterium | reverse complement strand
GACGTGGTCGACCACGGCAAGCCGGTCGGGCGCATCTACTTGGACCTGCACCCGCGTGAGGGCAAGTACAAGCACGCGGCGCAGTTCACCCTGCAGATGCAGGTACGCGATCTCCTCGACGCCGCCCGGGAAGAACCGGGTGTGCACCATCGGATGGGCCCCGGCGATCTCGAGCACGGTGGTGCCAGGCGCCAGCGGGTCGTCGCGCACGACCGGGTCGGCGACCAGCCGTACCGCGCACCGCCGGGCGAGGTCGCCGCTCGGGGTCGACTCGTCCTCGTCGACGGGTACGAGCACGAGCACGTCACCGGCCGACAGCCCGGGGTCGTCGCCGGTGGGATGGGCCACGAACGCGTTCGTCGTGCCGGCCGGCAGGCACGCGTCGACGTCACCCCAGGCGTGCAGCGCCAGGGCGTTGCGGGCAGGCGTGAGCACGGAGGCGTCGACGGTCTCCATCACCGTGCCGTGCGCCTCGAGCGCCTCGACGACGCTGGTCGCTCGTGTCGAGGCGGGCAGCGCCGCGACCGGGTGGTGCCGGGCGAGCGCCACGTCCGGGCCGTCGGACACCGTGAACGCCAGCCAGGTGCGTGCGGCACATCCCTCGTGCACCCGGTAGTCGAGCAGCCGTGCGTGGCGGCGCACCGAGGTGCGGCGCCGTGCCAGCGGAAGGTAGGCCTCGGCGGCCACCGCGTCCTGCCAGAGCGTGAGCCTGTCACCGAGGTAGGCGAACAGCTCGAGCATGGTGACGGCCGGGTCGGCCGGGTTGGTGTCGCGCCAGCCCGGCACGAGCTCGGCGAACCGGTCGAGCAGCCGGGTGCGCAGGGCGTCGTAGTCGCGGGCCAGGTAGTCCAGCAGCGGGGAGGTGCCCGGCGCGGGCGGGCACGGGTTCTGGCACTGGCAGTCCAGCGGGTCGGGGCAGTCGACGGTGAAGGTGAACGGCTCGCGTGAGAGGGGCTCGTCGAAGCCGTCGGGGTAGCCGCTGCCGCCGGGGCCGAGCAGGGCGAGCACGTAGGTCGACCAGTCCCCGCTCGACAAGGTGCGCACCACGAGCGTCCGGTCGCGGTCGGCGGGGTCGAGGGCCGCGTCCACCAGGGCACGGTCGGCCGCGGTGACGTCCGGCGCCCCGACGAGCGCCGTGGCCGCATGGGCCCACTCGACGCGCACGGGGTTGATCGTCGGGTCGGGTCGCACCCCGCCGAGCACCCGCACCCGCTCGGTGGTCAGGTCGGTCGGCACCG
>CAYNWB010000101.1:0-2831 GCA_964400785.1 uncultured Actinomycetes bacterium | reverse complement strand
TGGCCGGGCGTACCGACGTGGTTCGAGAGCACCTCGACCAGGTCGATGCCGTCGAGCGGGAACCCCGGGTCGCCCGCCGTCAGCCCCCGCACGAGGGCGCGGCGTGCGTCACGGTCGACCGGGGCGCCGAGCAGCGCGCTCACGGCGTTGCCCCGACCCCGCCGGTCACGGTCAGCGCTCGCCGGTCGGGCCCCGGCGCGCCCGAGATGAGCGGCGTGTAGACGATGGTGACGCGCAGCGTCGACTCGACCGCCTCGACGGTCACGTCCTCGACCCGCAGCAGCTCGCCGAGAGCGCGTTGCAGGGCGCCGTGCACCAGCGCCTTGGTCGCGTCGGCCAGCTCGCCCCCGGACGGGGCGAACACGAGCTGGTCGATGCCGCTGCCGAAGTCGGGGCGGTTCACCCGCTCCCCCGGACGGGTGAAGACCACGGCCTCGACCAGTCCGCGCAGGTAGGCGTCGTCGTCGAGCAGAGCGGTGCGCCGCTGGGCGGTGACCCGCAGCGGAAAGCCGACGTGGGTGCCCGAGGTCATGCCGCGCTCACCCTCGGCTGCACGACGGTGACGGTGAGCGGCACGCCGGTCGGCGCGCAGGTGGCGACACCGGTCGACAGCACCAGCGGCTGGCCCATCGACGTCACCCGGACGGTGCCCACGCTCCACACCGCGGTGGCGCACGGTCCCCCGGAGGCCGGTGGGAACGGGCACCCCGCCACCGTCCACGGCACCGGCAGCAGCACTGTCGGCTGACCACCCACGCTCACCCGCGGGTTGGTGGACGGGGGCGTCGCCTGACCCGCGTGCGCACACATCACCACTGCGCCGGCGTGCACGAGGTTGCCGGGCATCACATCACGTCCAGGGCGCCGTCGTTGACCGACACCTTGACCCCGTCCAGGGTGATCTTGCTGGCCCCCGTCGACAGCTCGATGCCGGTCGCGCCCAGCACGAGCTTGACCGGCACGGCCACCGCCGGCGACCCGACCTCGATGGTCAGCCCGCCCGCGCCGGGCACCGCGCTCGCCGTCACCGTGATGCCGTCGGTGGCGAACACCACCACCTGCGGCACTCCCGGCGCCGGGCTCTCCCCGTCCCCCCAGAAGCAGCCGGCGAGCACCGGGTAGTCGGGGTCGCCGCCCTCGAACTGCACCCACACCGCCGCCCCCACGGGAGGCACGGCGAACGTGCCCACCTGGTTGCCCGCGTAAGGCACGCACGGCTCGGCCCAGGCAAGGCGTCCGTCGCCGAGCACCGCGGGCACGCTCACCTGCACCCGTCCGCGGCGCATCGGGTCGACGTTGCCCACGACCCTGCCCCGGTACACCCCGAAGAACGTGCGGCTCACGAGGCGGCCCTCGGCAGCACCGGCGTGGTGGCCCCGTGCCCGTCCCGGGTCAGGGTGAACGCCAGCGCGTAGGCGCCCATGGTGAACGTGTGCTCGACCCGCTTGCAGTACCAGAGGCCGTCGTGCTCCCAGCCGGCGCCACGCAGCCCGACGAGTCCGCGCGAGCGCAGCACAGACCCGTACCGGGCACCGTCCGCGCTGCCCTCGGCGGTGACGGCGTCGCTGGCCGCGTCGACCTGCCCCTGCGCCCGGGCCTGCGCGGTGACGGTGTTGCTGCTGCCATCCCGCAACCGTCGCGAGCGCAGGTTGGTGCTGTTCGTGGCGGCGAAGGGCACGGCGGCCAGCGGCGGCCGCGTCGGCACCGGGGCCTGCACCGGTGTCTGCGTGCCGGAGCGACGGTCCATGACCGACCCTGACACCGTCGTCGGCGCGGTGGCCTCGGTGCGGATGTCGATCTGAGTCACCGACGAGTCGTGGCCCATGTTCACCGCCAGCGCCGGCTGGGGGACGCCGAGCCGTACGGGTGGGCCCCAGTAGAACAGGCTCGTGCCGGGCACCGGTCCGGGCGTCGCGTAGGCGACGTAGCCGTGCCGCTCGGCCAGCGCCACCAGGTGCGCCAGGTCGGTGCCGTGCTGGGTCGGGATGCGGTCGATCGGCAGCGGCGGGTCCATCGTCGGCGGCGGCGTCACCGCGGGCAGCAGCCCCTGGGCGGCGTAGGGTGCCAGGATCGACAGCACCACCGGGTAGTCGTCCAGCCCGGGGTGCTCGACGTCGCGCTCCTCGCGGTCGAGCAGGGCGCCCAGGTCTTCACCCGTGATCACCCAGGTGGCGCCGGCCCCGCCCGCACCCGGTTCGAGGCGGGTCTCGGTGACGATGCCGTCCATCAGCACCGTCGGCAGCGTGCCCACGGTGGCGACGATCGAGACCCGGCTGAACGGGGCCATCGCGAAGCCCGGGCCGAACGGGGTCGGCATGCCCGGCGCCCGTCCTTCGGCGTCGAGCACCAGGGAGAACACCGAGCGCTGCTCGTCGCTCTCGGTCACCGTCACCGACCGCACGCGTTCGGCCAGGTCGACACTCAGCGGCACCGGCAGGGTGGCACCGGCCAGCACCGTCAGACGAAGCCCGCTCGTCAGGCTCATGGCGCGGCCTGCGGGTACGGGATGACCAGCACATCCCCCTGCGAGCCGGGCGCTGTCAGCTCGTCGGGGTCCAGGGCGAGGTTGACGTCGGCCACCTGCCACGCCGCGAGCGGGTCACCCAGGTAGCGGGCAGCCACCAGGTCGAGCCGGTCGGCGGCGTCGACGCGGTGGTGTGCGACCGGAGGCACCACCGACGGGTCGAGCAGGCGCCGGCGCAGCAGGTACCGGACGGTGCGCTGCCCGCCCGCGCCGTCGGGCACGGTGACCTCGGCGACCCCGACGTTGGCGTACCGGCTCGTGCCCACGCCTCAGCCCCCCAACGCGTTCGCAGCCGCACCGGCGGCAC
>CAYNWB010000100.1:1379-4156 GCA_964400785.1 uncultured Actinomycetes bacterium | reverse complement strand
GGGTGGCGTCGGCTTGCCACCTCGGTCGGCAGCGGCTGTCGAGGCCGCTCCACCGACCGCAGCGACGCAGAGGGCCGACACGGCGACGATCGTGGCAATGCGCCGGGAACGGTGACGTGGCGCGCCGGAACGGGACGTGACGAATTGGGACACGGACGATCTCCAACATGAGGGGGCGGTGGGCGTCGACGGACTGTCTACACGACTCTCCGAGAGTTGCGGGGGCCTTTCGGGTGACCGGTGTGCCCTCCCTGTTCGACGGACGCCTGCCCGCTGCACCCGTGATGGGATACCCCGGTGACCTACGACGCCGTTTCGCTGATCCCCCGGGCCGTCCTGTTCGGTAATCCCGAGCGCGCGGGAGCCACGATCTCCCCCGATGGAACCCGCCTGGGGTTCGTGGCGCCCGTGGACGGCGTGATGAACGTCTGGGTGGGGCCGATCGACGACCCCGAGGCCGCCCGACCTGTGACGGCCGACCGGGGCCATGGTGTGCAGATGTACCGGTTCGCCCACGACGACCGCACGCTGCTCTACCTGCGCGACACCGACGGGGACGAGAACTGGCGGCTGTACACCCTCGACCTGCAGACCGGGGAGTCGACACTGCGTACCCCCGCCGAGGGCGTCACGGCCGCCCTGATGGCGCACAACCGCTGGCACCCGACCACCGTGCTCGTCGGGCTCAACGCCGACAACCCCCAGCTGCACGACGTGTTCTCGCTCGACCTGGTGTCGGGAGAGCTGACGAAGGTCGAGACCAACCCGGGGTTCGCCGGCTGGCTGACCGACTCCGACCTGCGGGTACGGGGCGGTGCGGCGATGACGCCGGACGGGGGTGTGGCCATCGTGCTGCGCGACGAGTCGGGCGAGTTCGTGCCCTGGCGTCAGATCGATCCTGCGGACGTCGCCACCACCAGCGTGCTCGGCTACACCCGGGACTCCTCGGCGATGCTGATGGTCTCGTCCATCGGCGTCAACGCCGGGCGCCTCGTGCGTCTCGACCTGGCATCGGGCACCGAGACCGTGCTGGCCGAGGACCCGACCTACGACGTCAGCGGCATCGTCACCGATCCGGAGACCCTGGAGCCCCTCTCGGTCGTGTTCGCCAAGGACCGCGACGAGTGGGTGCACCTCGACCCCGAGCTCGGCGCCGAGATCGACGCGCTGCGCGCCCGGCTCGTCGGCGACTTCGGGATCACCCGGGACCGGGCGAACCGCACCTGGCTGGTCACCGAGTCCCCGTCCGACGGCCCGGTGCGGTACTACCGCTACGACCGCACCGACCGGTCGCTGACGCTGCTGTTCGTGCACAAGCCGGCGCTGGAGCAGTACGACCTGGCCCCGATGGAGCCGTTCGCCTTCACCACGCGTGACGGCCTGACCGTGCACGGCTACGTCACCTACCCGCTGGGGGTGGCACGTGAGGGTCTGCCGGCCGTGGTCACCGTGCACGGTGGGCCGTGGGCCCGCGACTCGTGGGGCTACAACGCGGAGGCGCAGTGGCTGGCCAACCGCGGCTATGCCTGCGTCCAGGTGAACTACCGCGGCTCGACGGGGTACGGCAAGGCGTTCCTCAACGCCGGCGACCGGCAGTGGGGCGCAGCGATGCACGACGACCTGCTCGACGCCGTCGACCACCTGGTGGGTACGGGGACGATCGACCCGGGCCGGGTCGGCATCTACGGGGGGTCCTACGGCGGCTACGCCGCACTCGTCGGTGCCGCTTTCACCCCGCACGTCTTTCGCTGCGCGGTCGACATGGTCGGACCGAGCAACCTTCGCACCCTCATCGAGAGCGTGCCGGAGTACTGGAAGCCGCAGATCGCGCTGTTCCATTCCAAGGTCGGCAACCCTGAGACCGAGGCCGACTTTCTGTGGTCACGGTCGCCGCTGTCGCGGGTGGACGACATCGCGATCCCTGTGCTGATCGCCCAGGGCAAGAACGACCCGCGCGTGAAGGAGGCCGAGGCCCAGCAGATCGTCGATGCCATGCAGGCCAAGGGCTTGCCGTACGAGTACCTGCTGTTCGAGGACGAGGGTCATGGCCTCGTGCGCCCCGAGAACCGGGAGCGCTTCTACGCCGCGACCGAGCACTTTCTGGCCACCCACCTCGGCGGCCGCTGCGAGTAGACGGGCACCGGATACGCCGGCGTCGGAGTACTCACGCCGCGACGTAGGCCGCGAGGTGCTCTCCGGTCAGGGTGGAGCGTGCCGTGACGAGGTCTGCGGGGGTTCCCTCGAAGACGATGCGGCCACCGTCGTGCCCGGCGCCCGGGCCCAGGTCGATGATCCAGTCGGCGTGTGCCATGACCGCCTGGTGGTGCTCGATGACGATGACCGACTTGCCGGCGTCGACAAGTCGGTCGAGCAGCGCGAGCAGGTGATCGACGTCTGCGAGGTGCAGGCCGTTCGTCGGCTCGTCGAGCACGTAGGTGCCGCCCTTCTCACCGAGGTGGGTGGCCAGCTTGAGCCTCTGGCGCTCGCCGCCGGACAGCGTCGTCAGCGGCTGGCCGAGGCTGACATAGCCGAGTCCGACGTCGACGAGGCGGGTGAGGATCGAGTGCGCGGCGGGGTTGGGCGCGTCCCCGACGCCGAAGAACTGCTCGGCGTCGGTCACCGGCATCGCCAGCACCTGGCTGATGTCGCGCCCCCCGAGGGTGTACTCCAGAACTGAGGCCAGGAAGCGTCGGCCCTCGCACTCCTCGCAGGTGGTCTCGAACGTCGCCATGAATCCCAGGTCGGTGGAGATGACGCCAGCGCCGTTGCAGACCGGG
>CAYNWB010000100.1:0-1265 GCA_964400785.1 uncultured Actinomycetes bacterium | reverse complement strand
AGCCAAGGATGAGCGAGCTCTTGCCTGACCCGGCCACACCCGTGACGACCACGAGAACACCGAGGGGGATGTCGACGTCCACGTCGCGCAGGTTGTGCAGGCTCGCACCGCGGACAGCGAGGGCTCCCGACGGCGTCCGCAGCGACTGCTTGAGTGCTGCACGGTCGTCGAAGTGCCGACCGGTGAGGGTTCCGCTGGCCCGCAGGCCGGCCACCGTCCCCTCGAAGACCACCTCACCGCCGGCCCTCCCGGCGCCAGGGCCGAGGTCGACGACGTGGTCGGCGATCACGATGGTCTCCGGCTTGTGCTCGACGACGAGCACCGTGTTGCCCTTGTCCCGCAGCTTGAGCAGCAGGCCGTTCATCCGCGCGATGTCGTGCGGGTGCAGGCCGATCGTCGGCTCGTCGAACACGTAGGTGACGTCGGTGAGCGACGACCCAAGGTGGCGGATCATCTTGGTGCGCTGTGCCTCGCCCCCGGACAACGTTCCGGACGGCCGCTCGAGGGAGAGGTAGCCGAGGCCGATCTCGACGAACGACTCGAGCAACCGGGTCAAGCCCCCCAGCAACGGAGCCACCCCAGGCTCGTCCAGCCGGCAGACCCAGGTGGCCAGGTCCGAGATCTGCATGGCGCAGGCGTCAGCGATGGAGATCCCGCGAATCTTCGACGACCGCGCCCCCTCGGCCAGCCGGGTGCCCCCGCACTCGGGGCAGGCCTGGAACGTCACCGCCCGCTGCACGAACGCGCGAATGTGCGGCTGCATCGCGTCGATGTCCTTCGACAGCATCGACTTGGTGACCTTGGGCACCAGGCCCTCGTAGGTCATGTTGATGGTGTCCATCTTGACCTTGCGCGGTGCCCCGTAGAGAAACTCGTGCCGCTGCACAGCACTGAACTGCTCGATGGGCACGTCGGTGGGCACCACGGCGCCGAAGATGCGGACGTACCAGCCGTCCGGCGTGTATCCGGGAACCTTGATGGCGCCACTGTCGAGCGATGCCGACGCGTCGACGAGCTCGGCCAGGTCGATGTCGGATACCGAGCCCATGCCCTCGCACCGTGGGCACATGCCTCCGGTGATCGAGTAGGACCGCTTCTGTGCAGTCGTGGCCGCTCCGCGGTCCACCTTGACCTGACCAACCCCGGTGGACGAGGGGACGTTGAAGGAGAACGCCTGGGGTGAGCCGATGTGGGGCTGTCCGAGCCGGCTGAACAGGATGCGCAGCAGCGCGTTGGCGTCGGTGACCGTGCCGAGCGTGGAGCGA
>CAYNWB010000099.1:1486-4228 GCA_964400785.1 uncultured Actinomycetes bacterium | reverse complement strand
GTCGTCGTCGCCAGGGCCGATCGACCCACATGCTGACCGTCACACTCAGGCTGGGCCGTCTCATCGGCCGTGAGCTCGATGGCCAGCGGGCGGCCCTACGGCGTGACGATGGGGAACCAGAACTCGAAGGTGTCGAGGTTGGCCAGCAGCGCCTGGACGGCGGCCAGGTCGCCGTCGAGGGTGATGGACCCGTCGGCGACGAGCTGCTGGAGGTCGTGTCCCATGACCATCGCGTCCAGCGCCGCGCGGGTCATCCGGATGGTCGCTGCCGTGTTCGGGTCGGTACCGGGGTGGTGGTGCAGGGTGCCGTTGGACAGCTCCAGGGTGTGGGTGTCGTCGTCGACGGCGAATCCGATGGTGGCGTGCACGTCGGCGACGGCGGCCCCGTCCAGGCGCACGGCGAGGGCGTCGAGGACGGTGGCGACCGGCATCGAGGACACCATGCCCGATTGGGCGCTGTTCGGGGTGGCCACGGGGCGGATGCCGTGCCGCAGCTCGGTGGCGCCGGCGAGGTAGAAGTTGCGCCACGGCCCCGACTCGGCCTGGTACGCCAGCTGCTCGTACGTCTCGGCCAGCAGGGTCTTCGCGTCGGCGTTGTCCGGGTCGGCGAACACGAGGTGGTTGACCGCCTCGGCCACCCACCGGTACTCCCCGGCCTCGAAGTCGGCGCGGGCCCGCGCCAGCAGCGCCTCGGCGCCGCCGGCGTACTCGACGAACTTGCGCCCGGCCGGCTCCGGCGGCAGCGGGTGCAGGTTCGCCGGGTTGGCGTCGAACCAGCCCAGGTAGTAGTTGTAGACGGCCTTGACGTTGTGGTTGACGCTGCCGTAGTAGCCGCGGTTGGCGAACCGACCCGCGATGCCCGCGGGCAGCTCGATCATCTCGGCGATCTCGGCCGGGCCGTGACCGTGGTTGGCCAGCCGCAGCGTCTGGTCGTGCAGGTACCGGTACAGGTCGCGTTGCCCGACCAGCTGGGCGCGCAGTGCCTCGTTGCCCCAGGTGGGCCAATGGTGCGAGGCGAACAGCACCTGCGCTCGGTCGCCGAACAGCCGCAGCGCCTCGTGGATGTGCTTGGACCACGTCAGCGCGTCCCGCATCTTCGCCCCACGCAGGGTGTAGACGTTGTGCAGGGTGTGGGAGGCGATCTCGGCCATGCACAACGCGGCATGCTCGGGCAGGTAGAAGCAGTACTCCGCCGGGGCCTCCGCACCCGGGGTGTGCTGGAAGACGAACCGCACCCCGTCGATGTCGAGCTCCTGCCCGGTGTGGTCGACGATGTCGGTCGGCGGGTATAGCGCCATCGACCCGGTGCTCGTCGACGGACCCAGCCCGGCCCCCACCGCCCCCTCAGGTCCGGGCGGGACGGCGTTGCCGTACATGTACGACGCCCGGCGAGCCATCACGTTGCCGGCCAGCACATTCTCCGACACCGACTCCTCCACGAAACCGGCCGGCACCACGTACCGCACCCGTCCCGCCTCTACCTCGGCCCGGTCGGCCACCCCCTCGATCCCACCGAAGTGGTCGGCGTGCGAGTGCGTCGACAGAACCGCGCTCACCGGCAGGTCCGCCACATGCTCGCGCAGCAGCCGCAACGCCTCCGCCGCCGGCGCTGCGGTCACCAACGGGTCCACCACGATCCACCCCGACTGCCCGCGGATGAACGACATCACCGCCAGGTCGACGTTGCGCACCTGGTAGATCCCGTCCACCACCTCGAACAGCCCGGTGATGCCCAGCAGCTGGCACTGCCGCCACAGGCTCGGGTTCACCGTGTCCGGAGCCGGGGCGTCCCGCACGAACCCGTACGCGTCCAGGTCGAACGACGGGCTGCCATCCGGGTTCGTGATCACCCGGTGCGGGGTGTCGGCGATGAACCCCCGCCGCGCATCGGCGAAGTCAGACTCATCCTCGAACGGCAGCACCCCCAGCAGATCCCTGTTCGCCGACGACGTGTGCGGGGATGCGACCATCACGGACCTCCTGGGGCGCTCGCCGACTGCCACTGCTTGTGCAGACGCTAGCGCCGCTGCACCGGGCGCCGCCGCTAGGCGGTTTGGGGCGCGCCACGAGCGGGCAGAACCAGAACATGCCTCACCCCACCGCGGTCGTTGCCGCCGCCGTCTACGGCTCGTCCATCGCCGCACATCTGGCCGCCGAGAAGTACCGACGCGAGCACCCGGTGCCGACGGCAAGCGAGTGGGCACGCATGTGGCAGGTGGCGAACACGCGGGAGCGGGCCATCATGACGCGCTGGTCGCAGCGCTGGACCTACCCCAAGGGTGACGACCAAAAGGCCATGGACCATCTGATGTACCGGGCGCTGCGCGAGCCACAGATGCACGCGCGCATCGCACACCTGGAGCGCGCGATCGGCATCGGAGGCACAGCCCCCGGCCCGGATTCGCGCCCGTGAGCGACCCGCCGACCCCCTCCCCCAGTGAGGTCCTGGTCGGCATCGACCTGGCCTGGTCCACCGGCGTCACGGGGCTGGCCGCGCTCGACGGCACCGGACGGCTCGCCACTCTTGGCCGAGCCACCACCGACGACCAGATCGACGCGTGGCTGGCGTCCCTGCCCGGCACACCCAGCGTGGTCGCTGTCGACGCGCCCCTGGTGGTGCCGAACCAGACCGGGCAGCGCCCCGCCGAGACCATGATCGGCCGGGCCTACGGCCCCTTCGGGGCCTCCGCCCACTCGGCGAACCGAACCCTGCTCGGCGACCAGCCACGCGCCGCGCGGCTC
>CAYNWB010000099.1:0-1476 GCA_964400785.1 uncultured Actinomycetes bacterium | reverse complement strand
TCGCGCAGCGGTTCGGCTGGACCATCGACCCCGAGGTGCGCCCCCAGCCCGGCAGCACCGTCGGCATCGAGGTCTACCCCCACCCCGCCCTCATCGGCCTGTTCGGCCTGCCCTACCGCATCGCCTACAAGAAGGGCAGTACCGCCCAGCGACTCCCGGGCTTCCAGCACCTCGCCGCCCTGCTGGAGTCGATCCCCAGCCTGCACCTGCAGCACCACCCCCGCTGGCACCAGATCCGGACGGTCATCGACGCACCCGGCCCGGGTGACCTCACCAGAGTCGAGGACGAGATCGACGCCGTCGTCTGCGCCCACCTGGCCTGGCTCTGGCACCACGACCCCGACTCGCTCAAGGTCTACGGCAACCTCGCCGACGGCTACATCGTCGCCCCACCCCCACCGACCCACACGCCCGTGAGGCTCTGAGGCGCGCGGGCGCAGCGGACGGAACCTCACACGATCCGGTCGCTGCTCAGCTGGCTCGGGGATCGGCCGAGCACGTCCATCAGCTCGCCCAGCAGTGTGGTGCGACGAACCTCCTCGAGATAGGCCTCGTGGCCCCCGCGCACCCCGAACAGGCGACCCTTGTAGACCAGGTATCCGACCGCGGCAAGGTTCACGATCAGTGCCGCGGCCTTGAGCAGACTGACGCTCTCGACGAGCTCGTACACCTCCAGCGGGACGAACAGGCTCGTGGCCACCACGGTCAAGTACTCCGCCCAGCGCCACCCACCCCACAGCCCGACACCCTCCACCACCTGGAGCACGCCGTAGCCGAGCAGGGCCAGCCCAGCCAGTTGGATCGGCTGGTCATCACCCCCCAGGGTGCTCTCCACAAACTGCACCACCGGTGAGTCGATCAGGTGTACCCCGAGCTCCTCACCCAGCGGCCGGGCCGCGACCACCAGGCGTTCGACCCAGGCCAGCAGCGACCCGCGATCCGAGGCCACGTGGAAGAGCCCGAACGCGGCTGCAGCCATCGCCAGCCCGCGCAGGAATCTTTCGACGGCGAGCAGCGGCGCGGAGCCCAGCCCCGCACGAGCCTGCGGGGCACCTACCTCGTCGGAGATCACGACGTCATCCGGACGTAGCCACGTCCCGCACCGCAGGCACCGCAGCAACGTCGACCCGTCTGCGTTCGCGGCCGGGACCTCGATCAGCTCGGCCAGAGGGACGTCGTCGAGCCAGGCCACCACGTGCCCCCGCCGCGCGCACCGTCGCAGCACCCACCGCGCCTCACGGGGCGACAGACCCTCCCGAACGCTTCCCGCGTCGGCCGGCACGCTGAGAGGTTCGTCTTCAACCTCTCTCACACAGCCTCCCAACCTCGACCCCAGCTCAGTCGTCTTGCTGCGACAACCTGCGCCAACGTCGACCGCAGCGGACTCTACGTGCGCTGCGCCCCTGGTGCCGGCAACGACCGCGCTGACGGTGGCGGCGAGAAGACCGGGCACCCTACGGCCGCTGACCCCGATGC
>CAYNWB010000098.1:0-4374 GCA_964400785.1 uncultured Actinomycetes bacterium | reverse complement strand
TCGGGTGACGCGACTGCGCCCGTGGGGCCTGACGATGCTGGTCTCCGCGCTGGCGCTCACCGGGTGCACATCCCCCGACGACGGGGCCAGCGCGACACCCTCCCCCACGGCCCAGGCCGCGGTCACCTCGTGCGACGAGCTACCGGGGCGTATCGCGGACGCGGTGCAGGCCTACGTCGACACCTTCGCCGACGTCGAGGCCGAGGCGGTCACGGCGCAGGCGTCCAGCGGCCTCGAGGACTTTCGGAACGCTACGGCCGAGCTCCGCGCGCGCGGCGACGAGCTCGGTTGCGACCCCGACGAGCTGGCGGCGGCGCTGCCGGACGAGCTCGCGCGGCTGCGCGGCGGCACGCCAGTGCAGGACGCGGTGCTCGCGACCCTCGTCGCCGACCCCCTCGGCCGTCTCGACCCCTCCGACCCGGCGCCGGTCGACATCGAGGTGACGACGACCTCCGACCTCGTCGCCGCACTGAGCCTGGCCGGCAGCGGGTCGACGATTCGCATCGCGCCGGGCGAGTACGTGATCGGCGAGCCCCTGGTGGCGCTGCGACCCGTGACGTTGGTGGGTGCGGGGGCCGACGAGACCGTGCTGCGCTCGATCGCTCCCGGCGCCGGGCTGCTCATCGACGCCGACGGCGACGTGGCCGTCTCGGACCTGACGCTGCGACACGAGGGCACCGCGTCCGCGTCCGTCGTCATCGTCACCGCGGGCGGTTTCGACCTGCAGGGGCTCACGTTGGCCGGCGGAGTGTCCGCCGACAGCGGAGCGGGAGGGTTCGGGCTCATCCTGCGCAGCTCGGACAACCCGTTGCGCGCCGCCGGTTCGCTGCAGCGCGTGACGGACGTGCGCCTCTCCGACCATGACGGCGGCGGCATCTTCGTCGGCAGCGACGCCACGCCGAGCATCGCCGACGTCGTGGTCGAGCAGTCGGGTGGCTGTGGCCTGTGCTTCGTGGAGAACGCGGCCGGCACGGTGCGATCCACGCAGGTGCTCGGGGTGCCGGTGGGTGTGCGCATCGACGACGCCGCCGAGCCCGGCGTGGCCGACGTCACGGTGAGCGACGCCGAGATCGGTGTGGCCCTCACCGGCAGCGGCTCGCCCGTGATCGAGAGCAGCCAGGTCGATCGGGCCGTCACGGGTGTCGAGATCGCAGGATCCGGGGCTGCGACCCTCGCGACCGCGACGATCAGCGACAGCCGGAACATCGGCCTTCGCCTCGCGGGGACGAGTACGGCCACCATCCGCGATGTGACGGTCGACGGATCGACGGTCGTCGGCATCGGCGTGGCCGACCAGGCCGCCCCGAGACTGCTCTCGTCGGTCGTCAGCACCTCCGGCGACGTCGGGGTCATCTGGGCCGGCGACTCCGCCGGATCGGCTCGCGGGCTTGTCGTCGGGGGCAGTCGGCTGGGACTTCAGCTGAGCGACACCGCCGCGCCGACGGTGACCCAGGTGCGGGTGACATCGGCCGATCAGGCCGCCCTGCTGGCGACCGGGTCGAGCGCGGGGCGGGTCACGCGGCTGGAGTGCCCCGCCGGGACGCCGGTGGCGCTGGTCGACTCGACCTCGGTCGAGGTTCGCGAGAGCCCGACATGCGACATCGCTGACGCACGCTGAACCCGTCCATCGGCTCAGCCGCCGGCGTCGTCCTTGATCGTCACGAGCGACGTGGCCACGACTCGTCCGTACTCGTCGGTGACATCGACGACGATCGTCTCGTCCGACTCCTTGCGCTTGTCGTTGAGCACCGTGACGAGCAGGTCGACCTGGGTCTGGCCAGGTTCGAGAGTGACGGTGTAGGTGCGGGCGACGAAGTCCTCACCATCGGTCGCTGAGTCAGACCAGATCGTGACGGTCAGCGTGACCGGCTCGGTGCTCGGCTCAGCCAGCGTCAGGGTGACGGGCACCACGGTGCTGCCCGTGTCACCCTCCACCACGGTCACGTCGGTGAGCGAGGCCTGCAGCACAACGCCGGGCTCACTGACGTCGCCGGAGCCGCCCATGCCTGTGACCGAGGTCGTGTCACTCGTCGGCGCGGCGGCGGGCTCGTCCGTCACCGCGGGCTCGAACGTGACGCCGGCCTGCGTCAGGTAGGCCGCCCGATCCGCGTCCACGAATGAGAACACGAGATCGTCGCTGCCCTCGGGGTTCTCCGGGTGCGTCCAGATCGCCATGACGGTCACGGTGTTGACGTAGAGCACGAGGTCGGAGCAGCCGGTGTGGGCCGGGTTGCCCTTGCCAACGCCGCTGTTGTCGTCGCACTCGTAGCCAGCGTCGGGGGACTCCTCGTACTTGGTCACCTGTCCGGGCGGGTTCTTCGCGTCAGCGTTGCCGACCGTGCCTTGACCGGGACGCCCGGTGGCGTTTCCGTCACCGTTGCCGTTGTCGGACGGCACACCGGGGTTGGTCGGGTCGTAAGGCCCTGACGTGTTGGCCCCGTTGCCGTCCGACGGGCTCGCCGTGAGCAGCACGGTCACGTACTGAGCCGTGAGCAGCTCGTGCGGCGCGAAGACCGCGTTGCCCATCGCGATGCCGGCGGTGACGAACAGCCACACCTCACCGGGGTCGAGCACGCCGGGGTTGGTCTCGTCTCCGCTGACGTAGGTGGGCTCGAAGTCGTCGGCCACGTCGTCGGGTGTGGCGTTGTCATCGACAAGGTCGCCGATCGTCAGGGCCACGTTGCCGGTGTTGACGACGAGGTAGCTGAACACCACGGTGCTGCCGACCTCGATCTCCGGCGCCCGACCGTCCTGAGCGTCCTGCTCGGGTGTCGGCGTAGTCGCCGGCCACGACCGTGTGGAGCGGCGACCTGAAGAGCCAGATCTCGCCCAGGTCGAGCAGGCCGTTGCCGTTGCCATCTCCCGAGACGAACACGGGGAGTACGTCGTCCGACAGGTCCTCGGGTGTGCCGTTGTCGTCCACGAGTGTGACGGCCAGCGGCACCTCACTGGTCGTGGTCACCTCGTAGGTCCAGCGCACGACGTCGCCCACGAGCAGCACCACAGCCGAGTCCGGAGTCGGGGTGCGGCGGGGGCCGAACGAGAACGTGTTGCCCTCAGGCCCCTCGATGTACTTGAGAACCTCGATACCCGGCTGGGTACCGACGTGGTGGTTGTCGTCGCTGTCGGACACCTCGATGCGTGCCAGGATCGCGGTGATCGCCGCAACCGTGGCGGTGTTGACGTAGGGGCCTTCGACGACGGTCCAGGTGGGGCTCTCGAAGAGCCAGGTCTCCCCTGGCGCGAGCACGCCGTCCATGGCGATGTCGCCGTCGCGGTAGGTCGCGGACCACCCGCCGGTGTCGAGCACGTCCATGATGGTCAGGGGGGTGTCGCCGGTGTTGGTCACCAGGTAGGTCCACACGACCTGCGTACCCACGAGAAGCACAGGGCCAGGGCCGGTGTCGGCGTCCTCGTACGCGGTCGGGTTCCACGGGTCGGCGGCGTTGATGGCCTTCTCGATGCGGACGCTCGGAGAAAGCCCGTAGTACGCACTCGGGTCGGCATCGGTGGCGGTCAGGCCCGTGCGTGCCTCGAGCAGGGTGACGGTGGCGAGGTTGCGGTACTGGCCGGCGACGGCTGTCGACGCTGCGGTGTAGGTCCAGACCTCGTCGAGGTCGAGCAGCCCGTTGCCGTTGGTGTCCCCCGCGACGTAGCTGGGGATGATGTCGTCGGTGGTGGTCTCGGACGTGCCGTTGTCGTCGATCAGCGTGACTGCTCCGGCGTGGTTGCCGGTGTTGCGCACCACGTAGGTCCAGGTCACGTCGGAGCCGACGACGAGGGTCGGCCCATACCCGGCGTCGGCGTCCTCGCCGTTGGTGGACTTCTCGACGTCGACGCCGAGCACGACGCCGAAGAGGAACGCCGGGTCGTCGTCGGTGCCGCAGACGGTGCTGCCGACGACGCACGTGACGAGCGTGACGAGGTTGCCGTAGAGGCCGTCGGGAGCCATGAACGACCGCACTCCGGACGACGTGTACAGCCAGGTCTCGCTCTTGTCGAGGCGGCCGTTGCCGTTGGTGTCACCGCTGACGTAGGCAGGCGTGAAGTCGTCACTGGTGTCGCCCGGTGTGCCGTTGTCGTCTCGCAGCGAGACCACACGCAGGAACTGGTTGGTCGGGTTGCTGACCAGGTAGGTCCACACGACTGGCGACCCGGGCACGAGCAGCACCGGGGTCGACGGGCTGTTCGCGTCCTCGTATCCGCTCGGCCGCGTCGGGACGGCGGCGTTGACGGCCTTCGTGACGCGTCCGAGGCCGGTCGACCAGCCGACGTAGTGCGCGGGGTCGCTGTCGTCGAAGGTGACGGTCGGAGCGTTCACGTCGTGGGCGACGACGGTGACTTCGTTGCGGTACTGGCCCGTGACGACGATGC
>CAYNWB010000097.1:0-4408 GCA_964400785.1 uncultured Actinomycetes bacterium | reverse complement strand
CGACGTTGTCGAACTCCCCGGGTTGCATGCCGACGGTGGGGTCGTCGAGGTCGTACCGGTCGAGCAGCACGCGGACGGCGTCGAGGTGCTTGGTCTCGGCGCCGGCAATGTTGTCGAACTGCCGGGCGTCGTACTGCTCGCCGAGCGCGACGTAGAGGTCGTGGGCGAGCTTCTCCTCCTCGGCCATGTAGAGCAGCTCCTGCGCGGTGGCGTCGCTGATCTGCGTGCTGGCGGGAAGGCTTGCGGTCGGGTCACCATGCTGCTGGCTGCTCGCCGAGCCCTGCTGCTGCCCTGACTTGCCGTGCTGGCCACCGTGCCCCTGGCCACTGCCCTGGCCCTGGGTGCTGCCGTAGCCCTGGCCTTGGCCCCGGGCCTGGCTCTGCGCGTTGCCGTTGCCCTGGCCGTACCGGGCCTGGGTCGTGACCGCCGCTCCATTCGACGCTGCGGCCGTCTCGTCCGCCTCGTCGTTCCAGGGGGACGCGATGGCGACGGCTCCGACACCGGCCACGAGAACTGCTGCTGCGGCTGCGCCGCCTACTGCCCAACGTCGTGTCATGACGACTCCTCTCAACGTGTCACCTACCGGTGTACGCGTCGAAGGCAAGAGAGCCGTAAGTGTCGGGGGAGAGCCAGCCCAGAAAGCGAGGGCCCCGCCCGGATCACCCGGACGGGGCCCTCGCTCGCGGTGCAGAGCGGTCGCCACTCTCGCGATGGTCGGCCTCGCCCGCTGACCAACACCGAAGGCTGCGGTCCGATCTGGATGCAGCCGATGCCAAGATCTTTCTGTGGGTCTCACACCGCCGGTGCTGACGACAGACGAGGCGGTCCGGCGTGTGGTCGCGTGGGTGGCGAATGACCAGCGGTTCGTGCTCGGCATCACCGGACCACCGGGCGCAGGCAAGTCCTCGCTCGCCGATGCGGTCACCGCGGCTGCGCCTGACGCGGTGCTCGTGCCGATGGACGGGTTCCATCTCGCGCAGCGCGTCCTGGACGACAAGGGCCTCGCCGACCGCAAGGGCGCACCCCAGACCTTCGACCGGGCCGGGTACGCGGCGCTGCTTCGGCGCGTCCGAGACCAGCAGTCCGGCGACGGCCCGGTCTACGCACCCGCGTTCGGCCGCGACATCGAGGAGCCGATCGCCGGCGCGATCGCCGTCCACTCCTCGGCGCGGCTGGTCGTGACCGAGGGCAACTACCTGCTGCTGTGGCCCGAGGTCAGGGCCCTGCTGGACGAGGTGTGGTGGGTCGACCTGCCCGACGAGGTACGGCGACGCCGGCTCGTGGCCCGGCACGCCGCGTTCGGCAAGTCGCTCGCCGAGGCCGAGCAGTGGGCGCTCGGCTCCGACGAGGCCAACGCCCACCTCGTGGCGCCCGGCCGAGAGCAGGCGGACGTCATCGTCCGAGGGGACTGACGGCCCGAGACCGGCCGTCGGCGGGGTGCCACAGTGGACCCTCGTGGAGACCAACACACTCGCACTGGCGTTGGTGCCGCTCGTGCTGCTGGCCGTCGGGTTCGTCGTCTGGGTCGTCGTCGACATCGTGCGTGCCGAGTCTGTGCAGTACCTGCCCAAGTGGGCCTGGATCGTCATCTCGATCATCTCGATCCCGCTCGGCGGCATCATCTACCTGCTCGTAGGCCGAGACCGTGGCCGCTGACGTCGTGCTCGCCACCCACGGGTTGGTGCGTCGCTACGCCCCGGACGCCGGGGTGCTCGGGGTCGACGTCGAGGTTCCCCGGGGGTCGGTCTACGGCCTGGTCGGACCCAACGGCGCGGGCAAGACCACCCTGCTCGGCATGCTCACCGGACTGCGCCGGGCCGACGCCGGGACGATCGACCTGGCCGTCGACCGCACCAAGGTGGCGCTGGTGCCCGACGTCCCGGAGTTCGAGCGCTGGCTCACCGCGTCCGAGGTCGTCTCGCTGGCTGGCACCCTGGTGGGGGCCACGCCGTCCCCGGCGCGCATCGCCGACGAGCTGGGGCGGGTCGGTCTGGCGGACGCCGCCGACCGCCGGGTCGGCGGGTTCTCGCGCGGCATGACGCAGCGACTCGCGCTGGCGGCCGCCAACGTCGGCGACCCCGAGCTGGTGCTGCTCGACGAGCCCAGCTCGGCGCTCGACCCCGGTGGCCGAGCGGCGGTGCTCGACCTGATCGCCGCGTGGGCCGAACGCGCGACCGTGATGCTGTCGAGCCACATCCTCGCCGACGTTCAGCGGGTCGCTCACGTGGTGGGGGTGCTGCGGGCGGGGCACCTCATCTACCAGGGTCCGCTGCAGACGCTGCTCGACCGGTACCTGCAGCCCTCGTGGCAGCTGCGCGTGCGCGGACCGCACCAGGACGTGCTCGATGCTCTCGCCCGGGCCGACTGGGTCGAGCAGTGCGACGACCTCGGCGGCGGCCTGCTGCGCGTGCGCACGAGATCGGTCGAGGACGGCGAGCGTGGTCTCGCCGCGACAGCCGCGGCGGTGGGCGCCCGGGTTGTCGCCATCGTCCCCGAGGAGGCTGACCTGGAGTCGGCGTTTCTCGCCCTGACAGCCGCGGGGGTGGACGCATGAGCGCCCCGCTGACGGTGCCGCGGCTGGAGTGGCTGCGGTTGTGGCGCACCAACCGGCTGCTCGTGCTCGTGCTCGTCTTCGCCTTCTTCGGGCTGCTCGGCCCCCTCACCGCGGCCTACCTGCCCGAGCTGATCGGGCTGGCCAGCCAGTCCGAGGGCATCGAAGTCACCGTTCCCGACCCCGTGGCGGCCGATGGCATCGCCCAGTACCTCGGCAACATCACGCAGATCGGGCTGATTGCCGTCGCCGCAGTGGGAGCCATGGCGATGGCTGTCGACGCCCGTCCGGGGCTCGCCGCCTTCTACCGGACGCGGCAGCCGGGCGTGGCCGCATGGATCATGCCCCGGTGGGTGGCGACCACCCTTGCCGCGGCCGTCGCCTGGACGGTGGGGCTGCTCGCCGCCGTCTACGAGACGGTCGTGCTGATCGGCGACCTGCCCCTGCCGCAGATGGTGGCCGGCTGGGCGTTCTGGATCGTCTACCTGGCCTTTGCGGTCGCGGTGGTGGCGCTGGCATCGGGGGTCGTGCGCTCGACCGTGGCGGTCACAGTGCTGGCTGCGGGACTGCTCATCGCGATCGGGGTGCTGGGCGTGGTTCCGCAGATCAAGGAGTGGGTGCCCGGGTACCTCGTCGGGGCCCCCGCCGAGCTGGCGGCCGGTGCGACCGAGCCGAGTGACTACCTGCGGTCGATGGGGGTCTGCATGGTGGCAACTGTCGGGGCTCTTGCGGGGGCTGTTGCCCTCGTGCGACGCCGAGAGCTCTAGCGCGAGAGCGCTGCACGACCCCCGCGCGGTGCAAGGGTGACCTTGCACCGCCAGACCGCGGTGCAGGGGTGACCTTGCACCGTCCGGGCAAGATCATGGGAAGGGAAGCCACCGCCGGCGGTGCAGGGGTGACCGTGCACCACCCCCGCGCGGTGCAAGGGTGACCTTGCACCCCCAGACTCCGGTGCAGGGGTGACCTTGCACCGCCAGACCGCGGTGCAGGGGTGACCTTGCACCGTCCGGGCAAGATCATGGGAAGGGAAGCCACCGCGGGCGGTGCAGGGGTGACCGTGCACCACCCCCTCGCGGTGCAAGGGTGACCCTGCACCCCCAGCCGATGGTGCAGGGGTGCCCCTGCACCGCCGGCGGGGCGGCTCGCCACGGGCCAAGCCGGCGTCCGACGTCTGCCGGACGCGCCGGCCCACGGCTGCCTGCCTACCCTGGACGACATGCCGCCGACTGACGCACCGGGTCCGGTGGCCCTCGTCGGCTCCGGGGAGTACCTCGAAGCGATGGCCGACCTCGAGCGGCGGCTGCTGGACGGGCGTCCGGCGCGCTACGTGCAGATCCCGACGGCGGCCGCGCCCGAGGGTGAGCAGGTGCTGGCGCGATGGCTGCGGCTCGGCGCCGACCAGGCCGACCGGCTGGGAGTGGAGCAGGTAGCCATCGTGGCCCGCGACCGGCACGACGCCGACGACCCCGAGCTGGCCCAGCAGGTCGAGGGGGCCGGGCTGATCTACTTCTCCGGCGGCAACCCCGGCTACCTGGCGTCCAGCCTGCGCGACACCGCGCTGTGGCGAGCCGTCGTCGAGGCGTGGCGAAGCGGTGCGGCGCTGGCCGGATGCTCCGCCGGAGCGATGGCCCTGACCAGCTGGGCTCCCTCGTCGCGAGCCTGGGGCAGCGGCCCCGACCCTGGGCTCGGCCTGTTCGACCAGTGGCGTGTCATCCCGCACTTCGACCGATTCGGTGCCTGGATGCCTTCACCGATCCTGCGCCGCGTCTCACGCGTGCCGGACGGCGTGCACACCGTCGGCATCGACGAGCAGACCGCGCTCGTGACCGGTCTGGACGGCGACGCCGAGTGGCGGGT
>CAYNWB010000096.1:0-4428 GCA_964400785.1 uncultured Actinomycetes bacterium | reverse complement strand
CACCCGATCGACGGCTGCTTCTTCCCGGCTGATCCGTACGCGGGCGCCGACTTCCCCTGGCTGGCGGCGAACGTGCAGAGCGAGACCACCGGAGAGACCGTCCTGCCGCCCTACTGGGTGGAGAGGGTGCAGAACATCAAGGTCGGCTTCATCGGCATGACGCTCGAGGGAACGCCGACCCTGGTGGCCAAGTCGGGCATCGAGGGCTGGGAGTTCCTCGACGAGGCCGAGACCGCGAATGCTCTCGTGCCCGAGCTGAAGGCTCAGGGTGTCGAGGCCATCGTCGTCCTGCTGCACGAGGGGGCACAGCAGAACCCGCCTCCCGGTGACATCAACGCCTGCCAGGACGTGACCGGTCCGGTGCTCGCGATCCACGACGCGCTCGACCCCGAGATCGACGCCATGATCACCGGGCACACACACCAGCCCTACAACTGCACGCTGACCGACCCAGAGGGCCAGCCGCGCCTCGTGACCAGCGCCTACTCGTTCGGCCGGGTCGTCACCGAGATGAACCTGGTGCTCGACAAGCGTACGAAGGACGTGCGCCGCGACCTCAGCTCGGCGACGAACCACGCCGTCGTGCAGGCCGAGCTCTCGCCCGACCCCGCGCAGACTGCCGTCATCGAGAAGTGGCGCCCGCTGTTCGACGAGGTCGGCAACGAGCCCATCGGTCAGATCACCGCGGACATCGTGCGTGGCGGCAACCCTCCGGGCGATGACCGGGGAGTCGAGTCGGCGGCGGGCAACCTCGTGGCCGACGCCCAGCTGTTCGCGACGCAGGACTTGTTCAGTGCCCAGATCGCCTTCATGAACCCGGGTGGCGTTCGCTCCGACCTGAAGTTCGCCTCGTCTGCCGAGGGCGAGGGTGACGGCGTCGTGACGTTCGGCGAGGCCCTGACGTTCCAGCCCTTCAACAACACGCTGTTCAGCTTCCCCATGACGGGTGCGCAGATCGTGTCGGTGCTCGAGGACCAGTGCCAGCCGGCCGGGTCGAGCCGCCCGTTCCTGCACCTCGGGGTCTCCGACGGGTTCACCTACGACCTCGCGACGACGATCGAGGACGGCAACTGCACGTCCGTCAACGTCTCGAACGTCGAGCTGGACGGGGCGCCACTCGACGTGGCCGCGTCGTACGTGGTCACGGCGAACGGGTTCCTCGCCGACGGTGGGGACAACTTCACCACCTTCGAGCAGGTGCCGGCCACCGAGAAGCTGGATGGGGGCCTCGACCTGACGGCCCTGATCGGCTACTTCGCCGAGAACAGCCCGGTGGCGCCGCCGAGCACCGACCGCGTGAACGAGGTGGGCTAGGCCGAGTCCGACGAACAGCACGTCGCGGCCGTAGGCCTACGCGTCCGCGAGGGATGGGGCTCGACCTCACTCGGCCGGCCAGCGGTGGACGCCGAGCCCGGCGGCCGTCACGACGTTCTAACCTCGCTGCGTGACAGTGCCCGCCGAGCCCGGCGTCCGCGAGCTGCTCGCTGCCGCCGTCGAGCGACTCGGCGGCACGGACCGCCCCGGCCAGGTGCAGATGGCCGAGGCGGTCCAGGCCGCCTTCGAGTCTGGGCAGCACCTGCTCGTCCAGGCAGGCACGGGGACGGGCAAGTCGCTGGCCTACCTCGTGCCGGCGGCGGTGCGGGCGGCTCGGGGTGCAGGTGAGGACGGTCCCGTCGTCGTGGCCACGGCGACGCTGGCGCTGCAGTCTCAGCTCGTCGAGAGGGACCTGCCGGCGCTCGCCCCGGTTGTCGAGCAGGTGCTGGACCACTCGCTGACCTGGGCGGTGGCGAAGGGACGCAGCAACTACGCGTGTCTGCACCGCGTCCGGGAGGGCGTCCCCGACGAGGACGGTGCCCTGATGCCGGCGGAGGCCGTTACCGCAGGGGCTGCCGGACAGCTCGGGCGCGACGTCGTCAGAGCCCGTCGCTGGGCCGAGGACGAGGTCGCACACGGCACGGGGGAGAGGGACCGCCTTCAGCCCGGGATCTCCGACCGAGCGTGGGCCCAGGTGTCGGTGACAGCTCGTGAGTGTCTGGGCGCCGCGCGCTGCCGCTACGGCACGGAGTGCTTCGCCGAGCGGGCCAAGGCCCGGGCCGACGACGCGGACGTGGTCGTCACGAACCACGCGTTGCTGGCGATCCATGTGATCGACGGTCTGCCCGTGCTGCCCGAGTTCGACACCCTGGTTGTCGACGAGGGGCACGAGTTCGCGGCCCGGGTCACCGGGGTGGCGACCGACGAGGTCACGACGGCGCAGGTCGAGCGGCTCGCCAAGCGCGTCCGTCCCCTGGTCGACGACGAGGTGGCCGACCGGCTGCTCGACGCCGTGGCCGAGCTCGATCTGGGGCTCACCGAGACCCGGGTGGGTCGTCTCGATGTGGTCCCGGATGGCCTGCAGCAGGCGTGTGCCGCCGTGCGCGACAGCACGCGACGCGTCCAGTCGGGGCTGTCTCGCTCGGCCGACAACGTGGACGAGGCTGTGCTGCGCACCGCGAAGGCGGCGGCCGACGAGGTGGCCCGGGTCGCGGAGCGACTCAGCGCGCCTCGTGAGAACGACGTGGTGTGGCTCGAAGAGCGTGACCGCGGTGGGCGTGCGCTGCGGGTCGCTCCGCTGTCGGTGGCGGGCCTGATCCGTACCCAGGTGTTCGGCGCCGCCACCGTGGTGATGACCTCGGCGACACTGACCCTGGGCGGTAGCTTCGACCCTCTTGCGGCCGGTCTCGGTCTCGCGCACGACGACGCGCCGGCATGGCAAGGGCTCGACGTCGGGTCACCGTTCGACTACCCGCGCCAGGGCATCCTGTACGCGGCCAAGCAGCTGCCGAAGCCGGGCCGGGACGGGCTTGCGCCGCCGGTGCTCGACGAGATCGTCGACCTGGTACGGGCGGCCGGGGGTCGCACGCTGGGTCTGTTCTCGTCTCGCCGCGCAGCCACGGCGGCTGCCGAGAAGGCGAGGCAGGAGCTGCCGCACCTGACGATCCTGTGCCAGGGGGACGACCTCGTGCCGACCCTCGTCGGCAAGTTTCGGGACGACCCGACGGCGTGCCTGTTCGGCACGCTCTCGCTCTGGCAAGGGGTCGACGTGCCGGGCGACACGTGTGTTCTGGTGATCATGGACCGGATCCCGTTCCCTCGCCCGGACGACCCGCTGATGTCGGCCCGGCAACGGGCGGTGGACGCAGCCGGGGGCAATGGCTTCATGTCGGTGGCGGCGACGCATGCCGCGCTGCTGATGGCGCAGGGGGCCGGTCGGCTGATTCGGACGACGCAAGACCGCGGTGTGCTGGCGGTGCTCGACTCGAGACTGGCCACAGCGCGGTACGGCAGCTTCATCCGGGCCTCGCTGCCGCCGATGTGGACGACGACGGACCCTGCTGTGGCCAAGGCCGCCCTCGCGCGTCTCGCGGCTCCCGGCGATCAGCCGTAGGAGTCCACGAGCTGGGCGCGCGCCTCGCGGACCGAGAACGAGACGGGCGAGGTGTAGACGAGGGGCTCGATGTTGACCGGCGGCAGGCCTGGGACGGCGACATCGCCCGTCCACGTCACCGTGAGCGTGACGGAGGCGTCCCCGCGCTGGCGGAACACAGCGTGCACGTACCGGTCGGGCGTTGCCGTGGGACTGATGCCGGGGGAGTAGGGCTGCCCGGGACCGACCGACGTGGTGCCGTTGCTCCAGAGCCACTCGAAGTCGGGTGTCGCCCGGATCTGCCCCGGCACCGGCTGCTCGATGTCGAGGGTGACGTCGCCCGGGTCGCTCGTCCACGCCAGGACCGGCAGGTTGACCAAGCCGCCGGACTCCGGGGCCACCGTGACCCGGGGCTCTGCGATCTCGCGGAACTTGTCTTCGATGATCTGCCGGACGCGCGCCTCGACGTCGGCCAGGTCGACGCGCTGCTCCCCGGGGATGCACTGCGTGCCCGTGATCGTCCACGCGACGTCCGGTGGGTCGACAGGGCGGGAGAAGACCCAGAAGGTCACCCCGGGCTCCCCACCCGGGGCCGTGCACAGCGCCGCAGTGCAGGCGTCGGCGTTGCCCCCGGGTGTGTTGCCGTCGCACGTCGGGACGTAGGACCACTGCAGCTCCGGAGCATCGGAGAGCGGCTGGAACGACGTCGGCGTCTTGAAGAACGCCCGCTGCGCCGCCGAGTAGTACCAGCCAACCCCCGAGTCGGTCGTGTACGAGCAGCCCGATACGAAGTCCAGACAGATGTCAGTCGCTCTCGCGAGCGGAGCACCTCCGACTACCCCAAGAGGGAGTAGAACGGCGGCGATGAGGCCTAGAGCTAGGGCAGATCCTCGATGGACAGGAGAGTCCACGACCCACCTTCCGGCTGTTGGAGTTGGAAGACCTGCGTCCGCGACGGTGACGCAGGCGCGGACTGAACGGTTTCCCCGCTCGGATCGACTAGTCGGATGGCGGAGATCGCA
>CAYNWB010000095.1:0-4444 GCA_964400785.1 uncultured Actinomycetes bacterium | reverse complement strand
GATGCCCTACGACACGCTGAACCTGGCCACCCACGTGGGCGACGACCCCGAGGCCGTCGAGGTGAACCGAAGGGTGGTCGCTGCCCGCGCCGGGGTGCAGCCCGACCGGCTGGTGGTGCTGGCCGCCGTATCCGGTGGTCCCGTCGCGAGGGTGGACGCCTCCAGCCCCGCCGAGGTCGGTGGCGTCGAGGCGATCGTGACCACCGAGGCGGGACTGGCCATCGGAGTGATCGCCGCCGACTGCGTGCCGGTGCTGCTCGCCGACGACGCCGGTGGAGTCGTCGGCGCCGCCCACGCCGGACGACGTGGCGTCGAGGCGCGCATCGTCAGCGACACCGTGCAGGCCATGGCCGAGCTCGGAGCCGATCCGGCTCGGATCGAGGCCTGGCTCGGACCATCCATCTGTGGGCGCTGCTACGAGGTCGGCGACGACGTGGCAGCCCAGACGGTGGCCGTCGTCCCCGTCGCGCGAGCGACCACCTCGTGGGGCACGACGGCCCTCGACCTGCCGGCTGCCGTGCGGTCCGAGCTGGCCTCAGCCGGTGTGCGCACGGTGCTGGCTGATCCCCGGTGCACCTACGAAGACCCCCTGCTCTACTCCTACCGGCGCGACGGCCTGACCGGACGGCAGGCGTCGGTCGTGGTACGCCATGGGTGATCGACGTGCGCAGATCGCGGCCGGGCTGGCGCAGACCAGGCAGCGCATCGCCGCCGCCTGTGCGTCCGCCGGCCGCGACCCGAGCGAGATCACGCTGGTGGTGGTGACCAAGACGTTCCCCGCCAGCGACGTGGAGCACCTGCACGCGCTGGGCGTGCGGGACGTGGGGGAGAACCGGCACCCCGAGGCCGCCGACAAGGCCGCCGCGTGCGCCGCCCTCGGCCTGCACTGGCACTACGTCGGACAGCTGCAGACCAACAAGGCGAAGGTCGTGGCCGGCTACGCCGACGTCGTGCACTCCGTCGACCGCATCCGGCTCGTGCGCGCCCTGGCCTCCGGGCGGGCGGCGGCATCGACGACGGCACCGCTGGACTGCCTCGTCCAGGTGTCGTTGGACCCCCCGCAGGCCGCGTCCGGACGGGGCGGGGCGGCCCCGGGCGAGGTCGCCGAGCTCGCGGCCGCCATCGCCGAGCACGACACGCTGCGACTGCGCGGGTTGATGGCCGTCGCTCCCCTGGACGGCGACCCCGACGAGGCGTTCGCGGCCCTGGCCGAGCAGTCCGCCGCGCTGCGCCGGCGCTGGCCGCAGGCCACGTGGATCTCGGCCGGCATGAGCGGCGACCTCGAGGCGGCCGTGCGCCACGGTGCGACACACGTGCGTGTCGGCAGCGCAATCCTCGGTACGCGCCCGACTGCCCGATAGCCTGCCACGTACCCGAAGACCCGCTGGGCACAGCGGCACGAGAGCGACATTCGGCGACGAGAGGGACGGCGACCATGGCCGGAGCAATGCGCAAGATGGCCGTGTACCTCGGTCTGGTGGAGGACGGTCAGCAGTACGCCGACTACGGCGTCGACGAGGACGGCTACCCCATCGACGAGTACGAGATGGACGAGCACGAGCGGGCGCACGAGGTGCAGCCGACGCCGGGCACCCAGCCGCGCCACCCCGACTCGATGGCCACCGTCAGCCACCTGACCGAGCGTCGCCCGAGCCCACGGGCCGACCTCTCGCGCATCACGACGCTGACGCCACGCACCTACAACGAGGCGCGCACGATCGGCGAGAGCTTCCGCGACGGCGTGCCGGTGATCATGAACCTCGGCGAGATGGACGACGGGGACGCCAAGCGCCTGGTCGACTTCGCGGCCGGGCTCGTGTTCGGCATGCGCGGCACGATCGAGCGCATCTCGTCGAAGGTCTTCCTGCTGTCGCCGGCCTCGGTGACGGTGACGGCCGAGGAGAAGCAGCGGCTCGTCGCGGGCGAGTTCTACAACCAGTCCTGACCGTCCGGCCGGCTCCGCGCAGGCGGGTGACGCCCGTCCGGGATAAAATAGGAACTCGATTTCCTATATCTGTTCAGGGGTGACTCCGTGACGACGTTGGTGGGCGACGCGGCTCGCCGCGACGGCTGAGCGGGCGACTCCATGGTTCTGCTGCCGGCCGTGCTGGCCATGCTGCTGGCCGCCGCCGCGGTGCCCGTGCTGGCACCCCGGCTGGGGCGAAGCGCCGGGTACCCGCTGGCCGTGGTCTTTCTCGCCGTCGCCGGGCTGCTGCTCAGCGCGGCACCCCAGGTGCTGCGCGGCGGCGAGGTCGTCGAGCAGTACCCGTGGGTGCCGTCGTTGGACATCACCCTGACACTGCGCCTGGACGGGCTCGCGCTGCTGTTCACCATGCTCGTGCTCGGCGTGGGCGCGCTGGTCATGAGCTACACCCCCCGCTACCTGACCCCTGGTGACCACACCCGGCTGTTCGGCATCCTCACGCTGTTCGCCGGGGCGATGCTGGGCCTGGTGCTGGCCGGTGACCTGGTGCTGCTGGTGCTGTTCTGGGAGGTCACGACGGTCTCGTCGTTCCTGCTCATCGCCGGGCAGGGGACGGTCGGGGCCAGGCCGGCGACTCGAGCGCTGGTGGTGACCGGCACCGGGGGGCTGGCGCTGCTGGGGGCGGTGGTGCTGCTGGCCACCGCCGTGGGCAGCACCGACGTCGCCACCGTCATCGAGCAGGCCCCGCAGGTGCTCACGCCGCACCAGGAGTTCGCCGCCGCAGCGCTCATCGTGGTCGCCGCGTTCACCAAGTCGGCCCAGCTGCCCTTCCACTTCTGGCTGCCCGACGCCATGGTCGCCATCACCCCGGTGAGCGCCTACCTGCACGCGGCCACGCTGGTGAAGGCAGGCATCTACCTGCTGCTGCGCACCTCGCCGATGTTCGCCGACGAGCCGGCGTGGCACCTGGTGCTGATGACGGTGGGGCTGGCCACGGCGATCGTCGGAGCCCTGCTGGCGCTGCGCCAGTACGACCTCAAGGCGTTGCTGGCGTACTCGACGGTCAGCCAGCTGGGGTTCATCGTGTCCCTGGTCGGCATCGGTACGCCGGCGTCCCTCGGTGCGGCCACGCTGCTGACCACGGCGCACGCGCTGTTCAAGGCCACGCTGTTCATGCTGGTCGGCATCATCGACCGCGAGGCCGGCAGCCGGGACGTGCGGGAGCTGTCCGGCCTGTGGCGGGTGATGCCGGTGACGGCGGTGCTCACCGGTCTGGCGGCCATGTCGATGGCGGGCGTCCCGCCGATGGTCGGCTTCGTGTCCAAGGAGGAGTCGTTCTACGCCTTCATCGGCGCCTCGGACGCAGCCTGGACGGGCAGCATCGAGTGGGTCGGGGTCGCCACGGGTGTGGTGGCCGTGCTGGCTGCGGCCCTCACGCTCGCCTACAGCATGCGCATCCTCGTCGGTGCGTTCGCGGGTCCGGTGCGCCAGCCCGACCTGTACGAGCCCGCGGCCTCGTTCCTCGCCCCGGCCGCTGTGCCGGCGGTGCTCGGACTGCTGCTCGGGCTGTTCCCCTGGGTGCTGAACCCGCTGGTGAACAGGGCCATGACCGACACCGGCGTCGAGGCCGCCGACGCCGACCTGGCGCTGTGGCACGGCTTCACGCCCGCTCTGGCCATGTCGGTGGTCGCCATCAGCCTCGGCCTGGCGATCCACGCCGCGCACGGACGCTACGACCACCTGCTGGACCGCAGGACGAACCCCGTCGCGCAGTCGCTGTTCGACGCGGCATGGGACCGCACGCTGGCCGCCGGTGCTCGCGTCGGACGACCGGCCCACGACCCTCGCCCAGCCGCGCAGCTGGCCGGTGCCGCTGCCCTGCTCGCCGCGGTGCTGGCCGGTGGTCTCTGGCTCGTCACCCCGGTGGGGCCGGTGCTGCCGGGCACCGCGCGCGGCGCGGACTGGGTGGTGCTCGCGCTGCTGGTGCCGACCGTGCTGGCGATGGCGACCATCCGCTCGGCGATCGGGGCGCTGGTGCTGGTCGGGGTCGTGGGGTTCACCGTGTCGGTCTGGCTGCTGCTGCTCGGAGCGCCGGACGTGGCACTCACCCTGCTGCTCGTCGAGATCCTCACCGTCGTGGTCGCGGTGCCCGTGCTGCGCCGACGTCCCGACCTGCTGCCGAGCGCCCCTGGCCGGGTCGGCACGATCGCCTCGGCCGCGACCGCGATCGTCGTCGGCCTGCTCGCCGCCGCGGCCGTGTGGCTGCTGACCGGACGTAGGTCCACCTCGAGGGTGGCCGACTACCTGCTGGTCGAGGCCGAGGCCGACACGGGTGGGGCCAACGTCGTCAACACGGTGCTGGTCGACTACCGAGGCCTGGACACCTTCGGTGAGATCGCGGTTCTCGTCGCGGCTGCGCTGGGCCTGATCGTGCTGCTCGGGCACCGGCGACCGGCCACGGTCGCCTGGTTCTCGCCCGGCGAGGTGCCCGTGCTGCGCGCCGGTGCGGCGGTCGTGGTG
>CAYNWB010000094.1:0-4452 GCA_964400785.1 uncultured Actinomycetes bacterium | reverse complement strand
GGGCAGGTGCGGCGCAACGGCAGCGGACACCTGCGGACAGCGGTCGACGACGTGACCGCCGGATGCTGGAGCGCCCCCGAGTGCGAGCTGCGCGACCTGATTCGCAGTTCACGGCTGCTGCCCGAGCCGACCTGGAACACACCCCTGCCTGGGCTGCCTCACATCACCCCGGACGGCTGGTGGCGCGAGGCGCGGCTGGTGGCCGAAGTCGACTCGGACGAGTACCACCGGTACGGCGTCACGCCCGAACAGACGCAGAAGCGGCATGCAGAGATGATCGCGGCCGGCTGGACGGTGATGGGGATCGCGCCCCGGCGCATTCGGCGGGTGCCGCGCAACGTGCTGGCGGAGCTCGAGTCGGCCTACCGGTTCGGACTCGGGCACGGATGGGCCGGAGGGGCGTAGCCCCGTCCGACCTGCGCGTGGTCGGGGAGCGGCTGGGGCGGCAGTGCGACGTGGGAAGGCGGGGCTTGAGCGGCTCGCCGGTGATCAGAGGCCGCTCGCTGGGGCTGGAGCATGATCAACGCCCGCTAGGTGGGGCTGGAGCTTGATCATCGGAACTCTGTTGTGGTTGTGGGCCGCTTCAGAGGGGGATTACTGGGGCTATAGCCCCATCAAACGTCCTGTGACGAGGCGCGGCACCCCAGCAGACGTCCTGTGATCAAGCTGCTGCCCCAGCGATCGGGCTGTGATCAAGGGTGAGCCCCAGAAATGGGGCTGTGATCATGCGGGCGGACGGCGTTCGCACCGCACATGCCGGCCCCCATCGGTCGTCCGTGCGCGCACCGCTGTGGTTGAGCGATCAGTGTCGCGGGGGCAGCACCAATCGCTCAGCCACGACGACGGCAACGACACCGATCGCTCAACCACACCCACTCACCCGCTCGCAGCGCTCGCGACCTCCGGCCTGCGTAGGCTCGACGACCGTGGCGACCACGGACGAGGTGAGGGTGCAGCAACGGCTCGACCCCACCACACTCGCCCAGGTCACCGCCCTCATCGATGCCGCCACGGTCGCCGACGGGGTGCGCCCGCTCAACGAGCACGTGATGTTGCACCTTCGCCACGGCGGCGACGTCGACGCCCGCCACCTGCTCGCCTACGACACCACGGGCGAGCCGACTCTCGCCGGGTATGCCCACCTCGACGTCACCGACCAGGTCGCGGGGGCCAGTACCGAGCTCGTCGTGCATCCCATGCATCGTGGACGGGGCCACGGGCGAGCCCTGGTCGAGCAAGCCACGACCCTCGCCGAGCAGGCGCAGAGCCCCAGCGTGCGCCTGTGGTCGCACGGCTCGCACCGATCCGCCCGCGAGCTCGCCTCACGCATGGGCTTCACCACCGTGCGCTCGCTGTGGCAGATGCGTCGCAGCCTCTACGCGCCCATCCCCGAGGCGCCCCTGCCCCCGGGCGTCACCGCCCGCCCGTTCGAGCCCGGACGCGACGACGACGCGTGGCTCGCCCTCAACACCCGCGCCTTCGCCGACCACCCCGAGCAGGGTGACTGGACTCAGCACGACCTGCACCGACGTATGAGCGAGGCGTGGTTCGACCCCCGGGGGTTCTTCGTCGCCGAGCGCACCGCCCAGGAGCAGCAGGCACGCATGGTCGGGTTCCACTGGACGAAGGTGCACGGCGGTCACCCCGGCCACGACCACCCCGACCTCGGACCCCACGAGCACTCCGGGCACGGGCACGACCCGATCGGCGAGGTGTACGTGCTCGGGGTCGACCCGGACGAGCGCGGGACGGGCATCGGCCACGCCCTGACCGTGCTCGGCCTGGTGCATCTGCGCTCGCTCGGGCTCGCCGAGGTGATGCTCTACGTCGACGAGTCGAACTCGGCCGCGATCGGCTTGTACGAGTCGCTGGGATTCACCCACTGGGACACCGACGTCATGTACGCGCGCCGCACCCGCCGCCGGCCTCACCCCGCCGAGGGCACCCCGCAGCGCACTACCGCTGAACGCGGCTTCGTGAAACGATGAGGGCATGACCAGCGAGGCGCTGACCAGCGAGAAGCCCGCGGACGAGCAGCCGAGCCCCCTGCCCGACGACCGCTTCGGCGACCGCGAGCTGTCGTGGCTGCAGTTCAACACACGCGTGCTCGAGCTCGCCGAGGATCCCGACCTGCCGCTGCTCGAGCGCGCCCGCTTCTACGCCATCTTCGCCAGCAACCTCGACGAGTACTTCATGGTGCGCGTCGCGGGGCTACGCCGGCGCATCGCCGCCGGCGTGGCGAGCCGCGCCGCGTCCGGGCTGCTGCCCCGCGAGGTGCTCGACGCCATCACGTCGCAGTCGCGCGAGCTCATGCTGCGCCACTCGCACGGGTTCGCCGACGCGATCGTGCCGGCTCTGGCCGACGAGGGCATCGAGCTGCTGCGCTGGGACGACCTCGACGACGACGAGCAGAAGCATCTGCAGGACTTCTTCAAGTCCAACGTCTTCCCCGTCCTCACGCCGCTGGCTGTCGACCCCAGCCACCCGTTCCCCTACATCTCGGGGCTCTCGCTCAACCTCGCGGTGGTGATGCGCAACCCGCGCACCGACTCGGTGCACTTCGCCCGCGTGAAGGTGCCGCGGCTGCTCAACCGGTTCGTGCCCACGGGCAAGCAGCGCTTCGTACCGATGGAGGACATCGTCGCTGCCCACCTCGTCCAGCTGTTCCCGGGCATGGAGGTGCTGCAGCACCACACGTTCAGGGTCACCCGCAACTCCGACCTCGAGGTCGAGGAGGACGACGCGGAGAACCTGCTGACCGCCATGGAGAAGGAGCTCGTCCGGCGCCGGTTCGGCCCGCCGGTGCGCCTCGAGGTCGAGGACTCCATGGACCCCCAGATTCTCGACCTGCTCGTGCGCGAGCTCGGCGTCGAGCCCGAGGACGTCTACACGCTGCCCGGTCCGCTCGACCTGACCGGGCTGCACGCCATCGCCGACCTCGGCCGGGACGAGCTGAAGTACCCGCCGTTCATCCCGGCGACCCACCGCGACCTGCCGGAGGTCGAGTCGGCATCCCCGGCCGACATGTTCGCCGCGATCCGGGCGGCCGACGTGCTCGTGCACCACCCCTACGACTCGTTCTCGACGTCGGTGCAGCGCTTCATCGAGCAGGCGGCGGCCGACCCGAAGGTGCTCGCGATCAAGCAGACGCTGTATCGGACGTCCGGTGACTCCCCCATCATCGACGCCCTCGTGGACGCGGCCCAGGCCGGCAAGCAGGTGCTGGCGCTGGTCGAGATCAAGGCCCGCTTCGACGAGCAGGCCAACATCTCGTGGGCCCGCCAGCTCGAGCAGGCCGGATGCCACGTCGTCTACGGGCTGATCGGGCTCAAGACCCACTGCAAGCTCTGCCTCGTCGTGCGCGAGGAGCGCGACGGCCTGCGCCGCTACGCCCACATCGGCACCGGCAACTACCACCCCAAGACCGCCCGCCTGTACGAAGACCTGGGCCTGCTCACGTCCGACCCCGTCGTCGCCGAGGACGTCAACCACCTGTTCAACGCGCTGTCGGGATACTCCAACCGCACCGAGTACGGCCGCCTGCTGGTGGCCCCGCACTCGATTCGCACCGGCCTGGTCGAGCGCATCGACCGCGAGATCGACAACCACCGGGCCGGGCGCGAGGCGTGGGTGCGCTTCAAGCTCAACAGCCTGGTGGACGAGAAGACGATCGACGCCCTCTACCGGGCATCGCAGGCCGGCGTGCCCGTCGACGTCTGGGTGCGGGGCATCTGTGCGCTCAAGCCCGGAGTGCCCGGCATGAGCGAGAACATCAGGGTGGTCAGCGTGCTCGGGCGGTTTCTCGAGCACTCGCGGGTGTTCGCGTTCGCCAACGCCGGCGACCCCGAGGTGTGGATCGGCTCGGCCGACCTCATGCACCGCAACCTCGACCGTCGGGTCGAGGCCCTCGTGAGCCTCGGCAACCCCCGCCACGTGCGCCAGCTCGTCGAGCTGCTCGGGCTGGGGTTCGACCCGTCCGTGGCCGCCTGGCACCTCGGCGCGGACGGCGCGTGGACGCGCGTGCACCGCGACTCCGACGGCGAGCCGTTGCGCGATGTTCAGCAGATGCTCATCGAGCGGACCACCCGACGTCGTAAGAAGTCGTGATCACAACGACGCAGAGAGGCGGACTCGTTGTCCGAGCCCGACACCACCCACACCCAGCCCGCTGAGCCAGGCGCGGACGCCGGCGCGGCGCGTGCCGTCACCGAGACCGAGCGCAAGTACCGCGTGCACGGCCTGTACCGGCTGCCCGACCTGGTCAGCGCCGGAGCCGTCGCCGGGGTGGACGACCTCGGCACGACGATGCTCGACGCCACCTACTTCGACACCGACGACCTGCGGCTGGCCCGCGAGGGCATCACGCTGCGCCGCCGCGCCGGTGGGGACGACGAGGGTTGGCACCTCAAGCTGCCGGTCTCGGCGAGCGGCTTCGCGCGCACACGCGAGGAG
>CAYNWB010000093.1:0-4536 GCA_964400785.1 uncultured Actinomycetes bacterium | reverse complement strand
GCACCGACCTGCCGGACGACTTCGGTCAGGTCGTGCTGTTCGAGTCCGAGAACCTCGCCATGGCTCAGAACGCGTATCAGACCATGCGTGCGGCTGTCTGGCTGGCCCCCGTCGCTGCGCTCGTGCTCATCGGCCTCGCGATCGCGGTGTCGACCCATCGGCTACGGACGGGACTGTCGGTCGTCATCGGCACCGCGTTGCTGCTGCTGCTCGTGGCCGTGGCGTTGGAGCCGGTGCAGTCTTCAGTCGTGGGCGCGGTCGCCGATGCCGGCCTGCGCGGAGCGGTGTCGTCGGCGTTCGAGACCGTGCTCGGCTCGTTGCTCACCGGGATCCTTCTCGTCGTCGTGCTCGGAGTGCTCGCTGCGGCGCTGCTCTTCGTGACGGGGTCGAGCCGCGCGGCTGAGCGCAGCCGCGACTCTCTGAGGCAAGTCCCGGGCCTTGCCGCTGAGTACCGTGCCTGGTTCATGGCCGGCGGGGCACTGCTGGCCCTGCTACTCCTCGCGCTGGTGCCTGGTCGTTCGTGGGGCCAGGTGCTGGTCGTCCTCGTGCTGTTTTCCGGGTACGCCCTTGCCGTCATGCTGGCGCCCAGGTCCTCTCCGGCAACGGCCGAGGTGCCTCGCTCGACCTGATCAGGCCGCGCTCCCGCGTGGCGTGGCAGCGGGCCTGCGGTCGAGTGCCGACGCGATGAGCAGCCCGACCACTGCGCCCAGCAGAGCTGGAGCCGTGACGGCACTTCCCGACGCCGAGGTGAGCAGCACGGCGAGCAGAGCTGCCGAGAACGGCAGTCGCAGGGTCGCTGCTGCCGCTGCGGCCAGTGCAGCAGGCATGAGCCCCTGGACGTCCGCGGCCGGCACGAGCAGGGCCAGCGCCGAGGCCAGCAGGGCTCCGAGGTAGACGGCCGGAAAGATCTGACCACCGCGAAAGCCGCTGCCGAGGCTCAGCGCGTAGGCCACTGCCTTGGCGACGGCGATGACAAGCAGCGAGACGACCGACGTCGCCGTCAGGGTGCCGGCGAGAGCGGTCTGCCCGCTGAACAGCACCGCCTCGACCGGCTCACCGGTGAGAGTGCGGGCCAGCACGGCGGTCGCTGCGATGGCCGATCCGGCACCCACCAGCATGAGCATCGGACGGCGCTGCGAGGCCGTGTCCCTCAACCGTCGGGCAAGGGCCAGGGATACCGCCGCCAGCCCGGCGACGGCTGCGGCCAGCGGTACCCCGAGCAGCAGGTCGACCATCTTCACCTCGGGATACGGGCCCAGCCCCGGGACAGCCAGCACGGACTCGCCGATGCCGGGCCACTCGGCGACTCCGACCTGGACGAGGTACCCGATCGCCAGCGCGACCGCCACCGGTAGCAGCGCGAAGGCCGTGCTCGCCCGACGACCCAGCAGAGCCGCCTCGACGACGAAGAGTGCGACGGCGAGGGGGTTGCCCAGCACCAGCCCGAAGGCGGCGGCACCGCCGGCCAGCATGAGCACCCGCCGGTGCGCCGGATCGACGTCGGCGCGCCCCAGGTCAGCAGCCACCGCACCCACGGCCGTGCCGATGGCCAGGGCAGGAGCCTCGGGCCCGAGCACAGCCCCGAACGACAGCGACGCGATCGCTGCAGCCACTACCGAGGCGATCTGACGCGGGCCGATGTCGAAGCTGATGCCGTCCAAGGGCGAGTGGCCACCACCTCCGGGCAGCCGCAGGGCGAGGGCGGTCAGCACGCCTCCCGCGACCAGTACCAGCAGTACCCACCACCAGGCCGGCTCGGCCATGCCGAAGCGCGTCGGCAGCTGCTGCCAGAGAGCCCGCTGAACCGAGTGCTCGACGACGATGAAGCCCGCCACGCAGAGGGCTGCGACCGGCCCCAGCACGGCCGCCCGCAGCAGCAGCGGCGCCGCACCGGACGACTGGCGCACGCGGCTCAGGCCGGCCAGTGCGCGAGCGTGTCGACGAACATCTGCCGCACGCTGTCCCGGTGCTCGTCGACCGTCTCCGTGGTCCACGTGGACGTATCGACCGGGGGAAGCACGACCACGTCCACGGTGCCTGGGTTGATCATGTAGGAGTGCGGCTGCATGATCTCGCCGGCGTTGCGGATCACCACCGGCACCATCGGCACCCCTCCCTGGATCGCCATGTGGAACGGGCCCTTCTTGAAGGGCAGAAGCTCGCCCGGCCCGGATCGAGTGCCCTCGGGCGCGACGGCCAGCGACGTCCCCTGGCGCAGCGCCTGCACGACGGGCTCAAGCGCCTCCCGAGCTGCCTCGGGGTCGCTGCGGTCGATGAAGGCGACCCGGGCGAGGTAGCCGATCGGCCCGAACACGGGGTTCGCCTGCAGGGACTGCTTGGCGACGCCGGTGAAGTCCTTGCGCAGCAGTGCCCCCATGATCGGCATGTCGAGCTGAGACTGGTGGTTGAACACGAAGATCGCTGGCCGCTGCGACCAGAGGTTCTGCTCGCCCTGCACGTCCAGGGTCACCCCGGCCGCGGCCAGCGCCAGCTCGGTGCCCACGACCGACATGACGTTCGCGCCGGTGCGACGGCTGCCGTTGACCGCCGCAGCGGTGGCGCCCGCGGCGAACCCCACGCCGAGGCCGCCGATGGCCGCTGCGCTACGCACGACCCGTACCGGGCTGAGTCTCATACCTGTGCCTCCCACGCCAGCCTGCGAATCACGTCGACCCGGCGCACCGCGTCGGCCAGCTCGTGCGCGAACTCTGCGCGTCGTGCTACCAGGTCAGGGGTGTCCGGGTCGAGCAGGCCGCGGTTGCCGGCGAGCTGAACGGCGTTGGTGAACAGGTCCTTCGACACCGACTCCGGGCTGTGGATGCTGCGCTGCAGGACGCGCTGGCGCGCCACTCCGATCGACTCGGCGACCAGGGCGGCCTGGTCGAGCGGCGCCGTCGGGTCGGCTGCAGCGAGTCGCTCGCCCAGCACGGCGTAGGCCTCGAGGAACGGGGCGATGATGCGGTGGGCCAGCAGAAAGCGGCTCGCCCCCAGCGCCGGCAGCACCTGCTCTGTCGTCAGGTGTGCGTCCTGCCAGCCGGGGTAGGCCAGGTCGGCCTCCCGCCGCACCTCGGCGTCGAAGTCACGCTTGCTGGAGAAGAAGAACTCGTACTTGAGCAGGTCGCGCAGCCGCAGCGCCTCGGACCAGACGCTGGCCGCCAGGTCGGACGCCTCGTCCTCGGCTGCCTTCACCAGCGCCAGCTCGGTGATGGAGCGGGTGACGAAGAAGTGGCTCAGCGTGTTGCGGTAGAAGGCGGCCTCGAGCTGTCGGTCCGGCGGGATGGAGTAGACAGGCTCGAGCCCGCCGGTGTACTCGGTGACGACACCCTCGCGTACCAGGGTGTCAAGAGCGCGTTTCCCCTCCGACGGGGAGCGTGTGGTCAGGACGTCGACCTTGGCCAGGTCGAGCCGCGACGACGCCGGCAGCCCGCGGTCGCGGATGTACTCCACCACCGGCAGCAGCGACCGACGCATCTGCGCCTCGGTCATGGCGCGGTCGCCGTTGTCGAGCAACGTGAGGGTCACCAACGCCGAGGCCGTGATCGGCGTCACCTGGTTGATGCGGTGGCTGACCTCGAACGCGACGCGTGGCACCGCGGTGCGAACGTCGTCGGAGCCGGCTGCGGCCCGCGCTCCCGCCAGCACCTCGCGCAGCGACACGGGTTCGGCGAAACGCACGTGAGCCGTGCCTCGGCGGCTGCCCTGGGCGCGGGCGTAGTCGACGAGCCACCGCACGCTCTCGGGAGGCTTCACGCCTCCCGACTCCTCCTCGGCGATGAGGCCGACCTCGTGCTGCTGGTCGTAGATGATCGAGACGGGGACGAACAGCAGGTCGTCGACGTCGGAGCGGTCGAAGGCGTCGAGCAGGTAGCTGAGGATGCCCATGCGGGGTGGACGGAGCTTGCCCGTACGGGTGCGACCGCCCTCGATGTACCACTCGAGGTTCGCCCCGGCTCGAACCAGGTAGGCGAGGTACTCGCCCAGCATGGCGCGGTAGACAGGCGCGTCACGAAACTGCCGCCGGATGAAGACGATGTTGCTGCGCCGCGCGATCGAGCCCAGGGGGAAGAACGACAGGTTCACCCCGCCGAGGATGTGGTTGGGCGGCAGTCCCACCCTGCCGAGCACCGACCGCAGCACGAACGGGTCGAGGTAGGAGCGGTGGTTGGGCAGAAAGACCAGGGACGCACTGCGGCTCAGCGAGCGCAGCGACGCCAGCGCCGTCGTGTCGGACTCCACGCGGTAGCCCCGGGTGAGCCACGCCCCGGTGCGGCTCCAGGCCTCGACGGCAGCCCTGCTCTCGTCAGCCGCCATCTCGTCCAGCGACGCGACGGCCTCGGCCCGCACCTGCTCGATCGGCTGGCCCGTCTGCCGGGCCAGCTGCTCGAGCCTCTCGTCGAACCCCGGCCCGGCCATGATGTTCGCCGCAGCCGTCGACCCAGGGCTCGTACGTCCCCGCCTCGCGATCCTCACTCGCGCACCACCATCCCTTGAGTGCAGGGATGTCTACCACCCAGGCGGCGGCGGCGCACCGATGAC
>CAYNWB010000092.1:3213-4646 GCA_964400785.1 uncultured Actinomycetes bacterium | reverse complement strand
GACAATGGCTGCTGCAGCGCCGCCTCGAGCCGGTCCAGGTCGCGGCGCAGCGCGTCGTGGATGATCGTGTTCATCTCGTCGTGCGGGTTCATGCTTCTCCCTCGCTGTCTCGTCCCGACACGTACACCGACGGATGGTTCCGGCGGCACCAGAAGTCGTCAATGAGCCCTGCGTGCTTCTCCGGTTCGTCGAGCCACGGCAGGTGCCCGGAGTCGGGCATCACCGTCAGGTCTGCCACAGGCATGCCACGGGCCCAGCTCTCGACGAGAGCGACCGAGCCGAAGGGGTCTCGATCACCCACGATCCAGAGCGTGGGCACCGCGATGCTGCTCAGCGCTGCCGGGTCGAACGCAACCCCGGGCCGGAAGCCGCGCCACGATGCCCCCTTCTGGATGAGCCGCACGTCGTGATGCATCGTCGCGGTGTCGTTCATCATCGACAGACCCCAGTCGCGGTCTGGGCCGGACGGCCATCCCGACGCGACCAGGCGCTCGTGCCCCAGCTGACGGAACGTACGGCGCACGTCGGCGTCCCGTGCCGGGAGCCTCGCGATGAGCCGGCCGAGGGGTCGGATGGCCAGCGGGCGCAGGTTCGGGGCAAGCACCATCCCTTCGACGAGAGGGACGCCTTCGAGCACGATGCTGCGGACGAGGTCGGGGCGCTGCACCGCCAGCCACAGGACGCACGCCCCGCCGAACGAGCTGCCGACGACGTCCACGGGACCGGTCTCGGCGTCCTCGAGCACGGCCACGAGCGTGGTCACCATCGCGTCCCACATCTGGAGGGGGCTGAGCGTCGCGTAGTCGAGCGGGTCGGACAGGCCGCAGCCCGGACGGTCGACTGCGAGCGCGCGCACACCACTGAGGTGACCGACGAGCGGGCCCCAGGTGGCTGCCGCATTCGGGCCGCCGTGCACGAACAGCACCGGCCGACCGGAGCCTGCCTCGAGGGTCCGCACGCGGATGCCCAGGGCGGTGACGTCCGTCCAGCGCTCGATCGGGACGCCGGATCCGTGGTGCAGCCACATCGCCTGCTCAGCCGCCCGGTAGCGATCGCCGGGGGCGACGGCTGTGGTGTGCCTGGTGGAGGAGGTCGACATCGCGGGGTCCCTTCTTCCGAGCGGTCGGGCAAGTGGAGTATTATTCAGTTGCATAGGTGAGTCAAGCAAAATTTGGAGGAAGATCGTCGTGAGCCCTCGGCCGTACAACATGGGCAAGCGCGCGGCGTCGGTCGAGCTGACACGACGCCGCATCCGTGAGGCGGCTCTGCTCGAGTACGCCGAGAGCGGCATCGCTCAGGCGAGCATGCAGTCGATTGCTCGCCGCGCCGACGTGGCGCCGGGAACGGTGATCTACCACTACCCCGACCCCGATGCGCTGGCCGACGAGGTGATCGCGGAGCGGCGTGAGGCGATGGCATTCCCCACCGTGCAG
>CAYNWB010000092.1:0-3203 GCA_964400785.1 uncultured Actinomycetes bacterium | reverse complement strand
ACGGCCACGCGCTGCTGCTCGCCGCCCGAGAGCTCATCCGGCCGGTGCTCCAGTCGGTCCGCGAGCCCGACCTGGGCGAGTACGGCCGTGCGGTCGACGTGCTGACCGACTTCCTCGACCGCTGGCCGAACGTGGACCGGCCGCGGCTGCGCAACCTGCTCCGCGCCGCCCGGCGCGAGCTGGAGTCACAGGTGCAGGCGCTGGATGCGCAGGCACCTCTCGACCAGCGGATCGAATGGCTGACACGAGAGCTCTTCCGCGTGTACGAGGGCACGGAGCTCGAGTACCACGCGTGGATGCGCAGTCGGGAGCACCCGGTCATGCTCAGCTACGAGCAGTGGTACTACGAGGCGTACGGCGCAGCGCTGGCTGCTGCTCTAGGCCCTGAGCACGAGGACCCGCGGGCGTTCCAGGTCGTCTCGGCTCTGGTCGACCCCGGGTTCCGGGGCAGCCTGATCACTCGGGGGCTGTCGGACGACGAGGCCGTCGCTGAGACGGTCCGGCTCGTGCTCGCCTGGCTGCGTGGCCGCTGATCAGCCTCAGACCATCGATGTCCGCAGCCGGCTGTCGCTCGCATCACGACCCCGTCGCCCGTACGGGCACCTACCGGGTCTGTGCCGCATCACGTGGGCTCGGCCGGCAGGGGTGGTCCGATGACGGAGAGCCCGAAGCGGGGGCCGAGGTCGTTCCAGCGGGCGATCTCGGTGGCCATGGGTTGCCCATCCGCGCCGGGCAGGCGGCGCTCGGTCGCGGGGACGCCGACCTGGGTGTAGAGGTCCATCAGCCCGCCGGGGCCGGCGAGGGCGAGGAGGCGGGCGGGCGTCGTACCGGTGATGCGAACAGGCCCTGGACGAGGCCGCCCGGCAGAACCCCGACCTGGCCGAGCTGCAGGCCGAGATCCACGAGCGGCGAGCCAAGAACATGCTCCTGCTCGCCGAGGACCTGGCTCAGACCGGTCAGCTTGGCCCCGAGGTCTCGGTGCAGGAAGCGGCCGACGTCCTCTGGGCCACCAACGCCACGACCTTCTTCAGCCTGCTGATGTCCCGTCCCGGATGGACGCCCGACCGCTACGGCGCCTGGCTCGCCGATGCCTGGACCCGGATCCTGCTCGCCGACGGCGCGGCGACGGGTCGCGGAGCCGGTTCCCTATCCAACGCCCCGAGGGAGGCGTAGCGTCGCTGCCATTCGGGAGCCGGCACGGCGCCCCTCACTGAGGAGGCTGTCGTGACCGGCGCCACCACGAAGTCGTTCAGCACCCCCGACGAGCAGCGCAGTCCGCCCAACACCGTCGTGGACGTGATCCACCTGGGCACCCACACGGTGGCCCGGCTCACCTTCCAACCCGGATGGCGCTGGTCCACCGACGTCGCACCGGTCGCCGGCACCGGCTCCTGCCAGGCCCGCCACGTCGGGTCGGTCCAGTCCGGCACCCTGCACGTCAGCCACACCGACGGCAGCCAGATCGACGTCACGATCGGTGACGCCTACGTCATCGAACCCGGCCACGACGCCTGGGTGGTCGGCGAGCAGCCGGCCGTGCTGATCGAGTTCGAGAGCGCCGACACCTACGGCCGCTCCCCCACGGCGGGCATCGACATCCGCGGAATCTTTGAGAACGACTGACTCCCGCACACCTCGCGAGTGGCAGCGCCCGCGCACCGGCGTTGACGCTGCTGCGCGACCCGGACGATCGGTGCTGGCACGACCGGCTCACCCGCACCAGGGTGTGTGGACCTTCAGCACTGCCCCCGGCTGCTGACGATCGTCGATGCTGAGGTGGTGCCCGAGAAGGAGTACCCCGAGGGTCAGCTTGTGGCGATGTGGATCGGCGGCGTGATCCTGCTCGCCGGCGTCGCCGCCATGCTTGCGATCCTCCTGCTGTGACCGCCGGGACGGCGGGCTGCCGCATGACACCGGCCGGCCGCGTCAGTGGTTGAGGACGCAGAACTCGTTGCCCTCCGGGTCCGCCAACACGACCCACGCTGCATCACCCTGTCCGATGTCGACGCGTCGTGCGCCATGAGCGATCAGCCGTGCCACTTCGGCGTCCTGGTCATCGGGCCGCAAGTCGAGGTGGAGTCGGCTCTTGGCCTTCTTGGGCTCGTCGAGCCGGACGAAGTCCAGTCCCGGGGTGCGGTTCGGCTCCGGGCGGATCTCGAACTCGTCAGCAGACGAGTAGACCACCACCCAACCGAGCGCGTCGGCCCACCACCGCCCCAGGGCAACCGGATCGCTCGAGTGGACGATGACCTGCTCCCATACCAAGGCCACGAGGCGAACCTATCCCTGCCGGCAGTCGGGTAACGAGCGAAGATGGGAAGCGCCACGGCCACAGTCCGGCCAGCCCCCGCGAGGCACGTCCCCCCTTCGGGCCAGGCTCCCTTGCGGTTCTGCGACATCGCGGCGAGCATGAGGAATGGTCAGGCCGCGTCGCCGGGGGCTCAGGTCTGGCCTCGTGGTGGTGCTGCTGCTCGTGGGGACGGTTGCGATGCTCGTGGGTCTGCAGCGCCAGCTGATCTACTTCCCCGACCGCACACCCGTGCCCCCTGCGGCGCAGGCTATCGCTGGTGCCCGCGACGTCACGCTCCACACGGCTGATGGGCTGCAGCTAGGCGCCTGGTTCGTCCCGGCGGGCGACCCTGCGGACACCGGGATGGCGGTGCTGGTCGCGCCGGGCAACGGCGGCAACCGGGCAGGCAGGGCTGAGTTTGCCGAGGAGCTGAGCCGTCGCGGGCTCGCAGTGCTGCTCATGGACTACCGCGGCTACGGCGGCAACCCGGGCAGTCCCAGCGAAGAGGGCCTCGACCAGGATGCAGATGCCGCCGTAGAGACGCTGATTGAGCTCGGCTATCCACCACAACGGACTGTCTACTTCGGTGAGTCCTTGGGCTCCGGCGTCGTCGCGGCGCTGCAGGCCCGGCACCGGCCGGCGGGGATCGTGCTCCGGTCGCCGTTCACCGACCTTGCCGACGTGGCAGCCCACCACTACCCCTGGATCCCGGTGCGCGCCCTGCTGCGCGACCGGTTCCCTGTCGTGGAGCACCTCGCCTCCAGCGACGTGCCCGTGACGGTCATCTACGGCGACCGCGACTCGGTGGTCCCGTCGGTACTCAGCGCCCGCGTCGCCGACCACGCCCCCTCCCTAGCCGAGCGGGTAGTGCTCGCAGGTGCCGACCACAACGACCCCGTCATGTTCGGGCCCC
>CAYNWB010000091.1:0-4647 GCA_964400785.1 uncultured Actinomycetes bacterium | reverse complement strand
GGACGAAGCGCACGCGGTGCCCGGCGCCGGGCCGGGTCCGCCCGTCCAGCTCGGCGCGCACCAGGCCGGGGTCGGCGAAGAACCGCGCGGCCCGGGCGTCGGTGTCGACGTAGGTCACCGACCCGATCGCTGTCGACGGGGACAGGTCGACGTAGCTACCCGGGTACAGCGCACGCTTGACCGGCACGGTGTCGACGAGTGCGGCGAACAGGCTCGAGCGGTCGCCGATCGACTCCCGGTACTGCGACCACGTCACCCGACCCGCCACCGGCCCAGTGCATCATGTCGCCACGTCATGCCCCGTGAGGCATGACGTGCAGCCCTAGGTCCGTCCGCGGGCATGGTGAAGAAATCGTTGCCCGGCACGGCGTTCGGCGGTGGCCGCCGCGCGTAGATGCCGTGCGACATCGTGGCGGGCAGCGCTGGGGTGTGTCGCGCAACCGATGAGGTCGTGGGCGGCCCGGTAGGCAGCCGCCGCCTGGTCGAAGTCGTCGGCCGCCTGAACGATGTCGGCAGCCTCGGGGTGGGCCTGGCGCAGGTAGGCGGCGTTGTCGGGCCGCGTGGCCAGCCCGAGCAGCGCACCCCGTTCGACCGACTCCACGGGTGCAGCGCCGGCGTCGACGAGGTCCGCCACACGCTCCGTGGCCGCCGCGCCCCAGCACTGTCCCCACCGCGACCCACCGACGAGGACTTGGCCGTCCTTGCGCCAGACCGCGGTGAGGTCGGTCTCGATGGGTGCCGGGGCGAAGCAGACCAGGGCGTAGCGCCACGGGTAGCCGAACATCTCGGCCTGCTGCCGTACCGCCGCTACCAGCCGCTCGGCCTCGACGTGCAGACCCTGCTGTCCCGGGGACTGTCGACCTGGGAGGCACGGCGAGGGGGGCAGGCTGATCGGCTCGTAGTAGAAGAACCCAGATGGGTCGAACCCGACCAGCACCTCGTTGTGGGGCAGCGGCTCGCCCTGCCCGTACAGCGTGGCCATGTCCACGGGCACCCGCACCGGGTCGCCCGCCGCCAGCCTGGCCTTCAGCGCCGTGACGAAGCAGTCGGCGTCGTTGGTGGTCTGGTAGCGCGCCACCAGACCGAGGTACGGAGCCGCGGTGGCGATCCCGGTCTCCGGGTCCACGCCCACGGTCAGGAAGCCCCAGTCGGCCCGGTAGCCCGCGCCGTAGGTGAACCCCATCAGAAAGTCGATCTCGGCCCGAGACCGGTGCGCCCCGTAGCGCGCAGCCATCATCTGCACCGCGACGGACTGGCACACCGGCTTGTCCTCGACGATCCACGGCACACTCGTCAGGTGGTGCTCGACCGGTAGACCCGTCTCCGGTGCCGGCACCGGAGACGGGTGGTAGGCCCAGCGGAAGTACATCTTCGACACGACTCGGTCCAGCACACCCACGACGATCACCACCGTCCCCAGCGATCACCTCATGTGTATCCCCCGCTTGGACTCCCCACCAGAGTCCGATGACTCGCACACCAACGCGCGCCCCGCCGGAGTTCTGGCATGTGGTCGGTGCGCCGTCGGCAGCGGGTCGTGGGACGTCGGGCGTACGGACTGGGGTGCAGGAACAACGACCCTGGCACCAGGTCGGTGTCCGCCCTAGCGTCTGGACGGTCGAGTGCATCGAGGAGGAGTCATGCGCCGACAGACTCGGAGGATCATCACAGTTGCCGCGCTCGCGGCCGTCAGCGCCGCCGCACTGGTGCCCGCCAGTGCCGGCCCCGACGACAGGTTCGAGAGGCTGTGCGACAGGTTCGGCGGCACCTACTACCCGCCGGCCGCGTGCGACGGCATCGACCTGCCGTACATCACGACGTCGTCGCCGACGACGCTTTTCGCCGGGCCGTTCCGCGCCTTCGAGAGGGCCGCACCGCTGGAGGAGCCGTACGACTGCTTCCCCGGCGTGAACGACGAGGGGCGCATCGAGTTCATCGGGTGCGCGGAGATGCCCTGACGTCGTCCCGGGGAGAAGGCCGCCGCCAGGTCGTCCAGCCCGGTCGCCGGCCTCGGGCTACGCCGGTCCCAGCGCGGTCGCCGGTCCAGCGTCAGTCCTGCTCTTGAGCTCGACGAAGATGACGTGGGTGTCGGTGTCGCCGGTGTTCTGCCCGTAGTGCCGCTGGGCCGGCAGCCAGTGCGCACCACCGGAGGCGATCTCGACATCCCGAGATGTGTCGCCGGCGTGCAGACGCCGCCGGAACGAGCTGAGCGTGTACATGACGCTGTCGGGGTGGTCGTGCGGCGTCGTCACGTCTCCCGGTGCATCCGTGTACTCCAGCACACGAACCTGGTCGTTCTCCATGATCACGGTGTAGTGATCGGGGTTGGTGGTCACCGGGTCACGCCACATGGCTGCCTCATCCCGTGCCCGCTCGCCCACAACCGGCGTGAGCCGCCCAACGTGTGTCAGGTCAGCGGGGTCGCGGCGGCGATCGAGTGCACCACCGATGATGCGATTCATAGCACTGTTTGCTCGCGTGTGACGTTCGGCCACTCGTCACGACCAGACGACGAGGCGAGCATGGGGATGAGCCGGACCGCCCCCTCTCCGTCCGGCTCGAAAGGTGAGTCGTGAGCCAGACAGACTCCGTCCGCACGTCCAGGTTGGGCCGACGCATCGCGGAGCGCCCGTTCGTAGCGTTCGTGCTGCTGACGTTCGGCATCTCATGGTTGTGCTGGCTTCTCTTCTACGTGACTCCGTCTCCGGTGTCGGAGGTGATGTTCTTCGTCGGTGGGCTGGGCCCGCTTGTCGCCGCCGCTCTCGTCACCTGGCACCTGGGCACTCTGCGGGACTGGGGGCGCCGGCTGGTGCGCTGGCGGGTGTCGCCGTGGTTCTACCTGTTCGCCCTCGGGTTTCCCGTCGTGCTGTACGCAGTCGCCAACGGCCTGGCACTCCTGTTCGGCGCCGAACGCGATCTGTCGATGCTGGACGGGATCGTCCCGGCGTACGCCGCCACGTGGGGGACAGTCGTCTTTCTCGGCGGGCTCGAGGAGCCAGGATGGCGAGGCTTCGCCCTGCCGAACCTGCAGCAGCGGCTGACCCCGGTGCGCGCCACACTGCTGATCGGGGTGGTCTGGGGGCTGTGGCACCTGCCCGTCTCACCCTTGGCGATCGTCACCACGATCCCGCTGGCGTTCTTCTACACCTGGCTGTTCAACCGCACCACCAGCGCACTGCTGTGCCTGCTTCTGCATGCGAGCATCACGCCGGCTCAGGAGCACCTGCGTCTGACTGCAGACAACGTCACCTTGCAGGTAGGCGTCGTGCTGACGCTCGTCGCGTCCGCTGTCGCCTTCGTCGTGCTCACCCGAGGCAGGCTGGGGCTCCCGAGCCGGTCGTGAGCGACGACGACCGCGCGAACGCCCGCCCCCACGAGCGGGGTCTGACGGCCCTACACGAAGAATCGGGGACACGGGATCGTCCTAGCGGCAACGCGCCCCCGGGAGGCTCGCAGATGAAGACCAGAGATGCCGCCACTCGCTTCTTGGCCCACCGCCGAATCGCGGTGACAGGGGTCTCACGGGACCCGGCGAACCACGGCAGCAACATCGTCTACCAGCGCCTGCGCGAGCGCGGGTACGAGGTTGCCGCGGTGAACCCGAACGCCGAGAGCGTGGAGGGGGACCCCTGCTACCCCGACCTGCGCTCCGTGCCGGGCGGCGTCGACGCCGTGGTGATCGCGACCAGCGCCGCCCATGCCGAAGGCACCATGCGCGAGGCTGTCGACCTGGGCATCACCGACGTCTGGATGCATCGGTCCTTCGGCCCCGGCAGCGTGTCGGCGTCGGCCGCCGCGTACGGCCGCGAGCATGGGGTCACCGTGATCGACGGCGGCTGCCCATTGATGTACGGGCCGGCGTCCGACGGTGGCCACCGCTTCATGTGTCGACTGCTGACCCTGACCGGAGCAGTCCCCCGAACGGTGTGAGCCAGCCGCTTCGGCGATCGGTCTCCCGTGCCGGCAAGGGCGCCTCCGTGGGTGGGGATGACCCGCACCCGCTACGTCGCCCTGCTGCGCGGCCCTACATCCAGTCCGGGAACGTCCTGCTCTCGGCGCCGTCGGACACAGGTGGTGACAGGCTCGAGGCCGACCTTGGGGCCGTCATCGACCGGCACCTCGGTCTGTCAGTTGCGGTCGTGGTGCGCTCCCATGAGCAGATGCGTCAGGTCGTGAGCGAGGCGCCGGCCGGGTTCGGCGAGGCGCCGGAGACCTTTCTCAGCGACACCGTCTTTCTCAAGTCTCCGCTGGCCAGTGTCGATGCTCTGCGAGTGGTGCGACTGCGCGAGGGGGTGGATGCGGCGTGGTCCGGCGACGGGGTGCTCTACTTCCGCCGGCTGTCGGCACGCCGCAGCCAGAGCCGCATGGGCGCCATCGTGGGCTCACCGGAGTACCGGCGCATGACCATCCGCAACTGGGCGACCACGACGACGCTGGTGGCACTGCTGGACGCGAGCGCCGACGCACCCTCGTGAGCCGGGTGTCGGGCGCGTTGGCAGGCCCTGTCCGGGCGGGTCACCAGTACTCAGGCCTGTCCAGGGCGGGCACGCACCGGGAGGGGCCCCCGGGGCGTCCTCGTCATAGCGCAGGAGTGAGAAGGCGGCGGCGCCCACGAGAGTGCCGCCCTCCGACGCGGTGAAGGCGGCG
>CAYNWB010000090.1:0-4702 GCA_964400785.1 uncultured Actinomycetes bacterium | reverse complement strand
CGTTCGTCGACGCCGCTGGCTGCGCCGATGCGTCGGTGGCCCGCCACAGCAGCACGGCCCCCACGGCGCTGACCGGCGACCACCACCTCTCGACCGGCGAGGGAGACACCGCGTTGAGCACTGTGCCGACGGCCAAGTAGGCCGCAGTGCCGCGCAGCACGCGCGTTCGCACGCTGGTGTCGACAAGTCCCGGGACCGCAGCGGTGGCGGCCACGGAGCCGAGCAGCAACGCGGAGACAGCACTGGCCCCGCGCAAGCCCGCAGGCAGGCGGCCCGGGTGCCGACCGCCCCAGGCCGCAGCACCCCAGGGCGCGCCTGCGGCCAGGCCCACCTGGAACAGCGCAGCCCCGCCGAGCAGAACACCGCCCGCGTACCCGGCCTGACGAGCGGTGATCACGCCCGTGACGGTAGTCGGTCCGGGCTGTCATCGTCGGGGTCACCCGCGCCCAGCGAAGTGGCCCCGGGCACCCGACCTGAGGCCCTCTCTGGAATCCTGGCAGGCACAGCTCGTCCGTCAGCCTGTCGACGCACCACCTCACGACGGGGCCTGCGGGATCGGCGGCAAGAGGAGGATCCGTCCAGTGACCGAGCCCGCCCGATGGGGCCACGAGGATCTCGAGGCGGCTCGCCGACGTGAGGTCGACCTGCTGGGCGACGTGCTCGGGCAGGTGCTGCGCGAGGCGGGGCTCGCTGACGTGGTCGACCGGCTGGACCTGCTCCGGTCGCAGCCGCACTCCGCCAGCACCATCGCCGACGTCGCCGACCCCGTCGACGGCGAGCACCTCGCGCGGGCGCTGACCGTGCACCTGCACCTGATCAACCTGGCTGACGAGCGGCACCGGGCCCGGCTGCTGCAGCAGAAGGGCGGTACCGGGGACGCCGACGCCGGCGACGACCTGTGGCCGGCGGTGTCAGCCGCCGGTGACGAGGCCCTGGCCATGCTCGACCGGCTGCGGATCCACCCGGTGCTCACCGCGCATCCCACCGAGGCGCGGCGGCGGGCGGTGGCCACGGCTCTTCGTCGCATCGCCGAGCAGCTGAGCCGCTCCAGTGACCCGCGGTTGGGCAACGACGAGCGCTTCGTGGCCCGTCGACGCCTGCTCGAAGAGGTCGACCTGCTCTACCGGACGTCGGTGCTGCGCGCCACCAGGCCGGGCCCGCTGGACGAGGTGCAGACCATCATGACCGTCTTCGACGAGACGCTGTTTCGTGCCGTGCCCCGCCTGTACCGGGCGACGGAGACGACGTTGGTCGGCGTTGCCAGCGGGTCGGTCCCCACTCCGGTGCCGGCATTCGTGCGGTTCGGGTCGTGGGTCGGTGGAGACCGCGACGGCAACCCCAACGTGACGGCAGAGGTGACGCGCCAAGCAGTCGCCATGCATGCCGAGCACGCGCTTCGCTGGCTGTACGAAGCGGTGCGGCGCGTGGGGCGCACGATGACCCTCGACGCGGGGGACACACCCCCCTCGCGCGAGCTGTTGACGTCCCTTGCGGCCGATGCGGCCGGCGCACCCGTCACCTTCGACGAGCTGGCGATCCGGTCGCCGAACGAGCCGCACCGGCAGAAGATGCTCGTCATCGCCGAACGCGTGCGCGCCACGCGTGACGGTCGGCGCGAGTCGTCCTACGCCACCCCGGACGAGCTGTTGGCCGACCTTCTGCTGGTCCAGCGCTCCCTGCAGGCGGCCGGTGCACACCGAGCGGCCCACGGCGAGCTGCAGCACCTGATCTGGTCGGTACACACGTTCGGGTTCCACCTCGTCGAGCTCGAGATTCGCCAGCACTCCAGCGTCCACCGGGCAGCCCTGCTCGACCTCGTTGGCCAGCTGCCGGGGGTCTCCGACGCCAGCGTCCTGGTTGACGACGCAGACTTTCTCGACGGTCTGGCGGTGGACGGCTGGCCGGCCTACGTGCAGCCCCGTGAGCAGGCCACCCGAGAGACCTTGGACACCTTTCGGGTGATGGGATGGCTGCAGCAACGGTGGGGTGAGCGTTGCTGCGGACGCTACGTCGTGTCGTTCACCCAGGCACCGGGGCATCTGGCCGCGGTCCGGGCGCTGGCCCGGTTGGCGGTCGGCGACTCGCCGCTGCGGCTCGACGTGGTGCCCCTGCTGGAGACGGGTGCCGACCTGCAGGCGGCCGTTCCCACCTTGGACGCCTGGCTGGAGCTACGGGGGACCCGGCAGTGGTTGTCGGACCGAGAGCGCAGCGTGGAGATCATGCTCGGCTACTCCGACTCGGCCAAGGACGTCGGCCCGGCCAGTGCCACCCTCAACCTCGCCCGCACCCAGGGCGACCTGGTGAGCTGGGCGACACGACACGACCTCAGGCTCACCCTGTTCCACGGCCGGGGCGGCTCCCTGGGCCGTGGCGGTGGTCCCCTGCACCGCGCGATCGTCGCTCAGCCGCCGGGCTCGGTGGCCGGGCGGCTGAAGGTCACCGAGCAAGGGGAGGTCGTGTTCGCTCGATACGCCGACACGACCCTGGCCCAACGCCACCTCGAACGCCTCACCACGGCCGTGCTGCTGGCCGACACCCCCGACAACATCGAGCGCAACACCGCCGCGGCGGCCGAGTTCGCCGACCTGGGATCGACGGTGGCAGACGCCTCCCAGACGGCGTACCGAGCCCTGGTCGAGACCCCCGGGTTCGCCGACGTCCTGGCCGAGGTCAGTCCGTTGGAGCAGATCGGCGACCTGCGTCTCGGCTCGCGTCCTGCACGCCGAAGCGGCGCATCGAGCGGTCGAGACCTCGCCGACCTGCGGGCAATTCCCTGGGTGTTCGCCTGGGCCCAGTCGCGGGTCAACATCCCCGGCTGGTACGGCCTGGGCTCCGGGCTGAGCGCTGTGGACGACGACGACCGCTTGCGCGCTGCCTACCAGCGGTGGCCCCTGTTCGCCGCCCTGATCGACGTCGCCGAGATGAGCCTGGCCAAGACCAACCGCGACCTGGCCAGCGGCTTCCTGCGTCTCGGTGGGCGCCCCGACGTCACCGAGCGCATCCTCGCCGAGCTCGACCTCACCCAGCGGGCCGTGCTGGGCGTGCTGGACCAGTCCACGCTGCTGCAGCGCAAGCAGGTGCTGCGTTCGGCGGTCGAGCTACGAGCACCCTTCGTCGACGCGCTGTCACGGCTGCAGCTGAAGGCGCTGACAGAGCTGCGCAGCTCCGGCGGAGAGGTCGGGCCGCCCCCGGGGGGCGCCGAGCCGTGGCGCCGGTTGCTGCTGCTGACTGTGAATGGGGCGGCAGCGGGCCTGCAGAACACCGGCTGAGCCCCCGGCGCGTTCGGCGGCGGGCCCGTCCGCGACCGTGGGCCACGACCAGTACGCAGGAGCATGCGGGACCTTTGGGAGCATGGCGGGGTGGAGCTGACGGCCCGCGAGGCGCTGGCGCTGCGCTTGCGCAGCCTGCTGCTGACCGGGGCATCGCCGAAGACCCCCGCCGGGGCCACGTCGGTCGCCGAGGTCGTCACCTGGTTCGGGGCGATGCAGGCGCAGGACTACGCCAGCGGGCTGTGGTCCCTCGGGGCTCGCCTGCCCTCGACCACGCGGGCCCAGGTGGAGGACGCTCTGGAGCGACGCGAGGCCCTGCGTACCTGGCCGATGCGGGGCACGATCCACCTCGTCCCAGCAGCCGACGCCCACTGGATGCTCGAGGTACTCGGGGCGCGAACCCTGGCCGCGGCGGCCCGCCGACGGGCTGAGCTGGGGCTGGACGAGGCCACCGCCGAGCGTGCCGTGGACGTGCTCCGCACCACGCTGGCCGGCGGCGGTCGCCTGACCCGGGCGGAGTGCCTGGCCGCACTCAGGCACGCCGGGATCTGCGCGGATGGCCAGCGCGGCTACCACCTGCTCAGGTTCGCCAGCCAGCGAGGAGTCACCTGCTTGGCCCCGAACAGGGGGAACGAGCAGACCTTCGTCCTGCTGGACGAGTGGGTCGGGCGCTCGAACCGGCCGAGCCGGGACGAGGCGCTGGCCACGATCGCCACCCGCTACGTGCGCTCCCACGGTCCGGTTCCGCGTCGTGACCTGGCCGGCTGGACGGGCCTGACCTCCGCCGACACGGCCGCTGCTGTCGCGGCGGCCGGGAACGACCTGACGACCGTCGAGGCCGACGGTGTCGCCATGCTCGTCACGCCCGACGCGCTCGCAGACCCCCCACCGCCCCTGCCGGACACCGTGCTGGCCCTACCAGCGTTCGACGAGTACCTGCTCGGCTACAAGAACCGCGCGCTCATGGTTGACCCCGAGCACGCGCAGGCGATCATCCCGGGCGGCAACGGGGTCTTCCGAGCCACCCTCGTCCGGTCGGGGCGGGTCATCGGGACGTGGAAGAAGACCAGCACGACGACGCGTACGGTCGTCACCGTCCTCCCTGTCCACCCACTGCGCTCGTACGAGCGCCGCGAGGTGGAGGCCGCGTTCGAGCGCTACGCACAGTTCGTCGACACCCCAGTCCAGGTGCGCTGGCCCTAGTCAACCGACGTCTCGACCCCGGCAGCCGGCATCTTTCCAAGCGTCCGGCCCGGCCCCAGTCTCCGGACATGCCGGGGCGGGTCGCTGGCAGCCGGGCCGTACGACGACGAGGGCGCAGTGGTCTGGGCCACGCTCACACCCCTATCCCGCGCTGTCATCAATCGCTGCTGATCGTCGTCGTCACGGTCGGGCACGGCCGCGAGGTCTACGACCGGTAGCCCTTGACCGAT
>CAYNWB010000089.1:0-4724 GCA_964400785.1 uncultured Actinomycetes bacterium | reverse complement strand
GCATGAGGTCGGCGGTCGCCCTGGCCATCGCGACCGGGTCGATCGGGTGCGACACGACGGCGTCGGCCCGCGACCAGGTCGCCAGCCAGCCGTCCTGCTTGCGCCCGATGATCACCAGGACGGGCGGGGCGTTGTAGATCTCGTCCTTGAGCGTGCGGCAGATGCCCATGCCGCCGGGTGACGACTCGCCGTCGAGAATCGCGACGTCGACGGTGCCGGTGTCGAGCACGCGAAACACGTGCGCCTGCGTCGCGACCTCGACGATCTCGACCTCGGGCAGGTCGGGGTCGGGACGGCTACCCAGGGCGAGACGCACCTCGTCGCGGGTCGAGCGGTCGTCGGAGTAGAGCAGAACCTTCATCGGCGTGGCCGTCGCGCCGGTCGATGCCGCTGCGTTGGTGCTCGTCACGTCGCCGATGGTAGTGGGCGCCGAAACACCACCGCTTGGCGCGTTTCTGGTCACAAATTCACACCCGAACCGGGGTGGGGGTCGTCCCAGGGCCTCGAACATGACAATAATGCCGCCCGTGGCGTCCGCAGTAGCAATGAGTGATCCGCCGGTGGCGGCACCGGTCGAGCGTCCGAACCGCACTGCGGTCGGCACGATCGTCTGGCTGTCGAGCGAGCTGATGTTCTTCGCGGCTCTGTTCGCGATCTACTACACGCTGCGGGCGACGTCGCCCGAGCTGTGGGCAGAGCGCGCAGAGCTGCTGAACGTGCCGTTCGCGTCGGTCAACACCACGATCCTGGTGCTGTCGTCGGTCACCTGCCAGCTAGGCGTCCTGCGCGCCGAGCGCGGCCAGGTGGGTCGGCTGGGCGGCATCCTCGAGGTGGGCAAGTGGGGGCTGCGCGAGTGGTTCGTCGTCACCTACATCATGGGCGCGATCTTCATCGGCGGTCAGGTGTTCGAGTACGCCGAGCTGTACCGCGAGGGCCTGACGCTGTCGTCCGACCCCTACGGCTCGATCTTCTACATGGCCACCGGCATTCACGGTCTGCACGTGACGGGCGGCCTCATCGCCTTCTTGTTCGTGCTCGGACGCACGTACATGGCGCGTCGGTTCACCCACGAGCAGGCCACCAGCGCCATCGTGGTCTCGTACTACTGGCACTTCGTCGACGTCGTGTGGATCGGTCTGTTCTTCACGATCTACGTCATTCAGTGATGGAGTTGGGACTGTGACCGCACTGCTCGCCAAGCGCCGCCACCCGATGGCGGCCGTCCTGGTCATGGCGGTGGCCCTCGCCGCACTCGCCGGCCTCTACACGCTGCTGTCGCCGTCGAGCCAGGCTGCGACCACCACGGCGACCAGCACCCAGATCGAGGAGGGCAAGCAGCTCTTCTTGGTGGGCTGCTCGTCGTGCCACGGCATCAACGCCGAGGGCGTGATCCGCGACGACGGCACGGTGCTCGGCCCGTCCCTGATCGGCGTCGGTGCGGCGTCGGTGAACTTCCAGGTCGCGACCGGACGCATGCCGATGGCGCGCAACGACGTGCAGGCGCCCCGCAAGACCCCGGCCTACACCCCCGAGCAGACCGACGCGCTGGCCGCGTGGGTGGCCTCGCTGGCGCCGGGACCGGCCGTCCCCGAGTCTGACCAGTACGACCCGACCCAGGGCGACATCGCCCGCGGCGGCCTGCTGTACCGCACGAACTGCGCGCAGTGCCACAACACGACCGGCCAGGGCGGGGCGCTGACGCTGGGCAAGTACGCACCGAAGCTGACCGGTGTGGAGCCGATCCACGTCTACCAGGCGATGCTGACCGGTCCGCAGAGCATGCCGGTGTTCAGCGACGCCGTGCTGACCAGCGAGGACAAGCGAGACATCATCGCCTACCTCGACAACGTCGAGAACGAGCCGAACCCGGGTGGGCTCGGGGTCGGCCGTATCGGTCCGGTGAGCGAGGGCCTGTGGGTCTGGGTCATCGGGCTCGGAGCGCTCATCGGTGCCGCGGCCTGGCTCGGCGCCCGATCGTCCTGACAGGAGACGCCACCGTATGACCACGCACTCCTCCGAGATCGAGCCGGCATCGACCGGCGGCGACCCGCTGCCCGACCCGGGCCTGCCGCCGCACATCCCGCGGCTGAGCGACACCGACGTCAAGGCCGCCAAGCGGGCCGAGCGTCAGGTGTCGACCATGTTCGGCATCGCCGCGCTGGGCTCGATCGGGTTCGTCGCCGCCTACCTGGCCCTGCCGCTGATCGACGGCGACCTCGGACGGCTGCAGCTGTCGAACCTGCTGCTCGGCCTGACGCTGGGCGGCGCGCTGTTCTTGCTGGGGCTCGGGGCGATCCAGTGGGCCAAGAAGCTCATGCCCGACGTCGAGATGGTGCAGGAGCGGCACCCGCTGGCGTCCACCCCGGACGAGCAGGCGGGCGCGATCGCGGCGTTCGAGGCCGGGGCCGAGGAGTCGGGCATCGGCCGGCGCCCGCTCATCCGCAACTCGCTGCTCGGGGCGGCCGCGCTGCTGCCGCTGCCGATCGTGTTCATTCTCGGCGACCTCGGGCCGGTGAACCCGAACCCGGCGAAGGTGCGGGCGAGCACCATCTGGGAGCCGGGCGTGCGCGTGGTCAACGACGTGACGTTCGAGCCGATCAAGCCCGAAGACATGGAGGTCGGCCAGCTCGTCAACGCGATGCCGGCGAACTACAAGGACATCCCGGAGGGCCAGCACACCGAGGCGCTGAACGCCCGCGCGTTCGCCTCGGTGATCCTCATTCGCATGGAGCTCGACGAGTTCGTCATCGAGCCGGGCCGCGAGGACTGGCACGTGGACGGGATTCTCTGCTACTCGAAGATCTGCACGCACGTCGGCTGCCCCATCAGCCTGTACGAGCAGCAGACGCACAACATGCTGTGCCCGTGCCACCAGTCGACGTTCGCACTCGCCGACAACGGCAAGGTCGTGTTCGGTCCGGCCAAGCGACCGCTCCCACAACTCGCGCTCGAGGTGGACGCGGACGGATACTTGGTCGCGCAGGGTGACTTCGCAGAACCAGTCGGTCCGAGCTATTGGGAACGGGCCAAGTTCGAGAACGGGGAGCGCATATGAGCGCGACTGTGAAGCTCGCCAGCAAGCCCGTCGCTGCGCTCGACCAGCGGCTGACCATCGGCAAGCTGGCCAAGGAGAACCTGCGCAAGGTCTTTCCCGACCACTGGTCGTTCCTGCTCGGTGAGATCGCGCTGTACAGCTTCATCGTGCTGCTGCTCTCGGGCACGTTTCTGACGCTGTTCTTCAAGCCGTCCATGATCGAGGTCGTCTACCAGGGCTCGTACGTGCCGCTGCGCGGCGTCCCGATGTCTGAGGCCTACGCCTCGACGCTGAACATCTCGTTCGACGTGCGCGGTGGGCTGCTCATGCGGCAGGTGCACCACTGGTCGGCGCTGCTGTTCGTGGCGTCGATGACGGTGCACATGTTCCGGGTGTTCTTCACCGGGGCGTTCCGGCGTCCGCGCGAGATCAACTGGTCGATCGGCGGCCTGCTGCTGCTGATGGGCCTGGCCGCGGGCTTCACCGGCTACTCGCTGCCGGACGACCTGCTCTCGGGCACGGGCCTGCGGATCATCGAGGGCATCGTCCTGTCGATCCCGATCGTGGGCACCTACCTGTCGTTCTTGATCTTCGGCGGGGACTACCCGGGCGAAGACATCATCTCGCGCCTCTACATCGCCCACGTGCTGCTCGTGCCGGGGCTGCTGCTGGCCCTGATCGGCGCGCACATGCTGATCTTGTGGTACCAGAAGCACACCCAGTGGCCAGGCCCCGGGCGCACCGAGCAGAACGTGGTCGGCTACCCGCTGTTCCCGGTGTACACGGCGAAGGCCGGCGGGTTCTTCTTCGTGGTCTCGGGCGTCATCGTGCTGATGTCGGCGCTCATCCAGATCAACCCGGTGTGGTTCTGGGGGCCGTACGACCCGTCCCAGGTGACGGCGGGAACCCAACCCGACTGGTACATCGGCTGGCTGGACGGCATGTTGCGCGTGATGCCCGGCTGGGAGTTCGTCATCTTCGGGTACACGTTGTCGTTGAACGTGCTGATACCTGCCGTGGTGATGCCGGGCGTGCTGACGGGGCTGCTCATCGCGTACCCCGCGATCGAACGGTTCGCGACCGGCGACGACCGGGAGCACCACCTGCTCGACCGTCCGCGCAACAACCCCACGCGTACCGGGATCGGCGTCATGGCGATCGTGTTCTACGGGCTGCTGTGGCTCTCGGGCGGCAACGACTTCGTGGCGACGATCTTCCAGATTCCGGTGAACTACATCACGAGGTTCATGCAGGTGGCTCTGTTCGTGCTGCCGCCGCTGGCGTTCGTTCTGACGCGGCGTATCGCGATCGGGCTGCAGCGGCGTGACATGGAGCGGTTGACGCACGGCCGCGAGACCGGCGTTATTCGCATGACCACCGACGGGGAGTTCTACGAGGAGCACGAGCCGATCGACCCGTACGAGGCATACGCCCTGACGGCGCAGCCGCGTCCGGAGCTGATCGAGGCCGAGCCCGAGTTCGACTCCAGCGGGGTGAAGAACCCGGCGCACCGCAAGTCGCGGCGGCAGGCGGCGCTGAACCGGTTCTACTGGAACAACACGGTGCAGAAGCCCACGGCCGACGAGCTGGCCGCCGAGCTGGAGCACGCGGCGCACGACACCGAGGATCACCTGGAGCACGAGACCCTTCCGGGTGGGGGGCACAACCCTCCGGAGGTCACGCGGCACTA
>CAYNWB010000088.1:3812-4933 GCA_964400785.1 uncultured Actinomycetes bacterium | reverse complement strand
CCCCTCCGGGTCGGTGTCGAGGAACTCGAACGCGAACGCGGCCCGGCACCACACACGCACGAGGTGCTCGTCGAACCCGAGCCCGGCTGCCAACTCCGAGGCGCTGACCGACCCGCGGTCGTCGATCCCGGCGAAGAGCCCGGCCCGGATGCCGATGCTGCCCACGCTGACCGCCTGGTGTCCCAGGAGGTGGGTGAACGCCCGGTCGAATGCGGCCTGCTCGTGTGACACGGGTGGATGCCCTTCCTTCCCGGACGCGGCCGCTGTCGAGCGGTGCCACTCGCTGCGGTCGTCCGCGCGGGGCGGCTACAGCAGGTCCGCACCACGTCGGACGACGTCATTGAAGTGCGCGACCATTTCACGGAAGTAGGGCGCCCACTCGGGCCACTCGTCGTTCTCGACCGCGAAGAGGCCAGTGAAGCACCCGAATCGCATCACGCGGGCGAGCCTGGCGATGGCCAGGGCACGATCCCATCGCGGCACGTCCAACTGGCCGTCCAGGGCCTCCACGAGGGCATCGCGGTAGTAGTCGTAGGCCCAGCCGCGGAACTCGAACACCCCGATGTTGTCGCCCAGAAACGCCAGATCCATCACGCCGGGGCCACGCCCGGCGAACTGCCAGTCGAACGCCACCACGGAGTCGTCGGGCATGACCGCCAGGTTGTCCAGCCGGTAGTCCCCGTGCAGCAGCGTCGCCGGCTCCGCCTCGAGCGCGGCGACCAGCGGCCCCGGGTCGGCCATCACCTGCTCGATCGTGGCCCGGACATCGGGGTCCACCAGGTCCAGCAGGGCCTGCCAGCCCCTCTGCACCGCCCTCAGCCCGTCCGGGTGCGACTCCATCACCGGCCACGACGCCGGCCAGAGCATCGTCAGAAACGTCTCGACGTCAGCCAACTCATACGCGGGATCGTCCAGCGTGTCATCGCCCCAGAACCGGGCGTGCATGACGGCCAACGCCTCCAAGATCCGCTCAACCCGCCGGTCCCTGGTGTCCACCCGCGTCAGCGTTGGCAGGATTGGTCGAGCATCCCAGTCCATGCCCGCTGAGACGTCGCGCATCAGCAGCGCGTGGTGCGACCCGTCCCGGCTGCCCGCCACGACGCTGTGACGCAGCTGCGGCT
>CAYNWB010000088.1:1072-3802 GCA_964400785.1 uncultured Actinomycetes bacterium | reverse complement strand
GCGATGCCGATATCGGTCGCCGTCTGGTCGCTGCCGTCGTCCTTGCTGGCCCGCGTCAACCAGTCGTCGGCGCTCAGACGCTTGAGCACCAACCTGTGGTCGCCTGCCTGAACCCAGGACAGCTCGTTGGCCGACCACCCGTTGGACTCCAACGGCGTCACGCCCACCGACGCGAGCGGCGTGCCGAGCAGTTCGCTCAACGCCGACGGCGCCAGCATCTCCTCGACACTGCCGAACACCGCGTGCCCCGTGGGAGCTACCACACGTACACCCCCCGACCCGGCCCCTGCGTTCCCTCCCGAGATGGTCGCCACTGACGCCGTCATGAGGTTATCCCTTCCCTGGCGCTTCGCATGAGGTGATCGTTGGCAGGAGGCTGACTGGTGCACATGGGCAGTGCCTCAGATGCGGCCTCAGATCCGTCGCGCAGGTCGGCCGACAGGGTCGTGGCGGAGATGAGAAGGAGCGCGCCGACGCGGCCGAATCGCGGTTCCATCCCAGGACTCGTCGTGGAAGGCTGCCACCGTGGTCATGTCGACCCGCCTGGTCGGCCGCGACGCCGAGCTGTCGATGATGGCGGGACGGCTCGGCGGTGCCGCCGAGGGGGCGCCCGGGGTCGTTGTGGTGGCGGGGGACGCCGGCTTGGGCAAGACCCGGTTGGTCCGGGAGGTTGCCGCGCAGGCCCGTGACCGCGGGTGGACAGTGCTGGCCGGTGGGTGCCTCGAGCTGTCCGAGGGCGCCACGATGCTCGCGCCGGTGGCACAGGTGCTGCGGGGGCTCGCCAGGGACCGTGGCGAGGCCGAGCTGGCCCGCCTGCTGGAGGGGCCAGCCCGGCGGCTGGCGCGGCTCGTGCCGGAGCTGGACGTCGACAGCGACGGCTTCGAGGGTGGCTCGGCTGGACAGATGCTCGTGTCCTTCCACCGGCTGCTCCGCACGCTGGCCGACGAGCGACCGGTCCTGCTGGTGCTGGAGGACCTCCACTGGGCAGACGCGACGACCCGGGACCTGCTGCAGCACCTAGCCTCACGCCTGGATGACGAGCGGCTGCTGGTGCTGGCCACGGTGCGGACCGACGACCTCGATCGGCGGCACCCGCTGCGCCCCGTGCTCGCCGAGATCGTGCGTCGTCCCGAGACCCGACGGATCGACCTCGGACCGCTCGACGCGCCGACGCTCGCCGCGCACCTCGCGCGCTTGCTGGGCGAGGGGCACGGCCGGGACCTGCTGGCGATCGCCGAGCGCGCGAGCGGGAACCCGTTCTTCGCCGAGGAGCTGCTGGAGGCCGGCGTGGACGGCAGTCTCCCACCGTCGCTGGAGGAGGTGCTGTCGTTGCGGTTGGAGCGGTTGCCGCCCGAGGCCCAGCAGCTGCTCGGGGAGGCCTCGGTGCTGGGCACGAACGTCGACGCGGCGCTGCTGGCGTCGATTACCGGTCTCGACCGGCCCGCCGCCAAGTCGGCTCTGAGAGCGGCGCTCGACGACGGGATCCTGCTGGTCGACGGCGAGGACTACGCCTTCCGGCACGCGCTGCTGCGCGAGGTGGCGACGCAGCGCCTGCTGCCCGACCAGCGGGTCGCCGCGCACGCCGCGGCCGCGGCCGCTCTGGAGGTCGATCCCGATCTAGCTGCGGCGGGGCGTGCTGGAGCGCACGGGCAGGCGGCGTACCACTGGTGGGCGGCCAGGGACGTGCCGCGTTGCCTCTCGGCATCGGTGGTCGCCGCCGGCGAGGCGGAGCGGGTGTTCGCCGGTGCTGTAGCGCTACGGCACCTGCGACGGGCCATCGAGCTGTGGGCCGACGTGGAGGACGCCGAGCAGCTCACGAGCACGACACGCGCGGCGCTGCTGCTGAACGCCTCCCGGATCGCCTGGGAGGTGGACGACCCGGACGTCGGTGAGCTCGCTGCGTTGGCGGTCCGCGCGGCCCACGCGGCCGGAGACCCTCGGGCGAGCGCCGAGGCGGCCCTCCTGCACTCCTTGGTGCTCTTCCGTTTCGGCCACGGGCAGGAGGCGCTGGCTGTCGCCGCACGCGAGCGAGCGCGGCACGACGCCGAGAACCACACCGGCGAGCACGCCGCGGCGATGGCGCTGGCAGTGCTCGCCCACGCGACCGCCGAGTCGCGCGCGAGCGAGGGGATGGATGGCGCGTGGGAGCTCGACGCCGTCGCGAACAACCTCCGCTCCGCGCTGACGCTCGCCCGGACCAGCGGCGACCTTGACGTGGAGCGGACGGTGCTCACCGGCATCATTGACACCGTCGGCCCCTACCTGCGCGACCTCACGGACGAGGCGGTGGCCGGGTTGGCGGCGCTCGAGCCGGACGGCCCGAGCGGCGGGACCGTCTACGGCCTTGCGGCCTACTGGGCCGCGCGAAACGATTACCTGTGCGGGCACTTCGCCGAGGTCGAGTCAGCTGTCACGCGCTGGCGTGCGGCCACGTCACCGACGACTGACGCGCAGGGGCACGCCTGGGCGGTCACGGCCGCCGTGGCGATCCACGCGCACGCCTGGGCCGGTCGCGTGGACCGGGCGCTGGCGCGGGTCGACGAGTTCGACGTCCGCGACTACGAAGGCAGGCACAACACCAGACTCTGGCTGGTGTGGGCGGCCGGGGACCCGCTGCGGTGGACCGGACAGGTCGCGCGTGCGTTGACCCACGCCGAGGTCGCCGTCTCGGCCGAGGCCGCTGGCTACCGCAGGCTCTGGTACGTCGCGGAGCTCGCCGCCAGCCGGGCG
>CAYNWB010000088.1:0-1062 GCA_964400785.1 uncultured Actinomycetes bacterium | reverse complement strand
CCGCATCTCGGCGCGGGAGGCCTTGCAGGGCCTGGCGTCAGCGGAGGTCATCGACGTCGGCGGTCAGCCTCGAGTGTTGATACAGGCCATCGACGTCAGTGCGCGCAAGCGCGTCGAGGAGCACTTCTCGTGGGACGCCATCGGCGAGCGCACCGTCGAGTTCTACGAGAAGGTGATCGGCCGCTGACGGCCGGCCGCTCGACGGCGACCTGCTGGAGGCCGTCGACAGCTGGGCGGGGCGACTGGAGCGCTACGTGGAGTGGCTGCGTGCCGACGCACCGATCCGGTCGTGGGCGACTGCCTGTCTCCAGCGAGTTCGGGCGCAGCGGGCGTTCCTCGGCGGCACGCCCGACCCCGCCCTCTGGGACCCCGTCGTCGCGGACTTCGAAGACCATGGTGGCCGGCCGTACGTCGCGTGGGCGAGGATGCGGCGCGCCGCCGCGCAGGCGGCCGCCAACGGCGCCGCGTCCCCCGCCTCCTCGGCCGACCTGGTTGCAGCCTGGACGGCTTTCGACGAGATGGGCATGGCCGTGCCCAGGCAGGAGGCGATCGGAGTCGCCCGGGCCTTGCGGGTCCGGCTTCCCGGCGTCGACGACGACGCCGACGACCAGCAGGTCCTCCCCACCCTCACCGAGCGCGAACGGGAGGTGCTGGCCCTGGTCGCGGTGGGGTGGTCCAACCCGCGGGTCGGGGAGCACCTGTTCATCTCCTCCAAGACGGTGTCGGTCCACCTGTCCAACGCCATGCGCAAGCTCGGCGTCGCCAGCCGTACCCAGGCTGCACTCATCGCTCAGCGTGCGGGTCTCGTCCCTGATGCCGACCTGTCGTCGTCAACGCCTGGCCTCAGGTCCGGAGCAGCAGCTGAGGCGTGACCCCATGCGCAGCCGGGCGACCACGCGCAACGGTGGGCGGAGTGGGGACGTCCCGCGGCCTGCGGCCGGCTTCGTCGGCGTCCGGGAGATCGGCTAGCCACGCCCCGTGAGGTACGTGGTCGTGGCCACGAGGACATAGCGGCCGATGAGAGCACAGCGCCACCGACGCCGAACGGCTGCGCCTGGTCGG
>CAYNWB010000087.1:722-5182 GCA_964400785.1 uncultured Actinomycetes bacterium | reverse complement strand
CATGCGCCCCCTGGCCTGCCTGCTCGGCCGACACGACTGGACCAGCCCGATTCCGGACAGGACCGCTGTGCGGTACGACGAGCACCGCGTCACCTGCGCCCGGTGTGGGGCCAGCGTGACCGCCGACGCGCACCGGGTCCCTCGCCCACCCGTCCGGCACTCCGCCATGGACGACGGCTGGCCCAAGGACCCCGACAGGCCCTGGTCATGGTGACAAGCGGCCCGACGTGAGAAGGAGAGGGACATGAGAGACGCGCGCTGCCTGCTGGGGTTCCACCGCTGGGTCGGGGTGCGGCGCCCGAAGGACGCCCCCCGGTCCGACGTCCGTGTCGACGCGTTCGGTCACACCTGGACCGACGGCGGGCTCGCCCGCCCGGGGCTCGACCCGGACTACGTCGTGTGGTGCAAACGCTGCGGCAAGGACCGCACCGACTCCTCGTTCTGGATGGCCGGACTCAGCTGACCCGGCCGTCGGCCCCGGCCAGCGGCGCACTCACGCCCATGGCTCGACGCAGAAGGAGGACCCCCATGACGGACATCCGGTGCCGGCTGGGCTGGCACCACTGGGTCAAGAAGCAGATCGAGGACTCCCAGTACCTCGAGTGCACGCGCTGCCGCACCGACCGCGCCGCGCTCGGGCAGGCCCCCGGCTCACCCGGCTCACTGTGACCACGCGACCGACGCGCGGCAGGCGACGAGCCCGTCCGGGCGTCCTCCTTGCAGCGGGCGCTTGTCTGGTGATTGCCGGGTGCACCGCAGAAGGCGCCGTTGACACAGCCGGGGGCCCGGCGTCAGCGCCGCTGATGCCTGCACCGAACACGGTCGACCTGCCCGCGAGCACCACCGACGCGCTGGACCGGGTGCTGGATGAGTGGCTGACCACCCAGGAGCTGCCCGGCGTGACCGCCGCCGTCGTCACCCCCGACGGGTCCTGGGCCGGCGCGGCCGGCGTGGACGGCGCCGGAACCACCCTCGTGCCAGAAGCGGCCATGGCGATCGGCAGCATCACCAAGACCTTCACCGCCGCGGAGGTGATGCTGCTCTCGGCACGCGGCCTCGTGGACCTGGACGCCCCGATCGACGACTACGTCGACGTGCCGTTCGACACCCGCGGTGCGACCGTGCAGCAGCTGCTGAACATGAGCAGCGGCTTCCCCACCGACCCGGTCGAGGCCACCGATAGCGCCGCGGCAGCCGACCTTGACCACGACTACGCCGTCGGGGACGGGATCACGTTCGTCGACCCCGACGCGCCCCGGATGGGTGCCGTGGGCTTCGGGCAGGAGTACAACAACCTCAACTATCACGTGCTCGGGGAGATGATCGAACAGGTCACCGGCCGCGCCTATGCCCAAGCGATCCGCGCGGACCTGCTCGAGGCCACCGACCTGACCCGCGTCTGGGTCCAGGACGACGAGACACCGACGCCCCCACTCAGCGTCGGAGAGATCCATCCCGAGCTGACAGTCGTCGACCCTGACAGCCCCTGGCTGCCCTCCCGTGCGCTGGCCTCCCTCGCCGGCTCCGAAGGAGGCATGGCCGCCGATGCCCCCAGCATCGCCCGCTGGGGAGCCCTGCTCTACGGCGGACACGTCATCGACGCAGCCCTGGTCGAGCAGATGACCGCCGGCGTCCAGGACGACGAGGACTGGTACGGGCTCGGCACCGTCCGCGGCGAGTACGACGGCCAGCCCTGGGTCGGGCACCTCGGCGATATCGTGTCCTACCACGGCAAGCTCATCGTGTTCCCCGACACCGCCACCTCCATCGCCTACCTCGTGCCCGCCCCCTCCACCCTGCGCTTCACCCCCGTCCTCACCGACACCGACCTCACCGTGCAGCTGCGCGACGTCGTCGTGGCACCCGAATAGATCCCCCGTTGCCCCCACTCGTCGGTGGCACATGCCTGTGCCGTAGGTGCCACGTCGACCAGCCTCAGGCAATAACCAGCCGCGAGTCGCGCGTTTCCGGGTCGCTCCGCTGAGCCCTTGCTCCCGCGGACGACTGAACGCTCGCACATGCCGACGAGAGTGCTGTTCTCGGCTTCTAGCGGTATCGACGATCCGCTATGCTGCGGAGATGCCGACTGACACGGCTGCCGTGCCGGGAGCCTTGCTGCGGGATGCCCGCCGTCGCGCTGGGCTGACCCAGGCTGAGCTGGCTCGTCGCGCGGGGGTCACGCAGAGTGTGATCAGCGCGTACGAGTCCGGGGCACGGCAGCCGTCGCTGCCTACGCTGGCGCGGCTGGTGGCCGCCACCGGCCTGGAGCTGGCCGTCGATGTCCGTCAGCCGGTCGCGGCCCGGGGCCGGTTGACCGGGCCGCTGGGTCGCCGCGTTGTGCAGCACCGTCGCGCCCTGAAGCGGGCTGCCTCCTCGCGGGGGGCGTCGAACCTGCGGGTCTTCGGCTCGGTGGCCCGGGGCGAGGAGACCGTCGACAGCGATGTGGACCTACTGGTCGACCTCGCACCCGGAACGGGGCTGCTCGGGCTGGCCGCCCTGGAGCGCGACCTGTCGGAGATCCTCGACGCGAAAGTCGACGTCGTCCCCGCCAGTGACCTCAAGCCCGGCATCGCCGGCGAGGTGCTCGCCGAGGCAGTGGCGTTGTGAGCCGTCGCGACAAGCACCGCCTCGACGACATCCAGGCTGCGTTGGACGCCATCGACGACCACCTCACGCGAGGGGAGCTGTCCGACGGGCTGGTCTACGACGCCGTCCGCGTCCGCCTGATCGAGATCGGCGAAGCGGTCAAAGGCCTGTCCGCAGACCTGCTGGCCACAGAGCCCGACCTCCCCTGGACCCAGATAGCCGGGATGCGGGACCGGCTCGCCCACCGCTACTTCGACACCTCCCACGCCATCGTCCAAGGCACCGTCGACCACGACCTACCCGTCCTTGCTGCGGCGGTCGAGCGGCTCAGGAGCCACGTCGCAGACTGACCAGCGAGCCCGCCCATGCCGATGAGCGCGCACCCCATTGGTCGGCTGGAGGTCCCGGTTTGTCGGTTGCGACTACGTACCAGGCTGGGCGTTCCCCTGCTGCTACGGGAGTCGAGGAGCCGCGGGCCTTCGCAGTTCTTCGAGTACCTCGACTGCGCGCGTGGCGCCGCCGGCGGTCGCGAAGGCGGCGGCTACGCGGCGAGCCCCATCGCTTCGTTCTCGCGCCGCACGGACGGCGGCTCGCAGTCGGTCCGGTGAGAGGTGTCTGGGTGCCAGCATGACGCCGGCGCCGCTGTGCTGGACACGACGGGCCGATTCCTTCTGGTCGCGTCCCCAGGGCACGACCACGAGCGGTACTCCTGCAGCGAGGGCGCGTTGCGTCGTTCCCATTCCGCCGTGGGTCACGACCACGTCGACTGCGTCTATCACCGCTGCATGGGAGACGAACCGCATGATTCGGGTGCGGTCGTGTGGCGCGACGAATCGGGTGGGGTCCAGGGCGGATGTGGTGACGATGATCGACCCGGGTTGGTCCGCCAGGCCTGTCAGAGCCGCCTCGACGATGGCCCCGTCTTCTTGCAGCTCGGTGGAGACGCTCACCAGCACGCGGGGATGGGGCAGTTCGTCGAGCCACGAGGGGTGCTCAGCGGTTGGCGACCACAGCCCGGGTCCGATCAGGTGCACCTCGGGGGGCCAGTCTCGGCGGGGGTACTCGAACGGTTCGGCGGTTCGGTAGAGGAGCGCGCCGGACTGCAGGTAGAGGTCCGGGAGGCCGTGGAGGCTGTGGACGCCGAGCTCGGCTCGTAGGGTGTTCAGCGTGGCCAACGACGACGATGCCATGTGATCCAGCGCGGCCCACACGACCCGGTCGCGGACCCGGTCGAGCGTGTTGCGGGGTGGGCTGAACCCGGGCCCGAAGGCGGGCGCGTCCGGGGAGGGGACCGGGAGGCAGTAGGGCATGAACATGGCCCAGGGGTGACCGGTCGACTCGGCCAGGGCTGCGGCGCCCCAACAGTTGGCATCGACGACGGTGATGTCGGGGTGGACGTCAGCCTGCGTCGCCTGCATGTCGACAACCTCGTGCGGGGCCCGGGCGGCCCAGGACCGCAGGGCGGCTTCGAACTGACCCTTGGTTCCGTGCGCTCGGTAGTCGGTCAGCTCGATGTCCTCGATCTGAGGTGCGATCGAGCGGTGCGCCACACCTGCCGCCTCGAGGTGGGGTCGTTCGCCGGCAAGGGTCTGGACGATGACTCGGTGGCCGGCGTCCTGCAGCGCGAGGGCGACGTCCATGATCGGGTACAGGTGGCCCCTGGCCGGAGAGGTGTAGATCAGTACGGTGCTCATGCGTCCTCCAGAACGGCGTGAACGAGTCGAGTGATGACTGCTTCGCTCTCGGCCGCGGAGCGCCCCAGGTCGAGCCGCAGCAGCTTCCACACGTACAGGTCGGTGGCGGCCACGAGTGCGTCCAGGGCCTGGTCTTCTCGCTTCCGCAGCATCGGGCCGAGGCATCGATCGGCCCAGGCC
>CAYNWB010000087.1:0-712 GCA_964400785.1 uncultured Actinomycetes bacterium | reverse complement strand
CATCGAGGGCCGAGGCGCCGTCGTTGCCGAGCGTGCGCGGCAGCAAGGGCTCGAAGCAGCGTTCGACCCAGGCCCGGTGGTAGTCGCGACCACGGCTGGCCGCATCGGCAGCGAACTCGTCCCGCTCTTCTTGGGCGAGCAGGTTGAGCACCAGACGCCCGTCGGCCTCGTAGTGGGCCATCAGCCCGGCGATCGCTCCGGCCACGTCACCGGGAGCACTCGACTCGCGTTGGCGCTGGACCCGCTGCTGGACCCGTTCACCGACCGCCCGGAAGCACCCATCGCGCGAGCCCATGTGCCGCAGCACCGTCTGAACCGTCACACCAGAGGCCGCGGCGATCGCCAGCAACGTCACATCCTCGATCGAGCCTGCGGCCAGCAGCTTCTCCGTCGCTGAGACGATGTGTTCCCTGGTCCGCGACGTCGAACGGGCACGGTTGGTCATGTCGTAGGTGCGGGCCACGGGACCTCCAATCGATGTGAACTGTAGTAACATCAAATATTGGAGTCAACGCGACGCACATCAAATTTGCGGGCAGCCGCCCCAGCGCCCCTCACGCAGCAGGCAGAGGCAGCCGCGACGTCCGGACGGATGCGTCGAGCACTCATGCCGCTGTTGGCGCGTTCATTGGGCGGTTGCCCGATCGCACTGTGTCTGACACAATAATCGGGTGCGGGGCGTCCGGTTCACCACCTCGGCCCGCAAGCACCG
>CAYNWB010000086.1:4778-5333 GCA_964400785.1 uncultured Actinomycetes bacterium | reverse complement strand
CGGCTGGGCACGCTCGCCGCCGATCTCGGGCTGCCCCCCAGCCGCGAGCACCACGTGATGGCGGCCCGGGTCGCCGACCGGCTGGTCGAGCCCGCGCGACTCACGCAGGCCGTCGCGACGGTCGGACCTGAGGCCGGCGGGCTGCTGCGCCGCATGTCGGGCGGCCCGCCGTCCGGACGCGTCGAGAACGCACTTCGCCCGGTCAGCGTCGCGAAGGCCCGCACGCCGGTCGACCGCCTGCTCGCCCACGGTCTCGTCGTCGCCACCGACACCAGCACCGTGGTGCTGCCGCGAGAGGTCGGGCTGCACCTGCGTGGCGGCCGGCTGCACCCGAGCGGTCTGGACCGCCCCGACCCGCCCCAGACCACCCATGACGTCGGCCTGATCGACCGGCTGGGCGCAGGCACGGCGGCCGAGCTGGTGCGCGCCGTGCAGACCGTCGCCGAGGCGTGGGCCGACGACCCTCCCGCCGTGCTCCGCGCCGGAGGTCTCGGCGTTCCGGGTTTGGAAGGCCTCGCGGCTGGAGATGGCGTTGCCGCTGACCGCGCCGGACTG
>CAYNWB010000086.1:0-4768 GCA_964400785.1 uncultured Actinomycetes bacterium | reverse complement strand
CGTGCTCCGCGCCGGAGGTCTCGGCGTGCGCGACCTGAGGCGCACGGCGGGGTTGCTGGACGGGGACGTCGCGGCGGCCGTGCGCACGGTGGAGGTCGCGTTCACCGCCGGGCTGGTGGCCGCCGACAGCACCGGCAGCGAGTGGCTACCCACGACGGCCTTCGACACCTGGCTGCGCTCCGAGCCCGCCGCGCGGTGGGTCGCGCTGGTGAGCGCCTGGTTGTCGGGCAGCCGTGTGGCGACCCTGGCGATCCCCCGCGAGGGCCGGGACAAGCCTCCGGCGCCCCTGAGCGACGAGCTCGACCGCCCCGGGGCCCCCGAGCTGCGCGGCCTCACCCTCGGACTGCTCGGCTCGTTGCCCCCGGGGCACAGCCTCGAGCCCGATGGGGTGCTCGACGTGGTGCGCTGGCACCGGCCACGCCGGTCGGGCCCTGCCCGTGACGCCCTTGTGCGCTGGACGCTGGACGAGGCCCACGCGTACGGCCTGCTCGGACGTGGGGCTGTCACCACGGCGGGCCGGCTTCTCTTCGCCGCCGACCTGGCCGGGGCCGAGCAGGCCATGGCTGCGCTGCTCCCCCTGCCGCTCGACCACGTGCTGCTGCAGGCCGACCTGACCGCGATCGCCCCCGGACCGCTGGAGCCGCACCTGGCCCGCGAGATGGGTCTGCTGGCCCAGGTGGAGTCGACCGGTGGGGCGACGGTGTACCGGTTCAGCGAGTCGTCGGTTCGCCGCGCGCTCGAGGCGGGCCGAAGTGCCGGTGACATCACCGCGTTCCTGGCCTCGGCGTCGCGCACACCCGTCCCGCAGCCGCTGACCTACCTTGTCGAGGACGTCGCCCGGCGGTACGGGCGAGTACGGGTCGGCGCGGCCCCGGCGCTGGTCACCGCTGACGACCCCGCCCTGCTCGACCAGATCCTGTCCGAGCCGCGGGTCGCCGCGCTGGCCCCGCGCCGGGTTGCCCCGACGGTGGCCTCGGTGAGCGCGAGCCCCTCCACCGTGCTCGACCTGCTTGCCTCGCTCGGCCTGCACCCGTCCGCCGACGCCGTCGACCCCAGCGGGGGCACGCGGGCCCGCAGCCGGGCGCCCTCCCGCGGCAAGCCGCCGGCTCTGCGCGCCGACCGTCCCGCACCGAGCGAAGCCACGCTGCAGGCCTCGGTGCGCGCCATCCGTGCCGGTGACCGTGGCAGGCAGCAACGCCCGCCGGAGACCTCGACGCACCTGCGCTCGACGGCCTCCACCGACGTGCTCGACGCCCTGGCCCGCTCGATCGAGCAGGGCGCCAGCATCTGGATCGGCTACGTCGACAACCACGGCACGACCACCGAAAGGGTGATCGACCCGATCAGCCTGGACGCGGGATGGCTGAGCGCGTTCGACCATCGCAGCGAGCAGGTGCGCACCTTCGCGGTGCACCGCATCACGGCCGTGGCGGCGGTGAGCACCACCGGAAGTGCGGCTCAGTAGGGTCCTGCACCATGGTCATCCAGGCACCGTCCGACCCGCTCGCCACGTTCCGTCCCGACCTGTTCACCGACACGGTGACGCTGGTCACCGGCGGTGGCACCGGCATCGGCCGCGCCACCGCGCTGGGCTTCGCCCGGCTCGGGTCCGACCTGGTGCTCGCCGGACGTCGCGCCGACCTGCTGGACGAGGCTGCGGAGCAGATCCGGGAGCAGTACGGCCGACGAGTGCTGACCGTGCCGACCAACATCCGTGAGCCCGCGTCCGTGGAGGCGCTGCGCGACGCTGCCTACGCCGAGTTCGGACGCGTGGACGCCCTGGTCAACAACGCCGGGGGGCAGTTCCCCGCTCTGCCGTCCCAGCTGAGCGACAACGGCTGGCGGTCGGTCGTCGACCTCAACCTCAACGGCACCTGGACGATGATCAACCGCTTCATGACACCGATGGTCGAGGCCGGGCAGGGCTCGATCATCACGATGGTGCACACCTACGTCTTCGAGCGGGGTGCGCGGTTCTTCGTCCACTCCGGGGCCGCGCGCGCCGGAGTGCTGTCGCTGACCCGGACGATGGCGTCGTTCCTCGCCCCCCACGGCGTCACGGTGAACGCGATCGCGCCAGGGCTGATCGACACGTCGGGCATGCGCGAGCACGAGGGTGAGGTCGTCGGAGCCCTCGACATCGACGCGATGGCCGAGCTCGGGCTCAAGTCGACGCGACGCATGGGCACGGTCGACGAGGTCGCGGCCGGCATCGTCTGGCTGGCCAGCCCCGCGTCGCGCTACGTGACGGGCACCGTCACCGTCGTCGACGGCGGTCTCGTGCTCGACAACTGGCCCGACCCCTGGGAGCGCGACGCGTACTGAACCGGTCGGTCTCACAGCGCGACGTAGACCAGCCCGGCCGCGTAGGCGACGAGCAGCAGAACGCCCTCGGCGCGCGAGACCGCCAGGCGGCGGCCCAGGGCCGCAGCCGCCAGCAGTACCAGCACTCCCATCACGATGGCCCCGTCACGCAGCGCCGGGGTCACTGGCGTCCCCGCGGCCCCGGCCAGGGTTGCCAGGCCACCGACCAGCAGGCTGTTGGCCAGGTTGCTGCCCAGCACGTTGCCCAGCACCAGCTCGTCCTCGCCGCGACGCACAGCCGTGATCACTGTCACCAGCTCGGGCAACGACGTGCCGATCGCGACGATGGCGAGCCCGATGAGGCCCTCGTCCAGCCCGAACTGCTCCGCGACGCCGGTGGCGCCGACCAGCACGGCCTCGGCCGCCCCCAGCGTCAAGGCCAGCCCCACGACGGCGCGCGCCACGTCACCGGCCATGCTTGTCTCGCGAGCGAACTCGGCGACGTCCCCGGCAAGCTCGACGTCACCGACCGGCACAGGCAGCAGCGTCTGGTTGGTCACCAGGATGCGGGTGACGATCACCGCTGCCACGAGCAGCAGCACGCCGAGCGGCCAGGGCATGCCGGCGAGCACGAAGACGGCGAGCAGCAGGCACGCCCCCAGCGACAGCGGCACCTCGCGGGTGAGGATGCCCGCGTCGACCACCAACGGTGAGGCCGCGACGAGCGCCGCCACTGCGAGCACCAGCCCGATGTTCGCGGAGTTGGAGCCGATCAGGTTTCCGTATGCCAGCGCCCCCGAGCCCCGGGTCGCAGCCAGGATCGACACGACCGCCTCGGGCATGCTGGTGCCCACTCCGATGAGCAGCGCGCCGAGAACCACCCTCGACAGCCGAAACCGGTCGGCGAGCCGGGCCGCGCCCACCACAGCCTGGTCGGCCGCCAGGCCGATCACGACCAGGCCGACGACGAGCAGGACGATGTCGTGGGTCACGTCCCTTCGACCGTAGGCCGGTGGGCGCCGATTCGCCCGGGCCTCATGCCCTAGGTGAGACTGATCCCGTGACCCCTCCCGTCGGCGGCCCGCTCATCGTCCAGAGCGACAAGACCCTGCTGCTCGAGATCGACCATCCCGAGGCCGACGACTGCCGACTCGCGATCGCGCCGTTCGCCGAGCTCGAGCGCGCGCCTGAGCACGTCCACACCTACCGGCTGACACCGCTGGGGTTGTGGAACGCGCGCGCCGCCGGCCACGACGCCGAGCAGGTCGTCGACGTGCTGCTGCGCTACTCCCGCTACCCCGTGCCCCACGCCCTGCTCGTCGACCTTGCCGAGACGATGGCGCGCTACGGACGGCTGCGCCTCGAGCAGCACCCCACCCACGGGCTGACCCTGCACTCGACCGACCGGGCCGTGCTCGAGGAGGTGCTGCGCAGCGCGAAGATCAAGCCCCTGGTGGGCTCACGGATCGACCCCGACACGGTGGCCGTGCACCCGTCCGAGCGTGGCCAGATCAAGCAGGTGCTGATCAGGCTGGGCTGGCCGGCTGAAGACCTCGCCGGCTACGTCGATGGCGAGGCCCACCCGATCACGCTGCACGAGGACGGCTGGTCGTTGCGCGACTACCAGCGCCAGGCCGCCGACGGGTTCTGGGCCGGGGGCTCGGGCGTCGTGGTGCTGCCGTGCGGGGCGGGCAAGACGCTCGTGGGCGCGGCCGCGATGGCCCACGCCGAGTCGACGACGCTGATCCTGGTCACCAACACCGTGGCCGCGCGCCAGTGGAAGGACGAGCTGCTGCGCCGCACGTCGCTCACCGAGGAGGAGATCGGCGAGTACTCGGGGCAGCGCAAGCAGATTCGGCCGGTCACCATCGCCACCTACCAGGTGATGACCACCAAGCGAAAGGGCACCTACGCGCACCTCGAGCTGTTCGAGGCACGCGACTGGGGGCTCATCGTCTACGACGAGGTGCACCTGCTGCCCGCACCCATCTTTCGCATGACGGCCGACCTGCAGGCGCGGCGCCGGCTGGGGCTGACGGCCACGTTGGTGCGCGAGGACGGCCGCGAGGACGACGTGTTCACGCTCATCGGACCCAAGCGCTACGACGCCCCGTGGAAGGAGATCGAGGCGCAGGGCTACATCGCGCCGGCCGACTGCGTCGAGGTGCGGGTCACGCTCACCGACACCGAACGGCTCACCTACGCCACCGCCGAGCCCGAGGAGCGCTACCGCATCGCGGCCACCGCGGCGTCCAAGCGGGCCATCGTGTCCAAGATCGTCGACGACCACGCCGGTGAGCAGACCCTCGTCATCGGCCAGTACCTCGACCAGCTCGAAGACCTGGCCGAGCGCCTCGGCGCTCCGCTGGTGACCGGGGCCACGACCGTGCCGGAGCGGCAGCGGCTGTTCGAGGGCTTTCGGACCGGCGACATCACGCTGCTCGTGGTGTCGAAGGTCGCCAAC
>CAYNWB010000085.1:3451-5398 GCA_964400785.1 uncultured Actinomycetes bacterium | reverse complement strand
CCGCCTTGCCACTCACGGTGAAGCTCGACGAGGGCAGCACGAGCGCGAACTCGACGGCTACGGCGCCCCGCTGGTTGTGTCGTCGACGAGCGAGATGAGCAACCCCCGACATGACTTTCAGGCTGGCAGAGCAGTGGCGTCCATCACATCGGGCGAACGGTCGTCGGCCGAATGGTCGTCGGCCGAATGGCCATCGACCGAACGGATGAGTCAGACGACGGCGCCGTCGTCGGGGTCGTAGGGGTCGCGCTGCGTCCTCATCCGTGTGAGCAGCACGCCGATGCCGGCGACGAAGGCCACCACGGCCACCACAACGAGCAGGCGTGACGACCCACCGAGCGCCGTCGCCACGAGCAGCAGCGCCGGAGCCCCGATCACGCTGAGCCACGCAGCCCAGGTCAGGGCGTCCGCACGAGGCAGGGGCGGAGGGTCGGGCGGCACGAAGTGCTCGTCCGGAATCGCGCGCTCGATCTCGGCGTCGATGTCTTCGCTGCTGCCGCGCCAGATGATGACCGGCTCGTCAGGGGGACGCACCGGCTCGGGCTCGGGCTCCGGCGACTCGTCGCGAGTCGAGGCGTCCGGCGCGGGCCACTCGGTGTTGCCGTCGGAGTCGGGTCCGCGCAGCGAGGCGACGATGCGCTCCCACTCGGCGTCGTCCGGGGTGCGGTCAGGCATGGGGCCGGGGTCAGGACGCCGATGCGTGCGGAGACCCGAGATCGGCCGACACCCGTTGGATGAACGCCAGCGACCGGTCGAAGATCCGTGGCGCGTCGTGGTCGAGGGTGGCGACGTGGTAGCTGTCGGAGAGCTCGACGTAGGTGAAGTCGTTCGACCCGATGCGGGCCTTGAGCAGCTCGACGGTCATGCCGTCCACGATGTTGTCGTTGGGGGCGTGGAACACGATCGTCGGCTGGTGCACCTTGTGCAGGTCGGCGACCAGGTGCGGCCACTGCCGGGTGAACGACCACAGCGCGTAGATGGGGGTCTTGTCGTAGGCGACCTCGTCCATGCCCTCTTTCGCGATGTCGTTGCTGATCGCGGGGTACTCCTTGACCTGCAGGCCGCGCATCACCGGCAGCAGGTAGCGGGCCTTCCAGTCGCCGCTGGCCAGGGCCGGGTTGACGAGCATGACGCCGGCGACCAGGTCGGGGTGCTGCTGGGCCAGGTGGATGGTGAGCGCACCGCCCATCGACAACCCGCCGACGAAGACGGTGTCGCACTGCTCGTGCATCTGCAGCAGAGCACGCTCGACGGTGGCGTACCAGTCCTCCCACCGGGTGCGGTTGCACTCGGCCACGCTCGTGCCGTGCCCGGGCAGGCGCGGCACGTCGACGGTGTAGCCGTGGTCGGCGAGATGGCGCCCCCAGGGTCGCATCGATCCGGGTGAGCCGGAGAGTCCGTGGCACAGCAGCACGCCGGTGCTGCCGCCGTCGGCGTGGAAGGGCTCGGCTCCTGGCATCAGTGGCACGCGGCCAGTGTCCCACCCGCGATTGGCGGCGTCGAGCAGGGTTACGGGTGGGCCCGGAGTGGGTAGGGTCTGACGCGTGCTGTACTGGGTGCTGAAGAAGGGTGTGCTCGGCCCCCTGCTGATGTCGGTCTACGAGCCGTGGGTCGAGGGCCTCGACCACGTCCCCGACACCGGGGGAGCCATTCTCGCCAGCAACCACCTGTCGTTCAGCGACTCGTTCTTCTTGCCGCTGGTGGTCAAGCGGCGCATCACGTTCTTGGCCAAGGCCGACTACTTCACCGGCGGGGGCATCGCCAACGTCTACGGCGCGACGCTCACGGTCGACGATTGCACGTTGGCCGACAACCGTGCCATGGGCACCTCCGCAGGTACCGGCGACAGCCGCGGCGGCGCGATCTTCAACGACGTCCGCTCGACGCTGATCGTCTCTGGAAGCACGTTCACCGACAACCGCGCCCTGGGCGGCAGCACGGGGGCCG
>CAYNWB010000085.1:0-3441 GCA_964400785.1 uncultured Actinomycetes bacterium | reverse complement strand
ACGGCGTTGATGCCCTCCTGTTTGGCCAGGGCCACGGCCTCGTTCTTCAAGGGAGTCGGGCAGGTGCCCGTCGACCGCACCGGTGGCAACGCGAGCATGGCGGCGCTGAACACCGGCATCCGCATCTTGAAGTCGGGGGAGCTGCTCGGGCTCTACCCCGAGGGCACCCGCTCGCCGGACGGCCGGCTCTACCGGGGCAAGACCGGCGTGGCGCGCATGGCGCTCGAGGCCGGCGTGCCCGTGCTGCCGACCGCGATGATCGGCACCGACATCATTCAGCCGACGGGCCAGAAGATCCCGAACCGGGGCAAGGGCGTCATCGGCATCCGCATCGGCAAGCCGCTCGACTTCAGCCGCTACGAGGGCATGGAGTCTGACCGGTTCGTGCTGCGCTCCATCACCGACGAGATCATGTACGAGCTGATGGAGCTCTCGGGCCAGGAGTACGTCGACATGTACGCGTCGAAGGCCAAGGCCGAGATCGAGGCGGCGAAGAAGGCCGGCGGCGGTGTCGTGCCGGGGCCGGGGTCTGGTGTCGCGTCGGGCTCGCAGGGCTCGGAGGCGTCTGCCGGCGCGGACGCGTCGTCCCACCACCGCGCCGCGAGCTGAGGGCCAGCGGGGATCGGGCTCTCGTCCGGTTGTGATCCACGGAAGATCGCTGACTCACCCTCGGTGATCCACGGAGCGAAACTTGTCGAATCTGTGTGGTGATCTTCCGTGGATCACCAGCGGGGCCGTCGCCTCGACAGTGCCATGCTTGCCCGCATGGCGGAGCTGAAGACCAAGCCGACCGAGGGTGACGTCGAGGCGTTCCTGCAGACGGTGCCCGAGCCTGCCCAGAGCGACTGCCGAGAGCTCGTGGGCCTGATGAGCGCGGCGACCGGGGCTGATCCGGTGATGTGGGGCGCGAGCATCGTCGGCTTCGGGTCGGTGCACTACCGCTACGCGAGCGGGCGTGAGGGCGACTGGTTTCAGGTGGGGTTCTCCCCGCGCAAGCGCAGCCTCACCCTGTACCTGATGAACGGCGTCGACGGCCACACCGAGCAGCTCGAGCGCCTGGGCAAGCACAGCACCGGCAAGGGATGCCTCTACATCAAGCGCCTGGACGACGTCGACCGCGAGGTGCTGCGCGAGCTGATCACCGAGGCGGCGGCGCCGAGTCCCTGAGAGGGGCGCTTGCGCAGGGTCGTGGAAGGAAGATTGCGACACATCCTTGTGGACGCCGTCGACCCGGTGGTCGTCTTCTCACCCGAGGATGGCTGGAGCGACGGAGAGGCCAACCGCGGCGGCGCCGGCATGAAGGCGCTTGTCCCAGGTCGCGACCGTGAGATCTGTCGTGCCGAGTGCGAGTGCGCTGGCGAGATGCACGGCGTCGGCTCCGCGCAGCTTGTGAGTCGCGGCAAGCGACCCGGCAGCCCGCTCGACGTCGGCCGACAGCTCGACCGGACGCACGGACGCCCAGAACAGCTCCCAGTCGGACCTCGCCGACGACACCTCCGACTCGGTCAAGTCGTGGTTTCGGCCGGCCGCTGCGAGCGCTGCGCACACCTCGGGATAGGCCAGTCGACTCGACAGGGCCACGTCACATGCGTTCCACAACGTGGCGGCTGTGGCGGAGCCGACCTCGTTGACCACGAGCTTGACGAGGGCGCTCGAGTCGAAGTAGACGAGAGCCACGTTCAGCGACGCTGCTCGCTGACGATCTCGGCAACCGATCGCTTGGGCGTCGGCCGGTGCCGGTCACCAGCGACCGGCCGGGTCGATCGGGTCGGTCGACCGATGATGCCCTGCGCGGTCAAGCGGTCGATGACCGGAGTCGAGTCGAGAGCAACGATGCGGGCAACCGGGATTCCTCGATCGGTGACGACGACGTCGGTCCCCTCGCGTGCCGCCTCGATCCACCGGCCGAGGTGGGCTCTGAGCTCTGTGACGGCAACGTCTATGAGCCAGATGTAGATTTCAGTGAGCCGCAATTCACACAGATGGCGCGGTCGGGCGTGGGCGGCTACCGCGTGCCATGGCTGAGCGATTGGTGACGCAAGGGCGGGTGTGGCTGAGCGATTGGGGTCGCCAGGGCAGCACCGATCGCTCAGCGACGGTCGTCCGAGCAGCAGCAACGTCACATCCATCGACGGCCGTCTGGGCGGGTGGACGGGTGACGCTTGATCATCGGCCGCCTGCTGGGGCTGGGGCATGATCAGCGCCTGCCAGGTGGGGCTCTCCGCATGATCACAGCCTGTTTGGTGGGGCTATAGCCCCACAGAAGTTCCTCTGATGAGTGCCGTCACCCCACCGGGCAGGCGCTGATCATGGGTGAGCCCCAGCGATCGGGCTCTGATGGGCGGCCAGCCCCAGCGATCGTCCTGTGACGCACACCTGGGCATCTGGACGCCGGACGCCCGGCGCCGCAGCCTCAGGTCGACGCGTCCAGCACGTTCGTCAGGACGGACAGGGCCCGGCGCGCCCCGTCCGCCTCGTCGCGACGGCAGAGCCGAGTGAGCCGCTCGACGCGGTCGGTCAGCTCCGCCGCCTCGCGGGCGACGATGGAGAGACGGTTCTGCTCGGTCAGGGTGAGTCGTGGAACCTCGGCGGCGCCGAGCCCCTGCGTCGCTCCGGCCACGTGAGGTGTGCCGACCGAGTGCGTGGGCGGCATCTCGGGGGTGGGCACCGCCTGCGCGTTGGCCAGGGCAGCCAGCGCTGTGCGAAGTGCTGCTACCACGGGGGCGTCTCGGCGGCGCATGGCCGAGGTCAGCTCGGCCTGCAGAGCGCTCTCGATCGCCACGGGGCGATTGTGCCCCGGTGCTCAGCGTCCGGCGACCGACCGTCCCAGCTTGGCCATCTCCCACTTGGTGGCGGCGGCCACGTCGTCGGCGGTCACGACGCCGCGTCCGGCACCGAGGTAGGCGGCAGTCAGCGCCGCGGCCGCGATGCCGCCACCGGGCAGGTCGATCGTGGCCAGCCGAGCCGGGTCGATGCCCGTCGTCGGGACGGCGCTGGGGAAGGCCAGCCGCCACATGCGCTCACGCGCGGCCGGGTCGGGGTACGGGAACGACACGATGAACCGCAGCCGCCGAAGGAACGCCTGGTCGAGCACCGACTTCGCGTTCGTCGTGAGCACCGCCAGCCCGCGGAACGACTCGATGCGCGAGAGCAGGTAGCCCACCTCGAGGTTGGCGTACCGGTCGTGGGAGTCACGGATCTCCGTGCGCTTGCCGAACAGCGTGTCGGCCTCGTCGAAGAGCAGGACGGCGGCGCTGTCCTCGGCCGCTTCGAACACCCTGCGCAGGTTCTTCTCGGTCTCGCCGATGTACTTGCTCACCACCTGGCTGAGGTCGACGACCACCAGGTCGAGCCCCAGCGTCGTGGCGATCACCTCGGCGGCGAGGGTCTTGCCCGTGCCGCTGGCCCCCGCGAACAGGGCCGCGGTGCCCAGGCCGCGGG
>CAYNWB010000084.1:0-6467 GCA_964400785.1 uncultured Actinomycetes bacterium | reverse complement strand
GACGTCGAGACCGCCCGCCACGTGCTTGCCGAGGTTGACCGGCTGGCGCGGGAGGACCTCGCGGAGTCCTTCGCCTCCGACGACCGCAAGCCCACCGTCTACGACCCTGACGCGCGCACCGTCACGGTGCCCGAGGGCATGAAGAAGGCCTACCGCACATGGATGGACGCGGGGTTCTGGAGCCTGGGTCTGCCCGAGGACATCGGTGGCCAGCCCGCACCGTCCACCCTCGTGTGGGCGATGAGCGAGCTCGTGCTCGGCGCCAACCCGGCCGTCTACATGTACAACATGGGCACCTCGTTCGCCGCGATCCTCGACCGGCTCGCCACCGACGAGCAGAAGAAGGTCGCGCGGCTCATGATCGAGAAGGAGTGGAACGCGACCATGGTGCTCACCGAGCCGGACGCCGGCTCGGACGTGGGCGCGGGCAAGACCAAGGCCTACCCGCAGGCGGACGGCACGTGGCACATCGAGGGCGTGAAGCGCTTCATCACGTCCGGTGACCACGACCTGTCCGAGAACATCATCCACCTCGTGCTCGCCCGGCCCGTCGGCGTCGAGGGCGTCGGCGGCCCGGGCACCAAGGGGCTGTCGCTGTTCATCGTCCCCAAGTACCTGTTCGACTGGGAGACCGGTGAGCTCGGCGAGCACAACGGCGTCTACGCCACGAACGTCGAGCGCAAGATGGGCATCAAGGTGTCGGCGACCTGCGAGATGACGTTCGGCGACGGCGCGCCGGCTGTCGGCTACCTCGTCGGCGAGGTGCACGAGGGCATCGCCCAGATGTTCGAGGTGATCGAGCAGGCCCGCATGATGGTCGGCACCAAGGCCATCTCGACACTCTCCACGGGGTACCTGAACGCGCTGGAGTACGCCAAGGAGCGGGTGCAGGGCGCCGACCTCACCCAGGCGTCGGACAAGACCGCCCCCCGCGTGACGATCACTCACCACCCCGACGTCCGTCGCTCGCTCATGACCCAGAAGGCCTACGCCGAGGGCATGCGGGCGCTCGTGCTCTTCACCGCCTCGATGCAGGACGCGGTGCAGGTCGCCAAGGCCAAGGGTGAGCACGACGACCTGGCCGAGAGGGTCAACGACCTGCTGCTGCCGATCGTGAAGGGCTACGGCTCCGAGCGTGCCTGGGTGCTGCTGGGCACCGAGAGCCTGCAGACCTACGGCGGATCGGGCTTCTTGCAGGACTACCCGATCGAGCAGTACGTCCGCGACGCCAAGATCGACACCCTCTACGAGGGCACGACGGCGATCCAGGGTCAGGACTTCTTCTTCCGCAAGATCGTCAAGGACCAGGCGAAGGCCCTGACCTGGCTGGCCACCCAGATCCAGGAGTTCGTGGCCAGCGAGGCCGGCAACGGACGCCTCAAGGTCGAGCGTGAGCTGCTGGGCAAGGGACTCGAGGACACCCAGGGCATGCTGGGAGCGGTCTTCGGCTTCTTGATGAGCGCCAACCCGCAGGCCGACGGCAGCGACGTGCGCAACGTCTACAAGGTGGGGCTCAACACCACCCGCCTGCTGATGGCCGTGGGTGACGTCGTCGTGGCATGGCTGCTCATGCGCCAGGCCGAGGTGGCGCTCAACGCGCTGTCGGGTGACGTGTCCGACGCCGACAAGGCCTTCTACGAGGGCAAGATCGCCACGGCGCAGTTCTTCGTCCGCCAGGTGATGCCGAAGCTGGCCGCCGAGCGGGCGATCGCCGAGGCGACCGACAACGCGATCATGGACCTGCCGATCGAGTCGTTCTAGGCCCAGGCTCCTGCTTCGGGTGCGCCCCGCGCCGGTGCGCGACATCTGTGCCCCAGTCGCGCTGCGGGCGCACCCGGAGTAGGAAGAGCACATGGCAGGCCGCCGTGTTCCAGCGGGCTTCGGTGTGATCCTCATCGGAGTCGGGCTCATGACGGCCTTCGTGCTCGGCGACTCCATCCCCGGCATGGTTCTGGCGGGCTGGATCATCGCGTTCACGGGCATGGTGGCGCTGTCGAGGGGCGACCCGACCCCGCGCGAGCCGAGCTGACCCGCCAGGGCTACTCCGCAGCACTTCCCAGGGCGAGGCGCAGCACCCCGGCGCCGGACGCGTCCAGCACGATCGGGATGCCCCAGTCCTGCTGGTGCAGGTGGCAGGCCGCACCGGGCTCGGCGCCGTCCGGCCCGTCGCCGTCGCAGGACGCTGCGGAGGCGGACACGTGCAGCACGCCCTCCCCCACCCTCGGGTCGAGGGTGAGCCGGCGGCTCAGGTCGGTCGACGTGCCCTCACCCTCGGCCAGCAACGCCCCCGGCGTGGACGAGACCGTCAGCCGTGTCGCGGGCCCGTAGCGGCCGTCGAGGTGCTGCCCAGGAGGCGGAGTGAAGACGACGACGAGGTCGACAGGCCCGGCAGCGAGCAGCGTGGGCGGGCGGATCGACTGCTCCGCGTGGTCGTCGGCCACAGCACGGGCGTCGACCGGCACCGTGACCAGGCGGTGAGCGGCGGACTCGCAGACGAGCAGGCCATCCGCCGTGGCCACCAGACTGCTCGGCTCGCGCAGCCCGGTGCTCAGCGTGCTCAGCTGACCGGTGGATGGGTCGAAGCGGCGCACGGCGCCGTTGTAGGTGTCAGCGACAGCCACCGAGCCGTCGGTGAGCGCCGCCACCCCGAGCGGGTGCTGCAGCCGCGCCGACTCGCGGTCGCCGTCGCGAAAGCCGAAGTCGAACAGCCCCTGCCCGACAGCGGTGTGCACGGCCTCCCCCTCGACCCACCGCAGCGACGAGGTCTCGGCGTCGGCGACCCACAGTCGCGTGCCGTGCGCGGCCAGGCCGGACGGCTGGGCGAACCAGGCCTGCATGAGCGGGCCGTCGCGCAGGCCCTCGGTGCGCGTCCCGGCAACCGGGACGGTGCGACCCGAGCGGGGGTCGAACGTCCACAGCTGGTGGATGCCGGCCATCGCCACCCACACCCGGTCGCCCCACCAGGCGACATCCCACGGTGAGCTCAGGCTCGTCCGGTCGTGCGACGTCCACATGCGGCCGGTACCGGCGACGGTGCGCACGCTCCAGTCCGCGAGGCGGATTCCCCTCAGCAGGTGGTTGACGGTGTCGGCGACGACCACGTCGTACCCCACGAGCGCCGCGACGTCGTCCGGCAGACGGCACATGCCCTGTGGCTCGTTGAGCTCGGCCTCGACGGCAACCCCGTCCCGGCCACCGCGACGACCGGTGCCCACACGCAGCAGCACCCGGTCGCTGTCGGTGTCGGTGACGGCGAGCTGGTGGTGGGCGGTGTCGGCGACCAGCAGCCGACCGTCGCCGAGCGATAGCACCCCGGACGGGAAGAGCAGCCCGTCGGGGCGGGGCCGGGGGGCGGGCGGCAGCCCGCCGTCCGAGGTGAGCGTGCCCGATCGGCGCGCCTGCGGAACGAGCTCGGCGAGAACGGCGTCGATCGCGTGGGCATGGCCCTCACCGGCGTAGCGGGCGGCGATGAAGCCCTCGGGGTCGACCAGCACCAGCGTGGGCCAGGCCTTGGCCGCGTAGGCCCGCCAAGTCGTCAGGTCTGGGTCGTCGAGCACCGGGTGGGTGATGCCGTAGCGCTCGACCGCGTCGGCGACGGCCCCGGGCTCGGCCTCGTGGCGAAACTTGGGTGAGTGGACGCCGACCACGACGAGCTCGTCTGCCCACCGCTGCTCGATCGGTCGCAGCTCGTCGAGCACGTGCAGGCAGTTGACGCAGCAGAACGTCCAGAAGTCGAGCAGCACGAAGCGTCCGCGCAGCGAGGCCAGGGTGGTGTCGGCCGGCGCCCCGACCCAGCCCCGACCAGCGAGCTCGGGCGCTCTGATGCGGGCCATGGCGGTAGCGTGCCTCTCCGTGGCAGACGACGACACATCGACCCCCGCCGCGACGTCCCCGCTGCGTCGACTCGTCGAGGCCTGGGCGGCCAGCGCTGGTGCTGTGATCGACCTCGTCGGCACGCTCGACGAGACCGACATGCGGCAGCCGACCGACCTGCCGGGATGGACGGTGCGCGACATCGTGGCGCACCTGGCACACCTGGAGGCCGAGCTCGCCGGCGACGAGCCGGTGCTGGCCGGCGAGCAGGCAGTGCCTGCCGATGCGCGGGACGACCCGTTCCGGGCCTACACCGAGCGCGGCGTGGCCGCCCGCCGGTCGCGGGCGACGAGGGAGCTGGTCGACGAGCTGTCCCTGGCCCTGCACCGGCTGCGCCAGACTCTCGCCGTCGCGGACCCGGCTGCCCCTCCGGCGTCGTTCCCCCGTCCGGGACGGGGCTGGGAGCCGTTGCTGCGCGACCGCGTCTTCGACTTCTGGATGCACGAGCAGGACATCCGTCGTGCCGTGGGTCGGCCCGGCGGGTGGGACTCCCCCGGGGCCCTGGTCACGCTCGGGACGTTCCGGGCCGCCCTGCCCTACGTCGTGGGCAAGAAGGTGCGTCCACCGGCCGGCACCACCGTGGCGTGGTCGGTGCACAGCCCATCCGGCGCCGACGAGGTCGTCGTGCGTATGGACGAGGACGGCAAGGCGCGCGTGGTCGACCTGCCTGCCGGCACCGAGCCGGACGTCACGTTGTCGATGACGGTCGAGACGTTCGTGCTGGCGTGCGGTGGTCGCCGTCGGCCGGAGCAGCTGGACGCGCAGGTGGCGGGTGACCGCGAGCTGGGTGCCCGAGTGCTGGCCGAGATGTCGGTCACGCCGTGAGGCCCCTGCAGTTCGCGGCGGCCACATCGTCGTTCCAGATCGAAGGGGCGTTGGATGCCGACGGCCGTGGGCCGTCCATCTGGGACACGTTCTGCGCCGAGCCGGGGCGCATCATCGACGGCTCGGACGGCTCACGCGCCTGCGACTCCTACCACCGCTGGGAGCAGGACGCCGACCTGCTGGTCGGTCTCGGCGTGGACGCCTACCGGTTCTCGATCTCGTGGCCCCGCATCCAGCCGACCGGCGCGGGCCCGGTCGAGACACGCGGCCTGGACCACTACGAGCGGGTCGTCGACGGGCTGCTGGCACGAGGCCTCGACGCCCACGTCACCCTGTACCACTGGGACCTTCCGCAGGCCCTGCAGCACGCGGGAGGGTGGCCCAGCCGCGACACCGCCCTGCGGTTCGCCGACTACGCCGGCCTCGTTGCCGAGCGCCTCGGCGACCGCGTCGCGCGGTGGGCGACGTTGAACGAGCCGTGGGTGTCGGCGTTCCTCGGCTACGCCGCGGGAGTGCACGCCCCCGGCCACACCACCCCGGAGCAGGCGTTTCGGGCTGCCCACCACCTGCTGCTGGCCCACGCGCTCGGAGCCCGGGCAGTGCGCGCGGCGGTGCCGTCCGCCGACGTCGGGATCGTCCTCAACCTGAACACCGTGCTGGTGCAGGACGAGGACGCCATCGAGGTCGGCGAGCGCATCGACGCCCAGCACAACGCGCTGTGGCTCGACGCGCTGCGCGACGGGCGCTACCCCGACCTCGCCGTGCAGACCGCGCCCGTGCTTGGCGACCCGACCGTTGTGCAGCCCGGCGACCTCGAGCTGGTGCGCGGCTCGGCCGCCTGGCTCGGAGTCAACTACTACTCACCGCTACGCATCGCCGCGCCCACGGACTCCGAGAGCACCGCTGGCGTCGGCGCCCCCGGCCAGGAGGTCTCGGCGTACCCCGGCGTCGGGCCCTTCGAGCCCGTCCCGCGCACCCCGCTCACGACGATGGGGTGGGAGGTGGACCCGTCCGGACTGGCTGACCTGCTCGAGAGGCTGACTGCGTGGGACCCGTCCATGCCGCTGCACATCACCGAGAACGGGGCCGCCTACTCCGACGCCGTGCGCGACGCGGACGGAGCCGTCGACGACCAGGACCGTATCGACTACGTCCGGCGTCACCTCGCCGTCGTGGACGCCGCGCGCGAGCGCGGGACCGACCTTCGCACCTACACGCTGTGGACTCTGCTGGACAACTTCGAGTGGGCCATGGGCTACACGCAGAGCTTCGGCGTGGTCGAGGTCGACGTCGCCACGCTCGAGCGCCGGCCGAAGGCGTCCTACTGGTGGCTGGCCGACGAGATCTCGCGCCGGCGGGGCTGAGGGACGTCCCGTAGGGATCGTTGCCCCGCGTCCGGACGAGGCGCTCGGCACGAGGCCCTGACACGGTGAGTGGGTGCTTTCCACGGCTGATTCGCCGTGGGAAGCACCCACTCACGTGCCTAACGTGATCATTCCCCCGGAGGGGTCAGCCCTTGACGCCTCCTGCGAGCAGGCCGCGCACGAAGTACCGCTGGCCGAACAAGAAGATGATCAGCGGGACGATGAGCGCGACGAAGGCTCCGGCCGAGAGCAGGTGCCAGTCCTGACCGCGCGAGCCAACCATATCGGCGAGACGCATGGTCATGACCTGCACGTTGGGCAGGTTTCGTCCGGCAAGGAACAACGCGTCCTCGATCTGCTCGGGGACCTGGACCTCACGCCCGAGGAGCTGGCGCAGCGCCACAA
>CAYNWB010000083.1:0-6756 GCA_964400785.1 uncultured Actinomycetes bacterium | reverse complement strand
GGCACCCGTCGTCGCCCGAGCCCACCACGGCTCGGTCAGCAGGGAGCAGCGGGCCCTGATCGAGGACGACCTGAAGTCGGGCCGCCTGCCTGCCGTGGTGGCGACCTCGAGCCTCGAGCTCGGCATCGACATGGGCGCGGTCGACCTGGTCGTGCAGGTCGAGGCGCCACCGTCGGTCGCCAGCGGGCTGCAGCGCGTGGGGCGGGCGGGCCATCAGGTGGGGGCGATCTCGCGCGGGGTGGTGTTCCCGAAGTACCGGGGCGACCTCGTCGCCAGCGCCGTCGCCGTCGAGGGGATGCGTGAGGGGCGCATCGAGGCGCTGGCCGTGCCCCAGAATCCCCTGGACGTGCTCGCCCAGCAGGTCGTGGCGATGACGGCGATGGACGACTGGCAGGTCGACGACCTGCTGGCCCTGGTGCGGCGAGCCCACCCGTACGCCTCGCTGCCCCAGTCGGCGTTCGACGCCGTGCTCGACCTGCTGTCGGGGCGCTACCCCAGCGACGAGTTCGCCGAGCTGCGGCCACGCCTCGTGTGGGACCGGGACGCGGGCACCCTCGTCGGGCGGCCCGGCGCCCAGCGCCTGGCCGTCACCAGTGGGGGCACGATCCCGGACCGAGGGCTGTTCGGGGTCTTCATGGTCTCCGAGGGCGGCTCACGCGTCGGCGAGCTCGACGAGGAGATGGTCTACGAGTCGCGGGTCGGGGACGTCTTCGCCCTCGGGGCGACGAGCTGGCGCATCGAGGACATCACGCACGACCGGGTGCTGGTCTCCCCCGCCCCCGGGCAGCCCGGACGCCTGCCGTACTGGCACGGCGACAGCATCGGTCGTCCAGCAGAGATGGGACGGGCGGTGGGGGCGTTCGTGCGGGAGGTGAGCTCGGCGAGCCCGCAGCGAGCGCTGGAGCGAGCCCGCAGAGCCGGGCTCGACGAGCGTGCCGCGGCGAACCTCGTCGCCTACCTCGTCGAGCAGAGGGACGCGACGGGGTCGGTGCCGGACGACCGGACCGTGCTCGTGGAGAGATTCCGCGACGAGCTGGGCGACTGGCGCCTCGTCGTGCACACGCCGTTCGGCGCACGGGTGCATGCCCCGTGGGCGCTGGCCGTCGGGGCACGCCTGCGCCAGCGCTACGGGGTGGACGTCGCCGCCGCGCACTCCGACGACGGCATGGTGTTCCGAGTACCTGACACCTACGCCGACCCGTGGGCCCCTTCCCCGGCGGGCTCCTCCGAGACGGCGAGCACCCCGGGACCACCGGGCGCCGACCTCGTGCTTCTCGAGCCCGACGAGGTCGAGCCGCTGGTCACGGCAGAGGTGGGCGGATCGGCCCTGTTCGCTGCGCGGTTTCGCGAGTGCGCCGCGCGTGCGCTGCTGCTGCCACGCCGCAACCCCGGGCGTCGCGCCCCCCTGTGGCAGCAGCGTCAGCGCTCGGCGCAGCTGCTGGCGGTGGCGGCACGGCACGGCACCTTCCCGATACTGCTGGAGACCATGCGCGAGTGCCTGCAGGACGTCTACGACCTGTCGGCCCTGACCGAGATCACGGGTGCGATCCGCAGCGGCCAGGTGAGGGTGGTCGAGGTCGAGACGGCCGAGCCGTCACCGTTCGCCCGGTCGCTGCTGTTCGGGTACGTCGCGGCCTTCATGTACGAGGGCGACTCACCCCTGGCCGAACGACGGGCCCAGGCGCTGACCCTGGACGCATCTCTGCTGGCCGAGCTGCTCGGTCGCGCGGAGCTGCGCGATCTGCTCGACGAGGGCGTCATCGACAGCACCGAGGCCGAGCTGCAGCGCCTGGCTCCTGATCGCCGCGCCCGCGACACCGAGGGCGTCGTCGACCTCGTGCGGCTGCTGGGGCCGCTGTCGACCCAGGAGATCGCGGCACGCAGCGTCGACCCCGACCTGGCGGTCTCGGCCACGGCGACGCTGTCGGCCGCGCGGCGCCTCATCCCCGTGCGCGTCGCCGGCGCCGACCGCTGGGCTGCGGTCGAGGACGCGTCCCGGCTGCGCGACGGTCTCGGCTGCGCCCTGCCCGTCGGCGTACCGCAGGCCTTTCTGGAGGCGGTCGACGACCCCCTGGGCGACCTGGTGTCGCGGTACGCCCGCCGCCACACTCCGTTCGCCGCCGGCGACGTCGCCGAGCGCCTCGGGATCGGCACGGCGGTGGCGCGCGACGTCCTGCACCGGCTCGCCGCCCACGGGCGTGTGACCGAAGGGGAGTTCAGGCCCGGCCGGACGGGCACCGAGTGGTGCGACCCCGAGGTGCTCCGGCTGCTGCGGCGCCGGTCGGTCGCCGCCCTGCGACAGGAGGCCGAGCCTGTGCCGCAGGCGGCCTTGGGACGCTTTCTGCCCACGTGGCAGCACGTGGGTCGGGCACTTCGCGGACCGGACGGGCTGCTGACGGTGGTCGAGCAGCTGGCCGGCTGCGCGGTGCCCGCCAGCGCGCTGGAGTCACTGGTGCTGCCGGCGCGAGTGCGCGACTACCACCCGGGCATGCTCGACGAGCTCACCACGGCCGGTGAGGTGCTGTGGGTCGGCCACGCCGGGCTGCCCGGCGGGGACGGCTGGGTGTCGCTGCACCTGGCCGACGACGCCGCCCTGACCCTGCCCGAGCCGACACCGCTCGACACCCTCGACGACCCACAGACGGTCACGGCCCGTCTGGCCGAGGCGCTGCGCCACGGCGGCGGGCAGTTCTTCCGCACCCTTCTCGAGCAGGTGCCCGACCCGGCCGAGCAGGTGGAGCAGGCCCTGTGGGAGCTGGTGTGGTCGCGTCGGCTCACCAACGACAGCCTCGCTCCGATCCGGTCCCGGCTGGGCAGCGGTCCGCGACGGGCGCGCGGCGGCGCCCCTCGCTCGGGGTACCGCAGGCCGGACAGACGACCCCGCTTCGCCGCTGCCCGTGTGACCACTCCCGTCCGATCGGGGCCGTCGGGGCGGTGGTCGTGGCTGCCACCGGTACAGACCGACACCACCCTGCGCGCCCACGCCTCGGCACAGCTGCTGCTCGACCGCCACGGGGTGCTCACTCGTGGAGCGGTGGCCGCCGAGGGTGTGCCCGGTGGGTTCGCCTCGGCGTACCGGGTGCTCAGCGTCGCCGAGGAGTCCGGCCGGTGTCGACGCGGCTACGTCGTCGACGGCCTCGGCGGAGCCCAGTTCGCGCTCCCCGGCGCCGTGGACCGTCTGCGGGAGCTGGTCGAGGTCACCCATCCCGCACGCCGCGACGGCACGCTGGTGCTCGCCGCTGCCGATCCCGCCAACCCCTACGGTGCCGCGCTCGCGTGGCCGCCCACACCGAGCACGGGCCACCGCCCCGGACGCAAGGCCGGCGCAGTCGTCGTGCTCGTGGACGGATCGCCGGCGCTCTTCGTCGAACGCGGGGGGCGCAGCCTGCTGTCGTTCACGGACGACCGCGAGGTGCTGTCGGTCGCGGCGAGCGCCCTGGCCGACACGGTGCGGCGCGGCTCGCTGGGCCGGGTCACCGTCCAGCGCACCGACGGCGAGTCGGCGATGGCCGGCCCGGTGAGCGACGCTCTGGCGCAGGCGGGCTTCGACCTGACCCCGCGAGGCCTGCGTCTACGGCCCGAGCCGGGCCGCGTCACGTCGTGAGGGGGTCGCGGCCGAGCCACCTGACCTGCCCGGCGGGTATCACGCCCCTGGCGCCGAAGCGCCCGCCCGCGAGACGGTGGAGCCGACACGGCCAAGGAGGTTGCCATGCCCACGATCGTCACCTTCACGACATCCGAGGTCGAGGCCTTCGCCGACCTGCTGTACCGAGTGGCGGACGAGCTCGAGGCGGTCGAGACCGCCACCGACGCGCACCGCAAGTACGGCGCCGAGCTCAAGGAGGTCGCAGCCGAGATGCTCATGCGCACTCGGTCTGTCTGAGCGTGCCTCAGCCGTCGGACACGGCCGGACCGAGGCTGCTGTAGCGCCGCCGGTGGTAGAGCAGCGGCTGCTCCCCGGTGCAGTCGTCGGCGACGGCGACGACCCTGCCGACGACGATGGTGTGGTCCCCGCTCGGCACGAGCCTCTCGGGCAGGCACTCGATCGCCGCCACCCCTGCGGTGAAGTACAGGGCACCGCTGGCCGGCCCTCGCCGGTGGGCGAACGCTGCGAAGTCGTCGGTGTCGCTCGGGTAGCGGTGGCGGGCGGCGTACCGCGCGAGGTCGACCTGGTCACGCGCCAGCATCGTGAACGCCCAGCCATCGGCCACCTCGAGGGCGTCGTGCAGAAACCCCCCACGCTTGACCGCCACCAGGCACAGCGGCGGTGACAGCGACAGCGACGCCAGCGACGTGACCGTGAGCCCGCAGTCACGCCCCACGACGTCGCGGGTCGTCAGCACCGACACGCCCGAGGCGAGCTCGGCCATCGGGACGCGGAGGTCGATCGCCACCGCCTGCGCAGCGGTGTCCGGCACGGTCTCAGGCATCGGGCCCACCGTCGTCGAGCCTCGCAAGAAGCATCTGCCGCGCCGATCGCACGGCTCGCAGAGTCGCACCGTCCAGCACGGCGCTCTCGCCGACGCCCGAGGGCACGACGCGCGGATGGACCGGGGCCACGCGCTCCACGTGCTCGCGCACCATCTCGGCCAGCCGGTCACCGCCGGCCAGCCCGGTCTGCCCGGTGAGCACCACGAGGCCAGGGTCCAGCACGGTGCACACGGCCGCCACACCGAGGGCGATGCGTCGCGCCACCTCCTGCAGGAACGCATCGTGGCCCCCACCGGCCGCGTGGGCGACTGCTTCGGCCACGGCCGCGGCGTCGCGAGGTGCCGGCAGATGCAGTCCGTGCTGCTCGGCCAGCACCGCCAGCGCCGACGTTCCCACGAGTCGCTGGAACGAGCCCTGGCTCACGTGGTCGACACGGTCAGGCAGCGGGACGCCTGCCACCGGCAGGTACCCGATCTCGCCGGCCGCCCCGGTCGCACCGCGGTGCAGGCGTCCGGCGACGGTGACGGCGAGCCCGACACCGGAGCCGATCCACACGAGCACGGCGTCGTCCACGCCGCCGGCGGCCCCCAGCGCACTCTCGGCGACCGCCGCGAGGTTGACGTCGTTCTCGAGGGTCACCGGCAACCCGAGGCGCGACTCGAGCGCCGACGCCAGACCGGCGCCCTCCTCGGGCAGGTCGTAGGAGAAGGCGACGTCGCCGGAGGTCGGGTCCACGACTCCGGGAACTCCGACGACGGTGCTGAGCACCTCGTCCGGGTCGACCCCGGCCCGGCCGAGCACGTCGGCGACCACCGCAGCAGCCACGTCGACGACCGACCGCGACTCGGCCGGCTCCCAGGCCTGCTCGAGCATCTCCCCGGTCACGGTCGAGACGGTCGCCCCGACACCGGCAGCACGGACGTCGAGCCCCAGGGCACGTCCCACGCGCGACCGCACGGCGTACAGCTCGGCGTTCGGGCCACGTCCGGCGGAGCGGCTGCCCACCACCTCGACCAGACCCCGGGCCTGCAGGCGAGCCAACGACTGGGACGCGGTGACACGCGAGAGCCCGGTGCGTCGACCGAGCTCGGCCCGCGTGATCGCGCCATCGGTGAGCAGCAGCTCGAGCGTGCTGCGGTCGTTGAGCACACGCAGCAGGCTCGGCACTCCGGGCTGCACGGCGGCGGTCGCCATCGGGCTCGCTCCTACTCGAAAGTTTGTTTTGAGAAGGGTACTGCCGCGCGCACGACCGTGCAAGGCACGACACCATGGTGCCGTGCCCGAGGGAGACACCGTCTGGTTGGCCGGACGAAGGCTCGACGACGCCCTCTCCGGGCACACCCTAGTGCGCGCAGAGCTGCGCGTGCCGCGTCTGGGCGGTGCCGACCTGGCTGGTCACGACGTCGTGCGAGTGCTCAGCCGGGGCAAGCACCTGCTCACCCGCCTGTCGAACGCGCAGACCCTGCACACGCACTTTCGTATGGACGGGTCGTGGCACCTGTACCGACGGGGGCAACGCTGGCGAGGCGGACCGACGTGGCAGGTGCGGGCGATCCTGGCGACTCGCGAGTGGGATGCCGTCGGGTACCGGCTGCCGGTCGTCGAGCTGCTTGCCACGGCCGACGAGCACCGAGTCGTGGGGCACCTGGGGCCCGACCTGCTCGGTGCGGACTGGGACCCCGACGAGGCTCTGCGCCGCCTGGTCGCCGACCCCGACCGCGAGATCGGACCGGTGCTGCTCGACCAGACGGTGATGGCAGGGCTGGGCAACCTCTACCGCACCGAGCTGTGCTTCCTGCTCGGCGTGACGCCGTGGACCGCAGTCGCCGACCTGCCGGAGCCCGACAGGGTGCCCGACCTCGCGCACCGGCTGCTGATGGCGAACCGCGAGCGGTACGAGCAGGTGACCACGGGACGCTCGGGCCCCGGCCAGCGTCACTGGGTGTTCGAGCGGAGCACCTGCCTGCGGTGCAGCACGCCCGTGTCGACTGCCCTGCAGGGGCCACCGACCCGACAGCGCCTCACCTACTGGTGCGCCACCTGCCAGCGTGGCCCGGCACCCGTCTCACAACCTGCACAACGACGGGTGGGCGCGCGCCCCACGGGCCGCACGCGGTATCGGCCCTAGCGGGCGAACGATCCGGCGACCTCAAGGTCGTCGGCGTGCCTGCGGGGCCTGTGCGTCACCTCACGCGCGCCGAGCGCTCCGACGGCCGCCGCCTCGGCGCGGGCCAGCTCGTCACTGACCTCACGCATCACCGCGGACAGGGGCAGCCCGAGGGCTCCGCAGATCGCCGCGAGAAGCTCCGAGCTCGCCTCCTTGCG
>CAYNWB010000082.1:0-6794 GCA_964400785.1 uncultured Actinomycetes bacterium | reverse complement strand
TGTTGCTCTAGAGACGGACGATCTCGCCGTCCTCGGGGACGACCGCCATCCAGCCGAGCTCCGCGCGCACCCGCTCGGCGAAAGCAGCCGAGCCGTCGGGCTCGCCGTGCACGACGTACACCACCTCGGGCTCGTCGGGGCCGGAGTCGAGCCAGGCGATCAGCTCGTCGCTGTCGGCATGGACGGAGAAGCCCTCCACCGTGACCACCTCCGCCCGCACCGGCACGTAGCGGCCGTGCATCTTCAGCTGGGTCGCACCGTCGACCAGGGCGCGCCCGCGCGTGCCGACCGCCTGGAACCCGACCAGCACGACGGAGTTGCGCGGGTCGGGCAGCAGGTGCTTGAGATGGTGCACCACCCGTCCCCCGGTGGCCATGCCCGATGCCGACACGATGATGCAGGGGAATCCGGGGTCGTTGATGGCCTTGGAGTCGGCGGCGTCGTGCACCTCCCGCAGATCGCCGGGGTCGAACGCGCGGTCTATGCCGGCCAGGTGCGGGCGCACGTCGGGGGCGTGCTCGGCCACCGCGCGCCGGTACACCTCCAGGCCGCCCAGGGCCATCGGGCTGTCGGCGAACACAGGCACCTCGGGCACCCGACCATCGGCCATGAGCCGTCGCAGCGTCATGAGCACCACCTCGGTGCGGTCGACGGCGAAAGCAGGGATCACGGCAACCCCGCCGCGGCCCAGGGTGCGGCGCAGCACCTGCGCGAGGGCCTCCTCCGGGTGCGCCCCATGACGTCGGTCGCCATAGGTGGACTCCACGAGCACCACGTCGGCGCTCGGCCGGGGCGCCGGGGGAGCCAGCAGCGGATGGTTGCCTCGGCCCAGGTCTCCGCTGACCACCACGCGGCGGCCGTCGAGCACCACCTGTGCCGCGGCCGAGCCGAGGATGTGGCCGGCCGGTGTCAGGGTGATCGTTGCTGCATCGGTGCCCACGCGGACGGGCTCGCCGAATCCGACCGCACGGAACCGGGGGAGCAGGCGTTCGACGTCACCCTGGTCGTACAGCGGCTCGGGCGGGTCGTGGCGTGACCACCCACCCTTGGCCGCGTAGGCGGCGTCCTCCTCCTGCAGCCGCGCCGAGTCGCGCAGCACCAGGGTGGCCAGGTCGACGGTGGCCGCGGTCGCGAGCACCGGACAGGCCAGGCCCTGGCGACCGAGAGCCGGCAGGTAGCCACAGTGGTCCAGATGAGCGTGGGTCAGCACCACGGCATCGAGCCGATCGGGTGCGATCGTGAAGGGCTCCCAGTTTCGCCGCCGCAGGGCCTTGAGGCCCTGGAACAAGCCGGCGTCGACGAGCAGGTGCAGGCCGGGTGCTCGGATCAGGAACTTGCTGCCCGTCACCGTCCGTGCCCCGCCGAGAAACTGCAGTGTGCCAGCCACGTTCGAGTGTGTGCTCTGCCCGCCTGCCGTGCGCAAGAGTCCTCCGGACCTTCGTGAACGGGCCACACCGCCGCCTGCCGATCCCTACGGTGAGAGCAGGCCCAGCAGAAGGAGAGACCGCATGAAGCTCGTCGTCGTCGGTGGTGTGGCAGCAGGCATGTCGTGCGCGGCGCGCACCCGGCGGCTCGACGAGTTCGCCGACATCGTCGTGTTCGAGCGGGCCCACCACGTGTCGTTCGCGAACTGCGGGCTGCCGTACCACATCGGTGACGTGATCAGCGATCGCGACCGGCTGCTGCTGCAGACCCCGCAGAGCCTGGACGAGTCCCTGGCCCTCGACGTCCGGACGGGCCATGAGGTCACGTCCATCGATGTCGAGGCCAAGACCGTGTCGGTGCGCAACGTCGACACCGGCGAGGAGCTCACCGAGGCCTACGACACGCTGGCCCTGTGCCCGGGCGCCTCACCGTTCGTCCCGCCGCTGCCGGGGGTCGACCACCCCGACATCCACGTGCTTCGCCGCATCGGCGACATGGACTCGATCAAGGCTCTCGTCGACGGGTCGAACGGCAGACCGCCGGCGAAGCACGCCGTCGTGATCGGCGCCGGCTACATCGGGCTGGAGGTGGCCGAGAACTTCCACCACCGGGGTGTGCAGACCGTCATCGTCGAGATGGCCGACCAGATCATCCCTCCGTTGGATCGGGAGCTCACCACGCAGATGGAGAGCTACGTGCGCGCCTTCGGCATCACGCTGCAGCTCGGTACCCAGGCTGTGGCGTTCGGGGAGACACCCGAGGGACGCCTGCGCGTGGAGCTGAAGAACAACGAGATCATCGAGACCGACGTCGTGGTGCTCGCCGCAGGGGTTCGTCCCAACACGAGTCTGGCGGCTGATGCCGGGATCGAGCTCGGCCCGCGCGGCGGCATCAAGGTGGACGCGCACATGCGCACGAGCGCGCCGGACGTGTTCGCCGCCGGAGACGCGGTCGAGGTCGAGCACGCGATCCTGCCCGGGCCCTACCTGGTGCCACTGGCCGGCCCGGCCAACCGCCAGGGCCGGGTGGCCGCGGAGAACATCTGCGGTCGGGACACGACGTTCAGCCCGGTGCAGGGCACCTCCATCGTCAAGATGTTCGACATGGTCGCCGGAGGCACCGGCGCGAACCAGAAGCAGCTGATCGCTGCGGGGATCCCGTTCGAACGCGTGCAGGTACATCCGTCCGGGCACGCCGGGTACTACCCCGGCACGGCGAAGATGCACCTGAAGGTGCTGTTCGAGCCCGAGACCGGCAAGCTGCTGGGAGCCGGGTGCGTCGGGTTCGACGGGGTCGACAAGCGCATCGACGTACTGTCCACGGCCATCAAGGCCGGGATGACGATCTTCGACCTGCAAGAGCTCGAGCTCGCCTACGCCCCTCCGTTCGGGTCGGCGAAGGACCCCATCAACATGGCCGGCTTCGTCGGGTCGAACCTGCTCAAGGGGGACGTGAGCCTGTGGTACCCGAGCGAGTACCCCGAGGCGACCGAGGGGGCGCGCATCATCGACGTGCGAGGCCCCTCCGAGTTCGCGATCTGGCACCTGCCTGGAGCGAACAACGTGCCTCTGCCGACGATTCGTGAGGCGTGCGAGGACTGGGACCGCTCCGAGCCGCTGCGTGTCTACTGCGCGGTCGGCTTTCGGTCGTACCTCGCCTACCGGGCGCTGGTGCAGCGCGGGTTCACGGACGTGAAGATGCTCTCGGGTGGCATGAACACGTTCCGCGCCTACCACGACGTTCCGATGCAGGAGAACGTCGACTCCTACGAGCCGGTCGTCAACTACGCGGAGGCGGTCACCGGAGCCAACACCGGTGCGGCGCAGCAGGTGACCGTGGCCGCCACCGGGGTCAGCGTCGACCTCGACTGCACCGGCCTGGCCTGCCCCGGCCCGATCATGAAGCTGCAGCAGAAGATCGACGAGCTCAACCCGGGCGACGAGGTGCTCGTTCACGTCTCCGACCCGGGATTCCGCTTGGATGCGCCCGCCTGGGCCGCCACGAACGGCCACGAGATGCTCGACATCCGCCCCGAGGGCCCCGGCTACGCCGCCACGTTCCGCAAGGGCGGAGGACCGATCGCCGGGGGAGCCGCGGCGCGGATCCGGGACAAGAAGACGCTCGTCGTGTTCTCGGGTGACTTCGACCGGGTGCTGGCAGCGTTCATCCTCGCCAACGGCTCGGTGGCGATGGGCGACGAGGTGTCGATGTTCTTCACGTTCTGGGGGCTGAACGCGCTGCGGCGCGAGAACCCTCCGGAGCGGGAGCGCTCGGCGATGGATCGCGCGTTCGCCGCGATGATGCCGTCCGGGCCGGAGAAGATGCCACTGTCGACGATGAACATGCTCGGCGGAGGCCCGGCGATGATCAAGCGGATCATGAAGGACCACAACGTCCCGAGCCTTCCCGAGCTCATCGCCTCGGCGCAGCAGGGTGGCGTCCGGCTGGTGGCGTGCACCATGACCATGGACCTTCTCGGCATCGCCAAGGACGACCTGATCGACGGGGTGGAGCTCGGAGGCGTCGCGATGATGTACGGGGAGTCCAACGAGTCGAACGCCCAGTTCTTCATCTAGCCGCGACCGCACCGTGACGAGCGAGTGGGAACGGGTCCGTGACAGCGATGCCATCGAGGACGGACCCTTCCAGGCCGGACCGTGGCACCAGTGGGGGCCGTACCTGTCCGAACGGGCCTGGGGGTCGGTCCGGGAGGACTACAGCGCCGACGGGGACGCGTGGGCGTTCTTCCCCTACGAGGACGCCAGGTCACGGGCCTACCGGTGGAACGAGGACGGCATGGCCGGCATCAGCGACATCCACCAGGACCTGTGCCTGGCCCTGGCGCTGTGGAACGGACGCGACGGCCACCTCAAGGAGCGCATGTTCGGCCTCACCGGCCCGCAGGGCAACCACGGCGAGGACGCCAAGGAGTACTGGTGGTACCTGGACGCCACCCCGAGCCACTCATGGCTGCGCTGGCGCTACCACTACCCGCAAGCTGCGTTCCCCTACGACGACCTGATCACGGAGAACGCTCGTCGCGGTCGGCACGATCCGGAGTACGAGCTGCTCGACACGGGGGTCTTCGACGAGGACCGGTACTGGGTCGTGGAGGTCACCTACGCCAAGCAGACCCCGACCGACATCGCGATGCGCATCCACATCACCAATGTGGGACCTGACCCCGAGCGGCTGCACGTCCTGCCGACCGTGTGGTTCCGCGACACCTGGTCCTGGGGCACCCGGCACCGTCCTCCCACCCTGACCCTGGACAACGGTCGGCTGCTGGCCTCCCACCACCGCCTCGGCACCTACGAGCTTCTGGCCGCGCCCGGCCCGGATGGCACAGCTCCGACCGCGTTGTTCTGCGAGAACACCACCAACAACCCGCGTGTGTTCGGTCCCGCTGCACCGGCCCTCACGCCGTACCCCAAGGACGGCATCGACGACCACGTGCGCACCGGGGCCGACACCGTCAACCCGCAGCAGCAGGGCACGAAGGCGGCCTGGTGGTACGTCGTGGACGTTCCGGCCGGCCAGTCCGTCGAGCTGCGGCTCATGCTGTCGGCGCTCAGCTCACCTCAGCCCCGACCGGGTAGCGACTGGTCGGGCAGCATCTTCGAGGAGACCCTGCGACACCGCGAAGCCGAGGCTGAGGAGTTCTACGCCGACCTCGCGTCCACCTCGGTCACCTCCGCCGAGGCCGCTGTCATGCGCCAGGCGTTCGCCGGGATGATCTGGGGTAAGCAGTTCTACCGCTACGACGTGTCGTTGTGGCTGGACGGGGACCCCGGCGAGCCTCGCCCGCCCGCTTCACGGCTCTACGGTCGCAACAGTGCCTGGCGCACGGTGGACGCCTACGACGTCATCTCCATGCCCGACCCGTGGGAGTACCCCTGGTTCGCCGCCTGGGACCTCGCGTTCCACGCGGTCACCTTCGCCCACATCGACCCGCCGTTCGCGAAGTACCAGCTGCTCCTGATGCTGCGGGAGTGGTACTCCGCCCCCAACGGGGCGATCCCCGCCTACGAGTGGAACTTCTCCGACGTCAACCCGCCGGTCCACGCCTGGGCCGCCCTCCAGGTGTTCCTCATCGATGGGGGGACCGACCGGGCCTTCCTGGCCCGGGTGTTCCAGAAGCTGCTCATCAACTTCACATGGTGGCTGAACCGACAGGACCCTGACGGCAACAACGTCTTCGCCGGGGGATTTCTCGGCCTGGACAACATCGGCCCAGTGAACCGCTCAGAGCTGCCCCCGGGCTACCGGTTGGAGCAGTCCGACGGCACGGCGTGGATGGCGTTCTACGCCGTCACGATGCTGCGGATGGCGCTCGTCCTGTCCGAGCGCGACCCGGTTTACGAAGACCTTGCCACACGGTTCCTCGAGCACTTCGCTCTCATCTCCCAGGGGATCGCGGCGGCCGGCATGTGGGACCCGTCCGACGGGTTCTTCTACGACCAGCTCCTGCACCCTGACGGTCACCGTGAGCCCATCCGTGCACGGTCACTGGTCGGGGTGCTTCCGGTGCTGGCCACGGCCCCGAACGACAACCGTTTCCTCGACCGCAGTGAGCGGCTGAGGCACGCGTTCGCCGGGTTCCTGAGGCGCCACGACCTCGAGACCTCCGACCTCGCGGAGATCGGGGTCGTCTACCGACGGCCAGACACCGGCGTGGGCGTGCTCGGCTTGGTGGACCCCGATCGCCTGCGGCGCATCTTGGCCGAGGTGCTGGACGAGGAAGGCATGCTCGCCCCCACCGGCGTCCGCTCGTTGTCCAAGCGTCACCGGGACCAGCCGGTGTCGGTCACCACCGACGGCACCGTCAGTACCGTCAACTACGAGCCGGCCGAGTCCACGACCGACATGTACGGGGGCAACTCCAACTGGCGCGGTCCGGTGTGGTTCCCGCTCAACGTGCTCATCGTGGACGCCCTCGAGCAGTTCCACGAAGTTCTCGGGGACGAGTTCACCGTGGAGATGCCCACAGGATCGGGCCGTGCGATGACCCTGAATGAGGTGGCTACCGATCTGCGGCGCCGGCTGGTCTCGACGTTCGTGCCCGGCCCCGACGGGAGGCGTCCGGTGTTCGGCGGCGTGGCTCGGTTTCAGACCGACCCACGCTGGAGCGATGCCGCGGTCTTCTACGAGTACTTCAACGGCGACGACGGGGCCGGCCTGGGCGCCAGCCATCAGACCGGTTGGACCGGGCTGGTCGCCACGCTGCTGGCTCGCCGGAGCCGGGGTGCGTCCCGGGACTGACGACCCCCAGGCCCGCTAGGCGGCCTCGATGGGTGAGGGTGGTGATCTGTCGGTTGCGGTTTGTGCTGGGTGGAGTCCGTGTCGGTCGCGGGTCCAGAAGAGTCCGG
>CAYNWB010000081.1:0-7340 GCA_964400785.1 uncultured Actinomycetes bacterium | reverse complement strand
TGTCCGTACAGTGACGCGGTGCGAGTCGTCGTGGTCGGCAGCGGGTTCGGTGGTCTCGCCGCGGCCATCCGCCTCGCAGCGGCAGGTCACGAGGTGACCGTGCTCGAGAAGCGCGAGCACATCGGTGGGCGCGCGTACCTCTACGACATCGACGGCTTCAGGTTCGACGGCGGTCCTACCGTGCTCACCGCACCCTTCATGTTCGAAGAGCTGTTCGCGCTGGCAGGGGAACGCCTGGCCGACCACGTGACCCTCGTCCCCCTCGACCCGTTCTACCGTGCCTTCGACCGGGACGGACGACCGTTCGACTACCACGCCGACGAGTCGGCGCTGGTCGACGAGGTGGCGGCGCGCAGCCCCTCGGACGCGGCGGGCTTCGAACGTCTGCGCGCGCGCATCAGCAGGGTGTTCGACGCCTTCTACCCCTACACCGAGCGTCCGATGATGCAGCTTCCGGTGATGCTGCGGATGCTGCCGTACCTGCTGCAGCACCGTGCCATGCTGTCGGTGGGCAGCCTCGCCCGCGCGAACGTCCGCGACGGCTTCCTTCGCCAGGCGCTGTCGTTCCACCCACTGCTCATCGGTGGCGACCCGACGCGGACGCCCGCGCTGTACGCCCTGATCGTGGAGTTCGAGCGTCGGTGGGGGGTGCACTACGCGATCGGCGGCACGGCGGCCCTCGTCGCGGCGCTGGGTGGGTTGCTCGAACGGCTCGGAGGCCGCATCGTCGTCGGGTCCGACGTGCAGCAGATCATCGTCGAGCAGGGCAGGGCGGTCGGCGTGCTGACGGCCGACGGAACCCGCTACCCCGCCGACGTGGTGGTGTCCAACGCCGACCCCGGGTTCACCTACGAGCACCTGCTCGCGGGGCACCGTCGCGCTGAGCCCTCCCGGGTGCGGATGCGCCAGGCCCGACCGAGCATGTCGCTGCACGTCCTGTACTTCGGCGCCGACCGCACCTGGCCCGAGTCGCCCCTCGCCCACCACAACATGGTGTTCGCCGACGACCACACGGCGGCGATGCGTCGGGTGTTTCGGCCCCGCCGAGGGCGAAGGTTGCTCGACTCGACTGCCCGGCCGGCTGCCGACGACCTCTTCCTCTACATCCACGTGCCCACCCGAACCGACCCGACGATCGCCCCACCGGGCTGCGAGGCGCTGTACGTGCTGGTCGCCGCACCCGCCCTCGCGCGGTCCGGCGGTGATCCCGGTGCTGACACCGAGGCCGTGCGCGACGCAGTGCTGGACGTGCTCGACCGCCGCTACCTGCCCGGCCTGCGCGAGCACCTCGTCGTCGAGCACGCGATCGGTCCCGAGCACTTTCGGGACGTGCTGAACACCCCGCGGGGCGCCGCCTTCTCGCTGCAGCCGACGCTGTTCCAGTCCGGGTGGTTCCGCCCGCACAACCGCTCCCGGGCCGTGCGTGGCCTGTACCTGGTCGGCGCGGGAACCCACCCGGGTGCCGGCGTGCCGGCCGTCCTGGCCTCGGGCAAGATCGCGGCCGACCTGATCGCCGCCGAGCAGGCCGCGCCGGCCGCCGCCACCGTCGAGGTGGCGACGCCGTGACGACGCCCGACTACGCCGTGCACGGCTTCGGGGAGACCCCGCAGACCGTGCTGGACGACGTCGAGGTGTCGGGGACGCTCCCGGAGTGGCTCGCCGGGACGCTGATCCGCAACGGGCCGGGAACCTTTCAGGTCGGCCAACGCCGGTACCGCCACTGGTTCGACGGGCTGGCCATGCTGCACAGGTTCTCCATCGCCGACGGGCGCGTGTCGTACGCCAACCGTTTTCTGCAGACGAAGGCCTACGCCGCCGCGCGGGACGAGGGACGCATCGCCTACCCCGAGTTCGCCACCGATCCCTGCCGGTCGCTGTTCGCCCGGGCGATGGCCATCTTCGACCCCGAGGTCACCGACAGCGCCAAGGTGAACATCGCCCGGGTCGCCGAGCGCTACCTCGCGCTGGCCGAGACCCCCATCCAGGTGCAGTTCGACCCTGCCACCCTGCGTACCGTCGGCGTCGTCGGCTGGGACACCTCGACGTTCGGCCGCATGACGACTGTGCACCCGCACCTCGACGAGCAGCGCCACGAGGCGATCAACCTCGTCACACGTTTCGGTGCCGCCAGCAGCTACGTGTTCCGGCGGGTCGACACGAGCGACCCGGCGAACGTGCGCAGCGCCACCCTCGCCACGCGACGGGTGCGCGAGCCCTCCTACATCCACTCGTTCGGCATGTCGCAGCGCTACCTCGTGCTCGCCGAGTTTCCCCTGGTCGTCAACCCGATGGCATTGCTGCTGTGGCTCAAGCCCTACATCGAGAACTTTCGGTGGGTGCCCGAGCGCGGCACGCAGTTCCACGTGTTCGACCGCGCCAGCGGGCAGCACGTGCGCAGCGTTCGCACCGATGCGTTCTTCGCGTTCCACCACGTCAACGCCTTCGAGTCCGGGGACGACCTGGTCGTCGACCTGGTCGGGTACGACGACGCGTCGGTCATCGAGTCGTTCTACCTGCACCGCCTCGAGGAGCCCGACGTTCAGATCCCACGCGGGACGCTGCGCAGGTACCGCATCCCGCTGACCGGCACGCAGGGTGACGTGCGTGGCGAGCAGCTGTGCGAGACCGGGATCGAGCTGCCGAGCCTGGACTACTCCCGCATGAACACCAGCCCCGACCACCGCTACGTCTACGGCGTGGGAGTGCGGGCCGAGCGAGGCTTCTACGACCAGCTCGTGAAGATCGACCTGTCGGACGGGTCGACCAGCACGTGGCACGCGCCGTCCTGCTACCCGGGCGAAGGTGTGTTCGTCGGGCGACCGGGACGCACCGCCGAGGACGACGGCGTGGTGCTGTCGGTGGTGCTGGACGCGGGGCGGGGCGTGTCGTTCCTGCTCGTCCTGGACGCCGGCACCTTCACCGAGGTCGCTCGCGCCGAGCTGCCGCACCCGGTGCTTCTCGGCTACCACGGGCAGTTCTACGACGACCTCGACGTCACGGGCACCCAGGGCGTGTCAGCCCGCCAGGACTAGGCCGACGGGCCGCTCAGCGCGTCGGCGATGCGCTGAGCGTTCGCCAGCATCATCCCGGCGTAGGTCTGTGCACCCGAGCCCTGCGGGCCGAGACTGCCGACGTAGAGCTCGACGACCTCGACGGTCGCGCCCGCCTCGGCAGCCACCGCGTCGGTGAGGTCGGATGGCGCAGCGGTGTTGGAGAAGATCGCCGGCACCCCCTCCTGGGTGATGACCTGCACCAGGTCGGCGAGCTCCTGGGACGAGGGTTCGGCCAGGGTCGCGCCCCCGGGGATGACCACGCCCGCCACCTCGAAGCCGTAGGCCTCGGCGAAGTAGCCCAGGGCGTCGTGATCGGTCACCAGCACGCGCTGGTCGTCGTCGAGCCGCGAGAGGATCTCGCGCACCTCGGCGTCGGTGCCGCGCAGGTCGTCGGCAACCTGCTGGCCGCACTCGCTGAACGTGTCGTCGCCGGTGGCCGCCGCGAGCTCGTCCCCGACCAGCTGCGCTGCGGTGGCCATGCGCATCGCGTCGTGCCAGAAGTGCGGGTCGAGGTCGCCGTGCTCCTCCTCGCCGGAGTGCTCCTCGTCGTCGTGCCCGTGCCCACCGAACTCGATCGGGTCGACGAGCTCAGCCACCTCGAGCACCGTCGCACCGTCGACCTCGGCGGACTCGATCGCGTCAGCGAGGCCCTCCTCGAGGCCCAGACCGTTCGCTACCACCAGGTCAGCGGCCACTATCGAGGCCACCTGCTCCGACGACGGGGAGAAGTCGTGCGGGTCGGCCCCAACCGGCATGAGGGTCGTCGTCGAGCCTCCTGCGCAGGCTGTCACCTGGGCCACGACGTCACCGAGCATGGTGGTGGTGGCGACCACCGACACACCTTGGGCGCTGTCCGCGGCATCCTCGTCGGGGCTCGAGGTGCCGCAGGCGGCCAGCAGCAGAGCCGTGGTGCCGAGGGTCGCAAGAGCGAGGCGGGTCATCGACAGGTCCTTGTCCTAGATGGGAACGGTTCCCAAATAGCGTAGAGGATGATGAGAACCGTTGCCAACAGGACGTGAGGCTAGCGCTCCACCTGCAGCGGGTGGGGCTCGTCCATCACCGCTGGGGGCTCGGCCTGTGCTGTCGGCTGCGGTGGTCGGCGTCGGTCACGCAGCCGCTGCAGCGGGCGTCCGAATCGCACCGCGGCGAAGCCACCCAAGGCGACCGCCACCTCCGGAGAGGCCGCTGCGACGCACGCCACGCACATGTGCCCATGGTAGGGCCGTCGGTCGATACGCTCATCGCCGATGCCTCCCGACTCCGGCTCGGCCCTGCCGCCGGGCCTGCTGCGCCGGCCCGCGTCGGCCGCACGGCCCCGGCGGTGGGACCTCGTGCTGGTCATCGCCGCAGGTGGGGCCGTCGGGGGGACGATGCGCCACGCGGTCAGCCTGGTGCTCGAGCCGTCGCCGAGCGGGTTCCCCTGGGGCACCTTCGTCGAGAACGTGACGGGGTGCCTGCTGCTGGCCGTCCTGCTCGTCTACCTGATGGATGTGTGGCCGCCCACCAGGTACGTGCGGCCGTTCCTGGGCGTCGGCGTGCTGGGTGGGTTCACGACGTTCTCGACCTACACGAACGAGACCCGAGACCTGCTGCTCGACGGCGAGGTTCTCGTCGCGTTCTCCTACGTGGCCGCGACCCTGGTGGTGGGGCTGCTGGCGACGTGGTTCGGTCTGCGAGCAGCCCGGCAGATGGCCGGGGTCGGGCGCGCCCGATGACGACGGTACCGACGTGGAGGAGCCCATGAAGCTCGAAGGACCGGCGACGAGGCTGACGATCTTCATCGGTGAGTCCGACCAGTGGCACCACCGACCGCTCTACACCGAGATCGTGCACCGGGCGCACGCTGCCGGCATCGCCGGAGCAACGGTCATCCGCGGCATCGAGGGCTACGGCGCATCGTCGCGCGTCCACACGTCGAGACTGGTCAGCCTCAGCACCGACCTGCCCGTAGCCGTGGTCGTCGTCGACGTCGCCGAGCGCATCGACGCGTTCCTTCCGCAGCTGGACGAGCTCATCGCCGAGGGCATGGTCATCCGCGACGAGGTGCACGTGGTGGCATACCGGGGACGTGAGCCCGGGTCGTCGTGAGCGAGTGGCTGCTGATCGTGGTCGGCGCCGCGATCGGCGCCCCGAGCCGATGGCTGCTCGACGGCGTCGTGCAGTCCCGGCACGACAGCGTGTTCCCGTGGGGGACGTTCACCGTGAACGTGACGGGCTCGTTGCTGCTCGGCGCCCTGCTGCACCTCGGCCTCGAGGGTGACACGCGCACCGCCGTGCTCGCCTTCGCCGGCACCGGGTTCTGCGGTGCCTTCACCACCTTCAGCACGTTCTCGTACGAGACCGTGGTGCTGGTCGAGGAGGGCTCGTCACCGATTGCGGTGCTCAACGTCGTGGGCAGCGTGCTCACCGGGCTCGCCGCCGCCTTCGCCGGCTGGTGGCTGGTCGGTGTGCTCTAGCTCGAGGTGCTCCGCCGGGTTCTGCGGCTCGCGCGGGTGCGCAGGGTCGTCGACGAAGATGCCCACCGACCCGTGCAGTGCCCCGATGCCGTAGGCGATCTCGAGGTTCGCCAGGGTGAGCACCTGCTCCGGCGGTCCCGAGGCGACGACGCGCCCGTTCATCAGCAGCACGTGGTCGGCCGCGCGGGCCTCCTCGAGGTCGTGCGTGGTCAGCACCACTGAGCAGCCGCGGTGGCGCTCGGAGTGGATGATGCCGTCGATGGTGCGGGCCGACACCAGGTCGAGCCCGGTCAGCGGTTCGTCGAGCAGCAGAACCTCATGGCTCTGTGCGATGCCCTGGGCCACGTACACCCGCTGGCGCTGGCCGCCGGACAGCTCGGTGAGGTGGCGGCGGGCGAGGTCGACGATGGCCAGCTGCTCCATGGCCGAGTGCACCCGGCGGCGGTCGTCAGCGCTGCGCCGGCGCCACAGACCGAGTCTCGGGTACCGGCCCATGCCGACGGTCTCGCCCACCGTGAGCGGGGTGCCCGCCGGCACGGTGACCGACTGCAGCACGTAGCTCACGCGGGCGCGCGCCTGCACCGGGCTCGTCCCGAGCACCTCCAGCGTCCCGGCGGCGGGCTCGACGAGCCCGGCGAGCGCGTTGAGCACGGTCGACTTGCCCGACCCGTTCGGACCGATGACCGCGGTCACCGCCCGCGCCGGGATCACGAACGAGGACGCCCCGAGCGCCGTGTGGTCGCCGTAGCGCAGCACGAGGTGGTTGGCGCGAGCGACCACCGGGTCGGGCTCGGCGCTGTAGGCCGGGTCGTCCCACGCTGCGCTCACCGCGCGGCCTCGACCCGGTCGCGGGCGTCGCGGCTGCCGGCCGAGCGTCGTCGTACGCGAGCTGCCACGCGGGTTGCGGTGAGCGTGACGAAGAAGAGCACGATCGGCACGATGGCCATCGTCGCCGAACCGGCCGTGCCCCAGTGGTAGCTCAGCAGCAGCCCGAGCCAGACCGAGAACACGGCGATCCCCACCGACAACGCCATCATCATGGGCACCGTCCGCGAGAGCAGGGCGGCTGTGGCGGGGGGTCCGACCAGCAGCCCGAACACCAGCAGTGTGCCCACCGACTGGTAGCTGCCGATGACGGCGGCCGCGATCAGCACCAGCAGCACGCCGTGCGTGAGCGCGGGACGCATGCCCAGGGCCTCGGCCTTCGTCCGGTCGAAGCTCAGCGCCAGCAGCGGCCGGTACAGCAGCACCCCCGCGGCCACCACGACCACGGCGATCACCCCCTGCGCCACCAGGGCGTCGCGCGTGATGCCCAAGGCGTCGCCGAACAGGATGGTGGTGAGGCTTCCGGTGTAGGACGAGCTGCGCGAGATGATCACGACGCCGAGCGCCAGCATGCCGACGAACAGCAGCCCGATGGCGGTGTCCTCCTTCAGGGCGGTCTGGCGGTGCACCATCGAGATGCCCAGCACCATGACCGCCGCAGCGAGGGCAGCGCCCAGGTACGGGGAGAAGTCGAACAGGACGGCAGCCGCGATGCCCGGCACGACGCCGTGCACGAAGGCGTCCCCGAAGAAGCTCATGCCGCGCAGCACCAGCCACGTGCCGACGACCGACGCCATGACGCCGGCGACGATTCCGCCCACGAGTGCGCGCTGCTGGAACCCGAGCGCGAACGGCTCGATCAGCCAGTCCATGGACCCACCCGTTCGGCGCAGGTCAGACGCTTCGCACGCACGCCGCCAGCGTAGGCCTCGGGCGCGCGCGCAGCGTTCATCGGACGTTCGCCGACGCGACGACCCGCCGGCCACCACGCGTCAGGCGCGTCCGT
>CAYNWB010000080.1:5326-7484 GCA_964400785.1 uncultured Actinomycetes bacterium | reverse complement strand
GGGCAGAAAGTCAGCAAAGCCTGGCTGGAGCAGCACATCGTCGTAGCTGATCGTTGCCAGGCCCAGATGGCGCGACGCCAGGTTGCCGAGCTCGTGCGACTGGTGCGCCTCGAGCACGTAGGACTGCAGCAGGGTGTCGTCGATGACGCGACGATCCTCGGCGCGCAGGACTGGATGACCCACCCGAAACTCGCCCGCGCCGAACTCGACCTGCACGCCGTCCTCGAGCTGCTGCACCGACGCGCCGGCCGCCAGCGGCCCGCCCTCCCAGCGGCGCACGATCGGCGTGCTGCCGAGGTTGGCGACGTCGGCCGTGCCGGGGTCGGAGCCCGCCGAGCCCAGCCACGTCACCGGCAGCACCAACCCGTCCGGCGCCCCGGCGGTGCCCAGCAGCGCAGGCAGCCCGTGCAGCTCGCGGTCGCGGCTGGTCACCTCGACCAGGTCGCCGATGCGGAACGACAGCTCGTCGTCGCGGCCCTCCCTGTCGAGGTGCAGCTCGGCGTCCACCCCGGGGTCGGTCGAGGACGCGATCTGCACCAGCCCGGCCACGACCGATCCGTTCTCGCGCGACCACACCACCTGGGCGTCACCGGTCGTGCCGTCCACCGCGACCACCTGCACCCGGTACAGCTGGTTCTCCAGCCGGCGGTAGCCCTCCGAGGCGTTGATCTCGCACGGGTCGCTGCCCTCGTCCGGCTCGGCCAGCGAGGCCGTCATGGTCGGGGGCGTGCGGGTCAGCCACGCCGCACCGGCAGGCGCACCTGCCACGCCGTCTGCGCGCGGGTCGTCGTGTCGGGCCCGCCGAGCGCCGACTCGAGCAGCGAGGGCACCTCGTCAGGCGTCACGTGCCGGGTCCACGTGTCGAGCACGACGGCGTAACGCCCGTTCGTGCCCGGCTCGGCCAGCCCCGGCAGGGCCCCGGCCTGCGGCAAGAACGGCTGGTCGGCCAGCGCCGGCCCCACGGCCGGGTTCTCGGCGTCGGGCGCGACCTCGGTGAGCACCCCGTCGACGTAGAAGCGCCCGGGCCCCAGGCGCAGCGCGTCCCAGGCGGTGCCCGACGGCGTGGCACCGGTCGCGTCGGTCACCGCGAACGCCGCACCGTCCACCGGTCCCCCGGCCGGTCCCACCACGTCGCGCGTGCGCACCTCGTCGTGGCGGGCCGTGATGGCGCCCTGCTCGTTCCAGTCCGCATCCAGCAGCACCCGGCCCTGCTGCAGCAGCACCGAGCGGTACCCGGCCCGGGGGTCGAAGGTCCAGCGGCTGAAGTCGCCGTGCATGGTCAGCTCCCCATCTGTTCGCCGCGAGCGGCGGTTCGGCTCGAGAACGACGTCATGTCAGAACACCGCCAGCTGCGAGCCCACCGGCACGTACCCGGCAAGCTGACGGTCGGCGGCGCGCAGGCGCAGCGGGCGGAACAGGTGGTGGTGCACGCCCATCTCCGACTCCCGCTCGCCACCGGAGCGGATCGCCTCGGCGCAGGACGAGGCCAGCACCAGGTACGCCGGCGAGGCCGGGTCGCTCGACTCGTACACCGGACGCGGCGTCGTCGACGCCGGGTCGCCCGGCACGCACCGGTAGCGCCGCGGGGTGCGCGAGCCCGGGGCGACGTAGCTGAACCGCACGCACCCGGTCTGCCGGTGTGCCACGTCCACCTCGCCGTCCAGCAGGCAGCTCGAGGCGTCCAGCGACCGCACCACGACCCCGCCGCGCACGGTGCAGCCCTCGAGGCTGGCGTGCACCCCTGCTGCGGTGAGCGCCGGCGTTGCGGTGGGCAACGCCTGCGGGTCGAGCACCGAGTCGAGCAGGCTGATCGTCGGGACGGCGTCGTCGAGGTCGACCGGGATTCCCAGCCCCCGCGCGAAGAAGTTGAAGGTGCCCAGCGGCAGCACGCCCAGCCGCGCGGGCCGTCCCGCGCCCGATATGATCCGGTCGCGGCGCGGCGCCACATGCTGCCAGGCATTGCCGCACTCGCCCTCGTCGCAGCACTCCTTGGTGCCGGTCAGGTCGAGGTCGTCGCGGAGCACGTCGAGCAGCGTGTGGTGCGCCTCGATGTCGAGGTGGTACCACTCGCCGTTGACCTTCATGTGGATGGGAATCTGAATTTCCAGAAGAATTTATTAATGAATATAAAAAGAAATGGGATATTAAATGAAAGCAG
>CAYNWB010000080.1:4337-5316 GCA_964400785.1 uncultured Actinomycetes bacterium | reverse complement strand
CGTGCAGTGCGCCAGCGTCAGCGACCCGAGGTCACCGGCCCGCACCACCAGGTCGCCCTCGACGAGCAGACCGTCGACGACGACGCTGGCGCCGGGCTCACCGGTGATGCCAACGGTGCCCGACACGTGGGGGCGCAGCCCGTCCGGGGTGTAGCGGCCCGGCACGGGCGCCTCGATGCGCCCGTCGGGCAGCACGCGGGTGGGCCAGTGCGCGGCCACCACGACCAGGCGCGTGCCGGCCACGACGGTCACCTCGACGTCGCCGGAGTACCGGGCGCTGTCGGCCACCGACACCGTCGTGGTGCTGCCCACGGCCGTGGTCGGCGGGCCATCGGGGTGGGTCGTCTCACCGGCCGCCCAGGCCGCCTCGGCGGCAGCGAGCCCGGCAGCCAGGTCGGCCACCGTCTGCGGCGTGCCGCCGGGTGCGCTCGACGACACCTGCACCTGCACGTCGGCCGGCACCGCTGCCCCGGGGACGGCGACCGGCGGGGTCCAGACGTCGGAGTCGAGCAGGGTCTCGTGCCGCTCGGCGCGGTCCCACGGCCCGGCACCGACGTCGGCGGCGGTGCCGTAGGCGTAGCGCACGAACACGGTGGCAGGCACGTAGGGGGCCACGCCGCTACCGGCGTCGCGGTAGGCCCGCAGCCGACCGCTCACCGCGTCGACCATCACCTGCGGGTCGGCTCCCGGGGCGAGGTCTTCGAGGCCACAGACACGTATGCGCTCGGGCGGCAGGTCGGTGCCCGTCGTGCCGATGCGCACGCCGAGGGGCACCTCGGACGGGGCGAGCACCCCGGCGCGAGCGTCCTGCAGCAGGCGCAGCAACCGGCGCGGACGCAGCGGCACGGGCAGGTCGGGCTCGCCCGCGAGCGACTCGATCGAGGCCTCCCGCGCCGGCGGGGCGAACAGCGGGGTCGCGCGGGCGAGGGGATCGACGTGGTGCCAGCCGCTCGAGACCCGCGTGCGCGACCAGCCGCCC
>CAYNWB010000080.1:3800-4327 GCA_964400785.1 uncultured Actinomycetes bacterium | reverse complement strand
CGGTCAGTTCGCTGCGGGCCGGCGGAATGGTGAACTCGAAGAAGTCGCCAATGTCGCGTCCGGCTGCATCCATCAGGGTTTCGTGGACTTCAACAAGCCGGCCGGCGAACTTCTGACCGGCCTCTTCCTCGGCGAGGCCTCCAGCCACGTGGGTGCCCTTTCCTTCGCCGGCCTCGGCGCGAACGCGCCCGAGCCGCCGCCGAGGCTGCTGCGCCTCGAGCCGAAGCTGCTCGCCACGCAGTACGCGGCGCTCGGCGGCGAGACGACCATCGCCAGGTCGGTGTGCGGCCCGCGCACCGAGGCCACCGAGAGCCGGTCGAGGCGCACGTGGTTGACGTGCGCGGTGGTCACGAGCAGCGGGTGGTACTCGACGGCCCTGGTCGGCCACCCGGTGACGTCGCGGGCGACCTGCTCGATCGCGGCGAGGGTGCCCTTGCGCCGGCGGTAGGCCACGGTGTTGGCGACCAACGCCCGACGGCTCACGGTGGTGCCCAGGTCGGGGGGTACCTCGGCCAGCCCCACGAGCT
>CAYNWB010000080.1:2772-3790 GCA_964400785.1 uncultured Actinomycetes bacterium | reverse complement strand
CACATTGTCTATGGCTTCATATTTCTCTCGGCTATCATTCTGGTCCTGATCGGCTTGGCCGCCTTGCTCAGGGACCGGGTCGGTCCCGGATCGCCGCAAGAGCGAGGCGCTGCGCTGCCCCGGCCACCGGGTGGGCCAGCCCCACGAGCTCGGCCAGGTAGGGCACCAGCCATTCCTCGCACGTCTCGACGAACCAGCCGTCGTAGAGCCTGCCGACGTCGGCCTCGAGCACCTCGAGCTCGCGGGCGACCGCGGTGAGCAGGGCCGTGAGCGGACCCTGGCTGCCGTCCGGCAGCGTGTCGCGCGCGACGTGGTGCACCGGCAGCAGGTCGAGCAGCCGGGTCAGCGTGGCGTCCACGGGCGGGGTCGTCACAGCGTCATCACCCCGATCTGCACCGCGTCGGGCACGAGGGTGGCCGCCTGCGCCGCGACGACCGACCCGTCGACCCAGCGCGCCGGCAGGGTGGCCAGCACGTCCAGGTCGTGCGGGTGCAGCACCACCGGCGCCCCGACCGGGCTGGTCACCGACGCCACTCCGGGCACCGTGCAGGCCACGACACCGGGCACCGCCGTGACGGTCACCAGCACCTGCGACGCCGTCACCGGTGCGGCGAAGCGCAGCGCCGGAGCCGTGTACCGGGCGACCAGCGCGTCGCGCACGGCGGTCTCGACGTCGGCGCGCACGTACGCGGGGTCGGTGGCCAGGTTCATCCGCAGCCCGAAGCGCACGAGCGTGCCGGGCAGCACCACGAACCGGCTGCCGGGGTCGCGCGCTGCGTGCAGCGCGTCGGTCAGGTCGGCCACCAGACCCTCGCCCGGTGCCCCGCCGCCCGTGCCCAGCACCGAGACGACGACGATCGTCGACCGGCCGTCCCACACCGCGTCGGCTCGCGCGAGGCTGACCCCGGCGAACCCCGCGGCGAAGTCGTCGTGGTCGGCCACCGAGACGGCACGGTCGAGGGTTCGGGTGCGCAGCGGCGCGTTCGTGCGGGCCTCACCCAGCGCCTCGGCGGGAGCC
>CAYNWB010000080.1:410-2762 GCA_964400785.1 uncultured Actinomycetes bacterium | reverse complement strand
GACGCCCTTGATGCCCAGCGGACGCCGCGGCAGCAGGCTGAGCTGACCCGCCTTCAGCGCACCTGCCTGCCCGATGCCCACCCGGTAGGTGGCGCGCACGTTCTCCGTGCCCGTCGGCAGGCGGGCTCCACTCACCCCGTCACCGGTGGTCACCGTGACGGTCGCGTCGTCGTTCGCCCGCGCGGTGTAGACGCGGTCGCTGGCCGCGGCGCCGTCGAGGGTGTCGCGCGGCTCCCAGAGCACCCCGTCCACGCGCACCTGCAGCGTGCTGGCCACTCCCGAAGCGGTGGTCGCCCGCACGTGCGTCAGCGGCGGCCGACGGGTGACCAGGCGCTGGAACGTGCGGGTGGCGTCCCCGCTGCCCAGCACCTGCTCGACCGTCTCGCCGTGCGTGGCCGCCACGACGTTGCCGCGCACGGTGAGCCCGACCGGGTCGTAGGAGAAGGACAGGGCGTCGGCGAACGTCAGCACCATGTCGTCGCCGTCCACGCTGCATGCCGCGACGGTCGCGGGCTCGGCCAGCGGGGGCGGCGTCGCGGCCCGCACGAGCGGGTCGTCCGGAACCGTGCCCGGCGCGAACCCGGCGACCATGACACGCCGCCCGACCGGCAGGGGTGGGTCGGTGGCCCGCACCCGCAGCGTCACCCGTGCTGCGTCGGCGGGCACGGCACCGGTCACCGGCCGCCGACCCCCAGGCAGCAGCCGCGGCTCGCAGTGCACCACCGTGTCGCGGCGGCCGAAGTCGGCCAGGTTCTCGGTGTCGTCGACCCGAACCCGCAGCAGCTTGCCCGACACGCCGAACCGGGCCGCCCCGCTGGGAGCCACGTCCTCGACGCCGTAGAGCTCGACGTCACCGACACGCTCGAGCACGACCCACGAGCCGGGGACGATGCGGGGCTGGTCGCCGTCGATCTCGATGACGTCGTCGACCACGGCGTCGGTGCCCGAGCCGACCCGCGGGTCGTCGATGCCGACCCACTCGCCGCCGCTGACCCCCGCCGGCGGGGCGCCGGTGGCGTCCTTGAGCAGCGACGGGTCAGGTGCCTGCGCACCGAACAGACCCGCCCGGCGGGCGAAGGTGAAGACCTCGACGTCGTCCACCGGGGTCAACGGCAGGCCGCGCCGCCAGCCCACCCGTCGGTCGACGGCCACCGAGGTCCAGCCGCTGAGCGTGCCGCCGGGCTCGCTCACCCCGGTGACGGTGCGGAACTCCCAACGCTCGTCGTCCCGCCGCTCGCGCGCGCTGCCGCGGACGTGGTCGGGCGTGCGCCCGAACCGCCGCCGGGCCTCGCCCACGACGAGCAGCACGTCGCCGGTGCGCAACCCCAGCGAGGTGCCGTGCAGCCACACCTCGGTGTCGCCGAACACCGGCACGGCCGGCTCGCTGGTGGCCCCTCCCCCTCGCCGAAGAGGTCGGGCAGGACGCCGGTATAGCTCACGGGGACGCTCGCGGCGCCGATCGCGTTCCACGCGGCCGCGGCGTGCAGGTCGGCGCTCGTCTCGAACACCTGGGGCAGCTCGTCCTTGCCGGGTATCGACTGGGCCGCGGTGCCTGCCGCGACGTCCACCTCGGACGGCGCGCCGGGCGCGTCCTCGACGTCGAAGGCCAGCTCGACCTCGGCGGCCACGCCGGGGCGCAGCTCGTACCCGATGGTGCGGGCGAGCAGGCGCACCGAGTCGAGGTCGGTGGCGGTGCCCAGAAACCCCTCCTGCGCCAGGCGCTCGGTGTAGAAGCTGACGGTGTCGGCCACGGTGGCGAAGGCGTCGAGCATCGCCACGGCCGGGTCGTCGGTGCCGTTGCCGGCCAGGGCCCGGACGTCCGGGGGCTGCTCGCCCTCACCCAGGTGGGAGCGCAGGCGGGCCAGCACCTGCGAGTGCGGCGCCACGCGCCACCGCAGCGACGGCTGGCCCGGCGGGTTGTGCACGGTCGGCTCGACGGCGGCGAGCGGGTCGCAGCCACAGCCGGTCGAGCAGCGCGCGTCGTGGGTCATGACCCACCTCGCAGCACCACGTCGAACCGGCCGTTCTCGGGCGTCGACGGGTCGCTGTCGGCTCGCAGCACCTCGCGCGCGGCGGCGTCGATGCGGGCAGCGGCGACCTCGCCTCGGGGGTCCCGACCGAGACGTCGGAACCGCAGCTCTCCGGCCTCACCCTCGTCGTCGACGTCCACCCAGGTGACACCGGGCACGCCCATGACGGCCGCCACCAGGTCGGACACGTACAGCGACTGCCCGAACGTGAACTCGTCGGGGTGGAAGAAGCCGCGGCGCCCGTCGGGCATGACCCCGGCCGACATGCGGGCCACCAGCGCGGCGCGCACGTCGGCCCGTAGGTAGCCGTCGGCGACGCAGA
>CAYNWB010000080.1:0-400 GCA_964400785.1 uncultured Actinomycetes bacterium | reverse complement strand
CCTCGATCTCCTCGGTGTAGACGAGTTCCACGTTGCGCTCGAGGGTCTGGTTCAGGGCCTTCAGCTGATCCGACTGGAGCGTGACCTGCTGGGCGTACCACGAGCCGGTCCAGCGCCGCCGCGCGACGGCCCGCTGCACCTGCTCGACCTCGGTGGCCGTCGCGGCGTAGTCGGCGGACGTCACCGCGCGCAGCTGGGTGCGAAAGGCGTGCGGGGCGAGCTCGCGCACGGCCTGGGCCGACTCGGGCTCGGTGCCGCCGACGGCAGCCAGCGGGTTGGTCACGCTGAGCCCCTCGGGCGCCGGCGCGATCGACGTGCCCAGCACGGTCGTGAGCACGTCGGGCCCCACGTTGCCGGCCACCCCTCCGCCGATCCGCACATGGGCGCTCACCACCGACCC
>CAYNWB010000079.1:0-7773 GCA_964400785.1 uncultured Actinomycetes bacterium | reverse complement strand
TTGTCCGAGCGCCTCGATGAGGAGATCTATGCCTTCAACGCGCAGGCAACGGGGCTGTACGACGGACGACTGCTCACTGTGCGAGCCAGCTACGACGGGAGCCTTGTGGGCGGTCTGTCGGGCTGGACCTGGGGGGGCTGCGGGTACGTCGACGTGTTGTGGGTCGCTGCGGACCATCGCGGGAGGGGACTCGGCACGGAGCTGCTGGGCGCGGCCGAACAGGAGATGACGGCACGGGGCTGCATCCGCGTGGTGCTGGGGTCGCACTCGTTCCAGGCGCCTGACTTCTACCGGCGTCGTGGGTACTCCCAGATCGCAGAGATTGCCGACTACCCGGTAGGTCACTCCGAGGTCTTCTTGAGCAAGAACCTGCCGGCGGACGACGGGCGGTAGCCGGCACAACCTCGGCATGGCCGACAGGCCGTGCTGCATGGTCGATCGCCCAGGGGGCGTCAGGAGGCATCCTTCTCGCACAGGTTCTTGAGTCGCTGCAGGTCAGCCCGTGCCCGCGCGGCGACTCGTCGCCGGATCAGCGGCTCGAGCACTCGCGCCAGCCGTCCCGGCAGGGCCAGGGACTGCTGCACCTGAAGCAGCGTCCCGGCCGGATGCGGGCCGACCTCGTAGCGTGCGGTGACGGTCATTCCCTGACCCTCGAGCAGCACCGCCATCGAGGTGCCAGGCCTGAACTCGGTGATGCGCCCCTGCATCTCGACGTGCCCGCCGCGGTCCACGAGCACCTCACGGAACTCGGTACCGACCATGCCGGGCTCGGCGCGCAGCACCTCGCCCTCTGCAACGTCGGGCTGCCATTGACGGGCCCGTTCAGGATCCTCGATCCAGCCGAAGACCACCTCGGGTGCGCACCTGATGACCAGAGCGTGCCGGAACTGCACCCCGCCACTGTCCCACCAGCTCAGCAGAAGGCCACCCCCTACCGAGCAACGCCGGACGGCGCGCTTGCCGGACGTGGGCCACTTGGTCTGCCCGAGTCAGTCGCCGTCCTCACCCGGGATGAGGTCGGGCGCCGGTGCCCCCTGCACGTATCTCGGACAGACGTCGCCCGTTGTGCCACGGTTGGTCGCATGTACTCGTCGAGCGGCGGGGACGCGACGAACAGGGGAGGTGCATGTGGTGCGCGGGGCGACGGCGGTGCTGCTGGCTGTTGGGCTTGGCCTGTCTGCCTGTTCGGCAGAATCTGACGTCGACGGCGAGGATGCCGCGCTGGCGGGTGGCACGTTGTACGTGTTGGCGGAGGTTGACCAGCTCGCGCATCTGGATCCTCAACGCGTCTACGAGGTGGGCGCTGGAGCAGCCGTCACGTCGTTCCTGCTGCGTTCGCTGGTCATGCTGGACCCCGACGACTCGTCGCCCACGGGGTTGCTGCCAGATCTGGCGACAGACACCGGTCGCTCGAACGAGGACGCGACGGTCTGGGAGTTCACCCTGCGTGACGACGCCGTCTGGGAGGACGGCTCCCCGGTCACGTGCGAGCACGTCGCCTACGGGGTGTCACGGTCGTTCGCCACCGATGTGATCACCGACGGGCCGCTCTACGGCGTGGACCTCATCGATGTCCCGGTGCTGGACGATGGGTCCTCGGCCTACAAGGGGCCATATGACGGTACGGGTCAGGCCTTGTTCGACGACGCCGTCTCCTGCGACGGGCAGACGATCACGTTTCGGCTGCAGCGGCCGCAGGTCGACTTCGGCTACGTCGCGGCATTCCCCGCGTTCGGGCCGGTCAAGCCGGAGGCGGACACGGGAGAGGCCTACACCGATGCTCCGCTGGCGACCGGCCCCTACCGGATCGAGGAGTACGAGAAGGGTGAGCGGCTGGTCTTGACCCGCAACCCTGCCTGGGACGCCGGCTCCGACCCGAACCGCCCCGCGTACCCCGATCGGGTCGAGTGGCGGTTCGGCTTGGACCCGCTGGCGGTGGACGAGCAGATCATCACCGACAGCGGCGATGCGCGGTACGCGATCAAGGGCATCTCGAGCGTCGAGCCGGCGAACCTGGCGCGGGTGTTCGACGACCCCGCTCTCGAGAGCCGTCGCCTCGACGTCCTGGACCCCTTCGTGCTGTACGTCGCGATCAACAGCTCGAAGGTGCCAGTGCTGGAGCACCGCCAGGCGATTCTCGCGGCGATGAACCGCGAGACGATCCTGGCGGCCCTCGGTGGGGACTTCGCCGGACAAGAGGGCGACGGGGTCGTCAAGCCGACTCTCGGAATCGACTACGCGCCGACCGGGCTGTGGACGGGCCTGCTGGGACGGGACGTACCACCAGAGGGCGATCCCGAGCTGGCCCGGCAACTGATCGAGCAGTCGGGGGAGCCGATGCCCGACCTCGTCTACGACTACCCGGCTATTGCCGAACGCGAGGCTGACGCAGCTGCGTTTGTCCAGGCGTTGACCGAAGCCGGGATCCCCGTGACGCCCAACCCGATCGAAGGCGGGCTGTACTACGCCACCGTGCTCGACCCAGCGCAGCAGAGCCACCTCTCGTGGGCGGGGTGGGGACCCGACTGGTCGAATGCCTCCACGGTGATCCAGCCGCTGCTCGGCGCCAAGGGCAGCTTCAACCTGTCCCGTCTCAACCAGGGCGGGTTGGTCGATGACGAGTTCCAGGCCTTGATCGACGAGGCGTTGACGACGACCGATCGCGGCGCCCAGGCCGAGATCTGGCAGTCGCTCAACCAGCGGGCAGTCGAGCTGGCCCTTGTCGCGCCGACGGCGTTCACGCGTACGCAGGCTGTCTGGGGGTCGGGCCTCGCGGGCGTCCGCTGGTCAGACAGGTGGGGCTACTTCGACCTCCCCAGCATCTCTGTCGCCGGTGAGCAGGAGTAGGGCCCTCACAGTCCCGAGCACTGTCCGGAGACGGTGCCGTCGACGACGTTGTCCCCGCCTTCGGGTGCGGGGATGTTGCCCTCGCAGGTGAGGTCACCCGTGATCGTGTTGCCTTCGACCAGCAGCGGGCGACCGTAGTTGTCGGTGAGGGTGACGGACCCGCCGACCGTGTTACCGGTCAGCGGTGGAGGCTCGTTCGTCGTCCCGTCCCGATCTCCGCCGAAGCCAGACGAGCTGGTCAGCGTCAGGTCTCCGCCGATCGCCATGTCGGTGACGAGGAGGGAGCTCCCGGGCTTGTCCACGATGTCCACCGACCCCTTGATGGTGCCGGCTACCAGCGCAACGCTCGAGCATTCTTGGCACGCCACATCACCCATGACGAGGGGAGGCTGCGCATCCGGGTCGGATTCGACCCCGTAGAACTCAGCGTCGGGTTCCATGACGACCACGCGTTGTGTGCCCGTCACGGAGATCGAGCCGGTGACCACCCCACCCGGGACGACAGCAGCCATCGACAGGTTGCCCGGCCCCGCGACAACAACGTCCCCCTCGACGGTGCTCTGCACGATGCAGACCACGCCGGCGTCCACCACCACCGTGTCGTCGACCGGCTCGTCCACCAGGTAGTAGTCCGGGGTCTGCCAGTTCTCGTCATTGGGTGTCTCGATGTCGAGGAGCGTGCCCACCTGTGAGCACGCCAGGCCCGGGACTGGGCTGTCGCTCGGTGTTGCCTCCGGCACGGACTGCTCAGCGGCTGGGGAGTCCTGCGGCGTCGCGGTCGATGTGGCGTCGTCGGACGACGAGCACGCCGCGATGCCCGGGATGAGAAGGAGGGCGATGCTCCCACGCACTGCACGACGGATGCCTGCGCTCTTGCTCTCTGCCTGCATCAGATCTGCTCCTCGTCTCGACGCCGATGTGCCTGCGCGTCGATGCTGTCGGTACGAGGGCCGGTCGACATGGGGCGCTGCTCTTCAGATTCGGCGCTCGGTGTTTAGGCCGGTGCTGCCAGGATGGCTGCCATGCGTGAGGGGCACGTGTCGCCGTTCGTCGGGCGCGACGCAGAGCTGGCGAGTCTGATGCGGCTGGCGACTGCTGCCGCGCACGGGCAAGCGAGCACCGTCCTCCTCTCCGGCGAGGCCGGGGTCGGAAAGACGCGGCTGCTCGCGCAGCTGGAGTCGCAGCTGAGTGACGACGCCGTGATGCTGTGGGGGCACTGCCTGGAGCTGGCCGGTGAGCAGATGCCGCTGGCGCCGATCCACGAGGCGCTCGCTGCAGCCGTCGCTGCGCTCGGTCGGGACGCAGTCCGAGCGGCTGCCGGCCCCTATGCACCCGACCTCGTCCGGCTCCTCCCACAGCTGGAGGTGGACCCGGGTCCGGTCGAACCCGACACCCACCAGGTCTTCGCTGCGGTGGGTCACGCACTCACCCAGGTCTCGAAGGCGCGCCCGCTCGTTCTTGCCGTCGAAGACGTGCACTGGGCCGATCGGATGACCCTCGACCTGCTCACCGCACTCACCGCGCGCATGAACGGTCAGCGGATCCTGCTGGCTACGACGCTGCGCACGGACGAACCAACTGACGCAGCCGTCGCGGTGCCGGCCGTCGGACGGCTCACCCGGGCCACGAGGATCCAGTTGGAGCCGCTGAGCCACGATGCGGCGACGAGGCTGGCACGAGCGCTCATCGGCTCGGGCGGCTCGAGTGAGGCAGGCAGGCTCGTGGCGCTCAGTGGCGGGAATCCCTTCTACCTCGAGGAGCTCGTCACCTCCGACAGTGGGCTGGGGGGACGGTCCGCCACATTGGGCGCGACGATCCGCGACAAGGTGCGGCGTCTGCAGGAGCAGACCCGGGCGCTCGTCGAGCTTGTCGCTGTGGGCGACCCGCCGGTCGAGTACTCCGATCTGCTGGTGGCGAGCGGGTTCGGCGAGGACCTGCTTGACGCCGCCCTGGAGGAGGCGCGCGACCACGGGTTGCTGTCGTTCACGGCCACCTCACCGCTCCGGTTTCGGCACGCGCTGGTCGGCGAGGCGATACGAGAGGAGCTGCCGCCGGGGTGGACCCGCGGACTCCATCGAGCCTGGGCGGAATCACTCGGACGGTCGACGGGGTCGCCCCACCGCGCCCTGGCGGCGGCGGCGCACTGGAAGGCTGCCGGGGATGACGCGCGGGCGCTCCGGGCGGCCATGGCCGGTGCGCGGGCGGCGTCTCAGATAGCCGCGCCCGGCGCTGAGGCGCGGCTGCTGGACCAGGTGGTGGCCCTGTGGCCTCCGGACCAGGCAGAGATCGAGGGCGTCGACATGGTCGACGTCCTCAAGCAGGCCGCGCGGGCACACCAGCAGGCCGGTGACGTCGATGCAGCCATGGCTCGGCTGGACCGAGCACTCAGCCTCGCTGACCCAGTGAAGCATCCGGAACGTGTCGCCGACTTGCTCGTCGACCGCGGCACAACCCCTCATGACGGCGATCCCTTCCCCGACTTCCAGCGAGCCCTCGACGTGCTCCCGCCCTCGGGCAGCGACCGTGCTCGCGGCCGGGTTCTTGCCGCATGGGCAGATGCGTGCATCGGCAGCCTGCGCCCCTTCGAGGTCGCCGAACCGGCTGAGGAAGCGATTCGGCTGGCCCGGTCGACCGGGGACCTGGCCTCGGAGTCGCTCGCGCTCAAGGCTCTGGCCCACGCCCTGAACTACACCGACTCGAACCGCGCCGTCGCGGAGCACCGACGCGCCATCGCCGCAGCCCAGGCCGCTGACGACGGTGTCGTCGCGGTGCAGACAATGAGCAACCTCGTGGCACTCCTCTGCATTCGTGGTGAGCTGGAGGCGTCGATCACAGAAGGAGAGGAGTCCATACGCGCGGCGACCCGAATGGGGCTGGAGATGCACCCGGCCACAGGCGCCATCCTGGCCATCGTCGCGGACTCGCTCCGCGAGCTCGGCCGCCTCGAGGAGGCCGACGAGGTCGCCGCCGACGCTCAGGACAGGCTCACCGGGCGCGGGCTGTGCAACTTCGCTCTCGGCGTGCGTGCGCTCGTCCAGCTGATGCGCGGTGACGCCGACGCTGCCGTAGCACTCACCGACCTCGAGGTCGTCACCGACTACGAGCAGTACCAGCGTGCTCTCGATGCCGTCCGAGCCTGGCTCACGTGGGTACGCGACGGGGCCGCTGCAGCCGCCGATCAGACCATGACATACCTGCGGGCCGGGATTGCCGCCGGTGGCAGAACCCACCTGTTCACCGAGGCGGAGACTCTGTACGGGGCGCTCCGGTACGCCCGACTCGCGGGACGCCTCGACGACCCCACATCGCCGGACGTGACCACCGTGCGGCAGCTTCGTGACCTGGCTCGCACACAAGTCCCCCTGCTGCCCTTCGCGGATGTCGCCCATGCGGCCCTGGCCACCGCCGACGGGGCGGATCCGGCCGATCGGTGGAGATCTGCCGTCGCCGTGTTCGACCGCGCCGAAGGACCGGTCTACTGGCGACTCGACACGCGCCTGCGCTTGGCCGAGAGCACGGCCGACCGGGCCGAGGCTGTCTCCGCTCTCGATCTCGCCGAGCGCGAGGCCCGACAGATCGAGTCGGCTCCGCAGCTCGCTGAGATCGACATGCTGCGCCGACGCGTCGGGGCCCTGCCGGCACCCGCCGAGCTGACCCCTCGCGAGGTAGAGGTGGCGCTCCTTGTCACCGACGGCCTGACCAATCGACAGATCGGTGAACGGCTGTTCATCAGCGCGAAGACCGCAGGCGTTCACGTCTCCAACATCCTCACCAAGACCAGACTCGCAAGCCGCTACGACATCGCCGACTGGGCGCGATCCAACGGTCTCCTGGCGCCATAGCGACCCCAGGGCCGGTCGTCGCCAGCAAGTCCTCGGCATGGATCCGCGAAAGCCGGGTCAGCGTGTCCCCGTTGGCGGCGGTGAACGCGTCGACTGATGGGCCGAAGAGGTCGCGCTTGTGTCGGCGGTCTGACCGGCGCCTTCGCCGCGGTCGGTGTGGGCGTGGCGGAGAAGAACGATCGCGGCGGCGATCACGGCTGCGCTCAGAAGGGGTGCGGCGAGGTCGGCGCCGGCCGAGGTCGCGGTGACCATGTTGAACGTGGTGTGCCACAGCGCGGCGATCCAGATACTCCCGCCGGAGCCGAGGTACATCCAGGTCAGCACCACCGACCCGGCGGTGATCGACACCAGCCACCCCGCGGTGCCTGCTGGGCCGAAGGACCGGAAGGACTCCGAGACCCAGAACAGCGGCAGGTGCCACGGCACCCACACGGCCGCGACGAGCAGGGAGGTGCGCAGCAGGCCCTGGCCGGGGCCCCAGCGGTCGACCAGAAAGCCTCGCCAGCCGGTCTCCTCCCCGAACCCGTTGACCACCAGCACCAGCACGACGAGAACCAGCCAGGGCATCGTGGCGGCACCGGAGTAGGTAGACAGGTCGGTCGCCGTGGGCCAGCCCCGACCGAGCAGCGCCTGTGCAGCCATCGCCGCCGCGCCGATGCCGGCCGTGGCGGCCAGCGCCGCATACCAGAACCAGCCGACCCTCACCCGCACGACGCGGCGACCGAGGTCGGCCAGCCCGGAGCGGCCCGACACCGCTGCGGTGACGACCACCGCGGCGATCGCGGGGCCGAGAAGGCCCGGCAGGTGGCTCGGCCACGCCTGCCCGGCCCGCGTCGTCAACCCCTGAACGGCCATCGGCACCCACCACGCCCACGACCAGGCGTACGCGAGCAACACGAAGGCCACCTCAGGACCACGAAGGACCGTTCGGTCGCGACGTTCGGTCACGCCTGGACCGTAGGACGCCTGCGGCTGTTCGGGGCAGGGCCAACCTGCCCAAGGATCAGTACCGACGAGATGCCGTGCGAGCGGCCTCGAAGAACACTGCCCACACATCTGGGCTTGACTCATCCATGAGAAGCCT
>CAYNWB010000078.1:0-7802 GCA_964400785.1 uncultured Actinomycetes bacterium | reverse complement strand
GCTGCCCGGCGCGGGAACGGAGGCTGGGAAGGGCAGGGCCTGCTCGAGCATCGACTGAGGCGGGAACCTCACGACGACTCCCCCGTCGACCCCCGACACCGCGGGCCTCAGCATCGGGGCATCCGTGGATCGATCGAGTGCCACGTTGGTGAACTCGAACCGCAGGCGCACCATGTCGTCCCGCCGCCGCACGACCGCGACGAGCGTGGGCGCCGCATCCTGTGCCGTGACCGAGCCAAGCAGCGGCACCCCTGCGGTCGCGCGAGCCACGACCGGTTCGACACCGACCAGCAGTGCCGCGGCACCAGCGGCCGTCAAGAACCCGCGGCGGTCGAGCTGCCAGCTCGGCACCTGATCAGATCGTCGTGCCACATGCACCCCTTCGACCGTGTCCGACGGCGTCGAACGCTAGGCAGTGGCTGGACACGCGTCATGAGTAGCGATTACTCACGCTTCCCCGTGCCTACGCTTGCCCTTGTGGCAGTCGGTGGGTCGCGTCGGGCTCGCGCAGCGCGCCGACGCAAGCGCCGTATGCAGCGCGTGGAGCACGACCTCGACGAGCAGACCTGGCAGGCCCTGATAGCGGCTTGGGCAGGCTGCGCCTACTGCGGCGCAACCGACGTCGCCCTGCAGCGCGACTGCGTCCTGCCGATCTCACGCGGTGGTCGGTACACGCTCGACAACGTCGTGCCGGCCTGCGCCTCGTGCAACGCCAGCAAGTGCAACACCGAGGTGACCGCATGGATGCGCCGAAAGCGCCTCGACGAGCGATCGTTCCTGCTCCGGCACCTGCAGATCCGGACCGGTCTGGCTGCGATGATGTGACCGTGCAAGCGAGCCAGTGCGATCTGCCCGACGCACAGGGCGACCCTGCGGTGCCGACGCGCTCGTGGGTGATGCCGTTGGCTGCGGATGTCGCCGTGGTGATGCTGTTCGCGCTGCTGGGCCGCATCGCCCACGAGCGTGCCGACCTCGTCGCCGGCACCCTGACGACTGCCGCACCCTTCATGCTCGGGCTGTTGGCAGGATGGCTGCGCGCACCCTGCGCCGGTCTGGCCGCCGAGCATCGAGCCAGGACCGTGCGTTTCGGCTGGTGGTTGCTGGCCTGGACCCTGGGCGGCGGCATGCTGCTCCGCGCGCTCATCGGCGAGGGTCTGGCACCGGCGTTCGTGCTCGTGGCAGCCGGTGTTCTCGCCCTCGGGCTCGTCGGCCGCCGGTGGGCCCTGCAGACTCTGGGGGCAGCCCGGCTCAGCCGTCGAGCGCCTGGGCCGCGATCGCCGGGTACACCGCCTGGCAGGCGTGCAGCAACGACTCGAGCTGAATCGCCTTCGACTTCGAACCGGACACCTTGAGCTTGCGGAACAGCAGGGCCTTGCCGAGTGGAAGATCGCCGGTCAGCAGGTCGTGCATCGCGTTCGCGCTGAGCTTCGCCGTGAGCGTCGGATCGGCACCGATCGGCTCGAACAGCGTGACGACGGGACGCGACCGGCCATCGACCCAGATGTCGGCGTCGGGGTCGCGCAGCCGAAAGTTGATCACCATCTGCAGCGCGACGAGATCGTCCAGGGACTCGTCCTCGGCGATCTCGGCGAACATCGACGTGTACACGTCGATGAGCAGGGCGCTGTCGGCGTAGATGCGAGGCATGCACGCACCCTAGGCAGTCGCACCCGCGAGCAGCACTAAGCCGACAACCACGCCTGGCTGGCGTCCTGACGCAGCCTCTCAGGCTCAGGTCACTGCGCGGACACTCCCCCTGCGTCGTCCCATCCCGCCTTGTGGTGGCTGCCGTCGCAGAAGGGCTTGTTGCGTGAGTGCCCGCAGCGGCACAGCGCCACCTTGTCGACCCGGCGGGCGACGGTGCCCTCGGCGTCGACGATCTCGATGTGCCCCTTGAGCAGGTAGGGCCCCTTGGCCAGCACCTTGACGCTGGCCGGCGCGGCTCCCGGAGCCTCGGGGTCGCCCGCGGCATGCTCGGCCTCGTCGAACGAGCGCACCGGTGGGGCCTCACCCGGCGAGAACCTGCTCGAGGTGAGTGCGCCGGACGGGCACGCCGCGACGGCCTGCTCGATGGCGTCGGTGTCGGCTCCGTCCGGGTCGACCCACGGACGACGCCGCGTCCGGAACACGTCGGGCAGTGTGCGCAGGCACACCCCGGAGTGGATGCACGTCTCGGAGTCCCAGTGGATGACGATGCCGCCTGCGGGCTGTCCGTCGCGGTGGTCGGTGTGGACGTAGTCGCGTCTGCTCATGTCGAGCCCCTTCGTCGTGCCACGGGCTCACGCTAGCCAGCGCCGGGGTTCAGCGCGCGTCCGCGCAGGTGCGCCAACGCCTGCTCCACAGTGAGGCTCAACCGGCGGGGCCCTGCCTGTCGCCGAATGCCGCGCGACATGGCATACTGGCGAGTAACAACGGCCTACCTGGTCAGTTGAGGTCAGCACCCCACCCCTTCGTGGAGGTGACGTCGATGCCGCTGATCATCGTGGGAGTGGACGGCTCCGAGCAGTCCGAACGCGCGCTGTGCTGGGCCCGAGCCGAGGCAGCACTGCTGTCTGCGACCGTGCAGGCGGTCACTGTCGTGGATACGCGAACCCTCGCCGAGGACGAGCGCGAGCAGCGTCTCGCCACGGCAGAGCTGATGCTCGCGGACATGGTCAGTCGGGTGTGCTCCGCGCAGCCAGGCCACGTGAACGTCACGTACGAGGTTCTCGAGGGTGACCCCATGGTCGTCCTCGTCGACGCGACCCGCCGCGCCGAGTTCATCGTGTTCGGCAGCCACCAGCAGACCTCGATTCGCAACCCCGCTCTCAGCACGGTGAGCCTGGCGTGCATCCGGATGGGGCACTGCCCCGTGCTCGTCATCCCCGTTGGTGTCCGCGAACCGGAGCTGCACGCCGACCTCGTGCCGGCCTGAGCCACGCCGTCCTCCGCCGTGCTGACCACTCTGGTCGCGGTCTTTCTCGTGCTCGAGACAGCCAACGTGGCGGCTCTCTACGTCTCTCCTGGGTCGAGGCGCTTCAACGCCGTCGGAGTGTTCACCGCATGGACGTCGTCGCAGCAGGACGGTGACCTGCACGACGTCGTCCGGTACCTCGTGTTCTGGGTGGCGGGCACCAAGGTGATCGTCATCGCGCTGTGGCTGGCCATCCTGCTGGTCGGAGACCCGACTACCCAGCTGTGGGCGAGCATCGTGATGGTGCCGGCGATCGCCACGTTCTACTGGAAGCTGTTCCCCATCATCCGTCGACTCGACGCTCGCGGCCTGATCCGTCCGGCCGGCTACTCGCGCACCTTGGGCTGGATGATCGCCGCTTTCATCGGAGCGTTCGTCGTGGCCGTCGCCGTGTCGCTCTGACCCGCCGACCCCCCGACGGCCTCGGCCCGCAGGACCACGACCTCTGCGTCACGTTCCAGGACGGCGGCCTGCACACCAGGACCGTTGACCAGCGTCTCTCCATCGGCCTCGATCCTGAGCATGGTCGTCTGCGGGGACGCCGCCGCCACGACGACGACCTGCCCGTCGGGGGTGCGCAGTGCGCCGATGGCGACCTCTGCATCGGACGCGATCGGTGTCGGGGATGAGACCATCAGGTCTCCTCGAGCCGTGAGGGCGACCACGGTGCTCGCGCCCGTCGACCCTCGGGGCTCGACCTGCAGCAGCGTCACGCGCCCCGCAGTGGTGACCGCCGACCCCAGCACTGCTGCTCGCCCCGAGGGCGCGCCGAGCTCCTCCAGGGCTGCCGCGGCGATCAGGTAGTCCGCGGGTGCGACCCCCTCGTCACTCCCCCAGATCGGGTCGACCAGCTGCACGGGCGGTCGACCCGGCAGCATCTCGTCCGGGTCGTGACGCACCACCGACACCAGCGCGTCGTCCTCACCCCGCGTGACGAAGGCGATCACCGGCTCGTCGCGTATCCACCACCGCCCGTAGGCCCACGGCTCACTCAGTCCGTCCGCCTGCATCTCGATCGGTGTGAGCCGAGCGCCGTCCAGGCGCACGACTCGGTGCTCTCCGTTGCGGACGGCCGGTCCGGGCAGCATCTGGAACGTCGCCAGCACATCGGGGTCGAGCTGGCCCCCGCGATCGTCGGGTCCGACGAACGGGACGACCACGAACTCGGGATCGGCCTCCACCCGCGTCGTCGCCAGCACCCGCAGCTCGGGCTGCAGCCACCCGTAGAGCATGTCGCTGACGTGTGCCAGACGCACCGACCCGTCGGCCCCCACCGACTGCAGCACGGCCATCGCAGCGTCCGAGACCGGGCCGGCCCACAGGGGCACGATCTCGTCTCCGGGGGCGTCGATCGAGGCGTCGGACGTCGCGGCCTCGCGCCACGCCTGCGCCGCCTCGCCCACGAAGGCCTCGTCGGCAGCCCACGGACCACGACCAGGCCAACCCAGCAGCCGTTCGTCGGCCGGAGCCGGCACCTCACCCTCAGCCAGGGGCTGCCCCGTCAGGGGGTCGTCCACCGGTAGCAGCAGCAGCACGACGAGCCCACCGAGCAGCAGTGCGGCCAGCCAGCCTGAGCGCCCCGGGCGGCGAGCAGGCTGCTCAGGAGTCGGTGCGGGCTCGTCTAGCCCGACAACCGTGACACGATCCGCGACGCCGGGCGACGGATCAGCGACGTTCACAACGCGCCTACCGTAGCGGTCCCGCGTTGCCGAGGCGGTGCTCGAAGACGAGCGTGGTCTCGGTGTGGGCGACGGTGGGGTCGGTGGTCAGTACCCCGAGCTCGACGTTCTCGAACCGCGGCTGCTGAGCGGAAACGAGACTGTGACCTTCCACCGCGTCGATGTGGGGATGCTCCTCACCGGGGACGGCGAGAACCTCATCGTCAGCCACTCGATCCGCTGACACCGCACCGAACGCGTCGTAGCGTCGTGTCGTGACGGACACCGATGCCGCGTGGCCGACCCTGCTGGCGTCCGACCCGAGGCGCTGGCTGCGCGAGAGCGCCGAGCCCTACGCCCGATGGGTGTGCCGGGTGCGCCTCGACGACCGGCCGCTGGACGACCCGGCCGTGCGGGCCGACCACGCAGCCACGCTGGACGATCCCGCCGTCGCGGGGCTGATCGACCGACTGCCGGCCTGGACCGACCCGATCCGCTCGCACGGCGCCCCGACCTACGGGCCGAACCTGCTCCACCTTCTCGCCGACCTCGGTGTGACCGAGCGGGACGACGTGCCCGCGGTGGCGCGCCTGCTGGACGAGATGCTCGAGCACCGCACGCCTGAGGGCCGCTTTCTCGCCTTCGCCACCTTCATCCGCCAGCCCGAGCCGCAGTGGTCGACGCTGGCGTGCGACCACTACGCCATCACCGAGGTGCTCGTCCGGTTCGGACGTGCCGACGACCCGCGCGTGCGTACCGCGCTGCACCTGATGGCCGACGACATCACCGACACCTCACTCGGACCGGGATGCCGGTGCCTGCCGCACAGCCGGACGCGCGGACGGGGACCCGGGCGAGTCGCCGACCCCTGCCCGCAGGTGACCGCCGAGGCGCTGCGCACGTTCGGGCGCCTGGACGCGGCCGACAGGCCGTCCGGTCTGGACGACGTCGCACGCACCGTGCTGCGGGTCTGGCGTGAGCGCGGTGAGGCCAAGCCGTACATGTTCGGCCACGGCGTGCACTTCAAGGCGGTGAAGTGGCCGAACATCTGGTACTCCGACCTGACGGTGCTCGAGGCTCTCGCTGGCTACACGCAGGTGTGGTCGGGGACCAGCGCCGAGCGCGACGACCAGGCCGCCGCGGCCGAGCTCGTCGCCTGCCTCGCTGCCTACAACACCGACGCGGACGGACGCGTTGTCCCGCGTTCGATCTACCGGGGCTTCGGCGACTTCTCGTTCGGGCAGAAGAAGACACCCTCGCCGATCGCGACGGCGTGGGTGTGCGCGGCGCTGCGCTGCTTCGACGCGATCGGTGGCCACGCCACCGCCGTCGACGTCACCCGGCTGGCAAGCGCGAAGGGCGGCACAGGAGTGCCGGTCCCACCACGCTGACCCTCACGCACCGGCCCCTTCCACGAGTCGGACAAGGGAGACCGTGAGTATCATTTCTGATACGATACCTGCATGGGTGAGCCATCCCTCGACGCCGTGTTGCGCTCCGCAGCCGAGCTGCAGCGCGTCGTGCCCGACGCAGTGCTGGTCGGAGGGGCGGCCGCTGCGCTGTGGGCACACCATCGCGACTCGTTCGACCACGACCACGTGCTCGCCGATCTCTCAGCCCGCTACTTCGACGTGCTCGAGGCCGTCGAGGCCACGGACGGCTGGGTGACCAGCGTCCGCGCGAGCTCGCCGCCCCTGACTCTGCTCGGTCGGCTCGGAGGGGTCGAGGCCGGGCTCCGCCAGCTGCGCCGCACGGTTCCTCTCGAGGTCGAGCGGGTCGCGATCGACGACGAGCACCAGGTCGTCGTACCGACGCTGCCCGAGATGCTGCGCGTGAAGGCCTACCTGGTGGTGCTGCGCAACCAGGTGCGCGACTACCTCGACGTCGTGGCCCTCGCCGGCCGACTCGGGGCCGAGTCGTCGGTCGCCGTGTTGCTCGACATCGACCGCTACTACACCGACCGCTCCGGCGAGGCCGACTCGGTGCTGACGAGCCTCGTCCAGCGTCTGTCCGAGCCCAACCCGCGCGACAGTCACGTCACGACGCAGCTCGACCGGTACCGGCGACTCGACCCGCACTGGCAGTCGTGGCCGGCCGTCGTCGCGGCATGCCACGACCTTGCCGACGGCCTGCTCCGCTCGGTCGAGGGCAGATGAGCATGGCAGTCACCTTCCGCAACGTCGAGGTCTCCGCGGGGACGCCGGTGCAGCACTGGCCGTACGAGGCCATCGTCACCGTCATCGAGCGCGGCACCGTGACCGACTGGGCGCTGCTCACCACGGCGATTCGAGACGACCCGTGGGGGGTCGTGGCGCGGCAGGTGGAGAGCTACCTGGGCTACTCACGCCCCTGGGGTGTCGCCCCCCTGCTCGAGCGGACGATCCTGGCGGCTCGCCAGAGGGCCGAGCAGGACGAGCGGGCGGCCGTTGCGTCCGAGATACGCGACCTTCTTGCCGCCTCGGGGCTGACGACTGCCGAGTTCGCCTCACGGATCGGGACGTCGCGCAGCCGACTGTCCACGTACCTCAACGGGCGCGTGACCCCGTCGGCCGCACTGCTGCTTCGGATGAGGCGGCTCGTGGCAACCCTGCAGGGAGGATCACGGGGTCGGTCGCGGTCGGCTCAGCCTCGTCGCGTCTGAAACTTCTTGAGGCTTGCCGCGGAGGTCGCTCGAATGCGGGCCTGCATGACGGGTGTCCAACCGAGCAGGCGCCCTACCGGCCCGAGTGCCTGGGCCGACCAGCCCCAGAGGCTAGCGCGCGACCCACGCGACCGTGGCACTCGTCGGCGTCGCGTCCAGCACCTCATGGGTGACCGTGAGGTCGGTGCCGCCCGAGCACAGCATGCGCCACATGTCGCGGGCGTCCTCGCCGCGCAGCACACCGAACACCGGGTCCTCGAACGCGACGTCGTCGTGGTAGCAGGTCGCCATCGCCGCACCATCACGCCTGGCCAGACCGGCGTAGAACTCGTCGACGATCTCTGGGGTCATGGTGCACCTCTCCGACTCGCCTGTTCGGTCACGCATGCAGCACGACCCTATGCCGCACGGCCGAAGGCGAAGGGCCTGCTTCGGGGAGGATGGGTCACGTGACGGAACAGCAGCAGATGAGCCCGCACGAGCGCGTGGTCGCAGCCCTCGACGCAGCCAGGCTCACCTACCGGCTCATCACGCACCGACCGGTTCGCTC
>CAYNWB010000077.1:78-8202 GCA_964400785.1 uncultured Actinomycetes bacterium | reverse complement strand
CGGCAGCTGCGGTGCAGGCCGCTGCGGAGGCGCTGGCCAGCGCCGAGGCCCAGCTCGAAGCCGCACAGGCCCGACTGGAGGAGACCGAGAAGGCGCGCGCGGCGGCGGAGACCGTGCGTGACGAGGCACGTCAGGCTGCAGCCACCGCCCTCGTCGCCGAGCAGCAGGCCGAGCGTGACCTGCAGGACCGGGTCGAGGCGCTGGACGAGCAGCGGGAGATCCTCGGCACGCTGGCGCGCGAGGCGTACCGGTCCGGCGGGCCGCTGAGCAGCCTGACCGTCGTCCTCGAGTCCACCACGCCCGAGGAGTTCGCCTCGGCCCTGCGCGGGGTCGAGGCCGTGCTGCGCAGCGAGGACGTGGTGATCGCCGGACTGGCTGCCGAGCTCGCCGACCTCGCCGAGGCCGAGGCGCGACTGCAGGCAGCGCGCGAGGAGCGGGAGCGAACGCAGGACGTCGCCGAGCGCGCGCTCGATCTGGCCGAGCAGGCGACCCAGACCGCCGCGCTGGTGGCCCGCGAGACCGAGTCGCTCGTGCAGCGACGTGCCGACGCCCTCGATGCCGCCCAGCAGGCCCAGGCCGACGACCTGGCCGAGTACCGCACCATGCTCGCCGCCAGCCAGGCCATCGGAGCATCGCTGGTCGGCTGGGGCTCCGCCCTCGTCGCCCCCGGGGTCGTGCAGGGCACCGGGTCGTGGGTCCGTCCCGGGTACGGCGCCCTGACGTCACAGTTCGGGCCGCGGCTGCACCCGATCCTGGGCTACGTCAAGCTGCACACCGGCTCGGACTACGGCGTCGGAGACGGCGGCATCTATGCCGCCGACGACGGCACGGTCGTGCTGGCCGGCTACAACAGTGCCTACGGCAACATGACGGTGATCAGCCACGGGCTCATCGGTGGGTCGATCGTCTCGACGTTGTACGCCCACCAGTCCAGCATCCTGGTGCGCCCCGGCGATGTCGTACGCAAGGCCGACCTGATCGGAGTCGTGGGGTCGACGGGGTACTCGACAGGTCCCCACCTGCACTTCGAGATCCGAGTCGACGGCACGCCCATCGACCCCGAGGCGTGGATCGGCAGCGCCCCGACGCCGCAGGAGTACCTCGCCAGCCCGGCAGCCGAGCGGGACGCCAAGGCCCGCGCCGCGGTGGAGGCGTTCGCGGGCTAGGCGCTCAGCACCCCCGTGCCGATGCCGACGAGCACGACCGAGCCGAGACCGATGCGGTACAGGACGAACGGCAGGTACGACCGCGTCGTGACCCACCGCAGCAGCCAGGCGATGGTGGCGTAGCCCACCACGAACGACACCACCGTGGCAGCCGCGGTCGGTCCCACGCCGTAGACGTTCTCCCCGCCGGGGATCTCCGGCAGCTGGTAGAGCCCCGCACCGACCACGGCCGGGATCGCCAGCAGAAACGCGTACCTGGTCGCGGCCGCGCGCTCGTAGCCGAGCAGCAGGCCCATGCTGATCGTCGCCCCCGAGCGCGACACTCCCGGCACCAGCGCCAACGCCTGCGCCAGACCGAACAGCACCGCGTCGCGCCACGACAGGTGTCCGATCGGGTGGCGGTGCGCACCGATCCGGTCGGCCACGCCGAGCACCACCCCGAACACGATGAGCATGGTGGCGACGAGGGTCAGGCTGCGCGCCGTCGTCTCGATGGAGTCTCGCAGCAGAACTCCGAGCACGACGATGGGCAGGCTGCCCACGATGATGAACCAGCCCATCCGCGCGTCCGACTCGCTGCGAAGCTCAGGCGTCACCAGCGAGCGCAACCAGGTGCTGCCGATACGCCAGATGTCCTTCCAGAAGTACAGCACCACGGCGACCTCGGTGCCGATCTGCACGACGGCGGTGAACGCCGCCCCCGGGTCCTGCCAACCCAGGAAGGCGGGCACCACCCGCAGGTGGGCGCTGCTGCTGATCGGCAGAAACTCCGTCAACCCCTGCAGGATGCCGAGCAGGATCGCCTGCACCCACTCCACGACACCCTCCACGGGTGCCGAGCGTAACGAGCGGTCACGACCGGTAGCCTCCGACGTTCGTGGACACCAGACGCGTCGGTCGCAGCGGGCTCCAGGTCTCGCGGCTCGGGCTCGGCACCATCACCTGGGGCCGTGACACCGACGAGCACGAGGCGCGCGACCAGCTCGAGATGTTCGCCGACTCAGGCGGCACGCTCGTGGACTGCGCACCCGAGTACGGCGACGGACGGGCCGAGGACGTGCTGGGCAGCCTGCTCGGTCAGGTGGTCGACCGCGACGCGCTCGTGCTCAGCGGACGAGCCGGGCTGGCGTGGAGGGGCGACGAGCTCACCCACGACACCGGACGTGGCTCGGTGCTCGCCCAGCTCGACGCGACCCTGCGCCGCCTCGGCACCGACCACCTCGACGTGTGGATCGTGCACGGGACGTCGCCCGGCGTCCCCCGCGAGGAGACCCTGTCCGCGCTCGACGCGGCGGTCTCGACCGGACGCACCCGCTACGTCGGCATCGCGACCACGTCCGGCTGGCAGCTGGGCTGGACGATGGCCCACCAGCAGGCCTGGCCCGGGCGGGCCGTCCCGGTCGCCGTCCAGGCCGAGTACTCGCTGCTGCGGCGCGACGTCGAGCACGAGGTCGCCCCGGCCGCAGCCGAGCTCGGCGCGGGGCTGCTCGCGGCGTCGCCGCTGGGCCGCGGCGTGCTGACGGGCAAGTACCGGGCCGGGGTGCCGGCCGACTCGCGCGCGGCCTCGCCCCACCTCGGGCCCTTCGTCACGCCATACCTCGGCGACTGGGCCCTCGGGATCGTCGAGGCGGTGGCCACGGCTGCCGACGGACTGGCCCTGAGCCCCCTCGAGGTCGCGCTCGCCTGGGCGCGTGATCGACCCGGGGTGGCCTCGGCACTCGTCGGCGCTCGCACGGCCGCTCAGCTGCGGGCCGTGCTGGCCTGCGACGAGGTCACGTTGCCCGGTGAGATCGTCGCCGCGCTGGACGAGGTGTCCGCGCCCTGACCGGGGTGCTCAGCACAGGTCGAGGAACCGGTCGAGGGCCTGCGCCCCGAAGCGCAGGGCATCGACGGGCACCCGCTCGTCCACGCCGTGGAACAGAGCCGGGAAGTCGAGGTCGGCGGGCAGGCGCAGCGGGGAGAACCCGTAGCCACGGATCCCGAGGCGACTGAACGCCTTCGCGTCGGTCCCTCCGAAGAGCATGTAGGGCGCCACCGCACATCCGGGGTCGAGCTCGCCCAGCGCCGTGGTCATGGCTGCCACGGTGCGTCCGGCGAAGGGAGCCTCCAGCGCGACATCGAGGTGGGAGTCGATGCGCCGCACGCGCTCGCCCAGCAGGCTGTCGATCGTGGCGAGGAACTCCTCGCGCTGACCGGGCAGGAACCGCCCGTCGATCTGTGCCTGGGCGGTGCGGGGCACCTGGTTCGTCTTCTGCCCTGCGCGCAGCACGGTCGGGTTCGCCGTGTTACGTGTCGTGGCCGAGACGATGCGCCCGATCGAGCCCAGCACCTCGCGCAGCGTGTCGGCGTCGTCGGGGTCGAGCCTTACCCCTGTCTGCTCGTCGACCTCGTCGAACAGGGCATCGATGGTGGGGGTGAGCAGCGTGGGCCACGGGTGGTCGGCCACCCGTGCCATCGCTCGGGCCAGCTCGGCCACCGCGTTGTCGGGGTGCGGCAGGGAGCCGTGCCCCTCGGTGCCCTCGGCCTCGACGGTCAGCCAGGCGATGCCCTTCTCCGCGGTCTGCACCAGGTAGGTGCGACGACCGGTGGGCAAGGTGACCGAGAACCCACCGACCTCCCCGACCGCCTCGGTGCATCCGTCGAACAGCGACGGGTGCTGGTCGACCAGCCAGTGCGCCCCCATCACCCCGCCGGCCTCCTCGTCGGCGGTGAAGCACACCACGACGGGCCGCGACGGCAGCCGGTGCTCCCGCACCCGGCTGCGCACCACGGCCAGCACCATCGCGTCCATGTCCTTCATGTCGACCGCCCCCCTCCCCCAGACGCACCCGTCGGCGACCTCGGCCGCCCAGGGGTCGTAGCGCCACTGCTTCGGGTCGGCGGGGACGACGTCGAGATGCCCGTGCAGCAGCAGGGCATCGGTGCGCGCGGGATCGCTGCCGGGCAGCCGCACGACGACGTTGCTGCGCCGCGGCCCCGACTCGTACACCTGCGGCTGCAGCCCGACCTCACGCAACCTGTCCACGACGTACCCGGCGGCCTCCCGCTCGCCCGGCCCGGAGCCGTCCCCGTAGTTCGTGGAGTCGATCCTGATCAGGTCGCGGCACAGCTCGACGACCTCGTCGGCGGCTTTCTCGGATTCGGGGGCCATGTCCCCATCCTGCTACCCTGTGAGTCCCGTCGTCCGGGTGGCGGAATAGGCAGACGCGCTAGCTTGAGGTGCTAGTGCCCGTTTAAGGGCGTGGGGGTTCAAGTCCCCCCTCGGACACTCACAAACCTGCGTCGGCGCTCGTGCTGTCGCGCATCGCACGTGACGTGGCCTCGAACGAGTCACTCTGCAGCGACGTCCCCAGGTGCTTGGCGCGCTCGACGGCGGTGGCCAGCACGTCATCGGGCCCGACGACCTCGTCGAGGAAGCCGACGTCGATGGCCTGCTGCGGGGTCCAGATGCGCGCGAGCAGCACTGCCTCGGTGCGTCGAGCGGCATTCAGGCGCTGCTCGGCGAGCGCCAGCACCAGCGGCGGCAGCGGCCGACCGATGGCCACCTCGTTGAGGCCGACCGAGAACGATCCGACGGCACCCACTCGGTAGTGGCACGCCATGAGCACGACGGCGCCCAGGGCCACGGCGTGCCCGGTGCAGGCGGCCACGACCGGTACCGGGCTGTGGTGCAGGCGCAGCATGAGCTGCCGTCCCCGGCTCACCAGCTCGTCGGCGCGCGGGCCGTCCTGCCCGACGATGCCGAGGTCGAAGCCCCCCGAGAACACCCCGGCTCGTCCGGCGAGCACGACGGCACGCGAGCCCGTCGCCTCGTCCAGGGCGGCCCCGACGGCGTCGACCAGGCGCTCGTCGAAGGCGTTCACCTTGCCGTCGTCCATCGTGATCACCGAGATCGAGCCGCTGCGGACGTGCGTCACCGGGTCTGCCACGTCGGTGACGCTACCCCTGCGTCGGGTCGAGCGAGCCCGGACGAAGCGCCAGCGCCGTGGCGACAGCGGCCTGGGCGGCTTCGAAACCCTTGTCCTCACGTGAGCCGGGCAGACCGGCCCGGTCGAGGGCCTGCTGCTCGTCGTCGCAGGTCAGAACCCCGAACCCGACGGGCACGCCGGTCGACACGGCAACCTCGGTGAGCCCGACCGTCGCGGCCTGGCACACGTACTCGAAGTGCGGCGTGCCCCCGCGGATCACGACGCCGAGGGCGACGACGGCATCGGCGCCTGCCCGGGCGGCGTGCCGCGCGGCAACCGGCAGCTCGAACGACCCCGGTACGCGCAGCACGCTCACCTCGCCCACCTCGGCTGCGGCCAGCCCCCGCAGGGCCCCGTCGAGAAGGCCGCGCATGACGGTCTCGTGCCACTGCGCCGCCACCACCGTGACGCGCAGCGCCTCTCCTCCCGTGACGACCTCGCCGGGGCTGCCGACCGCGCTCATGGCTGATGCTCCCGTGCTGCTGGGTCTGCGGCGTCCTCCGGCAGGTCGTGACCCATCCGGTCACGCTTGGTGCGCAGGTATCGGGCGTTGTCGGCCGTGGGTGTGATCGCCAGCGGCACCCGGTGCAGGATCGACAACCCGTACCCCTCCAACCCCGCGCGCTTGGCCGGGTTGTTCGTCAGCAGGCGCATGCTGCGAACCCCCAGCTCGGCGAGTATCTGCGCTCCCGTCCCGTAGTCGCGCGCGTCGGCCGGCAGGCCGAGCGCCAGGTTGGCGTCGACGGTGTCGGCTCCGGCGTCCTGCAGCTGGTAGGCACGCAGCTTGTGCACGAGTCCGATGCCGCGACCCTCGTGCCCGCGCATGTAGAGCACGACGCCCCGGCCCTCGGCGGCCACGGCCGCCATGGCCGCGTGCAGCTGGGGCCCGCAGTCGCAGCGCCGTGACCCGAACGTGTCACCGGTGAGGCACTCCGAGTGCACGCGAACGAGCACGTCCTCGCCGTCGCCGATGTCGCCGGCGACCAGCGCGACGTGCTCGACGTCGTCGACCAGGTCGCGGTAGCCGATGGCCGTGAACAGCCCGTGCTCGGTCGGCAGGCGGGTGTCGGCGACACGCAGCACCTGGCTCTCGGTGCGGCGGCGGAACCGGATGAGGTCGGCGATGGAGATCATCCGCAGTCCGTGCTCGTCGGCGAAGCGACGCAGCTGTGCCCCCCGAGCCATCGTCCCGTCGTCGTTGACGATCTCGCAGATCACCCCGGCAGGGGTCAGCCCGGCCAGACGGGCCAGGTCCACGGCGGCCTCGGTGTGGCCTGGGCGCACGAGCACCCCGCCCTCGCGGTAGCGCAGGGGGAACACGTGCCCCGGCTGCACGACCTCGTACGGCTCGGTGGCCGAGTCGACCAGCACGCGGATGGTGCGGGCGCGGTCGGCAGCCGAGATGCCCGTCGTCACCCCGTCGCGGGCGTCGACGCTGACCGTGTAGGCGGTGCGCATGCGTTCGCGGTTGTGCGGCGTCATGAGGGGGATGTGCAGGCGGTCGAGCATCGCCCCTTCCATGGGCACGCAGATGACACCGCTGGTGTAGCGGATCATGAACGCGGTCAGCTCCGACGTCGCCCGGCTGGCGGCGAAGATGAGGTCGCCCTCGTTCTCGCGGTCGGGGTCGTCGACCACCACCACGGCCCGACCGGCCGCGATGTCGGCGACGGCGTCCGCGACGTCGTCGAGCCGGATCGGCACCGTCTCGACGGGGTGCGCCGTGCTCTCGATGCTCACCGGTCCTCCTTGCCCAACAGCTTCTCGGTGTACTTCGCCAGCACGTCCACCTCGAGGTTCACCGGGTCGCCGACCGCGACGAGGCCGAGCGTGGTGGCCGCCAGCGTCGTCGGGATGAGGCTGACCTCGAACCAGTCCGGTGTCACGGCCGAGACGGTCAGCGACACACCGTCGACGGCGATCGACCCCTTCTCGACGACGTACCGAGCCAGCAACGACGGCAGCGACACCCGGACGACGTCCCAGCTGTCGCTGTGCACCCGCGCCAGCACGGTCCCGGTACCGTCCACGTGCCCCTGGACGAGGTGCCCGCCGAGGCGGTCGGACAGGCGTACCGGGCGCTCCAGGTTGACCCGCCGGCCGGGCTCGACACCCCGCAGCGAGGTACGCACCAGGGTCTCGTTCATGACGTCGGCGGTGAACTGCGAGTCGTCGACGTCCACGACGGTCAGGCAGGTCCCGTTGACGGCAATCGAGTCGCCCACCCTCGCGTCGGCGGTCACAGCGCTCCCCCGCACACGTAGCCGTACCGCGTCGTGCAGGCGGTCGACCGCGACCACCTCTCCGAGCTCCTCCACCAGTCCGGTGAACACAGCGTCACTCCTGTCCTGTCGGGTCTCGTTGGGCGATCACGCGGACGTCCGGCCCGACCCGGGCGACGTCGACGACGCTCAGCACGGGTGCCTCGGCCAGTGTCGAGACGCCGGCCGGACCGAGCGCCGAGGGGCCATCCCCTAGCAGGCGTCCGGCGTAGTAGGCGATGACGCGGTCGACCAGCCCCGCACCGACGAAGGCCCCGGCCAGGGTCGGGCCACCCTCGAGGTACACGTGCTGCACGTTCGCGGCGTGCATCTGCGCGAGGGCCTGCGCGGGGTCGCGGGTGCGCAGGTGCTGCGTCGGTGCCGCGTCGTCGAGCACGCGGGCAGTCGGGGGTAGGTCGCGCAGCCCCATCACCAGGCGTCGGGGCTGGTGCTCGGCCAGCGTGCCGTCGGGCTGCCGCACCGTCAGGTGGGGGTCGTCGGCGAGCACGGTGCCGGTGCCCACCAGGACGGCGTCGCACCGGGCGCGCCACCGGTGCACGTCGGCTCGCGCCTCGCTGCTGGTGATCCAGCGGCTGCTGCCGTCCTCAGCGGCGACTCGTCCGTCCAGGGTGGCCGCGAGCTTCCAGGTGACGAACGGACGCGCCCAGGCCGTCGCGAGGCTCCACTCGGGGTTGAGCTCCTGCGCCTGCGCGGCCAGCACGCCGCCGT
>CAYNWB010000077.1:0-68 GCA_964400785.1 uncultured Actinomycetes bacterium | reverse complement strand
TGCCGTCCTCGGCGGCGACCCGTCCGTCCAGGGTGGCCGCGAGCTTCCAGGTGACGAACGGACGCGCC
>CAYNWB010000076.1:0-8829 GCA_964400785.1 uncultured Actinomycetes bacterium | reverse complement strand
CTGTCGACCTGCACGACACCGTCGGCGACCACCCCGCGCGCCGAGGCAACGACCCCCGGCGAGGCTGTCGCGGTCGCCGACGACCTGCGGCTGCGCTACGGCCCGGTGACCGCGCTGCGCGGGGTGAGCCTGCGCGTGCAGCCCGCCGAGGTGATGGCGGTCATGGGGCGCAACGGAGCCGGCAAGTCGAGCCTGCTCTCGTCGCTGGCCGGTCTCACCCGACCGCAGACCGGCCGGCTCACCGTCGGCGGGCTCGACCCCCGCCGGGCCGACCCCGACGACCTGGTGCGCGCCGTGGGGCTCGTCCCCCAGCAACCCGGTGACCTGCTGTACGCGGCGTCCGTGGCCGACGAGTGCCGCACTGCCGACCAGGACGGACGCCGACCCGTCGGCACCACCCGCGCGGTGCTGGCCGACCTGGCCCCCGAGATCGACGACCAGCGCCATCCCCGCGACCTCTCGGAGGGGCAGCGCCTCATGCTGGCGCTTGCCATCGTGCTGGCGGCACGTCCGCGGCTGCTGCTGCTGGACGAGCCGACACGGGGGCTGGACTACGGCGCCAAACGACGCCTGGTGCGGGCGCTGCGGGCGCTCGCCGACGAGGGCCACGCGGTCGTGCTCGCCACCCACGACGTCGAGCTCGTGGCCGAGGCCTGCTCCCGGGTCGCGATCCTTGCCGACGGCGAGGTGGTCGCCGACGGGACGGCGGCCGACGTGCTGGCCGCCTCGCCGGCGTTCGCCCCCCAGGTCGCCAAGGTGCTCGCCCCGCAGCCGTGGCTCAGCGTCGCCCAGGTCGCCGAGGCCGTGGAGCTGGCCGGATGACCGCGACCCTGCCGTCCCGCCACCGTCGGGCGAGCTCCCCCGCGCGCACCACGCACCGCGCCCTGCGGCTCGGGCCACGCGCCGGGCTGGTGCTCGCCCTGGTCTCGGCCGTGGGCGTGGTGGGCTTCGTCTGGCCGCTGCTCGTCGCCCCGTCCTCGGGGCTGGCCCACTCCGGGGACGGCCCCTGGCTGTTCGTGGCACTCGTCCCCCTGCTGCTGCTGGTGATCGCTGCCGAGGTGAGCGAGGGTGGGCTGGACGCCAAGGCGGTCGCCATGCTCGGCGTGCTCGCCGCCGTCGGGGCGGGGCTGCGAGTGCTCGGGGCCGGCATGGCGCCGCTCGAACCGCTGTTCTTTCTTCTCGTGGTCGCCGGGCGCGCCTTCGGGCCGGCCTTCGGCTTCGTCTTCGGCAACCTCGCCCTGGTCGCCGGGGCGCTGCTCACCGGAGGCGTGGGCCCCTGGCTGCCGTTCCAGATGCTGGGCGCCGGATGGGTCGCCCTCGGCGCGGGGCTGCTCCCGTCGGTGGGCGCTCGAGCCGAGCGCTGGCTGCTCGCCGCCTACGCCGCCGTCTCGGCGCTGCTCTACGGGCTGCTGCTCGACCTCTGGTTCTGGCCGTTCCTGGCCACCGCTGCCGGAGGGAGCGACCTGGCCTACGTGGCCGGCGCCCCTCTCGGGGAGAACCTGTCGCGCTTCGCCGTCTTCCACGTCGTCACCGGACTGGGCTGGGACATCCCCCGAGCCGTGCTCGCGGGCGCGGTCTGCCTGGTGGCCGCCCCGGTGGTGCTCACCGGGCTGCGCCGGGCCGCCCGCCGCGCCGCGTTCACCGCGCCGGTGACCTTCGCCGACGCCGCGCCGGCGCCGCGGGTGACGCCGTGACCGAGACCGGCCCCGGCGCGGCGCTCGTCGCCGAGATCTCGGCGAGCCTGCCCGACCCGGACGCCGACGCTCGCGCGGCCGGGCTCGCCCGGTGGGACACCCTGGCCAAGCCCCCGGGCTCGCTGGGCAGGCTCGAGCAGCTGGGGGGCTGGGTCTGCGCCGTCCAGGGCTCGTGCCCGCCGCGGCCGATCGACGACGTGCGGGTGGTCGTGTTCGCCGGCGACCACGGGGTCGCCGCGTCCGGGGTGTCGGCGTACCCGTCGACCGTGACGGCCGCGATGGTGCGCGCGATGGTCGACGGAGGCGCCGCCGTGAACGTGCTGGCCCGCCAGGTGGGGGCGACGGTGTCGGTGGTCGACATGTCGGTCGACGCCGACCTGTCCGACCTGACCGACCTGACCGGCCTGCCGCCGGCCGTCACCCGGCACAAGGTGCGGCGTGGCACCGGCGACATCGCCGTCGAGGACGCGATGACGCTTGAGCAGGCGCTCGCGTCGTTCGACGCGGGCCGCCAGGTGGCCGACGAGGCCGTCGACAGCGGCGCGCAGCTGATCGTGGTCGGCGACATGGGCATCGCGAGCACGACCGTGGCGTCGACCCTGGTGGCGCTGCTCACCCGCAGCGAGGTGGTCGACGTCGTGGGGCGGGGCACCGGCATCGACGACCAGGCGTGGATGCGCAAGGCCACCGCGATCCGCGACGCCGCCTACCGGGGGCGCTCACGTCTGGCAGACCCGCTCGACCTGCTCGCGGCCGTCGGCGGTCCGGACCTCGCGGCGATGGCCGGCTGCCTCACCCAGTGCGCGGTACGCCGCACGCCGGTGGTGCTCGACGGCCTGGTGAGCACCACGGCGGCGCTGGTCGCACAGCGCATGTCGTTCCGGGCCCCGCGCTGGTACGTCGCAGGTCACCGCTCGACCGAGCCGGCGCACGGCAAAGCGCTCGAGCGCCTCGGGCTCGAGCCGCTCGTCGAGGCCGAGATGTGCCTGGGCGAGGGCACCGGCGGTCTGGTGGCCGTGCCGATGGTGCGGGCGGCTGCGGCGCTGCTGGCCGAGATGTCGCTGCTCGACGACGTGCTCTGAGCCTGGCGCCTCGTGGCCCTCCCTGGCCGCGCGGCGTCAGGGCGCGGCAGACCCCGCCGAGAGGGGCTCGGAGAGCTCGAGCATCGTCCGGAACGCCGTGGCGATGCCGACCGTTGCCTCGTAGGAGGCCCGGTTGATGCCGACGGTGTTCATGAATCCGTGGATCAGCCTCGGCACCCGACGCAGCACGACGGGCACGCCGGCCGCGCGCATGGCGTGCGCGTACGCCTCGCCGCTGTCGCGCAGCACGTCGAACGCCGACGTGACCACCATCGCCGGGGCGAGCCCTGCCAGGTCGTCCGACAGCACGGGCGACATGCGCGGGTCTGACCGGTCGGCGTCACCGGCGTAGTGGTCGATGAACCAGGCAGTGTCTGCCTCGGTAAAGAAGTACCCGTCGGAGAACTGGTCGATCGATGGGTAGCGCGTCACCATGTCGACGGCCGGGTAGACCAGCAGCTGGGCCGCCGGGGCTCCTGCACCGCGCCGGTGCGCCGCGGCGACAGCGGCCAGGTTGGCCCCGGCGCTGTCGCCCCCCACCGCCACCCGCGTCGGGTCGGCCCCCAGGTCGACGACGTGGGCGTGCGCCCAGTCCAGGGCGGCCACGGCGTCCTCGGCTGCTGCCGGGAAGGGGTTCTCCGGGGCCAGCCGGTAGTCCACCGAGAGCACGTTGAGGTCGCCGTGACGACACAGCATGCGCGCGGGCTGGTCGGCGGAGTCGAGGTCGCCGAGGACGAAGCCACCGCCGTGGAACCACACCAGCAGCGGCTCGGGACTGTTGAGCCCGTGCCCGAACGGCACGTAGTGCCGGGCAGCCAGCGGCCCGTCCGCACCGTCGATGGTCAGCGACCGGACGTCGCGCACCGGCACCGGACGACCGGCCATGATGGCCGAGCTGCGACGGGTCTCGCGCCGGCGGGCGGCGACGTCGGTGGGTCGGCGGTCAGGCTTCTGGTTCCAGAACCGCAGGCCGAGGTGCAGCTGGTCGTCGAGCACCGAGCCGTCGACCTGCGTCGGGCTGCCGCCGGCGAGCACGTGCAGCAGGCGCGCGGGCATGCGGCCGGCGAACTTCGCCGCCAGGTACTGCCCCCGGTCACCGAGGGGCATGTCTCGCCTCTTGGCCACGTACTGGAGGGTAACCAGCCTGCCGTCAGCGCGTCGGGGAGGTCGGGACGAACGGGGGCTTGGTGACCACGAACGACCCGGGGCGGCCCCGCACGTCCATGGTCACCTCGTCTCCGTCGACGACGCAGGCGTCGAGCAGCGCCAACGCGATGCCGACGCGCAGGCTCGGCGAGAAGGTGCCGCTCGTGACGACACCCACGTCTTCCCCCTCGGGCGTGCGTACCGCCATGCCGGGCCGCGGGATCGACCGGTCGCGCGCAACCAGGCCCCGCAGCACGCGGTCGGGGCCGGCCGCTCGCTGCGCCGCGAGGGCCTGCTTGCCCACGAAGGCGGGCTTGTCCCACCCCACCGCCCAGCCGAGCCGGGCCTGCACGGGCGTGATCTGCGGCGACAGGTCCTGGCCGTGCAGCGGGTAGCCCATCTCGGTGCGCAACGTGTCGCGGGCGCCGAGCCCGCAGGGCTGGATGCCGTACTCGTCTCCTGCGGCCAGCAGGGCGTCCCAGAGCGCGCCGGCCGACTCGGCGGGCACGAGCAGCTCGTAGCCCCACTCGCCGGTGTAGCCGGTACGACAGACGGTCACCTCGGTGCCGGCCCGGGAGGCGTGCACGAACGCCATGTAGTCCAGCGCGCTCGGCAGACCGACGGCGGCGACGACGTCGCGGCTGGACGGGCCCTGCACGGCCAGCACGGCGACGTCGCGGTGCCGGTCGGCGACCGTCACCGCGGCCGGGGCAGCCTGCCTCAGGCGGCGGGCCACCTCGGCGGAGTTGGCCGCGTTCGGCACGAGCCGCAGCCGGCTGGGTGCGTCGAGGTAGACGATCAGGTCGTCCACCACGCCTCCGTCGGCGTCGCAGCACAGCGTGTACTGCGCCTGACCAGCACCGATGCGACCGAGATCGTTGGTGAGAACCTCGTTCACCACGGCTACGGCCCCGGGCCCGGTGACGTCGAGGGTGCCGAGGTGGCTCACGTCGAACAGGCCCACCCGCTGGCGTACTGCGGCGTGCTCCTCGAGCACGCCGCTGTACTGCACCGGCATCTGCCAGCCGGCGAACGGGGCGAAGCGCGCTCCGAGAGCGACGTGCCTGTCGTGCAACGGGGAGCGGATCATCTCGGCGGCCACAGACCGTCACCCTAGGCCCGCGACCCGCTTGGATACCCTCGCGTGTCGTGACCGACCCCCGTGCCGCCGCCCACGCCGTCTCGACAAGCCCCGCCCAGACCGACGCCGACGTGCTGGTCGTGGCCGTCTCGTCGGGCGGCTCGGACGAAGGCCCCCGGCTGCTGCCGGGCAGCGACGTGCCCAACGAGGTGGCCGAGTCGATCGCCGCCATGCTGCGCCGGGTCGGAGCCTCGGGGTCGGCCGACGAGACGACACGACTGCCCTCGCCCGACGGAGTCACCGCCGACACGGTGCTCGCCGTCGGCGTGGGCCGGCGCGACCCGAGCGACCCCGAGACCCTGCGCCGCGCCGCCGGTGCCGCCGCACGTTCCCTGGCAGGGGTCGACGCTGCGGTGCTGGCCCTGCCGGCCGACGACGACCTCACGCGGGCCGCCGGCATCGAGGGCGCCCTGCTGGGGGCGTACGCGTTCACGGCGTTCCGCTCGAACGAGTCGGGCAAGGCTCCGCTGGGGCAGGTGCTCGTGCCGGGAGTCTCTGACGACCTGCTGGCACGCGCGCACGCGGTCGCGATGGCGGTCAACCAGGCGCGCGACTGGGTCAACACCCCGCCCGGCGACCTACCGCCGGCCGAGTTCGCTGCGCAGATCGTCGCCGCTGCCGCGCAGGTCGGGCTGCAGGCCGAGGTGCTCGACGAGCAGGCGCTGGCCGAGCAGGGATACGGCGGGATCCTGGGCGTGGGGCGGGGCTCGACGCACCCGCCGCGACTGGTGCGGCTGGCCTACCGGCCCGAGGGGGCCACCGCCCACCTCGCCGTGGTCGGCAAGGGCATCACCTTCGACAGCGGGGGGCTCTCGCTGAAGCCGGCCGAGGCGATGATCGGCATGAAGACCGACATGAGCGGGGCCGCCGCGGCTGTCGCCGCCCTCACCGCGGTCGCTGCCATCGGTGTGCCGGTCGACGTCACCGTGTACGCCGCCCTCGCCGAGAACATGCCCTCGGGATCGGCGAGCCGCCCGCAGGACGTGCTGCGCATGTACGGGGGCAAGACGGTCGAGGTGCTCAACACCGACGCCGAGGGGCGCCTGGTGATGGCCGACGCGCTGGTGCGGGCCGCGGAGGACGAGCCCGACCTGCTGGTCGACATCGCGACTCTCACCGGGGCGTGCATGGTGGCGCTCGGCAACCGGGTCGCGGGGCTGATCAGCGACGACGCCGGTACCGCGGCCAGGGTCGAGCAGGCGGCGGTCGCAGCCGGCGAGGCGGTGTGGCCGCTGCCTATCCCGGAGGAGATGCGCAGCAAGCTCGACTCGCAGGTGGCCGACCTGGCCAACATCGGCAACCGCTACGGCGGAGCGCTGCAGGCCGGGGCCTTTCTCAAGGAGTTCGTCGCCGAGGGCCTCGACTGGGCCCACCTCGACATCGCCGGACCCGCGCGCAACACCGACAGCGCCTACGGCTACACCCCCAAGGGCGGCACCGGCTTCGGCGTGCGCACCCTGGTGGCGCTGGCCGAGGCCCTGGCGGGCTGATCCCGCGCTCCGAGTGCTCGTCCCCCTACAAAGTGGCTTGGGCAGGCGCCTGGGCACCGACGAAACCGCAGGTCACCATCGGCCCGCTGACCACTTTGTATGCGCACCGGCACCCAGACCCGGCTTGAGGGCTCAGCCGCGGCGGGCGTTCCAGTCGCGCATGCGCTGCGGGTAGCCGACCACCGCCGCCTCGTACACGGGCATCCGCAGGCGTTTGCCCAGGTCACGCGCCGCGTCGGGGCTGGCGATGCGCCGACGGGTCCACTCGCCGTCGTGGGCGACGAGCACCACGGTGGTGCCGGTCATGGCGGTGCGGGGCTCCACGAAGGCCTCCACCCCGCGCCGCGAGGTCGCGAACTGCTCGAGGTGCGCCAGGTCTGCCTTGTCGGCCGCCCGGTCGAGGCTGCCGGGGGCCTGCGCGGGCTTCGCACGCCGACGCCAGAACGCCATCGCGATCCTTTCTCCGTGGGGTGTTCCACGGTAGCCGGGGCCTGCCGATCGGGCAGCGCGCGAGCGACCCGCGCACTAAGGTCGCCCGGGACGCCTCACCAACGATGGGAGACCCTGTGACGACCTTCGACATCGTCGTGCTCGGCGGCGGCAGCGGCGGGTACGCCTGCGCACTTCGCGCAGCCCAGCTCGGCAAGTCCGTGGCCCTGATCGAGCGCGACAAGCTCGGGGGAACCTGCCTGCACTACGGCTGCATCCCGACCAAGGCGCTTCTGCACGCTGCCGAGGTCGCCGACGAGGCACGCAACGGGCCCGACGTCGGAGTACGCAGCAGCCTGGACGGCATCGACATGTCGGGGGTCAACGCCTACAAGGACGGCGTCATCGCCCGGCTCTACAAGGGTCTGCAGGGCCTGGTGAAGAGCCGCAAGATCACCTACGTCGAGGGCAGCGGCAGGCTCGTCGCGCCCAACGCGGTCGAGGTCGACGGCACCCGGTACGAGGGGGCCGCCGTCGTGCTGGCCACGGGCTCGTACGCGCGCAGCCTGCCCGGGCTCGAGATCGACGGCGAGAAGGTACTGACCAGCACCGAGGCCCTGCGCCTGGACCACGTGCCGGATCGCGTGGTCGTGCTCGGCGGCGGCGTGATCGGCGTCGAGTTCGCGAGCGTGTGGCGCTCGTTCGGGGCCGAGGTGACGATCGTCGAGGCCCTGCCCCGCCTCGTGCCCGCCGAGGACGAGGCGTGCAGCAAGGCCGTCGAGCGGGCCTTCCGCAAGCGCAAGATCGGCTTCAAGACCGGCGTGCGCTTCTCCGGAGTCGAGCGCACCGACGCCGGGGTCACCGTCTCGCTGGAGAACGGCGAGACCATCGACGCCGACCTGCTGCTCGTCGCGGTCGGCCGCGGGCCGAACACCGCCGACATGGGCTACGAGGACGTCGGCGTCGCCATGGACCGCGGCTTCGTGACCACTGACGAGCGCCTGCGCACGAACGTGCCGGGTGTCTACGCCGTCGGCGACATCGTCCCCGGGCTGCAGCTGGCCCACCGCGGGTTCCAGCAGGGCATCTTCGTCGCCGAGGAGATCGCCGGGCTCAACCCGGTGCCGATCGACGAGTCGGCCATCCCGCGCGTGACCTACTCAGAGCCCGAGGTGGCCTCGGTCGGACTCACCGAGGGTGAGGCGATCGAGCGCCTCGGCAAGGACAAGGTGCAGGCCCTGCAGTACGACCTTGCCGGCAACGGCAAGAGCCAGATCCTCAAGACCGCCGGCTTCATCAAGCTCGTGCGCGAGAAGGACGGTCCCGTGCTGGGCGTGCACATGGTGGGCAGCCGGGTCGGGGAGCTCATCGGCGAGGCCCAGCTGATCTACAGCTGGGAGGCCCTGCCCAGCGAGGTCGCGCAGCTCGTCCACGCCCATCCGACGCAGAGCGAGGCCATGGGCGAGGCCCACCTCGCGCTCGCCGGCAAGCCGCTGCACGCGCACGGCTAGCCTCGACCCGACGCACCCAGCACCCGATCGACTCGACAGAGAGGCCCACCGGCATGGCAACCCCCGTCACTCTGCCCCAGCTCGGCGAGAGCGTCACCGAAGGAACAGTGGTGCGGTGGCTCAAGCAGCCCGGCGAGACGGTGGAGGTCGACGAACCGCTGCTCGAGGTGTCGACAGACAAGGTCGACACCGAGATCCCCTCCCCCGCCGCGGGCGTGCTGCTCGAGATCAAGGTTCCCGAGGACGAGACCGTCGAGGTGGGCGCCGAGCTGGCCACGATCGGCGAGGCCGGCGAGGCCCCCAGTGGCGGGGGCGCTCCCCCGTCTGCCCCGCCTG
>CAYNWB010000075.1:0-9280 GCA_964400785.1 uncultured Actinomycetes bacterium | reverse complement strand
AACGGGCTGCTCTCGACCGCGGGGCACCCGCAGCGGCGCCCGGACGCGGACGGGCTCACCGAGGAGCCGCCCCTGCTCACCCTGGGGCAAGACTTGGGGGGCGCCCAGCTGCTCCAGCGCCGGCACCCGGACGGCTGGTCGGCCGCCGACGTGCTCGCGTGGCTCACCCCGGCCCTCGACACCGCCGACCCCGTTCTCTGATCGCGTCAGATCGCGCCGGGACGGTGCTCGAAGATGCGCGGCCGAGCATCGCGTTCCACAGTGAAGACATGGTCAGCACCGTCCAGCCCCGTCCCTCGTCGCTCGACGTCCCGCCGCAGGCGTTCACCGCACAGCCGTTCTTCACCGAGACGGTGAGCCTGCTGCGCGCCGTACGTGACCACGACTTCGGCACACTCGCCGACCTGTGCGACGACGACTTCGGCATCGTGGACATCGCTCCGGACGGCAGCGGCGTGCCGATCAGAACCCGGGCCGAGTGGGAGGCCTGGTTTCGCGACAACCTCTTTCCCACATTGGCGGCCATGGGCGCAGACACTGACAGCGAGATCACCGGGTACCAGGCGCTCGAGCGTGGCGACCTGGGCTACGGCGTACTCGACTTTCGCCAGACGCTCACGATCGGGGATCTGGTCGCGACCTTCGACTGCATCGCGACGCTCATCTGGAAGCGGACCGAGTCGGGCTGGAAGGAGTCGCGGTGGCACTGCTCGGTGATCTCCTCCGACGTGCCCGAGGCCATGCGCGCCATGGCCTGAGCACGCCAGCCTCTGCCGGGGTTGCTCACAGCAGGCGATCGCCATCGTGCGCGCGAACCGGCACCCGCCACCCGGTGGCATCGCCGGACGACAGCGCGTGCCAGGCGTCCAAGGCATCGGTGAACCTGACCGCCCACGCGACCGGCATGAGCGGCTCGATCTCGTCGCGCACCAGCCATCGGTAGTCGCTGGTCTCGTCGCTGAGGCGCTCCTGCCCACCCTCCCGGCGGCACAGAAACACGAGCGCGACGGGGCCGAGCGCCATGTTCTGGTAGACGCCGGTCAGCGCCAGCGGGCGCACCAGCAGCCCGACCTCCTCGGCCACCTCGCGCACGAGGCCATCGGTGAGCCGCTCGCCGACTTCGAGGGCACCGCCGGGCAGCTCCCAGCGCGGGGGCGTCCGCCGCCGGACGGCCAGGACGCGGCCGGTGTCGTCCACGACGACACCGGCCACACCCACCACATGCCGGGGCAGACCGGCCACCTGCGCCTGCTCGATCGGCGTCGGTGTCACGCGCTCGAGGAGTCGTCGTCGTCCGCCTCGTCGGCGTCGGGCTCGTCGTCCTGCTCCGACATGGCGTCGCGCACGAACGGGTCGCTCGACTCGTCGTCGAGCGCGTCGCCGGCCAGCACCCGGTACAGCGCCCGCTTGGTCTCGGCGAGCACCTCGGCCGCGGCAGCGATCTGCTGCTCGTTGCCGGTCTGGGCGACCTGCCACAGCGCGCCGGCAGCCTGACGGGCAGCATCGAGCAGCTCCATCGTCGCCTCGGGAGGCGTGCCGATCTCGGCCCACGGCTCACCCAGGTCGTCGGCGTGGTCCTCGACGAACTCACGACCAGCGTCGGTCAGCTCGAACACCCGGCGGTCGCCGTCGGTCTCGGCGCGTACCAGGCCTTCGGCCGCGAGCCGCTTGAGCACCGGGTAGACCGAGCCGGGGCTCGGCTGCCAGCGTCCCTCGCTGCGCTCGACCACCTCGGTGATGATCTCGTAGCCGTGGCGTGGCTGCTCGGCCAGCAGCAGCAGGACGGCGGCGCGCACGTCGCCGCGTCCGGCTCGGCCGCGAGGGTTGCCGAACGGCATGCCGAAGGCCCCGAACGGGCCACCTCGCCATCCCGTGGCCCAGGGCGGCATGCCGCCTGGACGCCCCCCGCGTCCACCTCGGCCGGAGCCGCGTCGTCCGCCGTGCTCGCCGTGGCCGGGATGGGTCATGTACGACATGAACATCGGGTTCATGATGTCTCCCTTCATTGATCGCGACTATCGCGATGTACCAACGATATATCGATGTACCGTCCTGTCAAGTGTTCCCGGCAGAGCAGAATGGACGCTGTGAGCGACCTGCTGACCCGACTGAGGGCTGACCTGACCACTGCCATGAAGGCACGGGACGAGGTGCGCACCGCCGCGCTGCGGATGGCTCTCACCGCAGTCTCCACCGAGCAGACCTCTGGCAAGGCCGCCCGAGAGCTGAGCGACGACGAGGTCGTCGCCGTGCTGTCGCGTGAGGTGAAGAAGCGCCGCGAGGCTGCTGACGCCTTCGCTGCAGCGGGACGTGCGGAGTCGGCCGAGCGTGAGCGGGCCGAGCACGCCGTGCTGAGCGAGTACCTGCCCGCAGCGCTGAGCGACGACGAGATCGACGACCTCGTGGCCGAGGCGGTGGCGGCGGCGGCCGCCGCGGGCGCGACGGGGCCGCAGGCGATGGGTGCCGTCATGAAGGCTCTGGCGCCCCAGGTCAAGGGACGTGCCGACGGCTCGGTCGTTGCCGGCAAGGTACGGGCGGCGTTGCAGCCGCGGTGACATGATCCGCGCGTGACTGCGCTGCGGGCTGCTCTGAGTGAGTCCGCGCTGAGGCGTGCGCTGATCGCCTTTCTCGCGTTCATCGTGCTCGAGGAGGGCGTCTGGCTCGCGATCCTGCTGTACGCGCACGACCTCGGCGGAGCCAGCGCGGTGGGCGCGGTTGCTGTGGCCCAGCTCGTCCCGGCGATGCTGCTGGCTCCGGTGACCGCGATGTGGCTCGATCGGCTGGCGGTGCGCACCGGCCTGGTGCTGGCGTACGCCTCGACAGCGCTGGCCACGGCAGTGGTCGGGGTGCTGCTCGTCGTGCGGGCGCCGGTCTGGGCGGTCGTGCTCGCGGCGGTCGTGCAGAGCGCCGTGGTGACGATGGGCCGTCCCGCGCACTACTCCGCGCTGCCGCGACTGGCCGAGCTTCCGTCGCACCTCGTCGCGGCCAACGCCGTCACCGGGTCGGTGGAGGCCTTCGGGGTACTGCTCGGGCCACTCACCGTCGCGGTCGCTGTGAGCCGACTCTCCGTCGCCCCACTGGTCGTGGCGCTGGCCGTCGTCCTCGCGGCAGGAGCGGCACTGGTCGCCACCACCCGGGTCGCATCGCGACCCCCCGTGGCGCCGGACCACGAGCCCGAGACCGAGCCGTTCGTGCGCTCGGTGACGCTCGGCGTGCGCGAGGTGCGCCGAATCCCCGGAGGCCTGGCGTTGCTGGTGATGGTGGGCCTGGTCTGGGTACTGCAGGGAGCCCTCGACGTGCTCGGCGTCAGCTTCGCCATCGACGTGCTCGAGGCCGGCGAGCAGGGCGCCAGCGCGGTCGCAGCCAGCAACGGGCTCGGGCTGCTGCTCGGCTCGGTCGCCGCGGTGGTTCTGGTAGGAATCAACCGCCTGTCACGCGTCTTCGTCGCCGGTGCAGTCCTGGCAGGAGCGGCGCTCGCCGCGGTCGGCTGGACCGACACGCTCGTCGTCGCCCTGGTGCTGGTGGTTGTCTCCGGGGTCGCGCGGTCGTTCGTCGACGTCTCGGGACGCACGCTGCTGCACCGCAACGTCGCCGAGCGCGCGATGGCCCGGGTGTTCGGTGTGCAGGAGGCAGTGCTCAGCGGCGGGATCGCTCTTGGCGCCGCGCTCGCCCCGGTGGCGATCGCACTGGCCGGCGAGCGCGTCGCGTTCGCCCTCACCGGTGCCCTGCTGGCTGTTCCGGCGCTGCTCGCGCTGCCGGCCCTGCGGTCGTTGGACGCCAGCGGTGTGCTCGCAGCCGAGCGCATCTCCCTGCTGCGCCGTCTGCACCTGTTCGCCCCGCTGCCGCCGCCCGACCTCGAGCGCCTGGCCCTGGCCAGCCGTCGCCATGCAGCTGTCACCGGCGAGGTGCTGATCGTCCAGGCAGACGTCGGGGACCGCTTCTACGCCGTCGAGTCGGGCCGGTACCGCGTGGACAAGGACGGTGAGACCGTCGCCGTGCTGGGCGCCGGCGACCTCTTCGGCGAGATCGCGCTGCTCTACGACGTCCCGCGCACCGCCTCGGTCACATGTATCGAGTCGGGCACCCTGGTGGTGCTCGACCGAGAGCCGTTCCTCGTCGCGATCAGCCGGGCTCGCCCCTCTCGGGACGAGCCCTGACCCGGTAGCGTCGCCGTCGTGGTCGAGTGGGTGTACGGGCCGGTCATCGTTGGCATGAAGGGTGGATTCGCCGCCCTGGGGCTGCAGTTCGTCGAGCGGGGCTTCGAGAACATCCCTCGCGAGGGCGGGGCCGTGCTGGCCATCAACCACGTGAGCTACTTCGACTTCATCTTCTCCGGCAAGTCGGCCGAGCCGATCGGACGGTACGTGCGCTTCATGGCCAAGGAGCCCGTCTTTCGTCACTGGGCCGCCGGACCCCTGATGCGGGGCATGAAGCACATCCCCGTCGATCGCGAGGCCGGCGCGGACGCGTACGCGGCCGCCGTCCAGGCTCTTCGGGACGGTGAGCTCGTCGGTGTCTTCCCGGAGGGCACCACGAGCCGGTCGTACACGATCAAGCAGTTCAAGACGGGGGCCGCGCGCATGGCGGCCGAGGCGGGCGTCCCGCTGATCCCGGTGATCACATGGGGTGGGCAGCGCATCTACACCAAGGGCCACAAGCCCGACTTCCGCACGCGCAAGCGGGCGATCTCGGTCACCGTCGGCGAGCCCATCCCCGTGGCCGCCGACGCCGATCCGCGCGAGGTCACCGAGCACCTACGTGGGGTCATGGCGCAGCTGCTGGACGAGACGATCCGGGCGCACCCGCAGGGTCCGGACGGCCCGGACGACACCTGGTGGCTGCCACCGGAGTACGGCGGGACGGCGCTCACGCGCGAGCAGGCCCACGCCATCGAGGAGTCCGAGCGCCAGGCCCGCCTCGCCGCCCGCCGCGCCCGCCAGGGGAAATGATCACGTTCGGTACGCCCGTGGGTGCCTCACACGGCCAATTCGCCGCGCAAAGCACCCACAAGCCTCGCAAAGGGCCCCGACGGCTGGCCGCGCAGTCATCCGGACGGCGGCCCCGCCCCCGCCCCGCAGACGGCCTTACGCCAGCTCGTCCTCGGCGTAGGTCACCACCGGCAGGGCGCGGCGCCCCACCGGCTCCGGCCCCCGGTGCACGGCCTTGAACGTCAGCTCGCCACCCGACAGCGTCGAGGCGGTGTAGCCGTTCTGGCGCAGCATCCGGTACGCCAGGTACGAGCGGAACCCCGACCGGCAGTAGACGAACACCGGACGGTCGCCGGGCAGCTCCGAGAGCCGTGAGCGCAGCTGCTTGAGCGGGATCAACGTCGACCCACGGATGTTCCACCGCTCGTGCTCGCGCTCCGAGCGCACGTCGAGCAGCACCGCGCCGTCGGGCAACGCGGGCCACTCCTCGGCGTACCAGAGGTCGAGGTCGCCGCGCATCAGGTTCGCCGCCTGAAAACCGGCCATGTTCACCGGGTCTTTCGCCGACCCGTACGGCGGGGCGTAGGCGAGCTCGACCTCCTCGAGATCCTCCACGGTCATGCCCGCGCGAATCGCCATCGCGAACACGTCGATGCGCTTGTCGACCCCGTCGTACCCGGCCGCCTGGGCACCCAGAACCGTCCCGTCGGTGGGGTCGAACAGCACCTTGAGGTGCATCGGCGCCGTGCCCGGGTAGTAGGACGCGTGCCCGTTCGGGTGCAGGTACACCTTCGCGTACTCGCGCCCGGCCCGCTGCAGCGTCCGCTCGGTGGCGCCCGTGACCCCGGCCGTCATGTCGAACACCTTGACCACCGAGGTGCCCTGGGTCGAGGTGTAGCGCGCCGAGCGCCCGGAGCCCCGCACGATGTGGTCGGCCGCCACCCGCCCCTGCCGGTTCGCCGGCCCTGCCAGCGGCACCACGATCGGCGACCCCGTCACCGTGTCGCGCACCTGCACCGAGTCGCCGACGGCGTAGACGAGCGGGTCCGAGGTCTGCTGGTGCTCGTTCACCACGAGCGCCCCACGCTCGGTCGTCTGCAGGCCCGCGGACGTCGCCAGCGACGACTCCGGCCGCACCCCGACCGCGAGCACGACGAGATCGGCTGCCACCGACCCGGCGTCGCCGAGATCGACGACCACCTCGTCCGACCCCTCGACCGACTCGAACCCCTCCGCTGTCGTCTGCAGGTGCAGGTGGACGCCGTTGGCCTCGAGGTGGTCCTCCACCTCGCGCGACATCTCCGAGTCGAGCACGGCCATCACGTGGTCGGCCGCCTCGACGAGCGTCACCTCGAGCCCGCGGTGCCGAAACGCCTCCGCGATCTCGAGCCCGATGTAGCCGCCGCCGACGACCACGGCCCGCTGCCCGCCGCCGTCGACGACGGCCTTGATCGCGTCCATGTCCGGGATGCTCCGCAGCGTGAACACCCGCGGGTGGTCCACGCCGGGTAGCGGTGGCTTGAGCGGCGTCGCGCCGGTCGCCAGCACCAAACGGTCATAGCTCTCGGTGTACTGCCGTCCCGACCCCACCTCGCGCACCGTGACGGACTGCCCGACACGGTCGATGGCCACCACCTCGTGCCCGGTACGCACCTCGAGCGCCAGCGAGTCGGCCAACGACGCCGGCGTCTGCAGCAGCAGGGACGAGCGCTTCTCGATCTCACCGCCGATGTGGTACGGCAGGCCGCAGTTCGCGAACGACACGTAGTCGTCGCGCTCGAGCACGACGATCTCGGCGGTCTCGGCGAGGCGCCGCAGGCGGGCCGCTGCCGACATGCCGCCGGCGACACCCCCCACGACGACGACCTTGCCGGAGAATCGGGACGTGCCGGTCGAGCCCTGTTCTGCAGCAGTCATGGGGTCCATCGTTGTGGTGGTCACGACCGACCACTATACCCCCGGGGGTATCCTGGTCTCGTGAGTACGACAGCGAGCGCCGCCCGTCCGTCCCGCGTGCGCACGATGCATCCCGGCTGGTACGCCTCGGTCATGGGGACGGCCGTGCTGGCCGTGATCACGGCGGGCAACCCCCTCGGCTCCGACGCCTGGCGGCCACTGCTCGAGGGCCTCGCCGCCTTCTTCCTCGTCGTCGCCACGCTGCTGGCGGTCGGCCTCGGCGCGATGTACGCCGCACGGTGGACGCAGCACCGCGACGCGGCGCTGACCGACCTGCGCAACCCCATCCCCGGGCCGCTGATCGGCACTGTGCCAGGTGGGCTGCTGGTGCTCTCGACGGCCTTCACCGCCGCCGGACCGATCCTGCTGCCCGATGGCCTCGCTCGTGGTGTCGCGACCGCGCTGCTCGTGATCGGGGCGCCGTTGGCGATCCTGGTCGGCGTCGTCTGGGCCGAGGAGCTCGTCGACAACGCCCCCATCGGTCTTGAGAAGGTGACCGGTACCTGGTTCCTGCCTCCGGTCATCGCGGTGCTCGTGCCGCTCGCCGCGGCCCCGCTGATCGCCGACTGGCCGCAGCCCCAGCTGTGGCTGTGGCTCGGCTACGCCTTCGCCGGAGCCGGCCTGCTGCTCTTCCTGTTCGTCGCCGTGCTGGTGATCGCCCGGCTCGCGCTCAAGGGCCCGCCGCCACCTCCCCTGGCCCCCGCGGTGTGGATCGCCCTCGGCCCGCCAGGCGCCGGGGGAGTCGCCCTCATCCGCCTGGCCCAGACCGCCGAGGCAACCGGCGTGGTGGCGACTGACGCGCTGCGCGTCACCACGGTCGTGCTCGCCACCGCGATGCTCGGCTTCGCCTTCTGGTGGCTTGCTTTTGCCACGCTCGTGCTACGCCGTCAGCTCAGGCGCGGTCGCATCCCGTACTCGCCGGCATGGTGGGCCTGGACGTTCCCCCTGGGCGCCATGACGGCGCTGACGCTGGTGCTCGGAGCACTTTGGGGATCGCGCGCGGTCGAGGTGATCGGTGCGGTTCTGCTGGTCGCCACGATCACGGTGTGGACGGTCGTGGCGGCACGTACGGTGGTGGCGCTGCGCAGCGGCGCAGCGTGGGAGCGACACGGCTGAGAGAGGACATCCATGGCGCAGCACCCCTCGTCCGACCTTCTCGGCCGGGCGGGCGAGGTGAGGGACGAGGCCATGAGACACCTGAGCGCCCTGGCCGGCGACGCGTCCATGTGCGCGATCGGTCGTTCGGGGCAGTCGTTCCCCGCCGCGAAGTACCACGAGGGCCGGCAGGCGGCAGCGGCGCAGCTCATGCGAGCTCTACGTCGCCCGGGTGGCGATGCTTGGGGACTGGTGCACCGGGAGTGGCGCGAGATGCGGATCGGCATGGCGTCCAGAGGCCCCGACTGGGTTGCCTATGCCCAAGGGGGGCTGGACGCTCTGGAGCAGATCGCTGACGAGCTCAGCCAGACTGCCGCACCGCAGTGAGCACTAGGAGAGCACCACGCATCGCCGTTGGCGCCGCGGCGGCGGCGATGGTGGCGCTGCAGGCGCTGGGGAACATCGGCTCTCTGCTCACCGGTGGCGCATTGGTGCTGCTGCTCAGCCTCGCGGTGCTGGGGCTCGTCCTGAGGCCGCGGCGGCGCGGTTGGGTCGTCGGGGCGGGGCTGCTCGCCGGCGTGGGGTTGTTCGTGCAGCCCTGGTCGCTGTTCGTGGCTCAGCAGACGCGCGCTGCGGGTGCTGACGCCGGGATCTGGTCATGGACCCTCATGGTGGTGGGGTTGCTCGCCCTCACCACTGCGGCCTGGCTGCTTGCCGACCTGCCCCGAGTGCGCCTGGCAGTGAGTCGAGCCGAGGTCACCAGCCTGGCCGGGGGAGTGACGCTGGTTGCTGGCCTGGCTGCGGTCGCTGTCGCCTCGGCCGCTGTGGTCTCCGGGCGCAGCCTCGCACTGGCTGCCGCGTTTCTGGTCGGTGCCCTGGTTCTGCTGCGCACCCTGCGGTTGGCTGAGCCGGCGCGGCACCTCGGTGACCTGTCGGTCGCGACGGGGTTGCTGGCCTGCCTGGTGTGGTGGGTGTTCGTCGGGACCTTGCAGGGCGCCACTGGCGGGCTGGGCATGATCGCGATCGTGATTCTCGTGTTCTTGGCCACGCTGACTCGTGCCGCCCGCGCCGCGGACGCAGTGCCGCCGACCCCAGCGGGTACTGACTCCGTCTGATTCAGTACCCGTGACTACCCGAACCGGCCGGAGATGTAGTCCTCCGTGCGGTTGTCGGCGGGGTTGGAGAACAGCTTCGACGTGACGTCGTACTCGACCAGCTCGCCATAGCGCTGGCCCCGGTCGTCCACGTTGGCGGTGAAGAACGCCGTGCGGTCAGACACGCGTGCCGCCTGCTGCATGTTG
>CAYNWB010000074.1:0-9362 GCA_964400785.1 uncultured Actinomycetes bacterium | reverse complement strand
GTGGCGCAGCAGGGCGGCCGGCTGCACCGGCGGTCCCGGCTCGGCGTCGGGCCACGAGTCGATGGGGCATGCCTGGGCCAGGGGGCACTGCTCGCACAGCCCGGGAGCGCGGCGGCGCACCTGCTGGCGGGAGAAGCCGTAGGCACGGCCGGTGCCGGTGCCCACCGTCCACTGCCAGCCGAGCCGGTTCGCCGCCCGCGACCCGTCCAGCAGGTGGGTGAAGAAGTGGCGCTCGCCGTCGCGCCAGTCCCAGCCGTGGCGCACCGACCAGTCCGAGGCCAGCCACATGCGGGCCTGGTTGACCAACCAGCCGTCCCGTTCGAGCTCGGTGACGGCGAGGTCGAGGCACGCCATCTGCCGAGACCACGAGCCCCCTGCGCTGCTGCCCGACGCGGCGGGCAGGTGTCGAAGGGGCGTCGCGAGTACCGGTCCGAGCCTGGCGTAGAGGTGTCGTGCGTACTCCTGCCAGAGCAGCTCGTCGCGCAGCTTCGCGGCGTCGTGAGGCGGGCCCGTGCCGACGTGCTGCCACACGCGAGCCAGCGTGAGCAGGCCGTGCCGGATGTAGGGCGAGAGGCGACTGGCGCCGCGCCTGACCTCGGGCCACACCTCGTTGCGGGCGGCGGCGTACCCCGTGACGTCGAAGGCCGCCAGCGCCTGGTCCGCGGCCGTCTGGCCACCTCGAAAGGCAGGGCTTGCGGCCACGCTCGACCGCGGTTCTGCCGTCAGGTCGCCCAGGTGCTCCCGGACCCAGTCGACCTCGGTGCCCGGGTGCGGAGTGGGCAGCAGCGTCATCGCGGACGGCGTACCCGAGCCAGGCCCCGCACGTGGGACGGGTCGACAAGGCGGACCTTGCGGCGCCGACACGACTGCGAGCAGTACCGCACCTCGTCCCACGAGCGCGACCGGGCCTTGCGCCAGGTCGTCGTCCGACCGCCGCTGGCGCACGTCCGGGACGGCAGCAGGTCGGGCATGAGGCAGATGCTGCGCCTAGCGGGCGGCGGTGCCCTCGGTGTAGTCGTCGTCGGCGGTCTTGATCCACGACATGAGGCCCCGTAGCTCTCGGCCGACGGCCTCGATCGGGTGCTGCTCGGCCTTCTGGCGCAGGGCCGTGAACTCCGGGGCGCCGGCGTCCTGGTCGGCGATGAACCGTGCCGCGAAGGTGCCGTCCTTGATCTCGTCGAGCACCTCGCCCATACGCGCCTTCACCGAGGCGTCGATGATGCGCGGTCCGGAGACGTAGTCGCCGTACTCGGCCGTGTCCGAGACCGACCAGCGCTGCTTGGCGATGCCACCCTCGTACATGAGGTCGACGATGAGCTTGAGCTCGTGCAGGCACTCGAAGTACGCGACCTCCGGCTGGTAGCCCGCCTCGGTCAGCGTCTCGAAGCCCGCCTGTACCAGAGCCGAGACCCCGCCGCAGAGCACGGCCTGCTCGCCGAACAGGTCGGTCTCGCACTCCTCGGCGAAGGTGGTGCGGATCGCGCCCGCGCGGGTGCCCCCGATGGCCTTGGCGTAGGCCAGGGTGAGCGGCCAGGCGCTGCCGGAGGCGTCCTGCTCGACGGCCACCAGAACCGGGACGCCGCGACCGGCGCTGTACTCGCGCCGGACGAGGTGACCGGGGCCCTTCGGGGCCACCATGCAGACGTCCACCCCCGCCGGCGGCTTGACGTACCCGAAGCGGATGTTGAACCCGTGGCCGAAGAAGAGCGCGTCCCCGTCGACCAGGTTGGGCTCGATCGCCTCGGTGTACAGGTCGCGCTGGGCCGGGTCGGGCGCCAGGACGACGATGACGTCGGCCTCCTCGCAGGCCTCGTAGGGCGTGAGCACGCGCAGGCCCTCCGCCTCCGCCTTCGCCCGGCTGCCCGAGCCCTGGGGCAGACCCACCCGGACGTCGACGCCCGAGTCCCGCAGCGACAGCGCGTGGGCGTGCCCCTGGCTGCCGTAGCCGAGGACGGCCACGTTGCGGCCCTGGATGATCGAGAGGTCGGCGTCGTCGTCGTAGTACAGCTCAGCCACGTGCGGGGTCTCCTCTTGGTTGTCAGGCGCTGCGGTCAGCAGCCCGAAGCGTACGGTCGGTCATCGAGCGGCCACCACGGCCCAGCGCCACCATGCCCGACTGGGCCAGCTCGCGGATGCCGTACGGCTCCAGCACACGCAGCAGCGCCTGCAGCTTGCCCACGCTGCCCGTGGCCTCGATGGTCACTGCGTCGGAGGCCACGTCGACGACCTTGGCGCGGAAGAGCTCGACGGTCTCGAGCACGTGGGACCGCGAGCCCGCGTCGGCCTTGACCTTCACCAGCAGCATCTCGCGCTGCACGGACTGCTCCGCCTCGAGCTCGAGGATCTTGATGACGTTGACGAGCTTGTTCAGCTGCTTGGTCACCTGCTCCAGCGGCAGCCCCTCGACGGCGACCACCACCGTCATGCGCGACACCTCGGGGTGGTCGGTCGGCCCCACCGACAGCGAGTGGATGTTGAAGCCGCGGCGCGCGAACAGCCCCGCGACACGGGCCAGCACACCGGGCTTGTTCTCCACCAGCACCGACAGCGTGTGCAGCACGCGCTCGCCGCCACCGGTGACCCTCTCGAACGAACGATCCACCATGGCTACAGGCCCTCCTCGCGGTCCCACTCCGGGGCCATGCCCTTCGCGACCTGGATCTCGTCGTTGCTCGTGCCCGCCGGAACCATCGGCCACACCATGGCGTCGCGGTGCACCTGGAAGTCGACGACCACCGGGCGGTCGTTGATGGCCATCGCCTTCTCGATCGTCGCGTCGACCTCACCCGGGCTCTCGCAGCGCAGCCCCACGGCCCCGTAGGCCTCGGCGAGCTTGACGAAGTCGGGCACCCTGACCGTGTCCGACCCGGTGTGCAGGTCGGTGTTGGAGTAGCGCTCGTCGTAGAAGAGCGTCTGCCACTGCCGCACCATGCCGAGGCTGGAGTTGTTGATCACCGCCACCTTGATCGGGATCCCCTCGATGGCGCAGGTCGCCAGCTCCTGGTTGGTCATCTGGAAGCAGCCGTCGCCGTCGATGGCCCAGACGGTGGCGTCCGGACGACCGGTCTTGGCGCCCATGGCCGCCGGCACCGCGTACCCCATGGTGCCCAGGCCGCCGGAGTTCAGCCACGTCCCGGGCTTCTCGTAGCCGATGAACTGCGCAGCCCACATCTGGTGCTGGCCGACCCCGGCGACGTAGAGCGTGTCCGGGCCCGCGATCGCACCGAGCCGCTCGATCACGTACTGCGGCGCCAGGCTGCCGTCGGCCGGCTCGGTGTAGCCGAGGGGGAAGCGCCGGCGCCACGAGTCGACGTCGGCCCACCACGCGCCGTAGTCGGCCCGGCTCCCCTTCGCGTACTCGGCCCGCAGCGCCTCGGTCAGGTCGGTGATCACGTGCCGCGCGTCACCGACGATGGGGATGTCGGCGTGCCGGTTCTTCGAGATCTCGGCCGGGTCGATGTCGGCGTGGATGACCGTGGCGTCGGGGGCGAACGAGTCGAGCTTGCCCGTCACCCGGTCGTCGAAGCGGGTGCCGATGGCGATCAGCAGGTCGGACTTCTGCAGGGCGGTCACCGCGGCCACCGTGCCGTGCATGCCCGGCATGCCCAGGTGCGACGGGTGGCTGTCGGGGAAGGCACCGCGCGCCATCAGCGTCGTCACCACCGGGATGCTCGTCATCTCGGCGAGCTCGAGCAGCTGCTCGCTCGCACCCGCCTTGAGCACGCCTCCCCCGATGTAGAGCACCGGTCGGCTGGCCTCGTTGATCGCCCGGGCTGCCTGCTGCACCTGGCGCCCGTGGGGACGCACGGTCGGTCGGTACCCCGGCAGGTTCGGCGCATCCGGCCAGGTGAAGGTGGTCATCGCCTGCAGGGCGTCCTTGGAGATGTCGACCAGCACGGGCCCGGGCCGCCCGGTCGAGGCGACGTGGAACGCCTCGGCGATCGCCGGCCCGATCTCGGCCGGGTCGGTGATCAGGTAGTTGTGCTTGGTGATCGGCATCGTGATGCCGCGGATGTCGGCCTCCTGGAAGGCGTCGGTGCCGATCGCTCGGCTCGGCACCTGCCCGGTGATCGCCACGATCGGGACCGAGTCCATGTACGCGTCCGCGATGGGCGTCACCAGGTTCGTAGCGCCGGGTCCGCTGGTGGCCATGCACACACCGACCCGTCCCGTGGCGTAGGCATAGCCGGACGCGGCGTGACCCGCGCCCTGCTCGTGCCGGACCAGCACGTGACGGATCTGGTGGGAGTCGAACAGCGGGTCGTAGGCGGGGAGGATCGCTCCGCCGGGGATCCCGAAGACCGTGTCGACTCCGGCCGACTCGAGTGCGGCGACCAGGGCCTGGGCTCCGGTCATCTGCTGCGACATCAGCTCTCCTCTGCTGCGTCGAAGTGGGCTCTCGGACGTGAAAAACCCCCCGGCCCAGATGGGGACGAGGGGTCGCGCGAACGCTGGTTCTCAGCGAACGCGCGATCGGCGTACGAGAATGCGGGGGCGCATGCGTGAACAGTCTCAGCAGCGCCGGTCGCCGTCAAGACCGCCGGGGTCGAGTCTCGCATTCTGAGATGTGATGTCCGCCATGTGATGTCGTCCACACCGCCCACCGCGCTCAGGGCGATGCCCTGGGCCCGATGGCACCCGCGTGCGGCCGCAACCCGCACCTCGTCCCCGGTCTCGACGTTCTTGGCGGTCACCAGGCAGCCCAGCCCTCCGCTGACAGACACCAGCGCGGACACGACCTGTGCCGACGCCGCAGCGGTACCGAGGCAGAAGCGACCCACCGACACCTCCCCCGGCGCAACCCGTACCACCTCGGCGAGCGACCAGGTCGTGTCGACGTCCTCGAGCAGCACGCCGATGCCCTGGCGGCGCAGGTGCGCGACGGTGCTCGCGACCTCAGCCAGGTCGACATCGACGGGGCCTCGCTGCACCTCGACGACCAGCGCCGGCGGGGCGAGCGACGCGTCCCGAAGTGCTGCTGCCAGCTCGCGCCACACCCCGGGAGTGGCGACCAGCGCCGCGGGCAGGTTCACCGAGACCGGGACGCTGTGCCCGGCGCGGTGCCACCGGGCAGCCTCGGCCAGGGCGTGCTCGAGCACCCACCGCGTGACGCGCGGCATACGCCCGGTGGACGCCGCGACGTCCAGCAGGGCCCCCGGCGGGTGCAGGCTGCCGTCTGCGTGACGGACGCGCAGCAGGGCCTCGACGCGCACGACTGCGCCCGTCGCCAGGTCGTGCACCGGCTGCAGGCCGAGCGCAAGAGACTCGGCGTCGACGGCCGAGGTGGCTCGCCGGTACAGCTCGGCCCGAGCCTGGGCCCGCTCGAGCATGGACGGCTCGAAGGCCACCACCCGCCCCCCGCCGCGCCGCTTCGCGCCGAGCATGGCCAGGTCGGCCTCACGCAGCCACGCGGCCGCCGCCTCGCCGGCTGTGCCGCCCGCGCCGCCCGCGCCGCCCGAGCGGTCCGTGCCTTCCGTGCCGTCTGGCGACCCCGGACCGGTGCGGACGGCGACACCGACGCTGGCCGGGATGTCGGCCAGGTGCCGCAGCACCGACTCCGCCGCCTCGTGCACGGCCCTGCTCGACCGCCGTCCCCGCAGCAGCACGGCGAACTCGTCTCCGGAGAGCCGAGCCAGGACGTCGCCGCTGCCCAGGGCCGCGGCGATCCGGGTGGCTGCCTGCACGAGCAGGTCGTCACCGACGTCGTGGCCGGCGGTGTCGTTCACCCGCTTGAACCCGTCGAGGTCGATGAACAGCAGCCCGAGGGGCCGGCCCGGGGTGGCGGACTCGACCTGGCGCTGGGCGGTTCGCAGCAGGCGGTCCCGTCCGGGCAACCCGGTCAACGGGTCTCGCCGAGAGGCGAGCAGGGTGCGGCGCGCACGCGCCACGCCGGCACCGCCGCGTGCCACGGGATCAGTCGCAGACCGCACCGCGGGAGGCGGACCCGACCAGGCGCGTGTACTTGGCGAGCACCCCCCGGGTGTAGCGCGGGGCGGGGTGCGTGAGCGAGGCTGCTCGCCGCGCCAGCTCCTCGGGGTCGACGAGCAGGTCGAGACGGCCGTTGGCGACGTCGAGCCGTATCTCGTCACCGTCGGCGACCAGGGCGATCGGTCCACCGTCGACGGCCTCCGGCGCCACGTGGCCGATGCACAGCCCGGTGGTTCCTCCCGAGAACCGCCCGTCGGTGACCAGCACGACGTCCTTGCCCAGGCCGGCCCCCTTGATCGCCCCCGTCACCGCGAGCATCTCGCGCATGCCGGGACCTCCCTTGGGTCCCTCGTAGCGGATCACGACGACGTCCCCGGCCCGCACGGTGCCGTCGGCGACGGCGTCCATCGCGGGCTGCTCGCGGTCGAAGACCCGGGCGGTGCCCGAGATGACGGTCTCGTCGAAGCCGGCCGACTTGACCACGGCACCGTCCGGGGCCAGCGACCCGTGCAGGATCGTGATGCCGCCCGTGGCGTGGATCGGCCGGTCGATCTCGCGGATGATCGACCCGTCGGGGTCGGGTGGGGCGATGTCGGCCAGGTTCTCCGCCATCGTGCGCCCGGTGACGGTCAGCACGTCGCCGTGCAGCAGCCCGGCGTCGAGCAGGGCACGCATCACCACGGGGACGCCGCCGATACGGTCGACGTCGGTCATCACGTGCCGGCCGAACGGCTTGACGTCGGCCAGGTGGGGCACGCGCGCACCGACGCGCTCGAAGTCGGCCAGGCTCAGGTCGACCTCGGCCTCGTGCGCGATGGCCAGCAGGTGCAGCACGGCGTTCGTGGAGCCGCCCAGCGCCATCACGACGGCGATCGCGTTCTCGAAGGCGGGCTTGGTGAGCACCTGCCGTGCGGTGATGCCCTGGCGCAGCAGCTCGACCACGGCCTCGCCCGAGCGCCGGGCGTACCCGTCGCGGCGGCGGTCGACAGCCGGCGGAGCGGCCGAGCCCGGCAGCGACATGCCCAGCGCCTCGGCCGCCGCGGCCATCGTGTTGGCCGTGTACATGCCCCCGCAGGCCCCCTCACCGGGGCAGATGGCACGCTCGATCGCGTCGACGTCCTCGCGTGACATCAGCCCGCGGGCGCAGGCGCCGACCGCCTCGAAGGCGTCGATGATGGTGACCTCGCGCTCGGTGCCGTCGGACAGGCGAGCGATGCCGGGCAGGATCGAGCCGGCGTAGAGAAAGACCGATGCCAGGTCGAGACGCGCCGCCGCCATGAGCATGCCCGGCAGGCTCTTGTCGCACCCGGCCAGCAGCACCGAGCCGTCCATGCGCTCGGCCTGCATCACGGTCTCGACGCTGTCGGCGATGATCTCGCGGCTGACCAGCGAGAAGTGCATGCCCTCGTGACCCATCGAGATGCCGTCGGACACCGAGATGGTGCCGAACTCCATGGGGTAGCCGCCGGCGGCGTGCACCCCCTCCTTCACGTTCGTCGCCAACCGGTCCAGCGACAGGTTGCACGGGGTGATCTCGTTCCAGGACGACGCCACACCGATCTGCGGCTTGGCGAAGTCGTCGTCGCGCATGCCGACGGCGCGCAGCATGCCGCGGGCGGCGGCACGCTCGAGGCCGTCGGTGACGTCACGGGATCGGGGCTTGAGGTCGGCGGTCACCCGCCCAGCGTAGGTCGCGCCCTGCGCTGCTCAGGCCGTGAGTCGAGCATGGGTCGTCGCCAGGTCGTCGGTGACCTCGGCGCGGATCGCGTGCATGTTCAGCAGACCGTCCCCGTGCGAGCGGGGAAGCAGGTGCACGTGCAGGTGGAACACGGTCTGCCCGGCGGCGGCGCCCGTGGCCTGGAAGGCGTTGACTCCGTCGGCCCCCAGCCGGTCCACGAGCAGCGCCGCGGTGGCCTCGAGGGCCGGGCCGATCTCGGCGACGGCCCCGGTCGCGTCCAGCAGGTCGCGCACGTGTCGTCGCGGGATCACGAGCGTGTGACCCGTGGTCACCGGGTTGAGGTCGAGGAACGCCACCGCGAGGTCGTCGGCGTAGACGATGCTCGCGGGGGCGTCACCGGCGGCGATCGCGCAGAAGATGCAGAAGTCGCTCACGGTGCGCCAGCGTAGAGAAGCGGGGACCATGGGGTGTGTGAACCATGCTCGAGCAGCCGGGGCCGCGCTCGTCGCGCTGCTGGTCGCGTCGTGTTCTCCCTCGTCGGGCCCAGTGGTGCTCGACCAACCGGCAGCGCCCACCACGGCACCGAGCGCGGTGCCGGTGACCCCGACGGCGACCCCCTCCCCGACACCCGTCGCCTCGCCGACCCCCACAGGCCCCGGGCAGGTCGCGACCCCCGCCGTGGCGAGCACTGTGGCGACCGGCCTGCGCTCGCCCTGGGGCCTAGCATTCCTGCCCGACGGCTCAGCGCTGGTCTCCGAGCGCGACACCGCCCGGGTTCTGCGCGTTGTTGACGGCAACGTCGACGAGGTCGGCACGGTGCCAGGGGTCTTCTTCGGCGGTGAGGGCGGGCTGCTCGGCCTCGCGGTCTCCCCCACGTTCGACTCCGACGGCTTCGTCTACGCGTACGCGACGACCGCCGGTGACAACCGGGTGCTGCGCATGACCCTCGGCGACGGTGGGTTGTCGGCCCCCGAGGTGCTGCTGGACGGCATCCCCGCCTCGAGCATCCACAACGGAGGACGGCTGGCGTTCGGGCCCGACGGCATGCTCTACGTGACCACCGGGGATGCCGCCGACACCACGACGAGCCCACGGCCCGACTCCCTCGCCGGCAAGATCCTGCGCCTGACGCCGGACGGCGGGGTGCCCACGGACAACCCCGACCCGTCCTCGCCGGTCTACTCCTCCGGGCACCGCAACGTGCAGGGCCTGGCCTGGGACGAGCAGGGCACCCTGTGGGCCAGCGAGTTCGGTGCGCGCACCTGGGACGAGCTCAACCTGATCCGCCCGGGGGCCGACTACGGCTGGCCCGTGCACGAGGGTGCGGGCGGTGCCGCCGACGGCTACGTCGACCCGGTCGTGCAGTGGCCCACCGACCAGGCCAGCCCCAGCGGCGTTGCGGCCGCCCGCGGCACGGTCTACCTGGCCTCGTTGCGCGGGCAGCGCCTGTGGGCGGTGCCGGTGGGTGCCGGGCGCGCGGGCGAGCCGCAGGCGTTCTTCACCGGTGAGCTCGGCCGCCTGCGCACCGTCGCCCTCGCCCCGGACGGGTCGCTGTGGCTGGTGACCAACAACACCGACGGGCGCGGCAGCCCCCGCGACGGAGACGACCGCATCCTGCGCCTCACCCTGGGCTGACCGCCCACTGCGGCAGCAGCCGCCGGCTAGGTCAGGCGGGACAGGAGCATCTCGCGCACGGTCGCAGCGTCGGCCTGCCCGCGCAGGTCTTTCATCACCGACCCGATGAGGGCCCCCACGG
>CAYNWB010000073.1:8475-9374 GCA_964400785.1 uncultured Actinomycetes bacterium | reverse complement strand
GATTATCGCCTGCTGCGATCGCGCGGCATGGAGCGCCTGGACGCTCTGGAAAAGGTGGCGAAGACCCTGTTCGGGCCGTTGCTCGCTTCGACGCTGACGACCATCCTGGCCTTCGGGCCGATCGCGCTCCTGCCAGGCTCGGCGGGCGAATTTGTCTCCATGATCGGCATCTCGGTGATCTTCGCCGTAGGCTCGTCCTTTGTGCTGTCCTTCACCGTGATCATGGCGCTGGCGGCCTGGTTCGACGATGGCCGGGCCGAGGGACCCCGCCTCAGGCCACCGCTCGGCCGCAGCGAGCAGGGCATCGACCGAGCCGGCGTCAAACTCCACATCCGGGTTGCACACCAGCAGCCACGGCGTCGGAGGCGCGAGCGCAGCGCCAAGGTTGGCCGCGCGCCCATATCCGAGGTTGCGACCTGTCTTCAGCAGGGTGACGGAGGGACGCGACGCGAAACGCTCCGGATAGCCGTCGGTCGACCCATTGTCGGCAACTCCGACACCTCCTACATCGCCTGGCATACCAACCCCAGGTCCTCCGCCGTCGCTGGATCTCCGAGTCCGGGAGCGTCGGCGGACGGGGCATCCGGAGGCGACGTGCCCTTTTGCGGGACAGCACCGCCCTGGTAGGCAGCGGACTCAGCCGAGTCGGCGTTTCCGACCGACGACATGCTTTCTTCCTCGGAGGCGGTTGCCTCCTCGCCGTTCGGGATGCCTGCTATAGCTTCCTCGACTAGCGCGTGGATCGTGGTGAAGTCCGGGCGCGCCGGATCCACCAGTGGCGGAACCAACGAGATCGCATCGATCTCCTGACCGGGAACCTTCTGTGCGACAGTGACCAGACCCGGTAAGTCCCGGGTCGGTATGTCTGTCTGGACCAGCGCGGACGAGGCGCTGGCCAG
>CAYNWB010000073.1:0-8465 GCA_964400785.1 uncultured Actinomycetes bacterium | reverse complement strand
CTGTTCGTAGTTGCGCAGCACCGTCATCGGGTCGGCCTGCCGGGCAAGTGAGGACGTGAGGCACTTCTGGCGAACCATGCGCTCGTAGTCGCTTGACCCTTCCCTCGACCGCGCAAACCACAGGGCCTGGTACCCGTCCAGAACCTGGACACCCGGCTCGATGTAGCCCTCAATGTTCCCGAGCGCGCCGATGGGCACGCGCTTGCCGACGTCCACGGTGACACCCCCGATGGCGTCGACGATCTGCTCGAATCCGGCCATGTCGACCACCGCGGTGTAGGGGATCGACAGCCCGGTCACGCCCTCGGCCGCCTGGCGGGTCGCCTCGAGACCGGGATCGTCGTACTGCGGGAACTCCTCGGCCTCCACGGTGGCCCAGGTGTAGAGGGAGTTGATGATGCAGTCGTCGCCGCAGTCGTAGCCGTCCGGCCAGAAGGACGCGAACGGGGAGCCCTCGGGGAACGGTGCGTCCATGAGGTTGCGCGGGATGCCCACCAGAACCGACTGGCCGGACTCAGCGTCGACGGAGACGACCGTGAGGCTGTCCGGACGCAGGCCCTCGCGGTCGGCACCGGCGTCTCCCCCGACGACCAGCACGTTGTAGCGGCCGTCGACGGCACCGATGGCGGGGCCCTTGGCGAAGACGGAGCCGACCAGGTCGCGCTGAACGTCGAGCAGGTGCATGCCGGTCGAGACCAGCCCTGCGACGAGCAGGAACACGACACCGGTCACGCCGGTGAGCGTCAGCCGACCTCGGCGCGACAGGGCAGGCGGCCGGCCGAGCCGCCAGGTGTCGAGCACGAGAAAGAGCCAGCCGGCGCCGAGTGCAGCGAGCACGACCTTGGCGGCGGTCAGAAAGCTGTCGTTGGACGCGACCGACACCAGCATGGTCGGGCGCTGCATCGCGACGAGCGCGACCAGACCCAGCACCACCACCAGGGCGAGCCACACCCGCATCGCGATGCGGCCGACCTGACGGTTGCCACCGAAACGCTGGGCCGACCCCGGGACGAGCACCGTGCCGAGCATCAGCAGCAGAGCGCGCCGAAGGGCGGCGCTCTGCGCCCGCGCCTGAGCCACCGACACCGGTGGGCGAGGTCGACGCGGTGGTTGGCCGGCTCCCCGACCAGATCCCGGCCCGGGCCGGTGGCCCTGGGACGGCGCTCGGCGCTGCTGCGTCGGGGGTGGTGCGATGGTGGCCATGGGCTCCCGCTTCGTCCGGGGAAGGACGCGGCCGTGTCAGCCGCCGGACGTCGGGAGTATGTCCAACACGACACTCCAGTCACAGGCGCCACGCCGGAGAACACCCCAATCGACCACGGCGGCCCGCACCACCTGGCGTCTGCGGTCTTTGGACCCCTTGTCTGTCGGCCCCCGGTGAGGCAGGCTCCAGGGCACAGTTGCTGTCGACCGTCAGGAGGCCCCTGCCATGTCTCTGCACCACTCCGAGGAGACCCACCGCAACCTCGTCGCCCGGGTACCCGAGGCGACCGGACGTGGGCTTCCCGAGTGGTTCCGGACGTTGGAGGACGGCCCCAGCTTCTTGCGTTTCGACGACAGGGTGAACTGGCTGCGAGACGAGTACGGCATCTCGCACGGTCACGCCACCGCGATCGTGCACGAGCACAACCTGGTGCGTGCGCACCGCTCGTTCGAGTAGAGGCGTCTGCTCCGGGTGGTACCCGGAGCAGCAGGACGGCCCCGCACCCTCTCGGGTGCGGGGCCGTCGTGGCTTCGCGTGCTGGGTCAGTCGTTGCCCTGCAGGATGGCCAGCAGGCGCAGCAGCTCCAGGTAGAGCCAGACGAGCGTCACGACGAGGCCGAAGGCCGCCGTCCACGCGTACTTCACAGGGATGCCGTTCTGCACACCCTTGTCGATGAAGTCGAAGTCGAGCACCAGTGAGAACGCCGCGAGTGAGACGCCGATCAGACCGGCGGCCACGCCCATCCAGCCGCTGCGCAGGCCCCAGCCGTCCCCGACGCCGAACAGCACGAGCACGAGGTTGACCAGCGAGAAGGCCAGGTAGCCCATCATGCCGATGAGCACCATGCGGCGGAACTTCGGCGTCACCCGGATGCGGCCGCTGCGGTAGGCGAACAGCGCGACCGCGAACACCGAGAACGTGCCGAGGATGGCCTGCTGGACGATGCCCTGCCACTGGGACTGGAACATCAGGCTGATGCCGCCGAGGCCGACGCCCATGAACGCGGCGTAGGCGAGGATCAGCGGCGGGCTGGGCTCCTTCTTGAAGGCGTTGACCAGGCCGAGCACGAGCCCGACGATGAAGCCGACCATCGCGAGCGCCGGCTGGAACCAGCCGATACCAGCGCCGACGAGCAGCACGGCGAAGGTCAGGCCGGTCTTCATGATGACGTCGTTGTAGGTCATGCGGCCGGTCTGCAGCGGACCAGCCGGCGGGCCCGCATAGGCCTGCTCGAGCTGGGCGATGCTCGCGGCGTCCACGCCGGCAGACGCCGCGCGGCCGCCGGAGACCATGGTCTCCGATCGGGCGAAGACGGGGTTTCTGCTTTCCATGTGTGTCTCCTCAGCCGATGCCGGCGGTCGGGTCAGGGCCGCCGAAGCGACCTGTGAGCATCATAACGTCGGAAGCGCTGTTCGTGTTCCAGCTGCAACGCCGGGTGGACGCGCGCCCGGTGTGCTCCCGGTGGGACTCGAACCCACACCGAACCCGATTTTAAGTCGGGCGCCTCTGCCAGTTGGGCCACGGGAGCCGGCGTTGACTTCTGCCTACAAGTACACCTTGCGTGCGTAGAGCGCGTGCGCGCCGGCGACACGGTCGAGAAAGAGCAGGCCCGAGCAATGATCGATCTCGTGCTGCAGCGCACGCGCCTCGAACGCGTCCGTGGTGACCTCGACCCGCTCCCCCGAGCCGGGCAGCTCGCCGGCGACGGTGAGGCGGGTCGCGCGCTTGACGTCTCCGGTCAGGTCGGGCACCGACATGCAGCCCTCCCGCGCCTTCTCGTTGCGCGAGGCCGCTGTGACGACGGCGTTGCAGAGCACGAACACTCCATGGTGCGTACGCGTCTTGGGGTGCTCGCTGACGTCGACGCTGAACACCGCGGCACTCGCCCCGACCTGGGGTGCGGCCAGCCCGACGCAGCCGGGTGAGACGCGCATGGTGGCGACCAGGTCGGCGGCGAGCTGCACGACGTCGTCCGCGCGCGGGTCGACCAGGTCGCCCGGGCGCGAGAGCACGGGGTCGGGTGCCTCGACGACACGGCGTACCTGACCGGGCACCCCGAGCAGGTCGACGGACCAGGCGCGGAGCAGATCGCTGCCGACGGAGCTCACAGCAGGTCGGTGTCGACGGGGCGCAACGAGGCGTCGACGCCGAGGTCGCGGGCGACCTCAGCCAGCCGCGTCGTGACCTGGTCGATGTCGGCCTCGGCCGGTACGTCCACCTCGGCGAGCAGCACGTAGAGACTGCCGGCCAGACGCGTCGACAGGTCGGTGACGTTGCCGCCGACGTCGGCGAGCACGGCAGTGAGGGCCGAGACGATGCCCGGACGGTCGCCGCCGTGCACGGCGAGCTGGTAGGCCTGTCCCCTGCGCTCGGCGGCAGGCTCGGGTTTCACCTCGCGCACCGAGACGTCGAGGGACCCGTCGGTGGTGAGCGGGGCGAGCGCTGCGGCGACGGTGTCGCGCGTGGCGTCGCCGGAGCAGATGAGCATGAAGGCGAAGTGGCCGCGCAGCAGCGTCATCGTGGAGTCCTCGAGGTTGAGCCCGAGCCCGGCCAGCGCGGACGTCGCCTGCGCGATGATGCCGGGCCGGTCGTGGCCGAGGACGGTGACGGCGAGGACGGTCATGCGCCCATCGTGCCCTGTGCGCGCGCGTGGCCGACCGCAACCTCGACGACGTCGTCGAGCATGCGCTCGGTCAGCCGTCCGGTGAACGTGTTCTGCTGGCTGGGGTGGTAGCTGCCGAGCAGCAGCACGTCACCGAGTACGGCCTGGGCGCCGTGCGTGAATCGGGGACGTGGGTGGGGGGCGACCCCGCCCGTGCGTGCGTACCAGGCCAGGGCGGCGTCCCAGGCGAAGCCCCCGAGGGCGAGCAGCACCCGCATGGTCGGGCGCAGCAGGTCGAGCTCGCGGTCGAGCCACGGGGCGCAGGTGTCGCGCTCGACGGGCGTGGGCTTGTTCTGCGGAGGAGCGCAACGGACGGCCGCGAGCACCCGGGTGTCGCGCAGCAGCAGGCCGTCGTCGCGCGCCGTCGCGGTGGGCTGGTTGGCCAGGCCGGCCCGGTGCAGCGCCGCGTAGAGCCAGTCGCCGCTGCGATCTCCGGTGAACACCCGTCCTGTGCGATTGGCCCCGTGAGCGGCGGGCGCGAGGCCGAGAACGACGATGCGGGCGTCGGCGGGGCCGAAGCCCGCAACGGGGCGTCCCCAGTAGGGCTGGTCACGAAACGCGGCACGTCGCTCGCTGGCCACCTGCTCGCGCCACTGCACGAGGCGAGGACAGGCCCGGCAGTCGCAGATCGCTGCGTCGAGGTCGTCGAGGGTTCGGGCTGCTCGGGCCTCTGCGAGCACGTCGGCAGCCGACATCGCGGATCGGCTCACTCGACGAGCGACCAGGCGATGCCGTCGAGGATGTCGTGCTCGCTCACGACGACTCCGGGTAGCCCGGTGGCGTCGAGGATGCGCCGCAGCACGAGGGCACCGGCGGCGATGACGTCGACGCGTCCGGGGTGCATGACCGGGATCGCGGCCCGTTCGTCCCGCGTCATCGTCAGCAGGTCGTTGCTGATCGTCCGCACGTCGTCGGCGGGGACGACGTGGCCGTGGATCGCCGTCGGGTCGTAGACAGCCAGCCCGAGGTGGATCGCCGCCACAGTGGTCACCGAGCCGGCCAGCCCGACGATGCTGTGGGCCTGCTGCAGGGGGACGGTGTGGCCCGCCAGCGCGATCGCCGCGTCGATGTCGGCCGTGGTGGAGCGCACCTCGTCGGCGGTGGGCGGGTCGCTGAGCAGGTGGCGCTCGGTCATGCGGACGCACCCGATGTCGACCGACCGAGCCGCGCGCACGTCGGGGCCGTCACCGAGCACGAACTCCGTCGACCCGCCGCCGATGTCGACCACCAGGCGCGGGGACGGGGCGAGCGCGTCGCTGACCCCCGCTGTGGCCCCCCGGTACGACAGCGCGGCCTCGGCGTCGCCACTGATCACCTCGGGATCGGCGCCGAGGATCGCGCGCACCCCGGCCACGAAGTCGTCGGCGTTGGAGGCGTCGCGCGAGGCGCTGGTGGCGACCATGCGCACGGAGGTGGCGCCGAGCTCGTCGATGCGCGCGGCGTAGTCGCGCAGGGCGTCGAAGGTGCGCGCCAGGGCGGCCGGGTCGAGCCGTCCCGTGCGGTCGACCCCTTGGCCGAGGCGGACGATCTGCATCTGGCGGTCGAGGTCACGCAGCGCGGTGACCTGGCCTGAGGCCGCATCCTGGAGAGGCTCGGCGACGAGCAGCCGGATCGAGTTGGTGCCGCAGTCGATCGCGGCCACGGGTGGGGTCATGGCTGGTGCTCCAGGGTCGACTCGGGCGTCGTGCTCACGCAGGGACCCCCTGCCCACCAGGGCGGCAGCAGGGCGAGGGCCTCGTCGCCGAGGGGGTTCACCCCCGGTCCGGCCGCCAGCGCCTGGGCGACCAGCACGTGCAGGCACTTGACGCGGTCGGGCATGCCGCCGGCCGAGACGCCGGCGATCTGCGGCACGTCGGCCAGGGCCGTTCGCTCGGCCAGGTAGGTCTCGTGGGCGGCTCGGTACCGCGCCGCAAGGTCGGGGTCGGTGGCCAGACGTTCGGACATGTCGGCCATGAGCCCGCTGCCCTCCAGGCGTCCGACCTCGCTGCACGCGCGTGGGCAGGTGAGGTAGTACAGCGTCGGGAACGGGGTGCCGTCAGGCAGCCGCGGCTCGGTCTGCACGACGTCGGGCAGAGCGCACGGGCAGCGATGCGCGATCGCGCGCACCCCGCGCGCGGGCCGGCCGAGCTGGGCCGACACCGCCTGCAGGTCGTGAGCGGTGGGGGCGGTCATGGCCCGTCGTCAGGGGCGGGCTCGTCCTGAGGATCTGTCTGGGGATCTGTCTGGGGCTCGGACTCGAGCTCGGTCTGGGTCTGCCCGTCCGCCGCGCCGACCTCGGAGAAGGCCGCGACGAGGGTCGACCACCAGGGCTGGTCGGCCTCGGAGGCAGGGAGCACCGCGCCGGTCGCCGGCTGCTCGGCAGGCGTCGACTCGGTGCCGAGCACGACGAGCCCCACCTCGCCGGGCAGCACGAAGTTGAGGCGCTCGCGGGCCTGCGCGCGCACGTAGGCGGGGTCGTCCCACAGGGCGACGGCGTCACTCAGCGCGTCGACCTCGGCGGCCAGGGCGTCGCGCTCGGAGCTGAGCTGAGCCATCTGCGACCGCTGGTCGAGCCAGGCCCGTACCGGCAGGGCGTAGGAGGCCGCGAGGATCGCGAGCACGCCCAGCAGCACGGCCGCCCGAGTGGTCATCGACGTGCCCGCAGCGCCGGACGCCTGCGCGGCGGGTGCATCGCCCGCCGTCCGAGATGCCGCTGTCGGCTTCGGCTTCAGCTTCGGCTTCGACGGGGGCGTCGGGCTCGATGTCGCCGCAGGCTCGGCGGTACGTGCCTGCGTCGACCTGGAACGCGACGAGAGCCGGGGCCCGGACGGATGGGTCCGTCCGGTGGGTCCCCGGCTCGTCGTCGGCATGCCTCCTATGGTCGCTCAGGCCGAGAAGCGCGGGAACGCCGACGCGCCGGAGTAGCGCGCGGCGTCCTCGAGGTCCTCCTCGATACGCATGAGCTGGTTGTACTTGGCGACGCGGTCGGTACGGGCCGGGGCACCGCTCTTGATCTGGCCGCAGTTGAACGCGACGGCCAGGTCGGCGATGGTCACGTCCTCGGTCTCACCCGAGCGGTGGCTCATCATCGTGGTGAACCCGGCGCGGTGCGCCATGTCGACCGCGTCGGCCGTCTCGGTGAGGGAGCCGATCTGGTTGACCTTGACCAGCAGCGAGTTGGCCGTCTTCTCCGTGATGCCGCGCGAGAGCCGCTCGACGTTGGTGACGTAGTGGTCGTCCCCGACGATCTGGATCTTGTCGCCGAGCGCAGCGGTGAACGACGTCCAGTCGCCCCACTCGTCCTCCGACAGCGGGTCTTCGATCGACACGATGGGGAACGCGTCCACCAGCTCGTTGTAGTACTCGATCAGCTGGTCGGTCGACTTGGCCTGGCCCTCGACGAAGTACTCGTTCGGCGCCGGGTTGCCCGACCCCTTGAGGGCGCGGCCGTAGAACTCGGTGGCCGCGACGTCCATGGCCACGGCGACGTCGGCGCCTGCCTGCAGCCCCGTCGTGCCGATGGCCTCGACGATGAGCTCGAGGGCCGCACGGTTGCTGGGCAGGCTAGGAGCGAACCCGCCCTCGTCACCGAGGCCGGTGTTGTAGCCCTTGCCCTTGAGCACGCTCTTGAGTGCGTGGTAGACCTCCGCACCCATCCGCAGGGCCTCGCGGAAGGAGGCAGCGCCGATGGGGGCGATCATGAACTCCTGGAAGTCCACGTCGCTGTCGGCGTGCGAGCCGCCGTTGATGATGTTCATCATCGGCACCGGCAGCACGTAGGCGTTCGAGCCACCGACGTACCGGTAGAGCGGAAGCTCGGCGGAGTCCGCCGCCGCCTTCGCCACGGCGAGCGACACACCCAGGATGGCGTTGGCCCCGAGGCGGGCCTTGTTGGGCGTGCCGTCCAGGTCGATCATCGCCTGGTCGATGAGGCGCTGCTCCTCGGCGTCGGCCCCGAGGATCTGCGGCGCGATCTCGTCCAGCACGTTCTCGACGGCCTTCTCGACGCCCTTGCCTCCGTACCGGCTGTCGTCGCCGTCGCGCAGCTCGACGGCCTCGAAGGCACCCGTCGACGCACCAGAAGGAACGGCGGCCCGTCCCTGCGCCCCGTCGTCCAGGACGATCTCAACTTCGATGGTGGGGTTGCCGCGCGAGTCGAGAATCTCGCGCGCGCCTACTGCCTCGATCGACGCCACGTCGTGCTCCTTTGCCGGGTAGATGGGCGGTCGTCTCGCAGCGTATCGACGCGGCTGGGGTGACGTCGGGCGAATGCTCGGGTCCGCGGTCGGGCGAGGCCGGGTGAGGCCGGACGGGGCGGGCGGAACGGGCGATGGCGGACGGGGGCGGACGGTGCGCGGTCACCCTTGCACCGCGGAGGTACGTGCACGGTCACCCCTGCACCATCCGGGCAGGGTGCACGGTCACCCCTGCACCGCCGGCGGTGGCAAACCTTCCCATGATCTTCATGCATCGGTGCACGGTCACCCTTGCACCGCCCGGGCACGGTGCAGGGTCACCCTTGCACCGTCAGCTCGCACGAGACGGCGGACGCCGACACTGCCGGGCGGTGCGCGGTCACCCTTGCACCGCGGAGGTACGTGCACGGTCACCCCTGCACCA
>CAYNWB010000072.1:0-9916 GCA_964400785.1 uncultured Actinomycetes bacterium | reverse complement strand
CCGAGTCCTCTGCTCGAGGTCTCCATCGAGCAGCATCCCTCGGGCAGCGACCGCATCCGCGTCCTCGCCGGGGGTCAGCCCGTGTGGGTGGCGCGCATGGCCGCCACGATGGGCAGCGCGGTGACGATGTGCGGGCTGTCCGGCGGGCGCATGGGCTCGATGCTCGACCCGCTGCTGGCCGTCGAGCCCTTCGATCGTCGGCTGGTCGCCAGCAGCGCGTCGACCGGTGTCTTCGTCGTCGACCAGCGGCAGGAGCCGGCAAGGGAGGTTGCGTCGCAGTGGGCGCCCCCACCGTCCGCGGGCGAGGTCGACGCGCTGGTGCGCGCGACCCTGGCGGCCGCCCGGCCGGCCGACGTGCTGGTGGTGTGCAACCCCATGCCCGGCGATGCGCTGCCCCTGCCGGTGTACGCGACGCTCGTGCGGTCGGCGGTCGCCGCGGGGCTGCTCGTGGTCGTCGACCTGTCGACCCCTCGACTCGATGCCGCCCTGGGGGGCGGGCCCGCTGTGGTCAAGATCAACGACTGGGAGCTGGCCGAGGTGGTGGTGGCGCCGGTGGACGAGCTGCGGCAGCGGGACGCGGCTGCTCGCCGCCTCGTCGAGATGGGCGCCAGCGGCGTGGTGGTGACCCGCGGCCCCTCGTCGGTGCTCGCGGTCGACGAGACCGGCGCCGCGGTGGAGCTGGTGCCGCCCCCCGTCGGGCCTGGACGTGCCGCCGGCTGCGGGGACGCCATGACCGGGGCCTTGTCGTCCGCGTTGGCGCAGGGCCTGCCGTGGCTGGACGCGGTCAGGCTCGGCATGGCCGGGGGCACGGCGCACTACCGAGGCCGGGGCGAGTCGTCGCGCGCGCAGGTCGAGTCGCTGGCCGACGATGTCAGCCTGCGGCCTGTCCGGCCCTGAAGGGTGCCACCACGTCTCGTCCGGCGACGATGGCGGCCGGAGCCTCGTGGGCGACCCAGTCCAGATGGTCACGCATGGCGGGGATCTCGGCGAGGGCGTCCACGCCCATCGACAGGTCGACCGCACGTCCGGCACGTGACGAGTGGGCGTCGCTGCCGAGCACGTGCACCACGCCTGCCTCGGCGAGCATGCGCATGCCGACCGACGCCGGGTGCTCGGCCATGGTGGCGGCCGTGACCTGCACGAGCGCCCCGATGCGTACCAGGGCAACGAGCCGATCGATCAGGTCGTGGCTCAGGTGGCGCTCGGGGTGGGCGATGAGGCTGCGGAACCCGCGCTGCTCGAGCTGTCGGACGGTCGCGTCGAGGGTGTCGGACAGAGGTCCCGGCGCCGGCTCGAGCAGGATCCAGTGACCGGCAGCCCCGAGCGAGACGGCGTGCAGCTCGTCGTCGGTGAGATGGTCGACGATCGTCTCGGCCACCTCGCCGCCGGGCAGTACCTGCACCGGGCAGCCGTCGGCGGACAGGGCGTCGGCGACGAGGCCGATGTGGTCGGGCAGCTCGTAGATCTTCACGTCGTGGTCGTGCCGGATGTGCGGGGTGGCGCAGATGTGGGTGATCCCGGACGCGGCGGCCTGCCGTCCCATGGCCACGGCATCGGCGAGGTCGACGGCGCCGTCGTCCAGGCCGGGCAGCAGGTGGCAGTGCAGGTCGATCACGGGAAGACCGCCTGGTGTCAGGCGCGCAGGGCCTGGGCGAGCTCGGTGAAGTGCTCGACCAGGTGTGCCATGTCGTCGTCGGTGTGGGCGAGGGAGACCAGCCACTGCTCGTCGAGGCCGGGCGGGGTGAGCACCCGCCGGTTCACGCCCCACAGCCACGACAGCTCGGCCACGCCGAAGTCGGTGGCCTTGTAGTCGCGGTAGTTGCGCACTGGCGTGGACGCCCAGGTCACGCAGCCCTTCACCCCGAGACCGACGGTGTGGGCCGGCAGCTCGTAGGCCTCGATCACCTCTGCCAGCGCAGCCAGCGCCCGCATGTTGATGGCCTCCGCCTGTGCCAGCGCCTGCTCGGTGCAGATCTCGTCGACGGCGCGCGCTGCGGCCATCACGAGCGGGCTGCCGTTGTAGGTGCCGAAGTGCGCCATGCGCCCGTCGACAACCACCTGCATGATCTGCGCCTTGCCGCCGAACGCCGCCAGCGGCAGGCCGCCGCCGATGCTCTTGGCGAGCGTGATCAGGTCGGGCTGCACGCCGAGTCGCTCAGCGGCACCCGCAGGGCCGGCGGTGAGCCCTGTCTTGACCTCGTCGAAGACCAGCACGACTCCGTACTCGTCGCACAGGGCGCGCACCCCGGCGAGGTAGCCGGCGTCGGGCAGCACGATGGCCAGGTTCTCGATGACCGGCTCGACCACCATCGCCGCGATCTCGGAGCCGTGCTGGGCGAAGATGCGCTCGAGCATCGGCAGGTCGTTGTAGGCAACGACGTGGACGGTTCCGGCCTCGACGTCGAACGGCACATCGGGCACAGGCGCGTCCGCGGGTCCGATGTCGGCGAGGTCAGGCTTGACCGATACCTGCAGGCCGTCGTACCCGCCGTGGTAGCCGCCCTCGATCTTCACGATGGCCTTGCGGCGCGTGTAGGCGCGTGCGGCGCGGATCGCGTACATGAGCGACTCTGTGCCCGAGTTGGTGAACCGGATCATGTCGAGACCGAACCGCTCGCAGAACCGCTCGCTCATCTGCGTCGCCTGGGGGGACGGGGTGACGAAGAGCGTGCCCGTCTCGCGCAGGGCACGCTCGACGTGCTCGACCACGACGGGGTGCAGGTGGCCGACGAGCATCGCCCCGAACCCCATCGACAGGTCGAGCAGTCGTCGACCGTCGACGTCGGTGAGCCAAGCACCCCGCGCCGACTCGATGGAGATGGGGTAGGGCTCCCAGTGCTGGAACGACGAGGTCACCCCCAGGGGCAACGTCTTGCTGGCCCGGACGTTGTGCTCACCCGAGGCCGCGGTGCCCGAGGTGAACCTCTCCCACTCGGCGGCGAGCAGTCGTTGGACACGTTCGGGGTCGACCGGGGTGGACCGCTGGGGGAGCCAGCGGTGGGTACCAGGGTCGTGGGCGGGGTGTGCCTGGGGTGTTGCCGGCGCGGTCATGCGGTCTCCGATCCGATCGTGTCGTCTGTGTGTCGCAGCCGCCGCACGAGGGTCACCACGGTGACCACGACGGCGCCGACGAGCAGCCCGAAGACCGCCGAGCCCAGGGTGTCGACCGTCCAGGCGAGAAACCCGCCGAGTGCGCCGGTGGCGTCGGCGACGGCCTCTTCGAGGTGGTGCAGCTGGTCGAAGGGCCAGCTCAGACCCAGCTCGTCCAGCCCGTTGAGAATGATGTGCCCACCGACCCACAGCATGGCGACGATGCCGAGGGTGGACAGGAACGCCAGCACCCGCGGCATGGCCCGCACCAGCAGCCGGCCGATGCGCTGGCTGCTCGGGGACGGTCGCTGCGCGAGCAGCAGCCCGATGTCGTCCATCTTCACGATGAGCCCAACCACCCCGTAGACGAGGGCGGTGATGGCGAACGCCACGACGACGAGCACGAGGGTGCGGCTGAGCAGCGGTTCGTCGGCGACCTCGTTGAGAGCGATCACCATGATCTCTGCCGACAGGATCAGGTCGGTGCGCACAGCGCCGCGCACCATCTGTTCCTCGTGCTCGGGCCCGACCATGGCGACGGGAGTCTCGTGGCCGTCGTGGTGGGCGACCTTCTCCCAGATCTTCTCGGCACCCTCGAAGCAGAGGTACGTGCCGCCCAGCATGAGGATCGGGGTGAGCAGCCACGGCAGAAACTGACTGAGCACGAGGGCGACGGGCAGGATGATGAGCAGCTTGTTGCGGATCGAGCCGATGGCGATGCGCTTGACGATCGGCAGCTCGCGGTCGGCCGTGAACCCGTGGACGTAGCGTGGCGTCACGGCCGTGTCGTCCACGACCACGCCGGCCGCCTTGGCGCTGGCCTTCGCGGCCGCAGCGCCCACGTCGTCGATCGAAGCGGCCGCGAGCTTCGCCAGGGCGGCGATGTCGTCGAGCAGGGCCGCCAGTCCGCCCGCCATGGCCATCTCCTCGTGCTGCGCCCGTGCTCCGTGCACCCTCGCTCGGTCGCGTCAGCCTAGCGAGGTGGTCACGGGCTGCCGTCCTGCGCGGTGGAACTCGTCTCGACCGATCCATCGGTGCCCACGGTGATGACGGCAGTCGGCGTCAGGACGAGCTCGACGCGCACGTCCGTGCCGAGCTGGTCGGACAGCGCGCTCTGCAGCCCCGCAGGGTCGGGCGGGGCCGCGGCGCCGGCGAGCTCCACCGTGACCGTGTCACCGTCCACCGTCACCCGATCGAGTCGTAGGGCAGTGTCCTCGCCGAGCCAGTCGTCGACCGCCTGCTGGGCCGCGTTCTGCTGCGTGGCGGAGACGAGGATGCCCTCGGCTGTGAAGACCAACGGCACGAGCACCACGAGGGCCAACGCGCCGAAGGGCGCCAGGGTCGAGGCGATCTGGCGCCGCTGGCTGCGCAGCAGGGTGCTCTCAGCGAACCCGCTCAGCACGAACACGGCAGCCGCGGCGAGCACGATCGACACGAAGTTCGTCAGGAACAGCAGAAGGGAGCCCCACGCCTCGTCCCACCGTTGGTTCTCCAACGAGACCCCGACCACTCCGAGCGGCGGTACGAGCGCCACGGCGATGGCCACTCCGGCGATGGACGAGGCGACGCGCGCGTTGACCGTCGCGAACGCCCCGGCGGCGCCGGCCGACACCGCGATGAGCATGTCCACGAAGGTGGGGCTGACCCGACTGATGATCTGGCTGTTGGCGTCGAACGGCACCAGGGCCGGCACCCAGGCCGAGATGAGGTAGGCGAGCCCGACGGCGGCGACCACGCCGAGCAGCACCAGCAGGGTCGACGAGGTCGTCCGCCGGCGCCATCCGTTGACGAGTGCGCCGGCCAGTCCAAGGATCGGGGTCATGAGTGGTGCGATGAGCATCGCGCCGATCACGACCGCCGTGGAGTCCTGCAGGACGGCGAAGGTCGCGATGGCCACGCTGAGCAGCAGCATCACCCACCATGCCGCCACCTTCGCGGCGCGACCGGGTTCCTCGAAGTACAGGGTGTCGGCGAGCGCCTCGCGCCGTGATGCGCCCACGTCGGTCGTGCGCACCCACTGCCACAGCATCTCCGCGACCGAGCCATCGGGGACCGTCATCGTGCTGGCCCCGGGGGAGCCCGAACGCAGCCCGTGGGCGAGCAGGATGCCGCCGACGACGCAGGCCAGGACTGCCCCCGAGGCCAGCACACCGCTCGTCAACGCGTCAGGCACGGCGAGGGCCAGCACACCGAGCGCGACCCCCCCGACGCCCACGGTGAGCCGTGCGGCGCGGTGCTCCTGGTCGCGTCCGAGCACCCCGGCCAGCACGCTGAACGTGCCTCGGATCACCAGGTACACACCCAGCAGCGCCAGTACCGTCGTCAGCGAGTCACGGGGTGCGGCGAGCACGACGATCCCGACCCCGATACCGGCCAGGCCTCGCAGCACGCCGAGCAGTCGTGAGCCGGAGCCGCGAGCGAAGCGCGCCCCTTGGCGGCTTCGCCCGGTCAGACCGACCCAGATGTCATGCCCGCCGTTGGCCACCAGCGCGGCGCCGAGCACGAGCTCGACGAGGGTCAGGGTGAGGTCGGGAAGCACGACCAGGGCCACACCGGCGAGCACTGCGATGGCGCCCTTGACGGTGGCCGGGTTGGCGACGTCGCGGGCTGTCCTCAGGAGTGAGCGCCGTGGCTGGGTCGCGGAGGGGTGGGCAATCTCGTCCATGATGAGAAGGACGCTATTCGCTGGCCGTCCCCTCGGGGGTTCGCGACACCTCACCTCGCGGCATGCGGCCGGAGCCGGGCCAGGCGCCCGTGGACCAGAGGGCCATGACGACGAGCACCGGCTGGAACAGCAGCCGGACCGCCCGGGCGGCGTCGGAGTCGAGGCCGAAGGCGTCCACGCCCTCGACGTACTGGGCGATGTTGCCGGGAAAGATCACGACGAAGAACGCAGCAGTGGCCCAGCCCACGAGACGGCGCCGGTTGCGGACCACGAGCAGAGCCGTGCCGAGCGCGATCTCGACGACTCCGGACGCCACCACCACCAGGTCGTCGTCCACGGGCAGCCACTGCGGCACCTGCGCCCGAAACTCCACCCGCAGCCAGGTCAGATGGCCCACACCTGCGGTGATGAGGCCAGCGGCGAGCAGCACCCGGACGATGGTCCGGGCGCGTGCAGCTGGTGGCGACGCTGCTGACGGTTCCATGCGACTCCCTGCTCGTGTGCCGGCAACCTACTGTGGCCGGCGTGACTCCCGCCTTCCCCCGGTTGCACGGACGACGACTCGACGGGGTCGTGGTTCGGCTACCCGATGACCTGCCGGCACCATCGCTGGTCGTGCTGGCGTTCCACCAGCGCCACCAGCGTGACGTCGACGGGTGGCTCGCCCGGGTGCCTCCCGGGGTGCCGTGCTTCGAGGTGCCCCTGCTGGGGGCGCGATGGACGCCCGCGCGCCCGCTCATCGACGGCGGGATGGCGCGGGGGATCGGCGACCCGGTCGTGCTGGCCAGGACGATCACGGTCTACGGCCAGGTCGCAGACGTTCGCCGCGCGTTCGGGCTGGCGGGCACCGACGACGTCGTGGCAGCGGTGGTGACGCCGCAGGGGCGGGTTGCCGCGTGGGCTCTGGGGCCTGCGAGCGAGTCGCTCGCCGCGCCGCTGCTGGCCGAGCTCGACGGTTTGTGACCGACCCCGCGCGCATCATGGCGTCGCGCCGCTGAATCGTTCGGTCGGAGGGCAAGGTGGTGGTCGTGCGACGCCGTCGTCGAGTGACGCTGCTGGTCACCGTCCTGGTGGCCCTGTCGGCCGTCGGGGTGGCCCTGGGGGTGTGGCAGGGGACTCGTAGCGAGGCTCCGGGTGGCTCGGGCGGTTCGGCGTCCGCCGCTGCCTCGGACGGCACGGTGGTGGCCGTGGTCGACGGAGACACGCTCGACGTCGCGGGCGTGGGGCGGGTACGGCTCATCGGCATCGACACCCCGGAACGGGGGGAGTGCGGGTACGCGGTCGCGACGCAGGCCCTGTCGGCGCAGGCGCTCGGACGGCAGGTCACGCTGCTGGAGGGTGCCCAGGACGACACCGATCGCTACGGGCGGCTGCTTCGGTACGTCATCGTGGACGGGGTCGACGTGGGCCTCGCGCAGCTCGAGCAGGGCTTGGCCGTCGCCCGCTACGACTCGCGGGACGGCTACGGAGCCCACGACCGCCAGAGCGAGTACGTCGCCGCCGACACCGCTGCGCCGACGGTTGCCACCTGTTCGGCCGGCGAGCGGCGCTAGCCTGGACGCGTGCCCGACGAGCCGGTCGTCCTGCTGAGTCGTGACCAGGTGCCGGCCGCAGGGGCGGTGCTGGCGCGGGCGTTCCACGACGACCCCATCTGGACGGCGCTCTGGCCTGACCAGGCGCGGCGCCGCGTCCAGATGCTGCGCATGTTCACCGCACTGACTCGCACGACCGTCGTGGGCGGGGGCGACGCAGTGACGTCCGCAGACCGCGATGCCGTCGCCCTCTGGATGCCTCCCGGGCGAGACCTGCGGGTGATGGCTCAGGTCAGGTCAGGGTTCGCTCTGCCGCTGTTCATGGCTCGTCTGAGCCGCCGCGAACGGTCTGCGCTCTTCCGGACGCTGGCGATGTTCGAGAAGCGGCGCGCCGCGCTCGTCGCGGGGCCGCACTGGTACCTGCAGGCGATCGGCGTCGAGCCGGAGCGCCACGGCCAGGGCCTGGGCACCCGGCTCGTGCGCTACGGGCTCGACCGCGCCGGCCGGGACGGGACGCCTGCCTACCTCGAGACCGAGACCGAGGGCAACGTGCGCTTCTACGAGGGACTCGGGTTCACCGTGCTGGAGACCCACCGAGCCCCTGTGCTCGACGTGCCGATCTGGCTCATGGCCCGCCGGCCCGCCTGACGGCGCTGAAGCCGCTTGTCGATGTGCGTCTCGGGGACACGGGCGTCCTCGAGACGCACATCGACGCGATGATGGGGTCATGTCGTTCGAGAAGGTGTGGCAGACCCTGGCGACAGACGCCGTGAGCGAGGCCGAGCCGACGTCGGACATCGACGTCCCCGCACCCGCCGCGAGGTTGTTGGCGCATGCGCTCGGCCCGCAGGGCACCGGCAGCGGCACGCGCGGTGCGCGGCTGCATCTGTCCGGCTCCGTGGTGCAGGGCGGTCGGCGCCTGCGCCTCGAGGCCGACGAGGTGCTGGTACCGCTGCGCGGTTTCGCCTGGAGGGCAACGGGCCGCCTGGGGCCGGCCCGTGTGCGGGTGCGCGACCACTACCTCGAGGGTGCCAGCGCGGTGGACGTCCGCCTGTTCGGCGTGCTGCCCCTCGGGGGCGAGCACGGACCCGACACGACGGCCAGCTCTCGCGGACGCTTGGTCGCCGAGTCGCTGTGGGTGCCCTCCATGCTGCAGCCGCAGCCAGGAGTCACGTGGTCGGCCGTGGACGAGACGAGCGCCGTCGTCTCGATGACCGTCGACGGCGTGACCGAGTCGATGACCCTGCTCGTGGCCGATGACGGCCGCATCGAGCAGATGACGATGCTTCGCTGGGGCAAGGTGGGCGTCGACACCCACCAACGCATCCCGTACGGCTTCGCCGTCAACGCCGAGCGGTCGTTCGGCGCGGTCACCGTCCCCAGCGACCTCGAAGGCGGCTGGTGGTTCGGCACCGAGCGCTACGACCCCGAGTCGGCCAGCCGGTTCGTCGTCGAGTCGCTCGACTGACTCATGGTGCGGCGCTGCTCGCGCAGCCTCTGCAGCCAGTCCGTCAGGTGTGCGACGACAGGCTCGGCGATCGGCCGGCGAACCTGGGCGCGGTACCGGCGCACGTCGGATGTGGCAGCCGGCTCGTGGCGCAGCAGGTGGTCGACGTCAGCAAGCACATGCGCCTCAGCGGACGGGACGAGCGAGGCCACCTTCTCGATGCCGTCCGGGTCGACCTGCACGTCCTTCGACCCGGTCAGCGCGAGCATGGGCACTGTGACCCGCTGAAGGGTCGGCTGGGGGTCGTAGGCCATGAACTCCCGCATCCACCTGGAGTTGACCCGAGCACCCTGGATGCGCATGACGTCGGCGTCGGAGCCGCGGATCTTCTCCAGGGTCGCGCGCTGCTGGCGCAGCACGTCGGTGCGCATGATCCTGAGCAGCACGGACGCCAGGCGGGGCAGCGATCCTGCGATCTGCTCTGCTTGCCAGACCAGCGTCTCTTCGCCGGTTGCGGCGGTCAAGGCCAGAGCTACAACCCCAGCCAGCTCACTGTGCCGCACGGCGAGCTCGGTGGCGAAGGTCGCTCCCGCGCTGTGGCCGATGACGACGACGCCGTCGACGTCCGGGTGGGAGGCCAGCCACCGGTACGCCGCGTCGGCGTCGTCGAGCTCGTCGTAGAAGCCCGTGGCCAGGTAGTCACCGGCGGAGTCCCCGACGCCGCGCTTGTCGAAGCGCAACGATGCCCATCCGAGCGACTCCAGCAGGGCGGCCAGGTCGGCGCTGAGGTTGAGGCGCATGCGCCGGATGTTGCCGTCCCGGTCCAGCGGACCGGAGCCGGCGACCAGCAGCGCCGCGGGCCACGGCCCTTCGCCGGCCGGACGGCGCAGCGCACCGGCGAGAGTCGTCGACCCGGTGGGGACGGTGACGGACGTGTCGGGCACGGCTTCTCCTATTGCTATCAGTATCGATAACAGTATCATCGGTGAGACCAACCACGAAGGGGTACGTCCATGACGTCGGGCAAGGCCGACCTGCTGCTGCACCCCATTCGCCTGCGCGTGGTGCTCGCGTCGTCGGGGACGGAGGTGACCGCCGGCGACCTGGCCACGCGACTGCCCGACGTCCCCCAGGCGACGCTGTATCGGCAGATCGCGATCCTGGTGGATGCGGGAATCCTGG
>CAYNWB010000071.1:0-10488 GCA_964400785.1 uncultured Actinomycetes bacterium | reverse complement strand
GCAGCCGCCAGGTGATGGCGATCGGCCGTTCGCCACGGTGCTCGAGGTAGGTGGCTTGCCCCAGGCAGAGGAACGGCGCGGCACCGAGGTCGTCGGTGGGCGTCTCGCGGACGAACAGGAGGATGTGGCTGCCGCGCTCGGCATGGTGGAGGTAGCGCTGGCCCGTCTGTGAGGCGACGCGGGTGGTGTTCTGGGACTCCCAGTGGAACAGCTCGGGTGAGATTGCGTAGTCGCGGTACATCGTGGTCGGGGAGAACTCGGCCTCGCTCTTGCGCAGGTTGACCAGCAGCGCATCGGACTGGGTGGTCTCGGCCCAGGCGACTCCGGTGAAGTGGCCGCGGGCCGCCCGCTCCCAGGTGGCCCAGTCGAGTGCGGCGAGGATCTCCTCGCGGCGGTAGCGGGCGTGACTGAAGACCGGGATGTTCTGCAGCCCTTCCCCGAGGGGACGCGGGCTGAGCCGGGCCCGGTCGACTCCGTAGGCCATGACCTCGCGGGCTTCGGCGCACATAGCTGGGTGCTGGCGCAGGTGCTCGAGGCCAGCCTGGTAGGAGGCGAAGCCCCCCTTGTTCGGCCAGAGCGTGAAGAACAGCATTCGTGCGAGTCGCTGCTGCCGCGGGGTGAGATCGTCGTAGTGCGGCGCGTCGGGGGCCATGAGCAGTGCGTAGGTCTCGGCGCGTTCGGGGTCGTCGACGTGGAGCAGGCTGGACAGCCGGCGCAGCAGGGGCGCCTCGTCCGGCCCCGCGGGGGCGGTCGGAAGGCCGGCGAGGCGGCGCACGTCCGTCCAGGAGCTGTTGCCGCGGTAGATATCGACCAGGTCGCGTCCGGACTCGGCGAGGAACTGCGCCAAGGGCAGGTCCCCGTACGACCGGACCTCCGCGGCCAAGCCCCTGCGAGTTAGCCGGAGTTGCTGACGGACGCTGTCGAGCACGATCTGTTGGGCGACCCGGTCGAGCACCAGCTGGGAGCCGGACGGCAGGAACGGGAAGCCCTGCTCGATCTGGCGTTCTAATGCGGCGCGCCCGACGCCAGTCAGGGCGCGATAGCGGACGTCGAAGCGGTACTCACGGCGGTGCTGACCGATGAAGTCCAGCGCGGTGAGCACCGCTTTGCCGGGGGCCCGGCGCAGGCCTCGGCCGAGCTGCTGGAGGAATACTGTCGAGCTCTGGGTGGGACGCAGAAACAGGACGGTGTCGACCTCGGGTAGGTCGACACCCTCGTTGAAAAGGTCGGCGGCGAACAGCACGTTGAGCTCGCGTGACCGCAGCGACACGAGAGCGGCCTCACGCTCGTCACTGGGCGTCCGCCCCGACACGGCGAGCGCCGGGATGCCAGCCTCACGGAACACCCGTGCCATGTACTCGGCGTGGGCGATCGACACGCAGAACCCCAACGCGCGCATCTGATGGACGTCGGTCACCTTGTCCCGCAGCTCGCTCAGAATCTTCGCGGCGCGGGCGTCGTTACCGGTGTAGACCCGGTCCAGACCCACGACGTCGTAGGCCCCGCGCGTCCACTCGATGCCGCGCAGGTCGACGTCGTCGGCCACCCCGAAGTAGTGGAACGGCACGAGCAGGTCGTCGGCGAGGGCGTCCCACAGCCGCTGCTCGAACGCGGTTCGCCCGTCGAAGAACGCTCGGACGTCGACCCCGTCGGCCCGTTCCGGTGTCGCAGTGAGCCCCAGCAGCTCCCGCGGGCGCAGGTGGTCGAGCAGTCGGCGGTAGGTGGCTGCTTCGGCGTGGTGGAACTCGTCGATCACCACGACGTCGAAGTGGTCGGGCGGGATCCTGTCGACCCCGTGGGACGCCAGGGACTGGATGCTGGCGAACACGTGCCGCCACCGCTCCGGACGGGTGCCGGCCACATAGGTCTCTCCGAAGGCTCCGTCGGCGAGTACCTCCCGGTAGGTGCGCAGCGACTGGTCGAGGATCTCCTTGCGGTGCGCGACGAACAGCAGACTCGGCCGGTGGGACGGCTCTGGGGCGAGACGGCGGTAGTCCAGCGCCGCGACGACGGTCTTTCCGGTACCGGTGGCCGCGACGACGAGGTTGCGGTGCCGGCCGTGGATCTCGCGCTCAGCGTCGAGTGCCTCCAGGATCTGCTCCTGATGCGGGAACGGCCGCACCTCCAGCCCGGCCAGGCTGATCGTCCACCCGCCGGCGGTGGGCCCGCCGCCGGCTCGGGCGAGAGCGACGTCGAGCTGCTGCCCGTCCGTATCGGGGTCGTAGGACGTGAAGACCGGGTCGGACCAGTAGGTGTCGAACGTCGCCGCGAACTTGCGGATCAGCTGCGGTGTCGCCACCCCCGACAGCCGCACGTTCCACTCCAGCCCGTCCACCAGTGCCGCCCGCGACAGGTTCGAGCTGCCAACGAAGGCCGTGTCGAAACCCGAGTGACGTCGAAACAGCCACGCCTTCGCGTGCAGCCGGGTCGACTGCCTCTCGTACGAGATCCGCACCTCGGCCCCGAACCTGCGCACCAGCTCGTCCAGCGCACGGCGCTCGGTGGCACCCATGTACGTCGTCGTGATCACCCGGAACGGCACACCTCGATCCCGCACCGCCAGCAACGACTCCTCGATCACGCGCAGCCCGTGCCAGCGGATGAAGGCGCACAACAGGTCCACCCGGTCGGCGCTTGCCAGCTCCGAACGCAGCTCCGCGCCCAGAGTGGGCTCCTCCGGCGCGTTCGTGAGCAATGCAGCGTCCGCAAGCGGCGTGACCGGTCGGACGACGTCCCGTCCGCCGGGCGAGACCTGCCGAGTGAGCGCGATCAGCTGCTCCAGCCGCTCGACAGCATCTCCTTCCTCATCCCCGAGGAGCGAGACAAGCTCGTTCACCAACGCCACTCGCGCCGACTCGTCACGAACGCCCGACAAGGTGCGACGCACCGCGTCGGCTACGTGCCGGGCCAGGATCTCCGGCGCATCAGCCGGGTCGACGACATCGAAGTGCGGAGTCAGCTCGACATCAGCCAGGTCGCGGGATAGGCCAGTCGTGTGGAGGGACTCGTACACGCCTTCGGCGAGCTCCCCCATGACCGGGGAGCTTCCCAGAGACGCATGATCACCGTCCACCGATGCGCTTCTTGAGTGGTGGATGCCGTCCGGGTCTGCGAGCGCACTGGCCGCGTTGGTCGACGCGGCAACCGCCCACTCCTTCTGAGTAGGCCGCCTCGGCGCGGGGGGGATGTGTCGGACCTTCGCGCGACCCTGGGATCGCGCCCCGTTGCACCGAGACCTTGGAGGACACCGATGATGACCACGCGTTCTGCCGGCACCGCGCGCCGCACCCTGCACATCGTCGACGCGGACAACCTCACCGGCGGCCCGACCGAGTACCAGTGCGTCGCGGACGAGGCGGCGTCGCGCTACCGCGCGGCCGCCGGCGTTCGTGTCGGTGACCTGGTCGTCGTCGGGAGCGACCTGCGTTCGGCGGCGGTGACGGCGTTCTCGTGGCCGACCGCCACGCTGCGGCGCACGACCGGGACGGATGCCGTCGACCACCTGCTGCTTCAGGACCTGACGCCGTGCTTCGTGGAGGCACGCTTCGCGCGGGTGGTTCTGGGTTCGGGCGACGGCATCTTCGCGAGCCGCCTGGCTCGGCTGCGTGCGGCGGGCCTGCGGGTGCAGGTCGTGGCGGCGACCGGCTCGGTGTCCTGGCGCCTCTACCCGGTCACCCACCGCGTCACCATCGTCGAGGCCGTGTCGGCCTGCGCGGACGAGACCTGCCGCCTGCCGGTGGGCCGAGGCAGCCTGCAGCTGGCCGCATGAGCCGCCTGAGCGTCCGGCTCCGACCAGGTTGTGTCGGGCCCGCGTGGTCTTCTGGAGTCAGAGCATCCAGTCCGGTCGAGAAGGAGGAGACATGACCGTCACCTGCCCGCACTGCTTGAACACCATGCAGGCCTGGCGCGAAGGCGTGATGACCGTGGTCGTCGCGCACCACCACCTGAACAACGGCGGGCTGTGCCCGGGGTCGGGCCAGCGGCGGTCCCAGGCCCGGTGAGTGCCTTCCCGGTCCTCGTGGCCCGGCAGTGGGGCTGGCAGGCTGCCATCAGGTCCAGATGGGTGCGGTGAGTGTGGCGCCCGCGAGACCGACGGCCATCGCCAGGTGTGTGCCGGCGAACAGCCCGACCGGCAGGCGTGTCCGGACGGCCATGGTGTGGGCGTCGGAGTTCGATCGTGTGCCGCGGGTGCGCCACTGCTGCCAGGCGTCGACGGTGCCTCCGCCGGCCAGCAGCCCAGCCAGGCCGGCGACGAGCGAGACGACGACCAGGTCGGGTGCCAGCGCGACCAACGCCCACCCGGCCCCACCCAGGCCGAGGCTGACCAGCAGCCCCCACCACGACCGGATGGCCAGTACGAGCATGACGGCGATGACGGCGACGAGGTAGGCAACCCAGAGCGCGGCGACTCCCGCCGCGGCCGCGCGCATGCTGGCCAGGGCCAGTACTCCCGGGGTGAGGTAGCCGGCCGCGGAGACCACGAGCTGCCGCACCGGACGATGTGCGGGCATGGCCGTGTGGGTGACTCCGGAGCCGTCGCGGTGGGTGCGGATCCGGTCGATTCGCCCGCCGAGCAGGGCGGCGGTCAGGCCGTGGCCGAGCTCGTGCGCGAGCGTGGACACGTGCACGGTCGTCACGCGGGCTCGCCCAGCACCGAGCAGCGTCCCCACCAGTGCCGCGCCAACGAGCGCACCGGCAGGCACCGTCGCCGCGGCCGCGAGGTCGGGCACCTGCTGGGTGACCCAGGCGTCCAGCCCCGGCACGGCCGGCGCTCCGGCCAGGGCCCACACGACCGGGGTGAGCAGCAGCACAGCGACGACGAACCACACGGCGGGATCCTGCTAGGGCAGGCCGGCTCGGTCGAACTCCTGCTGGAGTCGGGGCCTTCTGCGATGGGTCTCGCGCAGATCGGCGATGAAGTCGTCGACGTCGGCCTGGTGATCGGTCCCGACGGCAAGTCTGCGCATGGTGGCCAGTCGCCGCGCGGCGAGGCGGTAGTGCTGCGCGCCGGCCTCGACCAGCTCGTTCTCGACGAGTCGACGGTGGACGGGCAGGACCGCGACCGGGTCGATCCTCTGGTAGGCCTTGGCCACCTCGCTCCAGGTGTGATCGCTGTCCAAACCGAGCGAGTGGGCAAGGTTCCACGCCAGCGGGACGTCCTTGAGGGTGGTGAGCGCGAAGCGAACGGCGTCGCTGGGTTGCGCGGCCAGCGTCGCCATGACCTCGTCGGCGACGTCGGGCCACCCGTGGCCCGCGGCGGCGTGCAGGCGGGCCGCTGTGGTGGACGACGGCCAGCGCCGGAACACCCACAGCCTGGCCGGCAGTGCGTCGCCCGGACGGTGCTCGTCGAGCAGCCGGCACCAGTAGTCGGCTGCCTTCAGTGACTGGTGGCCGCGGTCGTGCTCGGCTGCCTGCTTGGCCCAGTCGAGGGCCAGGTCGATCTCGCCGATCTCCTGAAACGCCTCGGCGGCGTCGTGCAGCCAGGCCGCGACCCGGCGGTCCCGGGCATGGGTGCGGATGATCGCCTCGACATCGTGGTCGAGGACGGCGAGCCGTCGCGCGTTCCAGTCCAACGTGAACCAGTCATGCGCGTGAGGCGAGGTCCAGCGATCGGCCTCGGCGGGCCGCGGCCCCAGGCTCTGCTCGATCTGGTGCAGCCGAGCGCGGTAGGTGAGCATGCCCGCCTCGCCGAGTGCCGGGGCATAGGCCACCGGATCCAGCTCGAAGTAGTCGACATCGCCCTCGAACTGGAACTTGATCATCCAATTGACCAGCCGACCTGCGGGTACCTGAGCCGCGGCGGCGGCCCTCGGGTGCAGGTCGAGCAGCCGGCGGCACGCGTCGCCGATGATGCCGCCGGAGTCGTCCGCACGCGCGATCACCGTCACCGCGCTGGCGAGCGCCTTGTGCGTGACCGCGTAGACCTCGGCCGGGTCGGTGTCGGGGATCGCGGCTTCGAGGATGTCGACGGCCTCGTGCATCTGCAGGCCGTGCGCGTTCGCCGCACCCCACCGCCACAGCTCGGCACGCGTCCTGATCAACGGCAGCACAGACTCCGCCAGACTGCTCACGCAACACCTCCGAGCACGAGCAGCACACCGGCACCGTAGGCGAAGGCCTACCCATGCAGAGCACGGGCGGGAGGTGCTCTCCGCCCTGGGACGACTGCACCGTGCCGGCGATCTCGAAGCCGAGGACGTCGAGTGCGGGCTACGTGACCTCGATGCTGCTCCGATCCAGCGTCGTGGTCGTCACGTCACATGCTTCAACCCCCGGCGCGAACCGACATGCCGACAGTCTCCCCGTGGCGGGACAGGCATGGACATCAGCCCGTCCGGACTGTGCGACCATTCGCCGACCCATCATGATGAACGAGAGGACGCGACCATGCGCAGGACTGGGACGTTGGCTGTGGTGTCAGTAGCGGCACTGGCCGTCGCCGGGCTGGCCGGCTGCGGAAGCGACACCCCGACTCAGGCGGATGCCGAGTCCCAGGCGTGTGACGCCATCGCGTCGCTGAGCGAGGCGTTGCAGGGCGTTGGTGAGATCGACGCCGACTCGACGGTCGAGCAGGCGCAGCAGGCGCAGGAGTCCCTCGACGAGGCGATCGCAGGGCTGCAGGACGCAGCCACCGACCTCGAGGCCGCTGACAGTGCCGCGCTCCAGGCGGGTGGGCAGGCGATCTCGACGGCGATCGACGGTGTCTCCGGGTCGGACACCCTGGGTGCAGCGGGCGCGGTGGTGGCTCAGGCCGCTGACTCGTTGAGCAGCGCCGTGGCTGAGATCAAGGACGGACTCGGCTGCTCGTAGCGCGTCGTCGGCAATGGACGACCGTGCGTGTCGCCACCCTCGTTGGCGGCTGAGCGGCGTGGGTGGATCCTGGGTGCGTGACGCGTGGGCCGGTTCCTCAGCAGGCGTATGACGCGACCGCGCTGAACGGGCCGGCGATCGACGTCGGCGCCCGGATCGCGTGGACGACGCGCACGGCCCGACTGCTTGCTGGTGCGGGCAACCTGCGGGAGTTCGCAGCGGCTGTGGGCAGCAACGCCACGCGGGTGCACCGTCTGGAGACCGCCAGGCTGCGCGATGGTGCCCTGGTCGACGCCTACGAGCAGGCCCTGGGTCTACCGGTCGGGTCACTGCGTGCGCCTGTCGACATCGTGTGCCGGACGTTCCCGCAGCAGGCGCCGGTGGACAAGGACCCCGGCGCCACAGTCGTCACCGTCAGGGCGATGTCCGATCTCACGGACGGGATCCGCGGAGCTCTCGGGGATACCCACGGTGGTCGGGTGGTGTCGGCGGGGGACTGGCTCACGTGGGCGAGGGCGCTGTCGTCGTCCGGCGGCATCGGGTTGCCGGAGTCGATCGCCTTGCCGATGGTCGATGCGCTGATCGGGCAGATGAACCGATCGGTCGGGGCCGCCTACCCGGCACGCTATGAGGCGCTGTCGCTGCTGCGGTGCAGCGGCTACGGCTATCTGGTCGTCGACGCGGCGAGGGCGCGTCTTGCCGAGCCGCGCCCTCAGGTGATCTTCGACATGATGAGCGCGGTCGGTGAGGCCGATTCTGCCGATGCGGTTCGCTGGTGCCTGGACCTGCTGGACGACCCGCGCACGCGGGTCGTGCGTGGTGCCGCTGTCGCGCTGGAGAACATGGGTGTCATCGCGGCCGACCCTGCCGGCTACTGGGGGTCGGTGGTGGAGCGCCTGGTGGACAGCTACTGCCGTCGTGAGTCGGGCAGCCCGGAGTGGGCGGTGTTGTCGCATCTGCTGCGACTGGCCCCCAGGGCGCTGGTGGCCCCGCACCTCGCACGGCTGTCCACCCCGCTGGCCCCGGCCGGCAAGATCAGGGACTACTCGCGGTCGAAGGCGAACCGGTACTGGAGCGCCTGCGAGCGAGAGGCCGAGCGCATCGGTGAGCAGGTGGCTCTTGGGAGCCAGCCGATGCTGGCACGGCTGCTGTACGACATCGCGATCAGTCCGCACGAGACCCGCGCGGTCACCTCGTACATGCTGCTCAGTGCGCTGCCGCGCCTCGTTGCCCCGGTGGCCGACGCGATCGCCGCGATCGCCGAAGCGCTGCAGGGTCGCGGCGTCGAGGACGCGATTGTCGCCGCCCGAGCCGCACGGCGCGTGGGCGACAGCCGGTGGGGTGTGCTGCCCGAGTCCACGCGTACCTGGGCCGACTCGGGTGACATCGACCAGCGCGTCGGGGCGCTCATGCTGGCCGGCAATGCCGGAGCCCGGCTCGCCGAGGGCACCTACACGCGGGCCATGGAGCTGCCCGCTACCAGGGAGGCGGCGGTCTACGCCCTCGGGATGTGTGAGCACCCACTGCTCACCTCGCTCACGGCTGACCCGCGGGACGACATCGCCGGCGCAGCCCGCTGGTGGCTGCGCGAGGGACCGCGTGTGATCGCCTAGTGCCAGCGGATTGTTTCAGGCGCTCTTTCGGCTGCAACATTCACCTGGTCTCTCGGCGGCTGGTGCCAGACTGCGCGCGCGGCAGACCTGAGGGGGGCCACTGCGGCAGCGCGCAACACGTCGTCGCAGTCGCAGCGGCAGTGCCGCTGCTCCTGTCGCCGGGAGGGGCGCCCCTCTTCCGGCGACAGGAGCGTCAGCCGATCTGCTGGAGTGCCCAGGTGTTTCCGTCGGGGTCCTCGAACGAGGCGTACTTGACACCGCCCAGGTCGTCGATCGGGGCCACCGGAACACCGTTGTCGACCAGCTCGTCGCGCACCATCTCGATGTCGTCCACCACGAGATGGGTGTTGCGCACCGAGCCCGGCGCGGCCAGCCCGCCCATGCCGGTACCGAACACGATCGAGCAGCTCGATCCCACGGGGGTCAGCTGGACGACGCGCATCCCGTTGCCCGGCCTGACGTCGTGATCGAGGACGAAGCCGACCTTGTCCCGGTAGAACGCGACACTCGCGTCGACGTCTGTGACGGGAAGCATCACGACTTCCAGCGACATGCGCACGGGGCGACCCTACGACCTCGCTGCGAGGCATAGGGCCTGTGCCCGCGTCTGGGACCAGGTAGCGAGGCCACGCCAGAGCAGCATCGTTCAGCACGCGAACGATAGGGTCCATGGACGGGGTACGACGACGTTCGCGACGAGTCGGGATGAGCCGCTCGCCACCGTTGGCGCCTGTCCTTCGCTTGACGACGACCTAGTGGGGGTGAGGGGACCCATCAGCGTTGTCCAGCTGGTCGTGCTGGGCGTCGTCATCGGCGCCAACAACTTCTCCGCCGCGCTCTCGCTGGGGGCACTCGGTCAGGTCTCACGCCGGGTGCGGATCGTCGGCGTCTTCGGTGCCTTCGAGTTCGTCGTTCCACTCATCGGTGCATCCATCGGGCAGGCGCTGGCACTGACGCTGGCGGGAGTCGCTCGCTGGATCGGTGCTGCACTGCTGCTCGCGGTGGGTGCGTTCACGATCGTGGCCGGGGCACGGCAACAGGACAAGGATGAGCGCGTTGCTCGCCTGGTGACGAGTTGGCGAGGCCTGGTCGTCCTGGCCTCCGGACTCAGCGTCGACAATCTCGCCGTCGGGTTCGGCCTTGGACTGGGTCGTGTGGAGCCTCTGGCCTTGGCAAGCACGATCGCCGTGTCGTCGATGGCGTTCACGTGGGTGGGGATCGGTCTGGGCAACGACATGCGCCGGCACTGGGAACGTCGGTCGGAGCTCGCCGCGGGGGGCCTGCTCATCTGCATGGGTATCGCCGCTGCGGCCGGGTGGCTGTGATGGCGCGGGCCTCAGGGGCGAGGCCCGAGCTGTGGGACGGGTCGTTCCTGGGCCTGCTCGGACGTCTGGGCCAGGCCGTTCTCGGCGATGTCGGCGATGAGCCAGTCCATCTCGGCGATCTCCCGCCGTTGAGCCTCGATGATCTCCTGTGCGAGCTGCTGCACCCGGACGTCCTCGATGCCAGCGCGTTCGCTGGTCAGGATCGCGATGGAGTGGTGGGGGATCATTCCTCGCATGTAGTTCTGGTCGCCCACCAGAACCTGGGTGCGCGACAGCAGCAGGGCAACGGTGCCCAGCAGCAGGGCGCCGACGACGATGGCGATGTTGACTCGTGTGTTGGCATACATCGGACCCCACATGAAGCCGAGCATGACGATCGCCATGGCTGCGCCCATCAGCAGGGCCATGTAGACCCGTTCCTCGCTGAACCGGATGTGGTCGGCCACGTAGACGTTGGTGTACGTCAAGGCCAGCATCACCACCGTCGATGTCGCGATCATGGCTGCGAAGCGCAGGTACATGCGGCGCTGATGCGCAGGTTGATGCTGGGGGGCGCGCTGCTGCCCCGCTGTGGTCGGTGTCTCGCTCAACGCAGACCCCTTTCGTCACACCTGAGATCGCGGTACCAGTCGGCTGTCAGGTACCCCGGCAGATCGAGCCCATACAGACGAGTCGATGGCGAGCCGGGCACTGAGCTGTGACGGGTGGGATGCGCTGAGGTCAAGACCGCAAGGGCGTCG
>CAYNWB010000070.1:0-10514 GCA_964400785.1 uncultured Actinomycetes bacterium | reverse complement strand
GCCGCTTCTGGGTCACGATCGGTGGCTGGGACAAGCCCGCCCAGACGGCAGCCGACCGATCACCCCCGATCGAGACCGGCTCACCACCGTCCCGATCGGTGCCGACCGCCCAGCCCTAAGCCGTCAGTGGTTCGCAGCCAGCCCAGATCGAAGCAGTGACCAGGCGTGCCGGGCTCGAGCGTCGCGCTCTCCCAGCGGGGTCTTGGCGACGAGGCTGGACACCATGCCGATCGCGAGAGCGACATCGGAGGCCTCGAGGTCGGGGTTGAGTCGACCGGCTCGCTGCGCCGGCGGCAGCTTGGTCGCGATGGCCGCCTCGACGCGTCGGGCGATGTCGATCAGGCGCGGGTCGGCGGTGTCGGCCGTGATCATGTCGACGAACGCCACTGACTCGATCGCTCGCCGTGTGAGCAGGGCAAGTAGGTCGTCCAGCGTCGTGGAAGGCTCAACCGCGAGCGCTTCGATCTCGCGAACGTTGTCGTCGAACACCGCGAGAGCGAGGTCGACCCGATCCGGAAAGTGGCGGTAGAGCGATCCCTGGCCGACACCCGCGGTGCGCGCCACTGCGACGAGCGGCGCATTGAGCCCGCCGTCGGCGAGCACCCGTCGGGCCGCGTCGAGCAGCGCCTGACGGTTGTCAGCGGCCGCCGCCCGGCCACGGTTCACGGTGGGACTCATCGTTGCTACGGTAGCGGACAGCAGTGTCCGGTTAGAGGAGGCACCATGCCCGTCGAGTGGGACCACAAGGTCGGAGCGCACCTGTGAGGGTCGGGGGCAGGACGTGGGTCGTCACAGGCGCGGGCAGCGGGATCGGGCAAGAGCTCACCCTGCTTCTGCTGCAGCGCGGTGCCCGGGTGGCCGCCGTCGACCGCAGCGAGGCCGGGTTGCGCGAGACCGCTGACCGAGCGACGGCGGCCGGGCACTTGTCGACCCACGTGCTTGACATCACCGACAGAGACGCTGTCGAGTCGTTGGTCGCCGCTGTGACGGACGCCCACGGCGACGTCGACGGTCTGGTCAACAACGCCGGCATCATCCAGCCTTTCGTCCCGTTCCTGGACCTTGACGACTCCGCGATCGAGCGAGTTCTGAATGTCAACCTGATGGGCACGATCTTCATGACCCGAGCGTTCCTGCCGCTGCTGCTCGACCGCCCGCAAGCCCACCTGGTCAACGTGTCGAGCATGGGCGGGTTCTTCCCCTTCCCCAACCAGACGATGTACGGGGCCAGCAAGGCGGCAGTCAAGCTGCTCACGGAGGGCCTGTTCGCTGAGCTGCACGACACGGGCGTGAAGGTTTCGGTCGTCATGCCCGGACCCACGCGAACCGCCATCGCCACCGGCGCGGCCGGCATGCCCGAGCCGTCCGGTGACACGCGCATGCCGATGACCGAGGCGGACGACGCCGCCCGAATGATCATCGAGGGAGTCGAGAAGGGCTCCCTGCACATCTACCTCGGAACAGTGGCTCGCCTCGCCAACCTGGCCATCCGCGTCGCACCCCGGCAGGCGATCCTGTTCGTCCGCCGGCAGATGCAGAGCCTGATGCCGGCGCAGGAACCGACGCCAACGCGCTAGCTCGGCACACCGCGACACCCATCAGGGCAGCGCCGTGAGAAAGGTGATCAGTCCGGGGAAGTAGTGGTCGGGGTCGTCGTACTGCGAGAGGTGGCTGCCGTCCGGGCAGTGCAGGTACGTGCCGCGCGGCAGCTGTTCGGACATCCAGCGCATGTGCGCGGGATCCATCGTGTCGTGAGTCGCCCCGATCACCAGCGTCGGCACGTCGATGCTCGCCAGGTCGGACGACCGGTCCCAGGTCTCGAGCGTCCCACTCAGCCCGAGCTCGCTGGGCCCCTGCATGGGCACGTACACGGCGGGATTGATGTGGGCCAGCCCACGGGTGACCGGGTCGGGCCAGTCCTGCAGCGGCAGCCGGCAGACGTGCAGCTGGTAGTGGTGCTCCATCAGCAGCGCCTCGTACTGCGGGTCGTCCGTCGTGCCCGTGGCCTCGTACTCCTTGATCCGAGCCAGCACCTGCGGGTCCATCGCGGGCATGAGGACGTCCTCGGCGTACTGGTTGTACAGCCGAGTGCTCGACATCATGTTCGAGACAACGAGGCCCTTGAGGTGCTGCTGGTGGTGCAGCGCGTACTCCATGGCCAGCAGCCCGCCCCACGACTGCCCGAGCAGCACGAAGTTGTCGGCGTCCAGGCCGAGGGCCTGCCGCACCTGCTCGAGCTCGTCCACGAAGCGACCGAGATCCCACAAGGACGGCTCGTCGGGCTGGTCGCTGCGGTACGACCCGAGCTGGTCGTAGTAGTAGTACTCGATCCCGGCCCGGGGGAACCACGTGTCGAAGCACTCGTACAGCTCCGCGGACGCGCCGGGTCCCCCGTGCAGCAGCAGCACCTTCAGGTCAGGGTTGGTACCCACCCGCTTGGTCCAGACGCTGAACTCGCCGCGAGGGGTGCTGATCGGGATCATCCGCGAGCCACCCGACAGGACGTCAGCGGGGTGCCATGTCGAGGTGTCGAAGTACTCCTGCAGCGTCGCCATGCACAGACCGTAGCGACGTGCGCGCAACGCCGCGGCGTCTGATCGCGTGCACGGATCCGCGTGAAGGGGTGCGGCTACTGCGAGCCGACCCCAAGGACCGATCCCACGCATGCGTCCAGCCGAGCGAGCAACGGCCCAGCCCCAAGGTCCTCGAGGTATGACCGTGCACCCTCGAGGGCGCCCTCCGGGAGCAGCTCCCGAGGCAGCACGGTGGCTGCGTCGACGGTGATCACCGCGTGGGCGAAGCGGTTGCCGATCGACAGCCGGTTGGCGAGGATCGAGTCGTATGTGAGCGCGGCCTCGCGATGCTGGCCCTGGAGCGCGTCCAGCCCCGCCTCGACGGCACGGACTGCAAGCCGAACCGAGTCCCCCAGCAGGCCCGTGCCCGCGGGTGCTGCCGCCAGGAGCTGCCGGAGTCGGGCCGGATCCCGCAACCACAGGGCGGCCTGGCCTGCGTTGGTGACTGCCATGGGCGTGTTCGGTCCCGTCGGATCAAGCTCGATCGCGGCCATGGCCAGATCGAAGGCCGATTCGAGGTCTCCGGCCATCAGGTCGACCACGGCTCCGATGCGCCCGAGCCACGAACGCAGCTGGACGTTCCCCGACTCGCGCGTGTGTGGGCTCACCGTCGCCAGGGCCGCCCGCGCGCGTTGCGTCTCGCCTCGATAGGCGTACAGCAGCACCTCGCCAAGCAGGACGGTGTCCAGCAGGGGTCCGGTCAGCTCCCCCCTCCAGCGCAGGTCGGCGATGATCTCGTCCGCGCGGTCCCACCGGCCGATCTCGATCGCAGCCTCGAGCCCGTTGGTCAGCGCGTTGAGCTCGAGCTCCCCGTAGCCGCCGCGACGGGCGAACTCAGCGGCCTTCATGCTGTTCTCGAAGAACTCGATCGCTTCGTCGCTGGCGAAAGCCAGGGAGTCGTAGGAGCGCGCGATCTCACGCAGGTCGTTCTCCTCCATGGCGACCGCGAGCCGACCCCGGACGAGCAGTGTTGCCTCCCGCTGGCGGCCGAGCGTCGTCAGCAGCAAGAGTCGGGAGTTCAGCGCGTCGCCGAACCGCTTCCATGCGCCCGCTCGCTCGTAGCAGCCCAGCGCTCGGTCGATCGACTCGAGGCACGGCTCCAGCTCCTGCGCGTGGTAGTGGACCCACGCGGTCGCATGGTGCAGTCCGCCCAGGGCGAGCTCGTCGGGGTCGTCAGGCAGGCGGGCCTGCATCCTGGCCACCAGGTCACGTACCTGGTCGGGGTGGTCGGATCCGACTGCCCGGGCAAGACCGCCGATTGCGGCCACCTCGGCGTTGCGGTCATCGAGCCGTTCGAGCACCGCGATGGCCTCGCGGCGGTACCGCAGGCTGTCGTCGCGGCGCAGAGCGTCCTCCGCCGTCTCAGCCGCCTGGTCGAGCAGGGCAGCGCGGTCTGCTCCCGCAGGCGTCAGCTCCAACGCCTGCTCGAGGTAGTCCAACGCCTGCTTGGGCGAGCCCAGCGCCCGGGCCCGCTCGGCGGCTCGACTGAGGCCGTCCTTGGCGCGCGCCGCCAGGGCGTCGGCATCGGGTCCCGGTGGTGTGGCGCGCAGTGCCTCCACGTAGTGGGTGGCGACGACGCCTGCCCGCTCGTCGTCGCCGATCGACTCGAAGTGGTGCGCCGCTGCCAAGTGCTGGCCGCGCCGGTCGGCCTTGGACAGCATGCCGTAGGCCACCTCACGGATGAGGCTCTGGACGAATCCGTACTGGCCGCGCTCGGGCGAGCGAGGGTCGGCCTCGAACTCGAGGAACTCCTTGCGAACCAGCGTGGCCAGGCTGGGTTGCAGCCCATCCCGCGGCATCCCGGTCACCGCGGCGAGCGCATCGATGGTGAAGCTCTTGCCTAGGACGCCGGCGCTCTGCGCGACAGCACGGTCCTGGGCGCCGAGTGCGTCCAGTCGGGAGGCGATGAGAGCCTGCAGCGTCTCCGGGACGGTGATCTCGCCGAGGTCGCCCGCGACCTCATAGGCATGGTCCACGGCGCGCAGCGCCCCGCGGTCGGCCAGCATGCGAATCGTCTCCACCGCGTAGAGCGGCATGCCCTCCGCACGGGCCACGATGCGTCGCACCGACTCGTCGTCGGCATCCGGGACCATGCCGCGCACGAGACGAGCGATCTCGACGTCGCGGAGGGGTTCAAGGTGCATGCTGACGAAGGAGCGCTGCCCGACTCCCCACATCTCGCGATGGTCGAGCAGGTCGGGGCGCGCCAGAGTCACGATGTAGATCGGCTTGCCCCGGGACCACTCCAGCAGCCCCTCGACGAAGTCGAGCAGGCCCGGATCAGCCCAGTGCAGGTCCTCGAAGACCATCACGACTGTGCCGCGATCGCTGATCCGCTCGAAGAACGTCCGCCACGCGGAGAACAGCTCCTCCCTCCCGCCGGCCGGCCGATCGTCGAGACCCAGCAGGAACGCCAACCGAGGCTGCAGCCAGCGCCGTTCGTCCTCGTCGGCCACGTACGTCTCGACGGCCGCGGCGAGCTTGGTCCGCGACGTCGCCGCCGAGTCGGTCTCGGCGATGCCCGCACGCATCCGCACCATCTCGCCGAGCGCCCAGAAGGTGACGCCCTCGCCATAGGAGGGGCACCGGCCGTGGTGCCAGTAGACGTCCTCGACCACACCATCGACGTACTTCTCCAGCTCCACGACCAGGCGTGACTTGCCGATCCCGCCCACGCCCATGACAGAGACCAGGCGTGCGCGGTGCTCGCGACCCGTGGAGTGCAGCAGGTCCTTCAGAAGGCGTAACTCCTCGGCCCGACCGACGAAGGGCGGCTCGATCGCCATCTGGCTCTGGCCGTGGCGCTCCGTAACAACCCGCAACGCCCGCCATGCACGGACCGGCTCGCTCTTGCCCTTGAGATCCAAGGGCCCGACCGGCTCGAGGATGACGGCTCCCGAGACTGCCCGGGACGTGGCCTCGCCGACAAGCACGCCGCCGGCATCTGCTGCGGCCTGAAGCCGTGCGGCCGTGTTGACCATGTCACCGGTCACCATGCCCTGGTTGCCGGAGTCCGGCCCGGTCGCCGCCTCGCCGGTCAGCACCCCGGCTCGCGCCTGCAGCGGGAGTCCGACTGTGGCTCCCAGGGCGGCCACTGCGTCGATGAGTTCCAGAGCGGACCGCACGGCACGCTCCGCGTCGTCCTCGTGGGTGACCGGTGTTCCCCACACCGCCATGACCGCGTCGCCGATGAACTTCTCGACCACGCCACCATGCCTCTCGATGACGGTGCGCACCGTGTCGAAGTACTGGTCCATGAGCGTGCGCATGTCCTCGGCGTCGCGGCGCTCGGACAGCGTCGTGAACGAGACCAGGTCGAGGAACAGCACCGACACGAGGCGGCGTTCGGTCGTCCGTGCTGGGGTCGATGTGGCTGAGGTTGCGCCGGCTGTGGCCCCCAGGGACGAGCCGCACTCACCACAGAACTTGCTTCTCTGCGGGTTCACGGTTCCGCAGGACGGGCACGTCGAGGTCAACGGAGCGCCGCACTCCCAGCAGAAGTTCCGGCCGGGTTCGTTGCCCGTCCCACAGGCCGAGCAGTCCATCTGCGACACCCTCGCCCGTCCGGCTGCGTCAGGCTCGTTGGGCGGCCTCGATGGCCTGGATGCGCCGCACGAGCACGGGCAGAAGCGCTCGGGCGACCTGTGGGTACCTGTCCATGATGGCGGAGAACGTGAGTGCAGAGATGGCGAACGTCTCGAGCCCCTCCGGGCCGGCAACGATCGTCGCCGATCGACGGCCGTCCGGATCGAAGAGAGAGATCTCGCCGAAGAACTCGCCCGGCCCGACGCTTCCTCGAGCAACGTCGTTGACCGTGACCTCACCTGAACCGGAGCGCACGATCTGGAAGCCGACGTCCGAGGCGCCCTGCTGCACGACCTTCTTGCCAGGGCTGAGCTTGAAGCTCGTCCCGGACTGAATCACCTCGTCCAGCGCGGAGTCGGGAAGGGCTGCGAAGAGGTCGATCCGCTTCAGCTCGTCGCGCAACGCCATGGCGTCTCCCGTCCTTCGTCTGGTCGGCGGTGGGCCCGATCGCTCGGAGGCTAGCAGTCCGGCGAGGGCCGAAGCCGGGGTCGATATGGGTCAGGACTGTGGCAGTGTCGGGGTCATGGCTGGACTTGGCCGCGAACGTCTGCCTCGGCTGGACGGGCGTGTCCAGGTGCCTGGGTACGACCCGGCCACCGTGACGCCGGGGATCGCGCACATCGGGGTGGGTGGGTTCCACCGGGCGCACCAGGCGGTCGTCGTCGACACGCTGCTCGCGGAGCCAGCGGCGTCCGACTGGGGGATCGTCGGGATCGGCCTGCTGCCGCAGGACACGGCGATGCGAGATGTGCTGCGTGAGCAGCAGTTCCTGTACACGGTGGTGGTCAAGCATGCGGACGGCTCGCGCGAGCCGAGGGTGATCGGGTCGATCGTCGACGTCGTGCTCGCCGCCGACAGCCCGCAGGCGGTGCTCGCGACACTGACCGACCCGAGGATTCGGATCGTCTCGCTCACCATCACCGAAGGCGGGTACCACGTCGACCAGGTCACCGGCGAGCTGGTGCTGGACGACGCCTTGCGGACGGACCTGGTGCCGGGGGCGGTACCGGCCACGGCGTTCGGGTTTCTCGTCGAGGCGCTCGCGCAGCGCCGGGCAGCCGGCGTCGAGCCGTTCACGGTGGTGTCATGCGACAACATTCCCGGCAACGGCTCGCTGACCCGCCGGGTGCTCACCGCGTTCGCCCGGCTGCGTGACACGGAGCTCGCTGCGTGGATCGGGACGCACGTGGCGTTCCCCAGCTCCATGGTCGACCGCATCACCCCCGTGACCGCTGATGCCGACCGGGAGCAGCTGGCCGCCGAGTTCGGGGTGGAGGACGCCTGGCCGGTGGTGTGCGAGCCGTACCTGCAGTGGGTTCTCGAGGACGATTTCCCCACCGGACGCCCCGCCTTCGAGGCCGCCGGCGTGCAGATGGTCCACGACGTCGGGCCGTACGAGCTGATGAAGCTGCGCCTGCTCAACGCCTCGCACCAAGCCCTGGCCTACCTGGGATACCTGGCCGGCTATCGGTACGTGCACGAGGCCGCGCACGACCCGCTGTTCGTCCAATTCCTGCATGGCTACATGAGCCAGGAGGCGGTACCGACCCTCGACCCTGTGCCCGGCATCGACTTGGCCGCCTACCAGGTCGCAGTACAGGAGCGGTTCGCCAACCCGCACGTGGCCGACACCCTGGCAAGGATCTGCACCGACAGCTCCGACCGCATCCCGAAGTTCCTGCTCCCGGTGGTCCACGCCCAGATCGCCCGACACGGCCAGGTGCGCCACTCCGCCCTCGTCGTGGCCGCCTGGGCGCGCTACGCCGAGGGGGTCGACGAGCACGGCGACCCGATCGAGGTGGTCGACCAGCGCCGAGACGCCGTCCTCGCTCGCGCAGCACACAACCGTGACGACCCGCTGGCCTTTCTCGACGACCCCACCCTGTTCGGCGGTCTGCGCGACGAGCCGTCCTTCACTTCGGTCTACGTCGAGGCCCTGAACTCGTTGCACACCGTTGGCGCCCGCGCCACCCTTGAGCAGTGGGTGTGAACCTACGAGGGAGGTCAGCGATGAGAGCGTTGCGTCTGCCCGGCTGGAAGTCCCAGCCAGTGCTGGAAGAGGTGCCGGTACCGGAGCCCGGTCCGGGCGACGTGGTGATCAAGGTGGGCGGGGCAGGCGCCTGCCACTCCGATCTCCACCTGATGCACGACTTCGACGAGTCGGCCGGCTTGCCCTGGTCACCGCCGTTCACGCTGGGGCACGAGAACGCGGGCTGGGTCGATGCCATCGGAGATGGGGTCACGGGCTTCGAGGTCGGCCAACCAGTCGGCGTGTACGGGCCATGGGGCTGCGGAACGTGTCAACGCTGCCTGGCTGGAGTGGAGACGTACTGCCAGCGGCCCGACCTTGCCCCGGTCCCGGGGGGAGGCGGTGGTCTGGGGCTCGACGGTGGCATGGCCGACTACATGCTGGTGCGGGCGGCCGAGCGGCACCTGATCCCACTCCCGGACGGGCTGGGGCCCGCGGAGGCTGCACCACTGACCGACGCCGGCCTGACGCCGTACCACGCGGTGGCGCGGTCGTGGTCCAAGCTGCGGCCGACGGCGACAGCGCTCGTCATCGGAATCGGCGGCCTTGGTCACATGGCCGTGCAGATCATCAAGCAGACCACCGGCGCTCGCGTCATCGCGGTGGACCAGAAGAAGCAGGCCTTGGAGATCGCCACCGCAGGCGGTGCGGACGCGACGCTGCTGCCGGGCGAGGACACCACCGAAGCGGTCAAGGACCTCACAGGTGGCGCCGGCGCCGACGTCGTCCTCGACTGTGTCGGCAACGATGCCACGCTGGCGTTGGCCAGTGCCTCCGTGGCGGTGCTCGGCGACCTCACGATCGTAGGAATCGGGGGCGGCACGCTTGCCGTCAGCTTCTTCTCCGTGCCGTACGAGGCCAGCGTCGCCACCACCTACTGGGGATCACGGTCGGAGCTGCGCGAGGTCTTCGACCTCGCCGCCCGAGGGCTTCTGACTCCGGTCTCCACCACCTACACCTTGGAGCAGGCGCCCCAGGCGTACGCCGACCTCGAGTCCGGCGCCATCCACGGTCGAGCCGTCATCGTCCCCTAGCGGCGTCCTGTCGGCGGGCGGCTGCGTCGGCCTCGCCGCTGCGCTGCAGAGCCAGCTGGGTAGCGATCGGCCCGGCGAACTCGAACAGTACGGTCGACACGACGACCACCGGGACGATCGTCTCGGCGAGGTCGGGGAACCGATCGCCGGCCAGCAACGCCAGCCCCAACGCGATGCCGGCCTGGGGCAGCAGGGCCGGGCCCAGCCATCGTCGAGCGCTCCCCCGCATCCCGACTGCCACGGCAGACAGGTAGCCGCCCAGCAGCTTGCCGCCGAGCCGGAGAGCGATGTAGCCGACGATGAGGAGCGTGTGAGCCTCGACGCCCTCGAGGCTGAGAGCCGCACCCCCGTAGATGAAGAAGATGGCCAGGAAGGGCCACTGGACGCCCTCCAGAACGTCGAAGGGACGCTCCTCGGAGCGGTCGACGTTCACCACGACCGCCCCGGCGACGACGGCCGCAAGGATCACCGAGACCTCGAGCAGCAGCCCAACACCGGCAATCACGAGAACGATGGCCAAGGCATGCAGGAAGATGGGATCGCCGGTGCGGAGCCGTCCCGCCAGCAGCGCTGATGGGAGTCCGACAGCGACACCGAGAAGCACTCCCCCGCCCAGCTCTCGAGCCGCAGTCAGGAACAGTCCGCCGGATCCGCCCTCGCCCGTGAGGACGGCTCCCACTGCGATCAGCAGGGAGAACAGGACGATCCCGATCGCGTCGAGGATGGCGGTCAGCCCGAGCACGAGGTGCGTCAGCGGGCCGTCGGCCCTCTTCTCCCGGATGACCGAACGAATCGCAGCCGGCCCCGTCGCCGCCGAGATGCCCGCCAACGCCAGCGCCAGCTGCACCTCGGCGCCCACAGCCACCAGCCCTGCGGCCACCACCCCGGCGGTCACCACGCTGCCGACCAGTGCCGCGACAAGGACGGCGGGCCCGTTCTCGCGCAGCCGCCCCTGCTCGAACTCCCAGCCGAGCAAGAACCCGACGATCGTGAGAGCCAGGGTGGTGGCAATCGGCTCTCCGTCGAGGATCAGCTCCGGGAGCAGGTTCAACCCAGCGGGGCCGATCGCGATTCCTACGACGAGCAAGATGCTTACTCGCGGGAGGGGTGTGCGCAGTCCAACCCACTCGGAGACCAGAGCGAGCAGCAGCAGGACCCCCAACCAGAACAGGGTGAGACCGATGTCCTCGATCACCGGGGGCACACCTACCCTGTGCTACCCGAGACGGGCGAGCAGCATCGGCTTGCCCTGGTCACCGTCTTTCTCCGCATCGGCGATGTGCCCATCCCTCC
>CAYNWB010000069.1:0-10883 GCA_964400785.1 uncultured Actinomycetes bacterium | reverse complement strand
GCCGTGCGCAGGCGTGCCGGCGTCAAGCGCGCCCGCGGGAGCATCGTGCCCGCGCCGCACACCTCGGCCCGCCTCGCCGACTCGCTCTGGTCGCGCCCCCAGGGCACCACGCAGACGGGGACGCCGGCCGCGAGCGCGCGCTGGGTGGTGCCCATGCCGCCGTGCGTGACCACCACGTCCACCTCGGGGATCACCGCCGCGTGCGGCAGCGAGCGCACGATCCGCGCCCGGTCGTTCGGTGCGGCGAAGCGCGCCGGGTCGAGCGCCGACGTGGTGACGATCACGCTGCCCGGCTCCTCGGCGAGCCCGCCGAGCGCCGCGTCGACGATCGCCCCGTCGTCCTGGAACTCGGTCGAGACGCTCACCAGCAGCCTGTCTGGCGACCTGCCCGCCCTGCTGAGCGGGTGCGAGCGACAGATGGCCCGGCTGGTCGCGGAGCAGCGGTTCGAGCAGGCTGCGACGGAGCGCGACCGCATGCGCGCGCTGGAGACTGCTGTTCGCCGCGCCCAGCACCTGCGCGCCGTCGCTGCGGTCAGCGAGCTGGTTGCGGCCCGGCGTACCGATCGCGGTGGCTGGGACGTCGCCGTGGTGCGCCACGGCCGGCTCGCGGCCTCGGGTCACTGCCCCGCAGGGGTGCACCCCCGGCCCATGATCGACGCCCTGGTCGCCTCCGCCGAGTCGGTGTCGCCTCGTCCCGTGCCGTTGCCCGCCGGCTCGACCGAGGAGGCCGAGCTGCTGATGCGGTGGCTCAGCGAGGACGGCACGCGGCTCGTCGCCATCAGCGACGACTGGTCGCTCCCGGTGGTAGGGGGCCCGTCGTCCGCCCTGCCGGCGACGGGCGCCGCGACGCCTGATCGCGTACAGTGAGTCCCACGTCCCACCTGGTGGACGTCCGGGACAACCCCGGTTCAGCGCACTGGGTTCGCCGCCGCTGCCGAGATCAACGCAGCGATGTCGTCGCGAGCCGTGCAGGAAGGAGTGCCGAATGGACGGCGAGTACGGTCCCTGGGACGACTGAGTCCCCCAGACGATCAACTAGCAGCGGCCCGGACCCACCAGGGTCCGGGCCGTCACGCTGCTCGGTACGCGAGCAGCTCCACCGGAACCACCTCGCGCCCGAGTGGCCACAGCGCGAGGGGCACCATCTTCCAGTTGGCCACCGCCAGCGGGATCCCGATGATCGTGACCGCCAGCAGCAGCCCGGTGATGACGTGCGAGAGCGCGAGCCACCATCCCACGAGCACCAGCCACAGCACGTTGCCGACGGCCGATCCGAGTCCGGCGGTTGGCTTGTCGACGACCGTGCGGCCGAAGGGCCACACGACGTAGCCGGCGAGCCGGAACGCGGCCACCCCGAAGGGGATCGTGACGATGAGCACGACAGCGATGACGCCGGCGAGCGCGTAGGCGACGAACAGCTGCCAGCCGGCCAGGAAGAACCACAGGATGTTGCCGAGGGTGCGCACAGGTCGATTGTGCCCTCGATACCGTTCAGCGATGACCCGACCGCTGCCGGTCGTGCACGCTGCGACGGACGACGCGCTCGGCGAGGACGACGTGTGTGGCCTCGTGGCACGGCTCGATCGTCGCGAGGTCAGCCCCGACGAGCTCGTCACGGCGGCGCTGGCCCGCGCCCGTGCCGTCAACGACCGTCTCAACGGCGTCGCCTGCTGGGTGTCGACCGACGCCATGCCGCCGACGGCGTCGGGGGGCGACGCGCCGTTCGCCGGCATCCCCACACTCGTCAAGGACAACGAGATGCTGGCCGGCCACCCGACGCTGCAGGGCTCCCGAGCGGTGCCGCCGGTGCCGGCGCTCGAGAGCAGCCCGTGGGTCAGCCAGCTGCTCGACCTGGGTTTCGTCCCCGTGGCCAAGACGACGCTGCCCGAGTTCGGGCTCACCGCCAGCACCGAGTCGAGTGGGTTCGGGGCCACGCGCAACCCCTGGAACCCCGACCACAGTCCCGGAGGCTCCAGCGGCGGCTCGGCAGCCCTCGTCGCCTCGGGCGTCGTCCCGCTGGCCCACGCCAACGACGGGGGCGGATCGATCCGCATCCCCGCGTCCTGCTGCGGACTGGTCGGCCTCAAGCCCAGCCGGGGCCGTCTCGTCGACCGCCCCGAGCTGGACCGTCTGCCCGTGCCCATCACCGTGCAGGGCGTGCTCACCCGCACCGTGCGCGACACCGCCGCCTACTACGCCGCAGCCGAGCGGCACCACCCGCCGGTGCACCTGCCCGCCATCGGGCACGTCACCGAGCCGTCGCCCCGGCGGCTGCGCATCGGGCTCGTGGAGCAGCCACCACACGGCATCGCGGTGAGCCCCGACGTGCACACCTGCACCCTGGACGCGGCCCGCACGCTGGAGCATCTCGGGCACCACGTGGACGCGATCGCCGCCCCCGTCGACGACCGTTTCGGGCCGGACTTTCTCATCTACTGGCAGCTGCTGTCGTTCGGGCTGCAGCACGGCGGTCGCAGTCTGTTCGGGCCCGGCTTCGATCCGACCCGCACCGAGCCGCTGACCCGCTACCTGAGCCGACGCCTGACCGCTGACCTGCCACGGCTGCCGTCCACGTTGCGCCGGCTGCGGCGCCTGGCGCGCGAGCACGAGCAGGTGTTCGACCGCTACGACCTGGTTCTGTCGCCGGTGCTGGCGCATGAACCACCACCGACCGGGCACCTCGGCCCGGACGTCGACCCCGTGGTGCACGTCGTCCGACTTCTGCGCTGGATCGCCTTCACGCCTCTGCAGAACGTGAGCGGGTCTCCGGCGATCTCGCTGCCGCTGGGTCGCAGCACGCACGGCCTGCCGATCGGTCTTCAGCTGGCCGCGCCCTTCGGGCACGAGCGGCGGCTGCTCGAGGTCGCCCTCGAGCTCGAGCAGGCGACCGGCTGGCAGCCGGGCCGGCAGTGAGGCGTTGCCGACCTGCGTGACGGGGTGACAGGCGCCTACTGTCGGCGCCGTGACGACAATCGTGGCCGCCCGCGGTGCACTGCCCGAGCACCGCTACAGCCAGGACGAGATCACCGAGGCCTTCGCCGAGATCGTGCTCACCGACCAGTCGCGGCGCCCTGTGCTCGAACGGCTGCACCGCTCGACCACGATCCAGACCCGTCACCTGTCCCTGCCGCTGGAGAAGTACGGGGCGATCGACGGCTTCAGCCAGGCCAACGACTACTTCATCGAGACCGCCGTCGAGCTGGGCGAGGCAGCGGTGCGAGACGCGCTGCAGGCGGCTGGGCTGCGGCCCGCCGACGTCGACATCATCGTGTCGACGACCGTCACCGGGCTGGCCGTCCCCAGCGTGGACGCCAGGCTCGTGCCTCGCCTGGGCCTGCGGCACGACGTCCGCAGGGTTCCCCTGTTCGGGTTGGGCTGTGTCGCCGGGGCGGCCGGCATCGCCCGGGTGCACGACATGCTCGCCGGCAACCCCGACGCGGTCGCGGTGCTGCTGTCGGTCGAGCTGTGCTCCCTGACGCTGCAGCGCGACGACGAGTCGATGGCGAACCTGGTGGGCAGCGGTCTGTTCGGTGACGGCGCTGCCGCGGTGGTGCTGGTGGGTGAGCGGCGCGCCGAGGCGATGGGCCTGGGCGCCCAGGGACAGGGGGCACGACCGTCCGTCGTGGCGACACGCAGCACGTTCTACCCCGACAGCGAGCGGGTCATGGGCTGGGACATCGGCGGCAGCGGCTTCAGCCTGGTGCTCGACCCCACGGTGGCCGACGTCGTCGAGGCCAACCTCGCCGGCGACGTGCGGGCCTTTCTCGCCGAGCACGAGCTCACCGTCGGCGACGTGGCCCACTGGGTGGCACATCCGGGCGGTCCGAAGGTGCTCGAAGCGATGCAGCGGGCGCTGCACCTCGACGCGTCTGCCCTGGCCGTCACGTGGGACTCGTTGGCTCGCGTCGGCAACCTCTCGTCATCGTCGGTGCTGAACGTGCTCGCAGACACCATGCAGCGCTCGCCGGCCGGCACGGGGCGCCCGGCGGTGATGACGGCCATGGGGCCGGGGTTCTGCTCCGAGATCGTGCTGCTGCGGTGGTGAGGGGCAGCCCGCCATGACGAGCCTGCTCGCCTACACAGCGCTGATCGCCGCCGTCGGCGTCGAGCGGCTCGCCGAGATGGTGGTGGCGCGGCGCAACGCCGCGTGGTCGTTCGCTCGCGGCGGGGTCGAGTCCGGACGCGGCCACTGGCCGGTGATGGTGGTGCTGCACGTCGGCCTGCTCGTCGGGGCGCTGGCCGAGGTGTGGCTGCTCGATCGCCCGTTCGTGCCGTGGCTGGGCTGGCCGATGCTCGCCCTCGTGCTCGGCGCGCAGGCCCTGCGCTGGTGGTGCATCGGCACTCTGGGGCGGCAGTGGAACGCCCGCGTGATCGTCGTCCCGGGGGCTCGGCGCGTCACGTCCGGCCCCTACCGGTGGATGCGTCACCCCAACTACGTCGCCGTGGTCGTCGAGGGGTTCGCCCTGCCCCTGGTGCACAGCGCCTGGGTCACCGCTGCTGTGTTCACGCTGGCCAACGCGGCGCTGCTCACCGTTCGGCTGCGCGACGAGGAGCGTGCCCTGGCTCACCTGCACGATGCCGCATGATCGACCTGCTCGTCGTCGGTGGCGGCCCCGTCGGCATGGTCGCGGCCCTGGAGGCGGCAGAGCGGGGTCTGCGCGTCGTGGTGGCCGAGTCGCGCGACGGTGACGGCGACAAGGCATGCGGTGAGGGCCTCATGCCCTCGGCGGTGGCGGCGCTGAGCCGTCTCGGCGTGCACCCGCCAGGCGCCGACCTGGTCGGGGTCACCTACCTGCGCGGCACGCACCGCGCCAGCGCAGAGTTTCGCGACCGCCCTGGTCGGGGGGTGCGCCGCACCGCACTGGTCGCGGCGTTGCGGGATCGGCTGGAGTCCGCGGGGGTCGAGACCGTGCACATGCGCGTCACCCACCTGGACCAGCATCGCGACAGCGTGCGTGTCGGCACGCTGCAGGCTCGCTACGTGGCTGTCGCCGACGGGCTGCACTCCCCCCTGCGACGTGACCTCGGGCTGCAGACCCAGGCGCGGGGACCGGCGCGGTACGGACTGCGCCGCCATGTCGCCACCGCTGCGTGGAGCGACCACGTCGAGGTGTACTGGGGCGAGCACAGCGAGGCCTACGTCACCCCGGTCGGCCCGTCCGAGGTCGGCGTGGCCGTGCTCGGTGCACCGGGCAGGACGTTCGAGCAACGCCTGGCCGAGTTCCCCGAGCTGGCCGACCGGCTCGCCGGCGCACCCGTGTCGAGTCGGGTGCGCGGCGCCGGCCCTCTGCGCCAGAGCGCCTCGGCGCGCGTGCGCGGGCGGGCCCTGCTGGTCGGCGACGCCGCCGGGTACGTCGACGCGCTGACCGGTGAGGGCCTGGCGGTCGGCTTCGCCTGCGCCGGCGAGCTCGTCCAGTGCGTGGCCGCGGGGCGACCCGAGGCATACGAGGCCCGCTGGCGGCGTGCGACCCGCCGACCCCGGCTCATCACCGAGGCCCTGCTTGGCTCGACGCGCGTGACGCCCGTGCGACGGGCACTGGTGCCGGCTGCGCAGCGGTTGCCCGGCGTGTTCGCCGCCGCGGTGAACCAGCTCGCGTAGGCACCCTCACGTCAGCACCAGCAGCCCCGTGGCAGCGATGACGGCCACCAGCATCAGCGCCGGGAAGAGCCAGCGCCCGTGCGCGACGACCGCCGCCGCGGCCAACGGCAGCACGAGAACCAGCGACGCGATCAGCACCACTCCCCCGCCGGGGCCGGCGACCACGACGGTCAGCCCGGCCCCGGCAGCCAGGGCCACGGCGAGCCCGCGCGCGGCGGGGCTGCCGACAACGACGGCGAGCCCGCCACGACCCACCAGCCGGTCGGACTGGACGTCCGGCGCGGTGTTCGCCAGGTGCGCAGCGACCCCCAGACACGCGGTGGACAGCACGACCCAGCCTGGTACGGCCACCTCCGGCTCGCCCAGGCGTCCCAGGATCACGGGCAGCAGCCCGAAGGCCAGCCCGTAGGGCACGGGCGAGAGCGGCGTGTCCTTCAGCCCCAGGTTGTAGGCCCAGGCCCCGAGGACGGCGAGCACGTGCAACCCGCCGGTGGCCCAGCCCAGCAGCACCACCGAGGCCACGATGCTGGCTCCCAGTGCGACGACGGCGGCTTGCCACAGCGTGCGCGTCGAGACCAGCCCCGCCACGACCGGCTTGGTGGCACGACCGGCACGCCGGTCGTCGGCGGCATCCGCGGCGTCGTTGCTCCAGCCGATGGACAGCTGGCCGAGCAGCACGGCGACGGTGAGGCCGACCACGCTGCCCCCGGGCACCCCGACCGCGGACGCCAGCAGGGCCACGAGAACGGTCACGGTGACCGTCGGCGCCAGGTGGCTCGCCAGCAGCAGACCCCGTGCCGTGGCGTGGCTGCTACTCAGCGACACGACCCACCCTGCGTCGCCGTCGTGCCCATTGTGTGCTCCTGTCGTCGGTCGGTACCAGTCTCACGCAAGAATGTGCCGGTGCCGTTGACCCTGCAGCAGGTCGCCGACGTGGCGGCCGTCGACGACCCCGTGCGACGCAACCGTGCCATCACGGCGACCTACCGGGCGCTGGCACTCGAGGTCGCGGACGTGATCGGCAGCCGCGACGTGAACTGGCTGGCGTTCGGGGCGTGGGCGAGCGCGACGGCGGGCCGGGTGATCCGCGGCGAGGGGCTGCCGGTCGACTGGGGGACGTCGGCAGCGGTGGCCGCCGGCAACCGTGCCATCATCGCCGACATCGGGCCGCGGTTCGTGGTGTGGCGCGAGCAGGTGCAGCGTGCGGGGGGCGTGACCGACACGGCGCTGGCACGCACGCTCGACCATCCCCTGTTCGACGGGGTCCCGTATCTGGTGCAGGCCTTCTCGGGCTACCACGAGGCCGCCGCGCTTGCCGCCCACGACCCCCCTCTGGCCACCCCCGGTCTGGACAAGCGGCACGCTGAGCTGGTGCTGCGCTCCAACATCCAGGTGGCCGCGCACGAGCAGCAGCTGGCGGACGAGTTCGTGGATGCCGCGATGCCGCTGGGTGGCGTCGTCGGGCTGCTGACCACCCGTCTGGTGTCGGTCGTCACCCCGGATGGTCCCGTCCAGGTTCACCGTGACGTGCCCCGGCCGACCTACCTGCACGGCGCCGCCTACCCCGACGTGCTGTCGCAGCTGCAGGACGAGCGCCTCGTCGCCCTGGTACGCCAGTTCGGGCAGGACCCAGGTCTGGACGGTACGGCCAGCGACGCCCCGTCCTGGGAGGACTACGACGAGCGCATGGGCTACATCGTCTGCTTCTTCCGCGCCTTTCTGCGCGATGCTCGGTACTACGACGAGCCACCGGCCTGACCCACCGGGCGTCACCGGGCCCGGGACGAACGCTGGACGAAGGCACGGGCGGTACCGGTGAGCAGTCGACCCGTCAGGTGCCCATCGGCCAGGCCCATCGCCACGACGTCGTCGAACACCGGTTGGCTGCCGCCCGCGGCGCTGATGCCGGCATCGACGAGACGGCGCGAGCGCACCAGGCGGCTCAGCAGCGTCGTGTCCCGATGGTGCCTGCCCAGCCGATCGTGCAGCTGGGCACGGTAGATGGCAGCGGGTCGACGGGACTCGACGGCGGCCCGTCCGGCGAGGGCGCCCGACAGCAGGGCGTAGTAGATGCCCTCCCCGGTGAACGGGTTGACCAGCGACGCGGCATCACCCGCCAGCAGCACCCGCCCGTCCGGCTGGGGCGGCCTGCTCGACGACAACGGCAGGTGGTGCGCCCGCAGAGCGATCGCGTCGGCCGACCAGCCGATCACCTGATGCATCCGGGCCACCAGCTCGTGTCTGCCCACGGGCCGGGCTCGATCGACCAGCACGCCGTAGCCCACGTTCGCCCGGCCGGAGCCGTCGGCCAGAGGGAACGACCACGCGTAGGCCGGCCACCGGTCGCCGTCGTCCATGTGGATCAGCTGGGTCGCCAGGGGCTCGCCGGCTCCATCGGGTGCATAGCCACGGATGGCGATGGCCAGGTGCCCCTGCGGTGGCGGCCCGATGCCCAGGCAGCGCCGAACCACACCGTTCGCACCGTCGGCACCGACCACCGTCGGGGCCTCGAACGCGTCGTCGACGACGGCGGTGCGCGCACCCGCAACCACCGATCGCACGGTGTGTCGACGCAGGACGGCGCCCGCTTGCACGGCGGCCGCGACGATGCGCGCGTCCAGCACGCTGCGCGGGATGACGCGTGCCGGGCGGCGCATGCGTCGATGAGCCACCGAGCCCCCGGGCGACTGGACGCGCAGCCACTCCACCGCGGCGTGACCCTCGTCGACACCCGTGACGCCGAGATGTGCGAGCACGTCGAAGGCCTCCGGCGCCACGCCGTCACCGCACGGCTTGTCGCGCGGAAAGTGCTGACGGTCGAGCAGCAGCACCCGTGCTGCCGGGTCGCGGCGACGTGCCGCCAGCGCGGCGGCGGCCCCGGCGGGTCCGGCGCCGACGACGACAACGTCCCACGACTCCACGGCGTGATCCTGCTCGGCCCGGCCGGCTCAGGCCACCAGGTGACGCGCTCGTCCGCCCGCGGTGCGGATGTAGTGCGAGACCACGAGCACGGCCGCGACGGCCGTCAGCACGTGCCAGACCCCGTGGCCCTGGAACACAGAGGTCGGCCAGCACACGACACCGGTGTTGTCGAGCACCCAGACGACGTAGGCGAGCACGAGCAGCACCACGCCGAGGCGGAAGGGCCGGGTCGCGCTCGAGCGCACCGGTACTCCCGTGGTGCCCGGCAGCGCCTCGAGCACGATCCCGGGGACGAGCACCAGCGCGAAGAGCACCCGTCGTGACTCGGGCGCCACGACCTGGGCCGCGGCGAGCGCGATACACGCCAGTACGTACACCCATACCGCCGCTCTCGGCCCGAGCACGCCTCGGCGCACCAGGGCGGCCACCACGATCAGCATGCCCAGCACGTACATGCCCTGGACGTCCAGAACCTGCCCCAGCAGGGTGAGCGTGCCGTGGTACCAGAAGCTGCCGACGCCCAGAGCCACGAGCACGACACCCACGGCTCGGGTGAGCAGGCGAGTCTCGGTGTCCGAGCGGGGTGTGGCGACTCCGCCGACCAGCGCCCACAGACCGAGCAGCACGTAGGCCAACGAGGTGACGGAGTTGACCGGCTGGGCCAGCCCCTCGACACGCACGGCCTCGCAGAAGCAGTCGGCGGGCAGACAGGTCGCCGGCGCCTGGTCGGGCCAGCGGGTGCGACCGAACGTCACCGCGGCGGTGAGCACGGCGCCCACGACGGCGGTGGGCAGCACCGCGCGCACGAGGGCCGATCGGTTCACGCCCGCAGTGTGCCAGCGCCTCGCGACTAGCCTGCGCGGGTGACAGCGCCCAGTGCCACCGCCGCGTCCCTCGCGGCCGGCCCCGACCGGGTGCAACGACGCACACTTCTCGTGCTCTCCGGCGCCCAGATGCTGACAGGCATCGGTGTCGGCGCCGGCGTCAGCGTGGGTGCACTGGTGGCCGCCGAGGTGCTGGGGCGACGAGACCTCGCAGGCCTCGTGCAGACCAGCCAGGTGCTCGGCGCAGCGATGGTCGCGTTGCCTGCCGCGCGGCTCTCGGCGCGGCTGGGACGTGGCCCTGGTCTGGCCGCCGCTTTGGTGCTGGCATCACTGGGAGCAGTGGTCGCCGTGCTGTCGACCGAGGTCGGGTCGGTTGCGCTGCTGCTGGCCGGGGCGGGTCTGCTCGGTGGCGGAACCGCGGCGGGACTGCAGGCACGGTTCGCGGCGACCGACCTCGCCCGCCCCGAGGAACGCGCCCGGTCGCTGTCGGTCGTCGTCTGGGCCACGACGGTGGGGGCGGTGCTGGGACCCAACCTTGTCGGCCCGGCTGCTGCGCTGGGGTCGGCGGTGGGCATCGACCCGCTCGCCGGGCCCTACGTGATCGCGGCCGCCTCATTGGCCCTGTCGGCCCTCGTCGTGCTGCTGGGGTTGCGGCCCGACCCATTGGCGATGTCCGGTGGCCTCGCCCGCCTCGGTGCAGCGCGACCGTCCCTTCGCATCGGGCTACGGGTGGCGCGGCGGTCTCCGAGGGCTGCCGTGGGCATCGTCACGGCAGCGACTGCCCACACCGTGATGGTCGCGGTCATGGTCATGACCCCCATCCACCTCAACGACGGCGGGGCGAGCATCAGCGTCATCGGCCTGGTCATCAGCGGTCACGTGGCAGGCATGTACGCGCTCAGCCCGGTGATGGGGTGGCTCGCCGACAGGTTCGGCCGACTGCCGGTATCGGTGGGCGGCGCGGCGGTGCTCGCCGTGTCGTCGGCGCTGGCCGCCGTCTCGATGCCCGGTAGCTCCGCCGCGATCTCCATCGGTCTCGTGCTGCTGGGAGTCGGCTGGTCGGCGTGCCTCGTGGCCGCGTCCGCGATGATCGCCGACGGCGTCACCGGGCCTGAGCGGGCAGCCGTCCAGGGGGCCTCAGACACCGCGATGAGCCTGGCCGCCGCGGCCGGTGGGGCCTTGGCCGGCGTCGTGGTCACCGTCTTCGGATTCGGAGTGCTCGGCTGGGCCGCGACGGGACTGGCTGTGCTTCTGCTCGCCCTGCTGCTGGTCGTCCGCCGTCGGCGACCCGGGTCATGACGACGTTCGTGTCGACGAGCTCGGGCGTGCACCGTCGTGTAGTTCTCTGGTTCTGCACACATCTGACATCTCGGCCTTGTGTCGGTGCTGCTCAGGGGCTATTATTCATACATGTGTTCGAGTCGTGAGTCGGGTGTCGCCGGCGGCCGCGTGGCCGTCGACGATCTCGTCGAGGCCGCGGCAGGGCTCACGCCGACCGCCCTTGTCGAGCTGCTCGACACGGCGCTGGACCGGCTGCT
>CAYNWB010000068.1:0-10909 GCA_964400785.1 uncultured Actinomycetes bacterium | reverse complement strand
CGGTGCGCATGGCGGCGCTGATGAAGATCAACCCGATCTTCGTCTATACCCACGACTCCATCGGCCTGGGCGAGGACGGCCCGACCCATCAGCCGGTCGAGCACCTGGCCGCGCTGCGGGCCATCCCCGGCCTGGACGTCGTGCGTCCGGCCGACGCGGTCGAGACGGTCGGCGCGTGGCGTGCCCTGCTGTCCCAGCACAGCGAGATGCCCAGCCGCCCGGTGGGGCTCGCGCTGACCCGCCAGGACGTGCCGGTGCTCGCCGAGACCGACCCCGATGCCGTGGCGCGGGGCGGGTACGTCGTGCGCGACACCGAGGGCAGCCCGGACGTGCTGCTGATGGCAACGGGGTCGGAGGTGGCGATCGCGCTGCAGGCAGCCGATGCCCTGGCCGCTGACGGCGTGCGCGCGCGGGTCGTCTCGATGCCCAGCCTCGAGTGGTTCGACGCCGCACCGCAGTCCTACCGCGACGAGGTTCTTCCGCCGGACGTCACTGCGCGCGTCAGTGTCGAGGCCGGTGTCGCGCAGCCGTGGTACCGCCTGCTCGGCACGGCGGGACGAGCGGTGAGCCTCGAGCACTTCGGTGCGTCCGCCGACTACCGCACGCTGTTCGCCGAGTTCGGCATCACTGCCGAGGCAGTGGTGCAGGCTGCCCACGACAGCCTCGCCGCGGCCCGCGGCTGACACCCCACCGGAGAAAGGCCACGATGACGACCACCTCGATCGCCGGCACCCCCGAGCCGCTCGTCCACCTGCTGCGCAACGGGGTGTCGATCTGGCTGGACGACCTCTCGCGCGACCGTCTCACCAGCGGCAACCTCGCCGAGCTGGTCGCCACGCGAGGGGTGGCGGGAGTGACGACGAACCCGACCATCTTCGCCGCCGCGATCTCGTCATCCGAGGCCTACGCCGCCGACCTGGAGCGGCTCGCGGACGAGGGTGCCGACGCCGAGCAGGCCGCACGCCGCCTGACGGTCGACGACGTGCGCGCGGCGTGCGACTTGCTCGCGGACGTGTCCCGGGCCACCGACGGGGTGGACGGGCGGGTGTCGTTGGAGGTCGACCCCCGGCTGGCGCACGACACCGAGGCGACGGTCGAGCAGGCCCGCGAGCTGTGGGCCGAGGTCGACCGTCCGAACCTGCTCATCAAGATCCCGGCGACTCTGGCAGGCCTGCCCGCCGTCACCCGCTGCCTGGCCGAGGGCATCAGCGTCAACGTCACGTTGATCTTCGCGCTGCAGCGCTACGAGCAGGTGCTGGACGCGTTCATGTCCGGAGTCGAGCACCGACTCGCCGCCGGGCACCCCGTCGACGGGCTGGCCTCGGTGGCGTCCTTCTTCGTCAGCCGTGTCGACACCGAGGTCGACTCCCGGCTGCAGGCGATCGGCACGCCGCAGGCGCTTGCCCTGCGCGGCCAGGCTGCCGTCGCCAACGCGCGGCTGGCCTACCGCATCTACGAGCACCGCTCCCAGAGCGAGCGCTGGACGCGGCTCGTCGGGCAGGGCGCGCGGTCGCAGCGTCCGCTGTGGGCCTCGACGTCGGTGAAGAACCCCGACTACCCCGACACCCTGTACGTGACCGAGCTGGTGGCGCCCAACACGGTGAACACCATGCCGCAGGCGACGATCGAGGCCGTCGCCGAGCACGGCGAGGTGCATGCCGACGCGGTGCGCAGCGGCTACGAGCAGGCCGAGCAGACGTTCGCGCAGCTGGCCGAGGTGGGCGTCGACCTCGACGACGTGACCACGTTGCTGGAGGACGAGGGCGTGGCGAAGTTCGAGCAGAGCTGGCAGCAGCTGCTCGACACTGTGGCCGCGCGCCTCGACGGGGCTCGGTGACCGGCGCGGGCGCGTCAGGATCGGCATGAGCGCACCGGTCGTCACCGCGTGGCGCGACGCGGACACGCTCGCCGAGGCGGTCGCCGGTCGGCTCGTCACGCGGCTGGTCTCGGCGCAGGCCGACCGTGGCCAGGCGTGCCTGGTGCTGACCGGCGGCACCGTCGGCATCGCGGCGCTGGCGGCGCTCGCGTCCGCCCCGGCGCGCGACTCCGTGGACTGGTCGCGCGTCGACCTCTGGTGGGGCGACGAGCGGTTCGTGCCTGACGACGACCCGCAGCGCAACGACCGCCAGGCCCGCGCGGCGCTGCTCGACCATGTGCCGGTCGACCCGGCCCGGGTGCACCCGATGCCGGCCGTGGGGTCGCCGCTGGCCGGACCGAGCGGGGACGACGTGCACGAGGCCGCCGCCGCCTATGCCGACGAGCTCGCTCGCCACGCCGACGTGGAGGCACACGCGCCAGTGCCGCACATCGACGTCCTGCTGCTGGGCGTGGGACCGGACGGCCACGTCGCCTCGCTGTTCCCCCACGCGCCGGCGCTGTACGACACCCGCACCGTGGTCGGCGTGGAAGGGTCGCCGAAGCCTCCGCCACGGCGGGTCTCGCTGACGCTGCCGACGATCCGGTGCGCCGACGAGGTGTGGCTCGTGGCCGCGGGCTCGGCGAAGGCGGCCGCGGTGGCCATGGCGCTCGGCGGAGCCGGGCCCCTGGCCGTCCCCGCTGCCGCAGCCACCGGTCGCCACGAGACCCACTGGCTGCTGGACAGAGCAGCCGCAGCCGAGCTGTCCCCCGGTCTGCTGCGCCCCCAGTGACGCGGCTCCCGCGTCGAGCTCAGGGTGGGGGGCCCTGACCCGGCCTAGAGGTGCTGTGCGCAGGGAATTCACCGCGCGAAGCACCCCAGACGCGTACCTAACGTGATCATTCCGCCTCGGGGCGGGGGCTCGGGGCGGGGCGTCGGGGAGAGGGATCAGGGGGACGCTGGGGCCAGCGCGCGCAGGGAGTCGACGACCGCTCCACGGTGGTGGCGCAGCAGCGCCAGGTGCCCGAGGTCGGCGACCTCGTGGTAGGTCGCCCCCGGTACCGCGTCGGCCATCCACCGGGAGTGGCTGACCGGTGCCATGCGGTCGCGCCCCGCGTGCCACAACGTGACCGGCACCCGGACGTCGGCCGGGGCGAAGCCCCACGGGGCGACGAAGGCCAGGTCGTCGTCCACCCAGCCGTCGGGGCCGCCCTCGCGCACCCGGTGGAACTCCTCGGCGACGTCGGCCGCCCAGCCCTCGTGCAGCACGGCGCGGTCGGTGTCGTCGACCAGGTCGCCGAACGCCGCAGCGAGCTCGTCAGCTCCTGCCGCCAGCATCGGCATGCCGGCCTCGGCCATCCACGCCGACAGCGCTGCCTCACCCGTCTCGGCGGCGCCGAACTCGTCGAGGTTCTCCTGACCCATGCCGTCGTAGAAGTCGACTCCCGCGGCATCGAACGGCACCACCCCCGCCACGGCCACCACCCCCAGGCACCGTGCCTCGGCCAGCGCTCCGACGGCCAGGGCGTGCGGGCAGCCGCCCGAGTACCCCAGCTGTACCGCCCGCGACACGTCGAGCGCGTCGAGCACCGCGGACGCGTCGGCGGCGGCGTCGGCCACCCGGCGCCCCTCGTGGCGGCTCGACCCGGTGTAGCCCGGACGGGTGTAGGCGACCAGCGACAGCCCCGCGTCGTCCAAGGGCTGCACCCAGTCACGCCAGAAGGTCGCGGTGCTCGGGGTGCCGTGGTGCGCGAGCACCACCGGACGGTCCAGGGGCCCCTCGACGAGCACCTCGAGCGTGCGCTGGTCGGGCAGGCGAACCGTGCTGAGGCTCATGCCACACAGTGTGCCCACCGCGTGCGGGCACCGTAAGGTCGCGCAGGTGATGAACCTGGTCATTCGCCATCACGTGCAGGACGGCGCCCCGCTCGACACCCTGCTCGACGCCCCGTGGGCGCAGAGCGCCGGCATCACGGTCGCCGACGCGCCGCTGCTCGGGCACGACCCCGTTGCCGCTGATCTCGCCCTGGTGCTCGTCGACGCCGACCTTCCCACCGTCGACGGCGTCTGCGCCGCCATCACCGAGCAGGCACGTCTGTGCCCCACGCTGCTGCTCGGCGACACCCTCGCCGGGTCGCCTCCGCTGGCCGAGCTCGCCGGCGTCCGCCCCGGCCCGGCGACTCCCTCGCACGAGGTGCGGGTGCGACCCGAGCCGGGCGTCGACCCCCGACGCCGCGAGCCCCTGCTCGTACGCGCAGCGCTGCTGCGCCCGGACTCGGTCGCTGACGACGTCGACGTGCTGGCCACCGCCAACCTCGCGTTCACCGACCATCCCGTCGTCACCTTCCGTCCCGCGACCGGGGTCGGGGCCATCCTGCTGCGACCCGAGCCCGGCATGTGGTCGCACGGCGACACCCTGCGCTTCGTCCGCCACCTCGCGACGACGGTCGCGGGCGCCGGCGACCCGGCCGACCAGCGGGTCGGGATGATCGGCTACGGGGCGATCGGGCACGAGCACGCCCTCGCCGTGCAGGCGGTGCCGGGGCTGGCGCTCGGCGCGGTGAGCGACCTCAACCCGGCTCGCCTCGAGGTGGCGCGCAGCGTCGCCCCCGACGTGCGCGCCTACCGCGACTCCGCCGACCTGCTCGGTGACGACGAGGTCGACCTGGTGGTCGTCTCCACCCCGCCGGACACCCACGCACGATGGGCACACGCAGCCCTGGCTGCCGGCAAGCACGTCGTGCTGGAGAAGCCGATGGCGCTGAGTGCCGCCGAGTGCGACGACGTCATCGCCCGTGCGGACGAGCTCGACCGGCTCGTCGTCGTGTACCAGAACCGGCGCTTCGACCCCGACTACCGGGTGATGCGCCGGCTCGTCTCGGACGGGGCGATCGGCGAGCTGTTCCACCTGGAGTCGTTCGTCGGCGGGTACGGGCACCCGTGCAACTACTGGCACAGCGACGCGACCGTGTCGGGGGGTGCGATCTTCGACTGGGGCTCGCACTTCATCGACCAGCTGCTCGACCTGATGCCGGGTGAGATCGCGCACGTGAGCGCGACCAACCACAAGCGGCACTGGCACGACGTGACCAACGCCGACCACTCCCGGGTGACCGTCCACTTCGCCGACGGTCGGGAGGCCCAGTTCATCCACTCCGACCTGGCTGCCGCTCCCAAGCCGAAGTGGTGGGCCCTGGGCACGCACGGTGCCATCCGCGGCGACTGGCGCACCGAGAAGGTGGTGGGGCGTACGGCCATCGGCACGCTGGCCGAGGACGTGCTCGCCCCGGCGGAGTCCCCGGCGCTGATGAGCCTGCACTCCCCCGACGGCTCGGTCACCGCGTTGGCCGTGCCACCTGCGCCGCAGTTCGCGTTCCACTCCGAGCTGGCCGACCACCTGCTGCGCGGGTTGCCGATGACGGTACGGGCCGAGCAGAGCCGCACCGTGGTCGCCGTCATGCAGGCCGCCGAGCAGTCGGCCGCGGCGGGGTCGACACCGGTGAGGCTGCCGTGACCGACCCGGTGCGCTGGGGGTTCATCGGCGCCGGCTGGATCGCCCGACGGGCGCTCGGCCCCGCGGTGCACTGCGCGGACGGTGCTGTGCTGCATGCCGTGGCCGCCCGCGACGTCGATCGCGCCCGGTCCCTGCGCCCGACGGCCGCTGCCTACGACAGCTACGACGCCCTGGTGGACGACCCGGCGGTCGAGGCCGTCTACATCAGCCTGCACAACGACGCGCACCTGCCCTGGACGCTGCGGGCGCTGCAGGCCGGCAAGCACGTGCTGTGCGAGAAGCCCCTCGGGCTCACCGCCGACGAGGTGCGCCAGATGGCGGACGCCGCTGCCGCGGCCGATCGCATGGTGGTCGAGGCGACGTGGTCGCGGTGGCACCCGCGCACGCAGCGGGCGATCGCGCTCATCGCCACCGGCGCCCTCGGCACGGTGCACAGCGTCGACACCGGCTTCACCTTCGCCGGGGTACCCGAGAACAACTACCGGCTCGACCCGGCCCGAGGTGGCGGCGCCCTCTACGACCTCGGGCCCTACGCGGTCGGGGCCGTGCTGTGGGCCGTGCCGGAGGGCGACGTCGAGGTGCTCGGCGCCGACGTGCTGCGACACCCGTCCGGTGTCGACCTGACGACCCAGGCCCACCTGCGCGTGGGGGACGTCACGGCCAGCGCCCGCACCTCGGTGGCCGAGGCCGACGGCCAGTGGGTGCGGGTGGTCGGTGACGCGGCCACGCTCGTGCTCGAGTCGCCGGCGCACACCAGCTGGCACGCAGCGTCGGTGCTGTCGGTGCTCAAGCACGGCGACGACATGGCCCTGCAGTTCGCCCCCACCGACCCGTACCAGACCATGGTGGAGCACGTCAGCCGGGCGGTGCGGGGGGACACCTCGGCGTACGTGCTGCCCCTCGCCGAGTCGATGCGGGTCGCCGCCACGCTCGACGCGATCCGGGCGGCAGCACCGTGAGCACGCCGACCGCGACCCTGACCGTGCCGCGCGGTACCCAGACCAGCGACGAGCAGCGTCGCGCGGACCTGCGGCGGATGAAGGTCGTCGCCACGGGGCTGATCGTGCTCGCCGCCATCGTGTACGTGCTGGCGGCCCGCTGGGAGCGCGCGGGCGGGCCGGAATGGGTCGGCTACCTCGCGGCCGCGGCCGAGGCGGGCATGATCGGCGGCCTCGCGGACTGGTTCGCCGTCACGGCGCTGTTCAAGCACCCGCTGCGGCTGCCGATCCCGCACACCGCGATCATCCCCCGCAAGAAGGACCAGCTCGGCGACAGCCTGTCGACGTTCGTCGGTGACAACTTCTTGCAGGCCTCGAGCGTGCGCTCGCGCATCGACGCCGTCGACGTCGCGCCGCGTCTCGGTGCCTGGCTGGTCAAGCCCGACAACGCCGCGCGGGTGTCGGACGAGATCGCCGCCTGGGCCCGCGGCAGCCTGCGCGTGCTCGCCGACCACGACGTGCGCGCGACCGTCGAGTTCGCCGTGATGCGCAAGCTCGCGACCATGCAGGTGAGCCAACCGTTGGGGGTGCTGCTGGCCCAGGTCGTCCGCGACGGCGCCCACCGCGGCCTGGTCGACGTCATCGTCGACCGAACGTGGCTGTGGCTGCGCGACAACAAGCACACCGTCGTGGGCACCGTCGCCGGGCAGGCACCCGGGTGGTCACCGAAGTTCGTCGACGAGTGGGCCGCCGAACGCATCTACGGCGAGATCATGCGCGTGGCAACCGACGTCCGCGAAGACCCCGACCACGAGATCCGTGGCACGTTCGACCGTCTGCTGGCCAACCTCGGCGACGACCTGCAGCACGACCTGTCGACGATCCACCGGGTCGAGAAGGCCCGCGACGAGCTTCTCACCCATCCCGAGGCCCGCGGCCTGCTGGACTACCTGTGGACCTCGGCCCAGCAGTCGCTGACCGACATGGTGGACGACCCCAGCAGCGGGCTGCGCACGCAGATCAGCGAGCAGCTGCTCAAGCTCGGTGCCTCGCTGCAGGCGGACGCCGAGCTCGCCTACAAGGTGAACCGATGGGTCTCCGACGCGGTCGTGCACGTGGTGACGTCCTACCGCGACGACGTGACGGCCGTGATCTCCGACACCGTGCGGGCCTGGGACGCCGAGGAGACCTCGCAGCGCATCGAGCTGCACGTGGGCCGCGACCTGCAGTTCATCCGCATCAACGGGTTCGTCGTCGGCGCCCTGGTCGGGGTCGTGATCCATGCGCTGACGGTCGCGCTGCTGTGAGTGCGCGCACCGCCCCTGGCTAGAGCTGGGTGCGCCCGCGAAGCGTCTGCAGCGCCTCTTCGAGAATCTGGGCGCCGTCGGCGTCCGAACGCCGCTCCTTCACGTAGGCCAGGTGCGTCTTGTACGGCTCGACCTTGGGTGCCGGCGGCGGGTCGTCGGGGTCCTGGCCGGCAGGCAGCCCGCACTTGGGGCAGTCCCACTGCTCGGGTACCTCGGCGTCATGGGCGAAGGGATGCACGGCGGAGTGCCCGTTCGCGCAGTAGTACGTGACGTACACGCGGGACTCGAGCTCACCTCGCTCGGTCTCCCCCATCGGTCCGGCGCCCACCCTGCTGCCACGAATCGCGCTGCCGCCCGCCATGGGCCGGACTCTACATACCGCGCTCTCGCGAGCGTCGGAAGGCCTCGGCTACGACGTGACGATGAGGTTGGCGGCGAGGATGCTCGCCGCCCACACCAGCCCGACCGCGACCGTGATCCGGTCGAGGTTGCGCTCGGCGATGGACGAGCCGCCGAGCGTGCTGGACACGCCGCCACCGAACATGTCGGACAGCCCGCCGCCCTTGCCCTTGTGCAGCAGCACCAGGAGCAGCAGAAGAAGGCTGGTCACGACCAGCAGGATCTGGAACAGCAGCAGCATCGACGAGGCCTTCGAAACGGGAACGGGTCCTGGCGCTGCCTAGGGTACGCCAGGACCCGTCCACCGGGACAGGCGACGATCAGCCGTTGCGGAACCTGATGATGCGGACGAAGTCCTCGGCGTCGAGGCTCGCCCCGCCGATGAGGGCCCCGTCGACGTCGGGCTGGGCCATGATGGCGGCGGCGTTCGAGCCCTTGACCGACCCGCCGTACTGGATGCGCACCTTGTCGGCGAGCTCGCTGCTGTACAGCTCACCCAGCCGGGCACGGATCGCTCCGCACATCTGCTGGGCGTCCTCGGGCGTGGCGGTGAGCCCGGTACCGATCGCCCAGACCGGCTCGTAGGCGATCACGATCGACTCGGCCTGCTCGGCGGGGATGTCGGCGAGCCCACCGTCGAGCTGGGCCAGCGTGTGCTCGACATGCGTGCCGGCCTCGCGCACCTCCTTCTCCTCACCGATGCACAGGATCGGAGTGAGGCCGTGGCGGTAGGCCGCGACGACCTTGCTGTTCACCACGGCGTCGGTCTCGTCGTGGTACGAGCGCCGCTCGGAGTGCCCGACCACCGCGTAGGTGCAGCCCAGCTTGCTGAGCATGGCCCCGCTGATCTCGCCGGTGTAGGCACCGGAGTCGTGCGCCGAGATGTCCTGGCTGCCGTAGACGACCGGGATCTTGTCGGCCTCGATCAGCGTCTGCACCGACCGGATGTCGGTGAACGGCACCATGACACCGACCTCGACCGCCGCGTAGTCCTCGTCGGTGAGGCTGAAGGCGATCGCCTGGACGTGCGCGATCGCCTCGAGGTGGTTGAGGTTCATCTTCCAGTTGCCCGCCATGAAGGGCATGCGTACGTCGGCCATGGGTCAGTCCTCCAGTGCAGCGAGTCCGGGAAGGGTCTTGCCCTCGAGCAGCTCCAGGCTCGCCCCACCACCGGTGGAGATGTGGCCGAAGCCGGACTCGAGGTCGAGCTGGCGGACGGCGGCTGCGGAGTCGCCCCCACCCACGACGGACAGGCCGTCGATCTGGCTGATCGCCTTGGCGACCTCGAGCGTGCCGGTGGCGAACGGCTCCATCTCGAACACACCCATCGGGCCGTTCCACACGACCGTCTTCGCGTCGGCGATCTTCGAGCGGAACAGCGCAATGCTCTCCGGCCCGATGTCGAGGCCCATCTGGTCGGACGGGATCGCTCCCACCCCCACCACCGTCGCCGGCGCGTCCGCGCTGAACTCCGGAGCAACCACGACGTCGGTGGGCAGGACGATCTCGACCCCGTTCTGCTCCGCGGTGCGCAGGTAGCCCTCGACCGCCGGCAGCTGGTCGGTCTCGAGCAGCGACGTGCCCACCTCGTGTCCCTGCGCCTTGAGGAAGGTGAAGCACATGCCGCCACCGATGAGCAGCCGGTCGACCTTGCCCAGCAGGTTGTCGATGACGCCGAGCTTGTCCGACACCTTCGACCCGCCGAGCACGACGACGTACGGGCGGTCGGGGTCGGTGAGCACCGCGCCGAACGCCTGCACCTCCTTGAGCACGAGGGGGCCGGCCGCGTGGGGCAGCCGCTCGGCGATGTCGGTGACCGAGGCCTGCTTGCGGTGGCTGACCCCGAAGCCGTCGTTGACGTAGACGTCGCCGAGGGTGGCGAGCTCGTCGGCGAACGCGCCGCGCTCGGCGTCGTCCTTGCTCGTCTCGCCCTTGTTGAACCGCAGGTTCTCCAGCAGTGCCACGTCCCCGTCGGCGAGTGCGGCCACCACGGTGCGAGCCGACTCCCCCACGGTGTCGGCGGCGAAGGCGACGTCGGCACCGAGCAGCTCGGACAGCCGCCCGGCGACAGGGGCCAACGAGTACTCGGGCATGGGTGAACCCTTGGGGCGACCGAGGTGGGCCATGACGACCACCTTCGCCCCGGCGTCGCGCAGCTGGGTGATGCCGGGCAGCGCGGCGCGGATGCGGCCGTCGTCGGTGATGGTCTGCCCGTCGAGCGGCACGTTGAAGTCGGCCCGGACCAGGACCCGCTTGCCGCGCAGGTCCCCCAGGCTCTCGATGGTGGCTACCACTGCGTTGTCCTCTCGTGACTCACGTCTCGCGCGGCGGCGAGACCTGGTGGATCAGGGGCCGACATGACGCGTCCGAGGGACCCGCAGGACCCTCGGACGCGTCATGTGACAGGTGGCGGTGCGGCTGGTTACAGGCTGTTGCCGACCAGCTCGCTGATGTCGATGAGGCGGTTGCTGTAGCCCCACTCGTTGTCGTACCAGCCCAGCACCTTGGCGGTGCGGCCGATCACCTTCGTGCTCAGAGCGTCGACGGTGACCGACGCGGCCGAGGTGACGATGTCGCTGGAGACGATCGGGTCCTCGGTGTAGACGAGCTTGCCGACCAGCGGGCCGGACTCCGAGGCAGCCTTGAACGCGGCGTTGATCTCCTCGGCGGTGCCCTCACGGCTCATCTCGAAGGTGAGGTCGGTGGCCGACCCGGTGGGAACCGGCACGCGCATGGCGTAGCCGTCCAGCTTGCCCTTCATCTCGGGGATGACCAGCCCGATCGCCGCCGCGGCACCGGTCGAGGTGGGGATCATGTTCGTCGCGGCAGCACGAGCACGACGCAGGTCGGAGTGCGCGAAGTCGAGCACCGGCTGGTCGTTGGTGTAGGCGTGGAT
>CAYNWB010000067.1:2701-11061 GCA_964400785.1 uncultured Actinomycetes bacterium | reverse complement strand
CCAGACCATCTAGCAGAAGGGATCACCATGCTCGTGGCCGTCGGCGTCTTTCTGGCGAAGGTGGCGGCGGTGACCGTCGTCGCCGCCGTGGCCGCCGTCCTCGTCATCGCGGGGGGCGCCAGCAATGTCGACTCGGTCAAGAACGCACGAGACGGCATGAGTGGCATGCTCGACGCATCACGCCAGCAGGTGAACGACGCCGTCGTCGACGACTTCAACGAGCCGAAAGGGTTCTGGCAGCGTCCGGACGCCAACGAGCGCATGAGCGGTGAGGTCTTCGCTCGAGGCATCGCAGGTGGCGGCAAGCTCGCCGCGGAGGCCGTCAAGGCAGGGACGCTGGTCGCAGCTCCGGTTCGGACGACTGGTTTCGACCTGGTCGAGAAGAGCCTCGTCGTCGAGCAGTACATGAAGTCCCGACTGTCGTCGCAGGCCAGCAGCGCCACAGAAGCACCCGAACAGCCTGGCGACGGGATGGCGCCCGACGACACCCAGCCCCCAGCCGAAGCACCTGACGACACCAGCACGACTGCCGGCGCAGCGCAGCCCTCGCAGGATGACCAGCCGGCGACCTCGTCGAGCTCCCCGGACGGCACCTACTACGTGCAGCCCACGGGCGAAGCGGCCATGTACGTGCGGTCCGGAGACCTGGAGTGGCACCGCGCCAGCAACTACGTGACCGTCGACACGACGGCAGAGTCCGGCTGGACCGTCGAGGGCTTCATCGCGAACGGACCTGACCCGGCGACCGGTGAGGGCTACAGCACCGAGTACAGCCTGACCTCGACCGAGACACCGTGGTGGGACGACGAGCAGGGAATGTGGCGTCTGACGGTGATGGTGAGCCAGGACGGACGGGAGCCCGAGATCTGCGAGGCCTCCATCACGCGGACAGGCTCGCTGTCGGTCACCTACGACATCGGCGGCTTTCCGGTGACGCTCGGGGGCTCCCGCGAGGGCTGATGCAGCCGTGGGGCCCGCCGACGACTCCAGGGCAACTCCCCCGACGAGGCGCCGAGCGCCTACTGCTGCAGAAGCTCCGCGACCAAGAAGGCCAGCTCCAGCGACTGCGACCGGTTGAGCCGCGGGTCGCACGCCGTCTCGTAGCGCGAGTCGAGGTCCGACTCCAGCAGGTGCTCCCCACCCCCGAGGCACTCCGTCACGTCGTCCCCGGTGAGCTCGATGTGCATGCCGCCGGGCACCGTGCCCAGCGAGCGGTGCACCTCGAAGAAGCCGTGCACCTCGTCCATGATCTGGTCGAGGTGGCGCGTCTTGTGCCCGTTGCCGGCCTCGTAGGTGTTGCCGTGCATGGGGTCGGTCACCCACGCGACCTCGAGTCCGGCCGCGCGCACCTTCTCGACCAACGGCGGCAGCACGTCGCGCACCCGGTCGGCCCCCATGCGGGTGATGAACGTCAGCCGCCCCGGTTCGCGGTGCGGGTCGAGCCGGTCGGCCAGCGCCACGGCGTCCTCGGGACGCGTCGAAGGCCCCAGCTTCACCCCGATCGGGTTGCGCACGCGAGACGCGAACTCCACGTGCCCGCCGTCGAGCTGGCGGGTGCGCTCGCCGATCCAGATCATGTGGGCCGACACGTCGTACGGCAGCCGCGTGCGCGAGTCGATGCGCGTCAGCGGAAGCTCGTAGTCGAGCAGCAGCGCCTCGTGCGACGAGTACAGGTCGACGCCCTGCAGCGACGGGGCCTCGGCGTCGATCGCCTTCATGAACGCCATCGCCCGGTCGATCTCGCGGGCGAGGCGCTCGTAGCGCTGCCCGGACGGGCTGTCGCGCACGAAGTCGGTGTTCCAGGCGTGCACCTGGCGCAGGTCGGCGTACCCGCCGTGCACGAAGGCCCTGATCAGGTTCAGCGTGGCCGCAGCCGCGTGGTAGGCCCGCTGCAGCCGCACCGGGTCGGGCTGGCGCGCGGCCGCGACGAACGCCAGGTCGTTGACCGCGTCACCGCGGTAGGACGGCAGCGACACCCCGTCCCGGGTCTCGACACCGCTCGAGCGCGGCTTGCCGAACTGCCCGGCCATGCGGGCCACCTTGACCACCGGCACGCTCGCGGCGTAGGTGAGCACCACCGACATCTGCAGGATCGTCTTGATCTTGTCGCGCACCTGGTCGGCCGACAGGTCGGCGAAGGTCTCCGCGCAGTCACCGCCCTGCAGCAGAAACGCCTCGCCGCGGGCCACCGATGCCATGTGCTCGCGCAGCGCGTCGCACTCGCCGGCGAACACCAGGGGCGGAAGCGTCGACAGCTCCGAACCCACACGGTCGACCGCACCGCGGTCGGGCCAGTCGGGCTGCTGAGCCGCCGGACGCGAGCGCACCGCCTCGGCAAGCTCCTCGAGCGCGGTCAGGTCAGCCAGCCGCGCGAGGTCGGTCGGGGCAGTCACAGGGTCAAGGGTAGAGCCGCGCGCGCACTGCCTCGTGCTGAGCCGTGGGTCGCACGACCGCTGTGGCCAACCCCGAAGACCCTGCCGCCCGGACCAACGTCCCACATTAGGGTTGCGGCCATGTACATCCGCAAGGTTGCCCTGCTGACCGCCGGCGGTCTGGCCCCCTGTCTCTCGTCGGCCGTCGGAGCGCTCATCGAGCGCTACACCGAGGTCGCTCCCGACATCGAGATCATCGGCTACAAGGACGGCTACGCCGGGCTGCTGACCGGCGACTCGATCACGTTCACCAAGGAGATGCGCGACAAGGCGCACCTGCTGCACGACCTCGGCGGCAGCCCGCTGGGCAACAGCCGGGTCAAGCTCACCAACGTCAAGGACGCGGTCAAGCGCGGACTGGTCAAGGAGGGCGAGGAGCCGCTCGATGTCGCTGCCCGCCAGCTCACCGCGGACGGCGTCGACGTGCTGCACACCATCGGCGGCGACGACACCAACCTGTCGGCCCGCGACCTGGCGCTGCACCTGCGCAAGCAGGCACGCGAGCTGCTCGTGGTGGGCCTGCCCAAGACGATCGACAACGACGTCTTTCCGATCAAGATGACCCTGGGCGCGCAGAGCGCCGCCGACGAGGGCGTCCGGTTCGCCCGCAACATCATCGCCGAGCACTCGTCGAACCCCCGCATGCTGATCATCCACGAGGTGATGGGACGCAAGTGCGGCTGGCTGACCGCCGAGACGGCCCGCCGCTACCGCCGCTGGCTCGACCAGCAGGAGTGGGCTCCCGGCGTCGGGCTCGACCGCGACCAGTGGGACGTGCACGGCATCTACATCCCCGAGATGGCCTCCGACTTCGACGCCGAGGTCGAGCGTCTGCGCGCGATCATGGACCGCAACGGCAACGTCAACATCTTCTTGTCCGAGGGCGCCGGCATCGACACGATCGTGGCCGAGAAGGAGGCCGCCGGCGAGGAGGTGCAGCGTGACGCCTACGGGCACCCGCGCATCGACACGCTCAACCCCGGGCAGTGGTTCGCCAAGCAGCTGAGCGAGCGCCTCGGCGCGCAGAAGTCGATGGTGCAGAAGAGCGGCTACTTCGCCCGCTCGGCGCCGCCGAACCGCGAAGACCTGCGGCTCATCCAGGCGATGTGCGACTACGCGATCCGCTGTGCGCTGGCCGGCAAGGACGGCGTCGTCGGGCACGACAACGAGAACGGCGGACGCCTGCGGGCCATCGAGTTCGAGCGCATCAAGGGCGGCAAGCCCTTCGACATCGACGAGCCGTGGTTCGGCGATCTGCTCGACGCGATCGGTCAGGCCAAGGGGCCCCTCGCCGAGGGCGTCGGCCCCCACTCGTAGGCGGCCCGCGCACCGGCACCGGGGCGCTGCTGGGGCACACCCGGTCGCTGTCGTGCTGCCTGCAGAGCCAGCCGCCGCAGTCTCTCGGACGGTTCCACGTCGAGCTCGGCGCGCAGCATGCGGCTGACCTGGTCGTAGTAGCGCCGCGCCTCGTCGGCGTTGCCGCAGGCCACGTGCACGGCGAGCACGGCGTGGTGCGCGCTCTCGCGCAAGGGCTCGGCCCGCACCGAGGCCATGGCCGACTCCATCGCCCACACCACCTGACCTGACCGAAGCAGCCGCTCGCTCAGCAGCTCGAGGGCGTGCAGGCGCAGCAGACGCAGCCGCTCGCGGGCCAGGATGACCCAGTCGTCGTACCACCCGGGCAGCAGCTCACCGGCGTCGATGAGCGCGCAGTACCGCTCTCCCGGCTCCAGCGCGGCCGACATGTCAGCCACCGCGCGCGCACGCAGGGTCAGCTCGACGGTGTCGAGGCTGATCTGCCGGGTCAGCGACAGGCTCTGCTCGTCGCACTGCACCAGACCAGGCCACTGGCGGTTCAACCGCCACAGCGAGGTGCGCAGGTTGCCGCTCGCCCGCGCGTCCGGGACGTCCGGCCACAGGGTGCCGGCCGTCACCGTCCGACCGGACGGGCCGTTGACAGCCAGCAGCGCCACGAGCCGCTGGCACCCCGAGGTGACCACCACCTCGGTGCCCGCCCGCGAGAGGACGAAGCCGTTCAGCAGCCGCAGCGAGTCGGCAGCCGGCGACGTGGAGGCGAGCACCTGCGACATGGGGGCGAGCACCTGCGACATGGGCGGCTTCCGAGGGCAGTCCGAGGGGATACCCACGATGGAGCCTGTCAGCGATCGCGTCAACCCCCCTGAAACCGGCAACAGACTGGTCAGTTGCCGCTCAGTGACGCCAACCAGCCACTGACCAGATCAGTTACTTGCTCGGGCTGATGTGTGACCCCGAGCACGGTCATCCCCCCGCCCTCGTCAACCGCGCTGACCTTGGCCCGAAAGCCGCTCTCGTGGCCGGCCTCGAACCACACGGTGATCGCGAGCACGGCGTATCGCTCGCGAGCCACGACCTCGGACTGCCGTGGCGTCACAGGTGGCCCGTGCGCGCCCGCGTGACGCGCCCGTGACGACGTGGTGACGCAACCTGGTGATGCTTGCGGCAATCGATCGCCGTTGCGAGGAGTCGCCATGCCACCAACGCTCACGTACCCGGGCGTGTACATCCAGGAGATCCCGAGTGGCAGCCGCACCATCACCGGGGTGGCGACGGCGGTCGCCGCCTTCGTCGGCAAGGCCAGGCGAGGACCGGTCGACACTCCCGTGCCCATCACGTCCTACGGCGAGTTCGAGCGCATCTTCGGCGGGCTCGACCGGCACAGCGGGTTGGGCTACGCCGTGCGCGACTACTACCTCAACGGCGGCAGCCAGGCGGTGGTCGTCCGCCTCGGCGGTGACGCCGTGGCCGCCACCATCGACGTCGACGGTGCTGTCGGCCTGGTCGCCATCGGGCCGGGCACCTGGGGCAACGACCTCGAGGTCGAGGTCGCGCACGCCGCCGACCCCGAGGCCTCCCTGGTCGCCGCGCAGCAGGGTGTACCGGCGACCGAGCTGTTCCACCTCACCGTCCGTGAGGGCAGCGCGACGGCGCCCCGGTTCGTCGAGACCTACCCCAACATCACGCTGTCGGACGGCCCGCGGCGCATCGACACCGTGCTGCGCGGGTCACAGCTCGTCGACGTCGCCGACGGCTTCACTCCGCCGACGTCCGGACGTCCGAGCGAGCGGCACAGCGGGCAGGACCCGGCCGCCTTCTACGCCTCGGCGGACGACGGCACCGACACCGTGTCGCTCGGACTGGACGACTACGTCGGCGGAGCCACCGACACCTTCGCCGCCGACAAGCTCGGCATGTACGCGCTGCTGGACGCCGACCTGTTCACGATTCTGTGCCTGCCGCCGTCGAGCCCGGACGGCGACCTGCCGGACGCCCTGTGGGCCACCGCGCTGTCGCTGTGCGTCGACGAGCGCGCGTTGCTGATCGTCGCCCCGCCCGCCGGTGAGACGGTGAGCACGATCCGCACCTGGGTGGACGGCAGGGGGCTGACGGCCAACGGCCGCAACGGCGCGGTGTACTTCCCGCGCATCCGACGCCCCGACCCGCTGCGCGACGGAGCGATCGGCACCTTCGTCCCCAGTGGCGCCGTGGCCGGCGTCATGGCCCGGACGGACGGCGCCCGCGGCGTCTGGAAGGCTCCGGCCGGCCTCGAGGCGGGCCTCGTCGGCGCGAACGGGCTGGCCGTCGCGCTCACCGACGGCGAGAACGGTCAGCTCAACCCGTACGGCATCAACTGCCTGCGCACGTTCCGTGGCGTGGGGTCGGTCGTCTGGGGCTCGCGCACGCTGCGCGGAGCCGACCTGCTGGCCGACGAGTACAAGTACGTGCCGGTGCGTCGGCTGGCGCTGTTCTTGGAGGAGACGCTCTTCCGCAACACCCAGTGGGTGGTGTTCGAACCCAACGACGAGCCGCTGTGGGGCCAGATCCGAGCCTCGATCGGGGCGTTCATGCAAGACCTGTTCCGCCAGGGCGCCTTTCAGGGCAGCACCCCACGCGACGCCTACTTCGTGCGGTGCGACGCGGAGACGACCACTCAGTACGACATCGATCGCGGCATCGTGAACATCGTCGTGGGGTTCGCGCCCCTCAAGCCGGCGGAGTTCGTGGTCGTGAGCATCCAGCAGAAGACCGCCACGGCGCAGGGCTGAGGAGGATCCCATGGCCGAGTTCACGGTCAACGCCAGCCGCTTCGACCCCTACAAGAACTTCAAGTTTCGGGTGAAGTGGGACGGCCGCTACGTCGCGGGCGTGTCGAAGGTGAGCGCCCTCAAGCGCACGACCGAGGTCGTGTCGCACCGCAGCGGCGGAGACCCCAGCACCAGCCGCAAGTCGCCGGGGCGATCGGAGTTCGAGGCCGTCACCCTCGAGCGCGGCGTCACCCACGACCCCGGCTTCGAGCAGTGGGCCAACAAGGTGTGGAACTTCGGCGCCGGGCTCGGCGCCGAGACGTCCCTGGCCGACTTCCGCAAGGACATCATCCTCGAGGTCTACAACGAGGCGGGCCAGCTCGCCATCGCCTACAAGATCTTTCGGTGCTGGGTCTCGGAGTACCAGGCCGTCCCCGAGCTCGACGCGAATGCCAACGCCGTGGCGATCCAGACACTCAAGCTCGAGAACGAGGGCTGGGAGCGCGACTACGACGTCGCCGAGCCGTCCGAGCCGTCGTTCACCGAGCCGTGACGCCTGACCGCGGGGGCTGAGAGGCCGTGACGACGCGCACGGACGACGCCGGCTGGCTGCTGCGTGCCTGGGAGAGCGGCAGTACCGCCGTACCCGCCGCACGCGGCGCCGTGCTGTGCGACGCGGCCGGGGTGACGCCGACACTCGACGCGGCCCTCGACCTGAGCCTGGACGTGCTGGCCACGGCCCTGGCCAGCACGTATCGCCGCGAGTTCGGACCGACCGCCCCCGGACTGCTCACCTGCGACGGCTGCGGCGAGGTGCTCGACGTCGAGCTTCCCCTCGACCGGCTGGCCGACACCGGCGCGTCCGAGCACGAGGCCGTGGTGACGACCCCGTCGGGACGGGTTGTGCGGCTGCGCGTGCCCACGACCCGCGACCTGCTCGCGATCGGCGGGCACGACGACCCGGCTGGTGCCCTCGTCGCGCGCTGCGTCGCCGACGTCGGGGGTGACGAGTCGGCGCAGGTGCTCGACGCTCCTCTCGCCGACGACGACCTGGCCGCCGTGGACGAGACGCTGCAGACGCTCGCCGGTGCCGCCGCGGTCACGGTCAGCGCGTCGTGCCCCTCGTGCGGCGCGCGCCTGTCTGCCCCGGTCGACGTGGCCGACTTCGTCTGGCAGCGCGTGCAGCAGCAGGCCCCCGCCCTGCTGGCCGACGTTGCCGACCTGGCCCGCGCCTTCGGCTGGACCGAGCACCAGATCCTGGCCCTCTCACCCGTGCGGCGCAGCGCCTACCTGGCCATGGTTCGGCAGGCCTCGCCGTGACAGGGTTCTTCGCCACCCTCGCCGCCCGCGCCGTCGGCGCCCCGGCTCCCCTGCAGCCGCGTCCCGCCCATCGGTTCGAGGGTCTGGACGCGGCGTCGGCGAGCACCGGCGACGCGCTGGTAGTCGTCGACGATCGCACGATCGGCCCGCCACCAGCACCGATGCAGCCGCCAGAGCCGACGACAACCGCGTCCCGTGCCGGACGCTCCGCACCTGCCCGACGCACCGGGCAGCAGGTGAGGGCGCTCGAGCACACCGCTCACGACTCTGCGACCGAGACGACTCCAGCACCACCGGAGCCTGCGGCCGCCGTGGTCGCGTCGACGAGCCGGGACGAGCTCGACCGGGCGGTACAGGCGGCCCGCGCTGCCGCCGAGCGCGCTGCTCGCCTCGCGGCCGACCAGCCTGGCCGGGTGCGTTCCGACGACCGCCCCGCGCCGTCGCCGCCGCGGCCCTCCCCCGCGAACGCTCCCGACGGCGCTGCGACGCCGCAGGAAGCGGCGGTGGAACCGGAGCCTCCATGTCAATCGGTGTTACCCTTGCC
>CAYNWB010000067.1:0-2691 GCA_964400785.1 uncultured Actinomycetes bacterium | reverse complement strand
TGGAGGGTGGCGCGGTCGTCGAGCAGGCGGAAATCGCGTCCCTCCCGGTAGCGGGTGCCGCCGGCGGTGTCGGTGAGCTCGAGGTCGCCCTCGCAGGGCAGCAGCAGGCCCAACCCGAGCGCGACGACGCATCACCTGCGACACCCACCCCTGCCGCTGGTCCCCGCACCAGGCCGGCACAGCCCGTGGACCTCGCCGCGCTGCTGCGCGAGCAGGTGTTCGCTGCACTCGCCGAACGCGGGTCGGTGCCCGAAGGGCTGACCCCCGTCGTCTCGACCACGCCCACCCGGCGCGCGCCGCGACCAGGCACCGCCGCGCTGCACGCCGAGGGCGTGCGCATCGACCAGCCGACCGAGCAGGCGGCACCCGGCGACGTGCACGTGCACATCGCGCGCGTCTCGGTCACCCAGCCCGCCCCACCGCCCCCGCCGCGGGTCTCGCGCAGCGAGACCGTCCGGCGGACCGTCGACCACCAGGCCTACCTGGCCCGACGTCGGGAGCGCGGATGAGCAACGCGCTGGCCATCGCCGCGGTGACCTCGTCGATCCGCTACGTGCTCGACCGGTCGCTGCAGCAGCCGCACGTCGGACCCGTCGGCGGCGCCCTCGTCACAACCCTGCGTCCCGACGAGCTGACCACCTCTGACCTGGCCGGCACGGCCGGCATCAACGTCTACTGCTACCTGGCCACGCCCAACCACGCGTGGAACCTCACCGACCTTCCCACCCGCCGGTCGGACGGGTCGGCCCTGCAGCGTCCCCTCGCCGCACTCGACCTGCACTACCTGATCACCTGCTACGGCGCCGACGAGGCCCTCGAGCCGCAACGCCTGCTCGGCCGGGCGGTAGGAGCGCTGTCGGCCACGTCGGTGCTGGGGCGCGACGTCGTGACTGCGGCGATCGAGGCGTACCAGACCGACACCGAGACCAGCTTTCTCGTCGACTCCGACCTCGCCGGTGAGGTCGAGCTCGTCAAGCTCGCACCCGTGCCGCTCTCGCTCGAGGAGATGTCGAAGCTCTGGGGCGTGCTCGACACCCCCTACCAGCTGTCGCTGACGTACCTGGCGACCGTCGTGCTCGTCTCGGCCGACGTGACGCCCACCGTCGCGCTGCCCGTGCGCACCCGGTCGATCGCGGTCCGGCCGACCGGGGCGGCACACCTGGCTGAGGTCGCGACCGATCCGCCCGACCAGGCGACCACGACCGGCGCGACCCTGGTGCTGCGCGGCAGCAGGCTCACAGCACCGCCGGGATCGCAGACGCTCGTCCGCGTGGCAGGCACGCTGCTCACACCGGCGGACGGAGCCGGCCCCGCTGAGCTACGCGTCACTCTCACCGCCGACGTCGCCGCCGGGGTGCACGGCGTGCAGGTGGTGCACCGCTCCCCCGCCGGAGCCGGCGGCGACCCTGCGGCCAGGACGCTGGCGTCGTCCAACGCCGTCCCCGTCGTCGTGCGACCCACGGTGAGCGTCGACGCTGTGAGCGCCACCGAGATCACCCTCGGGGTCGACCCGCCGATCCAGCAGCGCCAGCGCGTCGCCGTGCTGCTGCGACGTCTGTCGGCACCGGTGGACGGCGAGCCCGACGACGTCACGGTCGTGCTCAGCCCCGTCGCCGCCGGCGACCCACCCGTCCCGGCCATCACCGTGAGCCGCGAGGGTGTGCCGGCCGGCGACTGGCTCGTGCGGCTGCAGGTGGACGGCATCGAGAGCCTGCCCGAGGCCAGCGGCGACACATTCGACCAGCCGGCCGTGACACTGCCTGCGCCACCGTGACCGGCCAGCCCACCCACCACGTCGCGTGGGAGCACGCGAACCGCGACGCCCTGATGGCCGAGCTGCACGTCGTGCGGTGCTGGCTTCGTGCCCACGGCGGTGTGGGCACCGCCGATGCCGACACCATCGCCGAGGCCCACGTCGCGCTCGACGCGGCCCGTGCCCGGCTGCCCCGCCCGAGCGCGCTGGACGAGGTGGCGCGCGGTTTCGCGCTCACCTCCTTCGAGCGATCGTTGCTGCTGCTCGCGGCGGCGCCGGAGCTCGCCGCCGAGACGTCCGCCGAGATCGACGCGGCCGGCGGCGGGTCCCGTCCGACGTTCGGGCTCGCCCTGGCGGCGTTGCCGGACGCGCACTGGGGAGCCCTGACCCCCCGCGCGCCGCTTCGGCACTGGCGGTTGCTGCACCTGCTCGACCCGACCACGCCGACCCACTCCCCCCTCGTCCCGGACGAGCGGGTGCTGCACCACCTGCTCGGAGCGGGATACCTCGACCCCGATCTCGCCGCACTCGCCCGCACGCTCGAGCCGCTGCCCGACCTGCCCCCCACGCTGCACGCAGCCACGGCGCGGGTGGTCGAGCAGTGGCAGTCGGGCCGGCTCGTGGTGCTGGCCGGTCCGCAGCAGGGCAACCTCGCCCCCGTCGCAGCAGCCGCCGCAAGCCGGCTGGGACGAGTGCTGCACGTGGTCGACGCCGCCGACGTGCCGACCGAGCCCGAGCCCCGCGGCCGGTTCGCTCGGCTGCTCGAGCGCGAGGCCGTCCTCGGCGGCAGCGCCTGGGCACTTGACGCGACCCGAGCGACCGAGGTCGGGTCGCTGCTTCGTCGGGTGCAGGATCTCGACGCTCCCGCCGTCGTGCTCGTCGACGGCGACGTGCCGGCCCTGCCCGACTCTGCGGAGGTGGTCGTGGTACCCCGGGTG
>CAYNWB010000066.1:1952-11487 GCA_964400785.1 uncultured Actinomycetes bacterium | reverse complement strand
CCGAAGCCCTCACCCGTGAAGCCGTCGTGGCCGAAGCCGGGGCCCCGCTGGCCTCCCTCACGGTTCATGAGCGCGTCCACACGGTCGGGGATCGCTGCCTCGGTCTGCGCCAGGCGCTCCTGCATCTGCGTGGTCAGCAGCTCGGCGACGGCCTCGGCGTTGTCGCCGGCGATCTCGCTGAGCGTCTCGCCGTTGCGCCAGCGCTCCTGCAGCTGCTCGGGCGTCACCCCGGCGGCCTCGGCGATCGCTGCCAGGTGCTCCTCGCGCTGCTGCTGGCGCTCGGCCTGACGCTGCTCGCGCTCGGCCTGCGCCTGCTCCTGCACACGGGCGAACGCCTCGGCGTCCTCCTGCGTGATGGCGCCCTCGTCCACCCAGGTCTGGATGCGCTCCTGCGCCCGTGTCTGGTCGCCGTTGCCGGCAGCGACGGCCACGCCGGTGACCCCGGCCGCGACCATCCCGGCAACCGCAACGGTGGCAACAGTCCTCTTCGTCCACATGGTTGGCTCCCTTCGTCTGTGCGCGGCCTGTCCGCGTCTGCTCCGCACTGTTCGTCCTACGAGAAAGACGATCGTCCGCACAGGGAAGAAGGCGGCCCAGAAGATGGTGTGAAGCTGGTAAGAAACTTCGGCCGAGCACCCGGGTGGGCGGTTGCCCGGCGTCACGCGAGCAGAATGGCGGGGTGGCCACCCCCGCGCGTGTGCTCGTCGTCGACGACGACCGGGCGCTTCGCGACGCCATCACGCGGGCGCTGAGCCTCGAGGGCTACTCGGTCGTGACTGCGGCGGACGGGATCGAGGCTCTGTCGGCCACCGAGCAGCACCGGCCCGAGGCGATCGTGCTCGACCTCGGGCTCCCGACGCTCGACGGCATCACCGTGTGCCAGGTGCTGCGCGCCCGGGCAGACCGAACACCGATCCTCGTGCTCACGGCCCGCAGCGAGGTGAGCGATCGCGTGCAAGGGCTGGACGCCGGAGCCGACGACTTCATGTCCAAGCCCTTCGCCCTCGAGGAGCTGCTGGCCCGGCTACGCGCCCTGCTGCGCCGCGCAGCCCCCGGCGACGCGCCCGTGACCGAGACCCACGACGACTCGCTGTGGGTGAGCGACCTGCGCGTGAGCCCGTCCCAGCGACGGGCGTGGCGCGGCGACCGTGAGATCGACCTGACCAAGACCGAGTTCGACCTGCTCGAGCTGCTGGTGCGCAACGCCGGCATCGTGCTCGACCGCACGACCATCCACGACCGCATCTGGGGCTACGACTTCGGGCCCGACTCGAAGAACCTCACCGTGTACATGGGGTACCTGCGCGCCAAGACCGAGTCGGACGGCGAGCCCCGGCTGCTGCACACCGTGCGGGGCGTGGGCTACGTGGCGCGGGAGGACTGAGCGGTGAGCTTTCGCGCGCGCATCACCCTGGTGCTGGCCCTCGTCGTCGGGCTCGCCACGCTGGTGATGGCATTGGCGTCCCTGCAGGCCACCCGCGTGCAGATCTACGCCGAGCTCGACCGCGCCCTGGTCGGCGCGGCGCGGCTGGCTGACGACCGCGGGGGGCAAGGCCCGGGCGCCGGCATGGGGCTTCCCGGGCTCATCCGCATCAGCGATGCCGTCGTGGCGCAGGTGCATGCCCCGGACGGCAGCGTGCGGCTTGTCGCCGGCCCCGCCGCCGTGCCCGTCCGCCCCGGAGTGGTCGACGATGCCCGCGACGGGACGACGCGACGGTTCACCACCCAGGTGGGCGAGGACCCCTACCGAGGCGTGGCACGACCCGTCGGTGACGGCTCCGTACTGGTCGTGGCCGCCGACGCCAGCGAGCAGGCCCGCGTGCTGCGGGCCCTGCTGCTGCGGTTCTGGGCGATCGGGCTGCTGGTCGCCGGTGCCGCCGCCCTTGCCGGCTGGTTCGTCGCCGGCCGGCTGGTCGCCCCGCTCGCCCGCCTGACGGCAGCGGCCGAGCAGGTGAGCGCCACCGGTGACCTCAGCGTCGACGTCCGCACCGACCAGCCGGACGAAGCGGGTCGCCTGTCACGGGCGTTCGACGAGATGCTGGCGGCGCTGGCGTCCTCGCAGGCGGCCCAGCAGAGGCTCGTCGACGACGCGGGGCACGAGCTGCGCACCCCGATCACGAGCATCCTCAGCAATGCCGAGGTGCTCAAGCGGCACCCCGACCTCGACGCAGCCACGCGCGAGCAGATCGCCGACGACGTGATCGCCGAGTCTCAGGAGCTGACCCGACTGGTCAACGCGCTGGTCGACCTGGCTGGTGTGGCCAGCGCCACCGAGACGCCGCAGCAGGTCGGGGTCGCCGACCTCGTGCAGTCCGCGATTCGTCGTCTGCCGCCCGAGCAGCGAGCACGCGTGTCGGTGGCCGGCGACGCGCAGGCCGACCTGCGGGTGAGCCAGGTGCAGCGGGCCCTGGTGAACCTGCTGACCAACGCGATCAAGTTCGACCCGTCGGGCGCTGGGGTCGAGGTGACGGTGCGGCCAGGCACGACCGAGGTGGGCATCGAGGTGCGCGACCACGGCCCGGGCTTCGCCGATGCCGACCTGCCGCACGTCTTCGCGCGCTTCTACCGGGCTGACAGCGCCCGCAGCACACCCGGGTCGGGCCTGGGCCTGGCCATCGTCCACGACGTGGCGTCCCGCAACGGCGGGTCGGTCACGGCGGCGAACCACCCGGAGGGGGGAGCGGTCGTCCGGCTCACGCTGCCGTCGCTGCCCTCACCGCAGACGCCGAAGCCGGCAGACCCCCCGACTACCGTTGACCGACGTGCGTGACGTGCTCGCCGCCGCAGGCTCGCTGCTCTTCTGGGGCTTCATCGTCGTCTCGTCCGTGCTGCTCTTTCCACTGGCCGTGCTGATCTGGGCGCTGACCCGACCCTTCGACCACCGCACCCGACTGCTGCACCGGTTCACCTGCTTCTGGGCCTCGCTCTACACCTGGCTCAACCCGTTGTGGCGGGTGCGCATCAGCGGCAAGCAGCACATCCGAGCAGGGGTGACCTACGTGATGGTCGCCAACCACCTCTCGCTGGTCGACATCCTCGTGCTGTTCCGCCTGTTCGTGCCGTTCGCCTGGGTGAGCAAGCAGGAGAACTTCGCCGTGCCCCTCATCGGCTGGAACATGCGGCTCAACGGCTACATCCCGCTGCGGCGTGGTGACAAGGCGAGCGCCGCCGTGATGATGGACGCCTGCCGGAGCACGCTGCGCGATGGCACGTCGATCATGATGTTCCCCGAGGGCACCCGGTCTCGTACCAGTGAGCTGCAGGCCTTCAAGCCCGGTGCCTTCCAGCTCGCCCGCGAGACCGGCTGCGCCCTGCTGCCGATCGTGCTCGACGGCACGTCGCAGGCGCTGCCCAAGCGTGGCTTCGTCCTGCGGGGACGGCAGCGCATCGAGGTGCGGGTGCTGCCCGAGGTGCCTGTGCAGACCGACGACCCGCGTGCCGCGATCGAGCTCGCCGAGCAGACGCGGGGGCTGGTCGAGCAGGCACTCACCGAGATGCGCAGCGCGGCCGGCACGGGATCGGCAGACTCGACGGTATGAGCGCACCCGAGCTGCCCCAGCGACGTATCGGCGACCGGACGGTCTCGGCCATCGGGCTGGGGTGCATGCCCCTGTCCAACGGACGCATGGTCGATCGCCGTGACGATGCCGTCGCCGTCATCCACACCGCCCTCGACGCAGGCGTGACCCTGCTCGACACGGCCAACATCTACGCTCCGAGCTGGGACGCCGTCGGCCACAACGAGACGCTGACGGCACAGGCGCTGCGCAGCTGGGCCGCCACCAGTGAGGACCGTGACCGGGTGCTGCTGACGACCAAGGGCGGCATCACGCGGTCGGCCGGCGAGGTGTGGGGACGTGACGGCACCCCCGCCGGGCTGCGTCGGGCCTGCGAGGCGTCGCTGCGCGCGCTGGGCACCGATGTGATCGACCTCTACCAGCTGCACCGGCTCGACCCAGACGTTCCGGTGGCCGACCAGGTCGGCGGGCTGCTCGAGCTGCAGGCCGAGGGGCTCGTGCGCATGGTCGGGGTGTCGAACGTCATCGGCCTCGAGCTCGAGGTGGCGTTCGAGGTGGCGGGGCGTCCAGGGCCCATCGGGTCGGCCGAGGCGGCACGAGGCATCGTGTCGGTGCAGAACGAGTTCTCCCCGCGCTACCGCGCCGACTCCGACGTCATGGCGACGTGCGCCGAGGCCGGGGTGGCGTTTCTGCCCTGGTCGCCGTTGGGGGGAGCCGCTGAGGCGTCGGACGTGGGGTCGCGGTACGAGGTGCTGGCCCAGGTCGCGCAGACGCACGCGGCGACCCCGCAGCAGGTCGTGCTCGCGTGGCTGCTCGGGCGGTCTCCGACCGTCGTCCCCATCCCGGGCAGCACCCGCCCGCAGACGGTTCTCAGCTCGGTGGCCGCGGCGACGCTGGCGCTGAGCGACGACGAGATGGCGCGCATCGAGGCCACGGCGTCAGAGCCGTCGTCGATGTACCCGGACGACCAGCCCCGACCGCCGTTGCGCTAGCGGCCCACAGGCTCACGCCGCTGGCCGCCGACCACTAGGGGACGAGCGTGAACCGCGCCTCGGCGTTGCCGTCCACCGCCGCCCGGTCGATCACCATCGGGTGGTAGTCGCCGCGCAGCCAGGGCCCGATGCCGTCGGCGTAGTGGGGGCTGCCGACCTGTCCCGACTGCCCGGGCATGAGATGGCCCCGGCTCTGCCCCAGGTCGGCCAGGTCGGCGATGAAGCGGAACGGCGGCCCGATCATCACCCCGTCCGACGTCGCATCGTGCCGTGCGATCTGCGCGTTCCAGAGCGTGTCGCCGTCGCCGCCCATGGGAAAGGGTCCGCGGTTGAACAACCGGTCGAGCGGGGCCTGCGACCCCAGGGCGTGCCGCAGGACGAGCCGATGCAGGCCGCCCCACCGCCAGCGCACGGGGTCGGCACCGAACCGCGACGTCAGCTCGGCGACCGTGTCGGCCATCGCGGCGATGATCTGCTGCTCGCGGGTCTGCCCGCCCCCGGTGTCCCACCACGACGACGACGGGTCGTCCAGCATTCGGTCCAGCCACTCCCGGCACCGCTCGCCCATCAGCGACGACTCGGCGATTATCGGTGTGATGCCCTGGCCCGTGTACAGGGCGGTGACGTCGCCGAGCCGTGGTTGGAGCAGCCGGTTGGCCAGCGTGATGCTGAACACCTGGTAGATCGAGGCGGCGGCGGAGTCGGGCCCCAGCGTGCCGTCCCACTCGGCGAGCAGGCGCAGGGCCTCGTCGACGGCGGCGTCGCTGCTGGCGAGCCCCGCCACAGCAGCGGCCGTGCGGCGACCCGACGTCGAGACCAGGTCGAGGTGCATGCGCCTGATGGTCGCCACGTCGACCGTCCCGGCCTGCTCGAGCATCTCGACGATGCGCTCGGCGCGGCTGCCGGTGACGAAGTCGGAGCCCAGCCAGTACGGGTACGAGTCGTCGACCGCACGGTTGTTCGCCGTCGCGATGATTCCTCGCTCGGGGTTCTCTTGGTGAGGAAGCTGCTCGTACGGGATGTATCCCGTCCACTCGTACTCGCCGGTCCAGCCCGGCACGGGGGTCCGCCCGTCCCCGGCGGCGCGGATGGGGATGCGCCCGGGGTAGGAGTGCGCGATCGTGCCGTGCACGTCGGCGTACACGACGTTCTGCACCGGGGTGTGCCAGTCGCGCAGCACCTCGCGCATCTGCTCGCACGACTCGACCCGGTTCATCGCGAACAGCACCTGGGCCATCGTGTTCGGCTCGTGCGCCGTCCAGCGCAGCGCCAGGGGCTGCTCGCCGGCATGCTCGGGGGCCAGCGAGTTGATGATGGGCCCGTGCCGGGTGGTGACCACCTGCTCGACCACGGGTGCCTGGCCCTTGACCCGGATCGTCTCGGTGCGCACGTCCGCGTCGTGCCACGCCTGCTCGTACTCGTACTGCACGCGGTCGCCGTCGCGGCGCAGGTGCTCGACGTAGAGGTCTTGCACGTCGGGGAACCCGTTGGTGAAGCCCCACGCCACTTTGGTGTTGTGGCCCGACACCACGCCAGGCAGCCCCGGAAAGCTGACGCCGGTCACCTCGAAGCCGGGAGCCGACAGGTGGTTCTCGTACCAGATCGCCGGGATCGTCAGGCCCAGGTGCATGTCGTTGGCCAGCAGCGGCATGCCCGTCGTGGTGCGGCTGCCGTGCACGGCCCAGTTGTTGCTGCCGAGACCGTCGACGGCGACCGGCCCGCTGATCTTCTCTGCGGCAGCGCTGGCCTGCAGCGCGGAGCCTCCGATGCACGAGTAGTCCACGCCCTGGGGCACCACGTAGGGCATCCCGGCGGCGTACGGAGGCTCGAGCTCGGCGGCCAGCTCGGGGCCGATCCGGTCGATGATGCGTGCGCGCACGATCTCGGCCTCCCAGTTCACCGAGAGGGTGAGCGCCATCATCTTCACCCACGCCAGCGAGTCGACGACCGTCCACGGCTCGGGGGTGTGGCGCAGCAGCGTGAACTCCACGGGCAGCCGGCCCTCGTCGATGCGCGCGTTCACGCCGTCCGCGTACGCCTGCAGCAGGCCGAGGGTCTCGTCGGTGAGCAGGTCGGGCTCCTGCTCGGCGGTGTGCCGCAGGCTGAGGGTGCGCATCCAGCGGTCGAGGGGGACGGCCACCTCGCCGACGATCTCGGAGAGCCGCCCCGCCACCACGCGTCGGTTGAGCTCGAGCTGCCAGAGGCGGTCCTGGGCGTGCAGGTAGCCCTGGGCGCGCACCGCGTCCGCGAGGGTCGTGGCGAAGATGTGGGGGACGCCCCAGGTGTCGACGACCACCTCGACCTCGGCGTGCAGACCGGGCAGAGCCACCCGCCCGCGCCGTCGGGGCAGGGGTCGGCGCAGCAGCCCCGCGTACAGGCCACCGACGGCGCCGGCCACCGCGGCACCCACCGCGCCCGCCGCCATGCCGGCCTTCGCCCAGTCGTGCAGATCCACGCCACGCCTCCTCGTCCGGCCCCGGGGTCACGGTAGCCGGGACTCATGACGGCGCCGTCGGGCTAGTCGAGCACCTCGCGGCGCTCACCGTCGACGTCGACAGTGAGCCTGGCCTCGCGCAGGTCGTCGATGCGCCCGTTGAGCGCGGCTTCGACCGCGGCCAGAGCCGACAGCGCCGCGTCCAGGCGAGGCAGCAGAACGTGGTCGGCACCGGCGGCGTAGAGCCGGCGGGACTCCGGAAACGTGGTGGCTGTCGCGATGACCACGGCGTCGGGGTTGACGCTGCGCACCACCCGAACCACCTCGACCGTGGAGGAGGACGCCAGCACCTCGTCCGGGATCGTGCACAGAACCACCCGGGCCTTGTCGACCCCGGCGTGGTGCAGGGTGTCGGGGCTGGTGATGTCGCCGTAGACGACGTCGGGCCCGAGCGCACTGATGCGCGGGTGGATGGCGACGTTGAAGTCGACGACGAGGGTGCGAGGCAGCAGCTCGGGAGATGTGGAGCCCAGCTCGTGCAGCAGCGACGAGGCGGTGCGGTGCACACCGAGCAGCGCGAGGTCGTACTCCTGCTCGACGTCGGACTCGCCCGCCGGTGGTGGCCGGAGCCCCAGCCGGTCGAGAAGAGGCTCGATTCGCTCGTAGATGTGCTCGGCGCGGCGGAACAGCAGCGGAGTCATCACGGCGGTGATCACGAATGCGAACACGATCACCGAGTTCAGCGTCGCGTCGATGTGTCCGAGCTGCAGGCCGAGGTAGGCCACGACGAGGCTGAACTCCGAGATCTGAGCCATGCGGATCACCGTCAACGCGGCGTTGCGCCGGTCGGTGCCGGTGAAGTACAGCAGCGGGAGCATCACCACCGAGCGGGTGACGATCGTGAGCACGGCCACTCCGACGGCGGCCAGCAGCACGCCGATGCCGTCCGGCGCCGGGATCGTCATGCCGATGCCGACGAAGAACAGGGTGATGAAGAAGTCTCGGACGACCGACACCTGGCGCACGATCTCGCTGCTGAACGGCAGTGCCGCGATCGTGCTCCCGGCCAGCAGGGCAGCGACCCCCGCGCTCACCGAGATGCCCGGGTCCCAGCCGACGGTCGAGTCCAGCGCGTTGTCGAAGTTGATGCCGATGAGCACGATGGCGAAGCACCAGGCCAACGAGGCCACGAGAATTGTGGAGGGTTGCTTGGCGATCCAGGCGAAACCCACCGGGAGGACGTAGCGGGCGAGCAGCCACGAGATCGCGGCCAGCAGGCCGATGCCGACGAACGTGGCGACGATGGGTCCCGCGCTGGGGTTGTCGAAGTTGGGCTGCAGCGCCAGCACGACGATCGACCAGATGTCCTCGAACACCAGCATCGTCAGGGCGATTCGCCCGCTGACGGTGTCGAGCAGGAACGACTGCTGGAACAGGGCAACAACCAGCACGGTCGAGGACGCGGCCACCGCCAGCCCGATGTAGAGCGGACCGTAGCCGTCGCCGACCAGTCCTGTGCCGATGCCGAGCAGCAGCACGCCCTTGACCACGACGAATCCGAACAGCGCGCTCAGCGGGTACAGCAACGGTCCCGAGACCAGGACGGAGCGCCCTTTGGAGAGCAGGCTGCGGACGTCGATCTCGAGCCCGATGAGGAACAGCAGCAGGATCAGGCCGAGCTGCGCGATCGTGTCGATGTTGGCCCGGTCGTCGATCAGTCCCGTCCCGACCGGCCCGAGAATCACCCCAGCGAGCAGGAACGCGGCCACCGTGGGGATCCTCAGCCGGGTGAACCCGATCGCGAGGATGCCGGCAGCGACCAGGGCCAGCCCGATGTCGAGCACCAGCTCCGGAAGGCCGGCGTCGGCGCCACCTGCGGCGAGCACATCCATGGGTGGGGACGGTAGCCGCTGCATGTAACAGCCGTGCGTCAGGATGAGCATCGCTCGACGTGCCGCCGTGCGGATGCTCTGGCAGCGTGCGGCTACGTGACTGATCTCGATGGCCGATCGATTCTCGTGGCAGGAGCAAGCGGCGGGCTCGGTGCGCCCATCGCCCGGCGCCTGTCTGCCGCCGGTGCCCGACTGACCCTCGTCGGACGCGACGCCTCGCGCCTGCAGGCGCTCGGCCTCGACGCCACGATCGTCACGGCCGACCTGCGCAAGGCCGCCTCGGCGGCCACCGTCGTCGGCAAGGCCGTCGAGGCTCACGGCGCGCTGGACGGAGTGGTGATGGCTGCGGGCGTCGTCGCGTTCGGCCCGGCGGTCGAGACCCCCGACGACGTGCTTGTCGACGTGTTCACCCTCAACACGCTGGCGCCGATCCGGCTGCTGCGTGCGTCGGCCGGCCACTTGGCCGCGTCCGCTGCCGCTGGCCACGAGCCGTTCTTCTGCACGATCAGTGCTGTCGTGGCAGAGCAGCCGATGGCCGGCATGGCCGGCTACTCGGCGAGCAAGGCAGCGCTGACCGCGTTCGACGCCGCTGCCGGACGGGAGCTGAGGCGCAGCAGGATCCGCGTGCTCGACGCTCGGCCCCCGCACACCGAGACGGGGCTGGCCGACCGTCCTGTGTTCGGTCAGGCTCCCCGTCTT
>CAYNWB010000066.1:0-1852 GCA_964400785.1 uncultured Actinomycetes bacterium | reverse complement strand
CGGTGCAGGGGTGACCGTGCACCCATCCCGGACGGTGCAAGGGTTCCCCTGCACCGGGGCACAGGGTGCAGGGGTGACCCTGCACCGGATTCTGAAGATCATGGGAAGGTTTGCCACCGCGGGCGGTGCAGGGGTGACCGTGCACCCATCCCGGACGGTGCAAGGGTTCCCCTGCACCCCGCTCGCCAGGCGCCCCGCGCCGTCCCTGTGCACGGATCTGTGCAGAACATGTGCACGGAGTGTTGACAACCTCCGTTCACCCTGCATTCGCCTGGGGACAACCCTGTTGACAGTGAAGAGCTTCCCGACGACCCCGCCCAGGCTCTTGCTCCACCAGACCGAGCGGAGCAGAGTTCACCTCGTCACCACAGAGGTGGATCCACCACCTGAGGGGCTTGCCTCTCAGAAGGTCGGAGATTCGAGACGGGGCCTTGGCCCCGACAACGGTCACCGGCTGGAGGAACTGCCGACGAGGCGACACGCTCGGCCAAGTCGCTGACTGCGACCGGGGCGCAAGCCTTGTGAGCGCGATGCGAGCAACCGGGCACCCGGGGCCCCTTCACCTCCTACGTGAAGGGGCCCCGACCCATGTCCGGGCCAGCGCCCGGTTCAGGTCACAGCTGAGACGGCACGCGCCGATCGGCGCCATGCTCCGGTCTGCACGACGATGCCGACGACCGCCACCGCCAGCCCGATCCACAGCGCGTTCGCGGACGAGATCTGCACCGTGGTGTCCGTGAGCCCCGCCGCGACGTACCAGCCGCCCCCGAGGGCGGTCGTCACGATGATGCCGACGTCGAACAGCCCGCGTACCAAGACCCACCCGACGACCCCGGCGGCAGCGAATGCCGCCCACTGCCAGGCGGAGTCATCGACGTAGAGCACGAACAGCGCTCGGGCGACGACCGCGAGCACGATGGCGCCGGCGATCGCAGCCACCAACCGCAGGCTGCGCAGGGTGACGATCGCGCCGGCGGCCCCCACGACGACGGCGATGATCGTGCGCACCGTCGGGTCGAGGTCAGGCAGCACGCCGGCAACCAGGCTCGAGGTGACGAGAAAGCCCACGAGGCCCACGGCCAGCCAGAACACCTGTCGTCCCACCAGGGCCAGCACGACGCCGGCTGCCACCAGAAGCCAGCCCAGCGTCTCGGGACTCATCGGTCACTCCGCATGCGCTCTACCCTACGCCGCACCCCAGAAACCCGCTCTGGCCAGCGGATTTGACTCAAACCTACGGTACCGTAGGTTAGTCGCCGTGGGACGAGCAGACACCCTTCCGGGCATCATCCAGGGCGGCATGGGTGTCGCCGTGTCGCACTGGCGCCTCGCGCGAGCCGTGGCGAGCTCCGGCGGCCTTGGCGTCATCTCGGGTGTCGGGCCCGACCTTCTGCTCGCCCGCATGCTCGCCGACGGCGACCCCGGGGCACACGTGCGGCAGGTGCTGGCGACGTACCCCGACCAGGTGTTCGCCGACGCCACGCTGTCGCGGTACTTCCGCCCGGACGGCCTTGCGCTTGGTCAGCCATACCGGCCCATCCCGAAGCTCGACCTCAACCAGCGCATGGACGCCGTCCGGCTCACCGCGCTCGGCACCTTCGTCCAGGTCGCGTTGGCCAAGCAGGGCCACGGCGGCGCGGTCGGGGTCAACCTGCTCGAGAAGGTGCAGATCTGGACCCCCGCGGCGCTGCTCGGCGCGATGCTCGCCGACGTCGACGCCGTGCTCGTCGGCGCCGGCGTCCCCTCGCACCTGCCGCGTCTGCTGGACGCGCTCGCGCGCCGGCAGCCGGTGACGCTGCCGATCGACGTCTCCGGGGCCACGGCGGACGACGACTTCTCGATCAGCCTCGAC
>CAYNWB010000065.1:4068-11516 GCA_964400785.1 uncultured Actinomycetes bacterium | reverse complement strand
CCAGCAGAGCCGGCAGCACCTCGGTGAGGTCGGCGCGCACCACGGCGTGGGCCACGCCGTCGTAGGGCGTCGCCGAGCCGTTGGCCACCACCAGCCGGGCCCCGCTGCCCAGCGCCACGCGACACAGGCCGGCGGCAGGGTTGACCTGCAGGGACGTCCCGGCGGCCAGAAACACGTCACAGTCGCCGGCCGCCTCGACAGCTCGAGCGAGCACCTGCGGGTCGAGGCTCTGCCCGAAGGCGACCGTGGCCGACCGCTGCACACCTCCGCAGGCCAGGCACGGAGGATCGGACTCCCCCGCATCCACCCGGGCCAGCACGTCGACCATCGGCACACGCTCCCCGCAGTCGAGGCAGGCCGAGAAGTACAGGGTGCCGTGCAGCTCGACCACCGCGTCCGGGCTGTTGCCCGCGGCCTGGTGCAGCCCGTCGATGTTCTGGGTCAGCAGCGCGCGCAGCCGTCCGGACCGCTCGAGCGCGACGAACGCCTCGTGCGCGGCGTTCGGCCGCGCCGTCCAGGCCGGGTGGTCGCGACGGTTGAGCCACGCCCGCCGCCGCAGGTCGGGGTCGGCGCGGTAGCGGTCGATGTCGAACATCGCCGCCGCGCCGGGATCCTTCGTCCACAGACCGTTGGGCCCGCGGAAGTCGGGTATGCCGGACGGGGTCGACACCCCGGCCCCGGTGAGCACCGTCACCCGCTCGGCGGCGTCGAGCCAGCCTCGAATCTCGTCCAGTTCGTCAAGCACCGCGACCGACGGTAGGCGGCCAGGCAGGATGGCGCACATGCACCTCGGACTCACCGACCTCGTCTACGTCGTCACCGGGGCCACCCGAGGTCTGGGCTGGGCCGCGGCCCGCGTGCTCGCCGACGAGGGCGCGCGGCTCGTCGTGTCCGGGCGGCAGGCTGCGCACGTGGAGTCGGCCGTGGCAGCCCTCGACGCCGATCGTGTCGTCGGCGTGGTCGGCGACAACAGCGACCCCGAGGTGGCGGACCGTCTCGTCGAGGCGGCCCGCGACCGCTTCGGACGCCTCGACGGGGCGCTGGTCAGCGTCGGTGGCCCGGCGCCGGGAAGCATCGCGTCCACCACCGACGAGCAGTGGCGCTCGGCGTTCGAGACCGTCTTTCTCGGCGCGGTGCGCATCGCCCGCACGGTGGCCGAGGCGATGCCGGACGGCGGGGCCATCGGGTTCGTGCTCTCGACCTCGGTGAAGTCACCGGTGCCCGGGCTGTCGACCTCGAACGGGCTGCGCCCCGGGCTGGCGATGGTCGCCAAGCAGATGGCCAACGAGTACGGCCCCGCCGGTGTGCGCGTGGTCGGGCTGATGCCGGGCCGCATCGCCACCGACCGGCTCGGCGAGCTGGACGCGCTGAGCGGGGACGCCGCGGCCGCCCGGGAGCGGTGGGAGCAGCAGATCCCGCTGCGGCGCTACGGCGAGCCCGACGAGTTCGGCCGCGTGGCCGCCTTCGTGCTCTCCCCGGCGGCATCGTTCGTGACCGGATCGGTCGTCGCGGTCGACGGCGGCATGCTGCCCGTGCTCTAGCCGACGCCCGGCGCGACGGGCGCGTCGGCCCTCTCGGCGAACTGCGTGCGGTAGAGCTCGGCGTACAGGCCCCCGGCAGCGAGCAGCTCGGCGTGGGTGCCGCGCTGCACGATGCGTCCGTCGTCGACCACCAGGATCGTGTCGGCGTCGCGCACGGTCGAGAGCCGGTGGGCGATCACCAGCGAGGTGCGCCCGTGCAGCGCCGTGTCCAGCGCGCGCTGCACCGCCGACTCCGACTCGGAGTCGAGGTGGGCGGTCGCCTCGTCCAGGATGACCACGCGTGGAGCCTTGAGCAGCAGGCGGGCGATGGCCAGCCGCTGCTTCTCACCCCCGGACAGCCGGTACCCGCGGTCGCCGACCATCGTGTCGAGGCCGTCGGGCAGCGCCCGTACCAGGGAGTCGACCTGCGCCGCTGCCAGCGCGTCCCAGATCTGCTCGTCGGTGGCGTCCGGACGGGCGTAGAGCAGGTTGCTGCGGATCGTGTCGTGGAACATGTGCGCGTCCTGGGTGACCACGCCCACGGTGTCGGTCAGCGACGCGAGGGTGGCGTCGCGAAGGTCCGTGCCGCCGATGCGCACCGCACCGGACGTCGGGTCGTACAGGCGGCTGACCAGTGCCGTCAGCGTGGTCTTGCCGGCTCCGGACGGGCCGACGAGAGCCACCATCTGCCCGGGCTCGACCCGCAGGGAGACGTCGGTGAGGGTCATGCCCGCCACCGGACGCTCGGCGGCCGCGATCGACTCCAGCGACGCCAGCGACACCTCGGCGGCCTTGGGGTAGCGGAACGAGACGTGGTCGAGCTCGATGTCGGCCGCGTCCGGCGGCAGCGGACGCGCGTCCGGCGCCTCGTCCACCAGCGGCGTGAGGTCGAGCACCTCGAAGACGCGCTCGAAGCTCACCAGCGCCGTCATCACGTCGATGCGTACGTTCGACAGCGCGGTCAGCGGTCCGTAGAGCCGGGCCAGCAGGGCCGTGAGGGCCAGCAGCGTGCCCAGGGTGAGCACCCCGTCGACGGCGAGGTTGCCCCCGATGCCGTACACCAGCGCGGTGGCCAGCGCGGTCACCAGGCTCAGGGCGACGAAGAAGGCCCGGTTCTGCAGGGCGATGGTGACCCCGATGTCACGCACCCGGGCCGCCTTGGCAGAGAACTGGCCGGTCTCGTCGGCGGGACGGCCGAACAGCTTGACCAGCAGGGCCCCGGCGACGTTGAACCGCTCGGTCATCATGCCGCTCATCTCGGCGTTGAGCCCCATCTGCTCCCGGCTGAGCGCCGCGAGCCGCCGTCCGACCCAGCGGGCCGGGACGAGGAAGACCGGCAGCAGCAGCAGGGCGGCGACCGTCACCTGCCACGACAGCGCCAGCATGGCCACGACGATCACGATGACGCTGATGACGTTGGCCACGACCCCGGCCAGAGTGCCGGTGAAGGCCTGCTGCGCTCCGATCACGTCGCTGTTGAGCCGCGAGACGAGGGCGCCGGTCTGGGCGCGGGTGAAGAACGCGATCGGCTGACGCTGCACGTGCGTGAACACCTGCGTGCGCAGGTCGAAGATGAGGCCCTCGCCGATGCGCGAGGAGTACCACCGCTCGACCAGGCTGAGCCCGGCGTCGAGCACCGCGATGAGCGCGACCACGATCGCCAGACGGGTGACCAGCCCGCCGTCACCGGCGAGGATGCCGTCGTCGACGATGCGCTGGAACAGCAGCGGCGCCGCCACCACCAGCTGCGCGCTGACCACCACGATGACGAGGAACACGGCGATCTGCCGACGGTACGGACGCGCGTACGACGCGACCCGTCGCACCGTGCCCGGGGCGAGCGAGGCGTTCTTCGCCGACTGGTCTCTGGTCAGAGACCGGTAGGTCATCCACATGCCGGGTCCCGACACTCAGCCTCCTCGTGCTCGACAGGCTGAGCACCCAACATCGGTGCCGGTCGGGATGTTCCTGCGGACGCGCTGCGGCTGCGGCTCAGCCCAGCAGCCGGGCCAGGTCGGCGAGCCGGCCGGCCTGCTCCTCGCGCTCGGCGGCAAGCTGGGCGTCCTCGGTACGCAGCACCGCACCGGCGAGCAGCCGCTTGGTGGCCGACAGCGCCGGCGCCGGCGCCGCGAGCAGGGCAGCGACCAGGTCGTCCACCGTGGCAGCCAGCGACTCTGCCGGCACCACGACCTGGGCCAGCCCGAGTCGGGCGGCCTCCTGCGCCCCCACCCAGCGTCCGGTCGCGCAGATCTCGAGGGCACGGCCGTAGCCGACGGCACGCACGAGGGGGCTGGTGCCGCCGAGGTCGGGCACAAGACCCAACGACGTCTCGCGCATCGCGAGCTGGGCGTCGTCCGCGCACACCATCAGGTCGCAGGCCAGGGCCAGCTGGAAGCCCGCGCCGACGGCGTGGCCGTGCACCGCGGCGATCGTGACCGCGTCCGACTGCCGCCACCAGGTGAAGCCGCGCTGGTAGCCCGCGATGGTCGCGTCGAGATCATCTCGCTGCATGCGGGCCAGGTCGGCCAGCGCCGGCTCGCCGGGCACCCCCGTCCCGTCGAGCATGCGCCGGTCGAGCCCGGCCGAGAACGACGCCCCCTCGGCCGAGAGAACCACGACGCGGACGTCGTCGGGCAGCAGCCCCGGGACGGCCGCCAGGGCCCGCCAGGTGGCGGGCGTCTGGGCGTTGCGGGCCTCGGGACGAGCGAGCACCACGTCGGCACGGGGGCCCTCGACGACCACCCGTACCCGTCCCTGCTCGAGCACGTCCGAGACCACGGGGGCAGCAGGTGTGGACGTCATCCCGCCAGGGTAGGCGGCAGGGTCGAGGTCTAGCCGTCCGCCTTCGACCGTCGCGCCTTCGCCGAGCCGCCGCGGCCCCGCAGGGGCACCTCGGACTCCACGAGCAGGCGGTGGACGAACCCGTACGAACGACCGGTCTCGGCAGCGAGGTCGCGGATGCTCGCCCCGTTGGCGTACTTCTCGCTCAGCTCCGATGCCAACGACTCGCGGGCAGCGCCGGAGAGCCGGGTGCCCTTGGCTGCGATGTCAGCCACGGTGCCTCCTCGAGGGGTGAGTGCGGCGTGGGACGAGATGTCCCATGATCAGGGCACGGCGACGGCGGCGCCACCGACTTCGGACAATCGGTCAGTGGCACCGCCGAGAGTTCACGCGAGCGTCACCAGGTCGAGGTAGTCCGCGCCCCAGAGGTCCTCCACCCCGTCCGGCAGCAGCAGCACTCGTTCCGGGTGGAGCGCCTGCACCGCGCCCTCGTCGTGGGTGACCAGCACGATCGCGCCCGCGTAGCGGCGCAGCGCATCCAGCACCTCGGCGCGCGAGGCGGGGTCGAGGTTGTTCGTCGGCTCGTCGAGCAGCAGCACGTTCGCGCTCGACACGACGAGCGTGGCCAGCGCGAGACGGGTGCGCTCCCCGCCCGAGAGCACCCCGGCCGGCTTGTGTGCGTCCTCGCCCGAGAACAGGAACGAGCCGAGGACGGTGCGCACCTGGGTGTCGTCGAGGTCGGGGGCGGCGGTGCGCAGGTTCTCCAGCACGGTGCGCGTCATGTCGAGGGTCTCGTGCTCCTGGGCGAAGTAGCCGACCTTGAGGCCGTGCCCGGGCTCCACCCGCCCGGTGTCCGACCGCTCCACACCGGCAAGCAGCCGCAGCAGCGTCGTCTTGCCGGCCCCGTTGAGACCGAGCACCACGACGCGTGAGCCCCGGTCGATGGCGAGGTCGACGTCGGTGAAGACCTCCAGCGAGCCGTACGACTTCGACAGCTCACGCGCCATGAGCGGTGTACGTCCGCACGGCGCGGGGTCGGGCAGGCGCAGCTTGGCCACGCGGTCAGCCGTGCGGACGTCCTCGACGCCGGCCATCAGGCGCTGCGCGCGGCGGTCCATGTTGGCAGCCGCCGTGGCCTTGGTGGCCTTGGCCCGCATGCGATCGGCCTGCAGCTTCAGCGCCGACGCCTTCTTCTCGGCGTTGGCCCGCTCCCGGCGGCGGCGGCGCTCGTCGGTCTCGCGCTGGGCCAGGTAGGCCGACCACCCCATCGCGTAGACGTCGAGCTCGGCCCGCGTCGCGTCGAGGTGGAACACCCCGGTGATGGTTCGCTCCAGAAGCGCGGTGTCGTGGCTGATCACCACCAGCCCACCGGAGAACGACCGCAGGAAGTCACGCAGCCACGCCACCGAGTCGGCGTCGAGGTGGTTGGTCGGTTCGTCGAGCAGCAGGGTGTCGGCTCCGGAGAACAGGATGCGCGCGAGCTCCACCCGCCGGCGCTGCCCTCCGGACAGGGTGCCCAGCGGCTGGCCCAGCACCCGGGCGTCGAGCCCCAGCGAGGCCGCGATCGTGGCGGCCTCGCTCTCGGCCGCGTAGCCGCCGCGGGCGACGAACTCGCTCTCCAGACGGGCGTACCGCTTCATGACCGCGTCCTGGGCGTCACCGGACGTGGCCGCCAGCGCCTGCTCGGCATCCGACATCGCCGAGACGATCTCGTCCATGCTGCGCGCGGCCAGGATGCGGTCGCGCGCGACGGTTGCGGGGTCGCTGGTGCGGGGGTCCTGCGGCAGGTAGCCGACCGTGCCGGAGATGGTGACCGTGCCCGCCGCCGGCTGGGCCTCCCCGGCCAGGATGCGCGTGAGCGTCGTCTTGCCGGCGCCGTTGCGGCCGACGAGCCCGATCTTGTGACCCGGCGCGACACGGAACGAGGCGCCGGACAGCAGCAGCTGGCTGCCGGCCCGCACCGTGACGTCGGTCGCCGTGATCACAAGCCACCATGATGCCTGGCTCTAGGCTGCGGTGCTCATGAGCACCCCGGGCAGGCGGCTGGCCTCACGCGACGTCGCGCAGGTCGCGATGGGCGCCGGGCTGGTGGCCGCGCTCGGGCTGCCCGGAGCGCTGGCCGTGTTCGGCAACGCCGTGCCGATCACGCTGCAGACCCTCGGTGTGATGCTCGTCGGCTCGCTGCTCGGCGCCCGCAAGGGTGCGTACGCGCTGCTGCTGTTCGTCGCCCTCGTCGCCGTCGGGCTGCCGCTGCTGGCGGGGGGTCGGGGCGGCCTGGGGGTCTTCGCGGGGCCGTCGGCCGGGTACCTGCTCGCCTGGCCGTTGGCAGCCTGGGTGATCGGACGCATGGTGGAGGCGGGTCGGCCCCGCTACCGGTGGCCGCGCGGGCTGGCCGCGAACCTGCTGGGCGGGGTCGGCGTCGTCTACGCACTCGGCATCCCGGTGCAGGCGTGGCGCACGGGCGTGCCGCTGCCGGAGACAGCGGTTCTGGCCGCCGCCTTCATCCCGGGTGACGTCGTCAAGGCCGTGCTCGCCACGGCTGTCGCGAGCGGGGTGCACCGCGCCCTGCCCGACCTGCTGGGCGCCCGGGGTGGGCCGCCGGTGCCGACCGACCGGCTCGCCGGGTAGCGATGCAGCAGCCCTCGATGCAGGTCGTCGCGGACGACCGCCCGCAGCAGGTGCTGGCGGCCCTCGACGGCGCCGGCCCGATCGCGGTCGTCGACCACCGCAACCCGGTGGCCGCCGCGGCGCTGGCCGCGCTGCCACCGTCGTCCGTGCCTGGGGGCACCTGGCTGGTGGCGCACACCTCCGGCAGCACGAGCGCACCGCGCGCGGTGTGTCGCAGCCGCGAGTCGTGGGAGGCCAGCGCGCAGCCCTTCGCGGCCGCGACCGGCACGTCGGCGGCAACGAGGGTGCTCGTTCCCGGGCCCCTGAGCTCGACGCTCTTCCTGCACGCCGCCTGGCACGCCCGACACGTCGGTGCGACGCCGCTGCTGCTCGCCGCCGGCACCGCGCTCGACTGGCGAGTCGCCCCGACGCTCGACTGGGACGTCGTCCACCTCGTCCCGCACCAGCTGGGCCTTCTGCTGGACGCCGCCTGCAGCGGGCCCGGCGCTCTCGCCGGCCGCACGGCCGTCGTGGCGGGAG
>CAYNWB010000065.1:0-4058 GCA_964400785.1 uncultured Actinomycetes bacterium | reverse complement strand
GCGCTCGGCGCAATGCGCACGCGCGTGCGCAGCCGGAAGCGGTCCGGCACGCGACGCACGGTCAGCGACCGCTCGTCGACCTGATACTCCGCCGGCGGCATCACGCGATCGCGACCACCCGCAAAGTGCTGCTGCTCGAACGTCCCGGGCAGCGGGCCCGGCGCTCTCTCCGGCCGCACGGCCGTCGTCGCGGGAGCCGCCCTGCCCGAGCACCTACGAACTCGCGCGCAGCGCCACGGCCTGCGTGTGGTGGCCTACTACGGCGCGAGTGAGCTGTCGTTCGTCGCCATCGGCGAGACCGGCGGCCTGCGGGCCATGCCCGGCGTCGAGATCGCCGTGCGCCACGGCGAGATCTGGGTGCGCAGCCCCTACGTTGCGCTCGGGTATGCGGGCGTCAGCGATACCGAGGGGCCCTGGCGTCAGGACGCCGCGGGATGGGCCACCGTCGGTGACCGTGGCGAGGTGCACCATGACGGCACCGTCGTCGTGCGTGGACGCGGCGCGGCCGCCGTGCAGACCGGCGGCGCGACCGTCCATGTCGCCGACGTCGAGGCAGCCCTTCGTGGCCACGAGCACGTCAGCGACGTTGCCGTCGTCGCGCTGCCCCACGACCGCCTCGGACACGTGGTCGGCGCCGTCGTCGAGTCGTCCGTCGCGACACCACGGGCGCTGCGTGCCTGGGCGCGCACGCACCTGCCGATCGCCTCTCGACCGCGGGTGTGGCGCGTCGTCCCGAGCCTCGGTCGCACGACGTCCGGCAAGCCCGACCGGGCTGCGGCCGAACGCCTGCTGCGCGAGACTCACGCAGACCAGACTGTGCCGACGAGCAGGAGCCGCGCATGACGCTGACGATCCCCCGCCGCTACAACGGGCCTCCCGACTCCGGCAACGGCGGGTTCGTCGCCGGCCGCGTCGCCGAGCATCTGCTGGCCGCGCTGCACCACCCGACCGTCGGGCCGCAGTCGCCCTGGGTGCAGGTCACGCTGCGCACACCACCGCCGTTGGACACCCCGTACGAGACCGTTCTCGCCGACGGGGTGCTGACGGTCAGTGCCGCCGAGGCCACCGTGGCGCAGGCACAGGTCGTCGAGACCGACGACGCGCCCGTGGCGGCGGTCGAGCCGGTCGACCGCGACACCGCGCTCGCGGCCGAGCAGCGGTACGAGGGTCTGGTCACGCATCCGTTCCCGACCTGCTGGGTCTGCGGCACCGACCGTCCCGACGGCTACCACCTGCAGCCGGGCATGGTGGACGACGCCGACCGACGCACGGCGTGCCTGTGGCGGGTGCCACCGTCGGCGGCACCGGGCGGGACGGGGCCAGTGCCGGCATCCGCGGTGTGGGCAGCGCTGGACTGCCCCGGTGGCTGGACCGCTCTGGCACACGGCCGCGTCGTGGTGCTCGGCCGCATGACCGCCCGCGTGACCGGCGTCCCCTCTGTCGGCGACGAGTGCCTGACGATGGGCGCCCTGCTGGGCACCGAGGGGCGCAAGACGTGGACGGCCACGAGCGTGTACTCCCCCGACGGCGTCGAGCTCGCCCGCGCTCACGGCACCTGGATCGCGATCGACCTGACCTGAGAGGCGACGCGCTGCCTACGCTTCCCTCGTCATGTCCGCCACCCAGCACCCTCGCGACACCACACCCGTGGTGGTCGCTGCTCGTCGCACGCCGATCGGGACGGCTGGGCGCGCCCTGGCCGCCCTGAGCCCCGACGAGCTGGCGGCCCCCGTGCTGCGCGCCCTGCTCGTCGACCTCGGCCTCGAGGCCGACGCCGTGGACGACGTCGTGCTCGGCAGCTCCCGTGGTCCGGACGGAGCGCTCGCCCGGGTGGTCGCGCTGCGTGCCGGGCTCGGCGACGCGGTGCCGGGCATGACGGTCGACCGGCAGTGCGCCAGCGGCTTGTCGGCCGTCGTCACCGGGGCGGCGCTCGTCGCCGCCGCACATGCCCAGGTGGTGCTCGCCGGCGGCGTGGAGAGCGCGTCGCAGGCACCGGAAGGACGCGCCCGGTTCGCTCCCGTCGACGTCGGCGACCCCGACATGGGGCTGGCCGCGCAGACCGTGGCGAGCGAGGCCGGCATCAGCCGCGCCCGCCAGGACGCCTACGCCGCCCGCAGCCACGCCCGAGCCCTGCGAGCACAGCAGGACGGGCTGTTCGACGACGAGCTCGTCGAGGTCGGCGGGCTGTCTCGGGACGAACGTCCGCGACCCCTCACGGCGCAGCGCCTGGCCCGACTGCGCCCTGCCTTCACCGCCGACGGCACCGTGACCGCGGGCAACTCCTGCGGCATCAGCGACGGCGCGGCAGCAGTCGTCCTGGTCCCGGAGTGGATGCGGGCCGAGCACGGCTGGCCGGGGCTTCGCCTTGTGGCCACCGGCACGGCCGGGGTGGACCCGACCCGCTGCGGCCTCGGCATCGTCCCGGCCACCGAGTCTGCGCTCGAACGCGCGGGGCTGAGCGTGACCGACCTCGGCTCGGTCGAGGTCGTCGAGGCGTTCGCCGGACAGGTGCTGGCTGCCCTCGACGCCCTCGGTGTCGACGAGCACCAGGCGTGCCCCGACGGCGGTGCTCTGGCCATCGGTCACCCCTGGGGGGCATCCGGGGCGGTCGTGCTGGTGCGCCTGTTCAGCCGGCTGGTGCGGCAGCGCCGGCTCGACCCCGCCCGTCCGTACGGCCTGGCCGCCGTTGCCGCCGGCGGTGGGCAGGGCGTCGCGGTCGTCGTCGAGCCGGTCGGCCTGGACCCGCGATGAGCACCGGCATCGAGGTCGTCGGCGTGACGCACCGGCTCGGGGGACGCGTCGTGCTGGACGACGTCACGGTGCGTCTGGACGAGCCGCGCATCGGCATCATCGGGGCCAACGGGTCGGGCAAGTCGACGTTCGCGCGGCTGCTCAACGGGCTCGTGGTGCCCGACGTCGGCACCGTGCGCGTCGACGGGCGCGACACCGCCTCCGACGGTGCTGCGGTGCGCCGCAGCGTCGGCTTCGTCTTCACCAACCCCGACGCCCAGGTGGTCATGCCGACCGTCGCCGAGGACGTGGGCCTGAGCCTGCGCCGGCACGCGCTCGACGCGGACGCGAAGGCGGCACGCGTGCAGCACGCGCTGGCGCAGGTGGGCCTGCAGGGGTTCGACGACCGCCCGTCCCACCTGCTCTCCGGTGGCGAGAAGCAGCTGCTGGCGCTGGCCAGCGTGCTCGTCGCCGAGCCTGCCGTGCTGGTCTGCGACGAGCCGACGACGCTGCTCGACCTGTCCAACACCCGACGCGTCATGCAGATACTGCTCGGCCTGCCCCAGCGGCTCGTGCTGGTGACGCACGACCTCGACACGCTCGACGACGTCGACCGCGTGCTCGTGTTCGCGCGGGGACGCGTCGTGGCCGACGCTCCACCTGCGCAGGCCGTCGCCCGCTACCGTTCCCTGGCGGGATGAGATGAGCGCCGTGCCCCCGCCGGGCCTGTACTCCCCCGGCGACTCGCTGCTGCACCGCCTCGGTGCCGGCACCAAGCTGCTCGGCCTGGCGGCGCTGCTGACGGCGCTCGTGCTGGCGGCATCGGTCGAGGCCGTCGTTGCGGGTCTGGTGGTCGCGCTCGTCGGCTACGCCATCGCCGGCGTCGGGTGGCGGGTGGCGCTGGCCCAGGTGTGGCCGCTGCGATGGTTCGCCGCGGTGCTCGTGGCGCTGCAGTGGTGGTTGGCCGGACCGGTCACAGCCCTGGTCACCGTCGGGTCGCTCGTGGTGGCGGTGGCACTCGCCGGCCTGGTCACGGTGACCACCCGGGTGAGTGCGATGCTCGACGTGGTCGCGCGCCTGGCCGCACCGCTGGCCCGGGTCGGCGTCGACCCCGACCGGGTCGGACTCATGCTCGCGCTGGGCATCCGCGCGGTGCCCGTCGTGGCCGGCCTGGCAGCCGAGGTGCGTGAGGCGCACCGCGCCCGGGGGCTGCCACCGGACCCCCGCACCTACGCCGTCCCGCTGGTCGTGCGCACGCTGCGGGAGGCCGACGCGGTGGGCGAGGCACTAGCCGCACGAGGCCTGGACGACTGACCCCCGCCCCACCC
>CAYNWB010000064.1:10092-11787 GCA_964400785.1 uncultured Actinomycetes bacterium | reverse complement strand
CGGCAAGGTTCGGCTGGGGTCGATGGCGCTGCAGGTCGCCCGCCGCGACACCGATGCCGACATGAGCGTGGCCGAGGCCACCACGATCGAGACCCTGCAGCGTCGGGGCATCGAGCCGACCACCATCGACCGCCTGCTGCGCCCCTTCCTGTCCGGCGTCTTTCTCGAGGACGGGTTGAGCACGTCATCGCGCTTCTTCGACCTGGTGCTGCGGTCGTTCGTCCAGGGCGCCCCCGGCCTGCCGGCCGCCGGTATGCAGGCGCTGCCACAGCAGGTCGCGCGCCCGCTGCCCACCGGCACCGTCCGGCTGCAGACACCCGCTCGGTCCGTGCGGCCCGGCCGGGTCACGACCGACGAGGGGACGGTGACCGCCCGCGCCGTGGTCGTCGCCGTCGACCCCGGCCGAGTCGCCTCGCTGCTGCCCGGCTTCGCCGCACCGCGCATGCGGGCGGTGACCACGTGGTACCACACCACCCCGGGCACACCGCCCTCGGCGCTGGCGGCGGGCCGTCCCGTGCTGGTCGTCGACGGTGAGCGCCGCGGCCCCGTGGTGAACACCTGCGTGCTCTCGACGGTCGCCCCGCGCTACGCCCCCACCGGGTCGACGCTGGTGTCGAGCTCGGTGCTGGGTACGCGCGGGCCGGCTGCCGACGAGGACGCGGTGCTCTCCCACCTCGAGCTGCTGTACGGCACGAGCACCGAGCGCTGGCAGCTCGTGCAGCGCGTGGAAGTGCCCGAGGCCCTGCCTGCGATGCCGCCGCCGCTGAACATCCGCAAACCCGTGCGCCTCGTCGAGGGCATCTACGTCTGCGGCGACCACCGCGACACCGGGTCGATCCAGGGCGCGCTGGTGTCCGGCCGTCGCGCGGCGAGCGCGGTGCTCGACGACCTGGGCGTGCGATGACCGCGGCGGTGCCGACGGTGCTGGCGACCTCAGGCGGGTTCGTGCCGGGTCGGCGCACGTTCCTGCGTCCCGGGCCGCTCATCGAGGCAGCGTTCGACCTCGCCCGCCCCGACGACCCCGGGCGCCGGCTGCGGGTCGCCGTGCTCGGCACGGCCGGCGGCGACCAGAGCGTGTGGCAGGCGCGCCTGCACGAGGCGTTCTACGGCCGCGACGACGTCGACCTCACCGTCGTGACGCTCTTCCCGATGCCGAACGTCGACGACCTCGCCGAGCACCTGCGCTCGCGCGACGTGATCTGGGTGGGAGGCGGCTCGGTGGCGAACCTGCTGGCCGTCTGGGCGGTGCACGACCTCGCACCGGTGCTGCGCGCGGCCTGGGAGCAGGGAGTCGTGCTGTCGGGGGTGTCGGCCGGCTCGCTGTGCTGGCACGTCGGCGGCACCACCGACTCGTTCGGGCCCGACCTGCGCGCCGTCACCAACGGCCTGGCGCTGCTGCCCTACGGCAACGGCGTGCACTACGACAGCGAGCCGGGACGGCGCCCGCTGCTGCACCGCCTCGTCGCCGACGAGACGCTGCCGCGCTCGTACGCCACCGACGACGGGGCCGGCCTGCTCTACCGCGGCACCGAACTCGCCGAGGTGGTCGCCGACCGGGACGGTGCCGCGGCCTACCGGGTCGAGCGCGCAGCGGACGGCACCGTCACCGAGACGAGGCTGCCCGCCCGGCTTCTGGGGCCGTCTGCCGCACGCTGACCAGCGTCACCGTGCGGCCGGCCTCACCGGGCCGCCAGC
>CAYNWB010000064.1:0-10082 GCA_964400785.1 uncultured Actinomycetes bacterium | reverse complement strand
TGCCGGTCGGCTCGATCGGGGCAGGCCGCGAGCACGAGCCCGGCCACCAGCTCCGGAGCGGCCGCGGCGAGGTGCTGGGCCACCATGCCGCCGAGCGAGTGCCCCACGAGCACCAGGCGCTCGGTCTCGACCCGAATCGTGCCGCCAGTGCCGCCGGCTCGGGCTCCCCGTCGAGGTGCAGATCGGGCTCGGGCTCGCGCGCCAGCCGGCTGGGCCACCACACCCGCGGCCCGATGTCGTACACCAGCGCCGGCACCAGCAGCGAGCGCACGATCAGCGCGTCGATCAGCACGCCCACCGAGACGAGGAACGCGATCTGGGCCAGGAACAGGATGGGCAGCACGAACAGCGCGCCGAACGTGGCCGCCAGCACGATGCCGGCGCTCGTGATCACCCCGCCCGTGACGGCCAGCGACTTCAGGATGCCCCGGCGCGTGCCGAGCTTGACCGTCTCCTCCCGGGCCCGGGTCATCAAGAAGATGTTGTAGTCGATGCCCAGCGCGGCCAGGAACACGAACGCGTACAGCGGCACGCTCGGGTCGGCGCCCGGGAAGCCGAACACGTTGTTGAACACGATCGCACCGAGCCCCAGGGTGGCGAAGAACGAGACGATCACGGTGCCGATGAGGATCACCGGCAGCAGGACGGCCCGCAGCAGCACCATCAGCACGAGCAGGATCACGACGAGAACCACCGGGATGATCACGAAGAGGTCGCGCTGGGCGGCCTGCTGCGTGTCGAGCTGGACGGCGGTCAGGCCGCCGACGAGGGCGTCGGCCGACACGTCGTCGAGCACCTCGCGCATCTGCGTGACCGTCTGCTCGGCCTCGTCGGAGTCGGCCGCGTCGACCAGCGTCACGTCCAGGCTCACCAGGCCGTCGACGACCACGACCTCACCGCTGACCGGGTCGGCCAGCGGGACGACGGAGGCGACCCCGTCGACGCCGGCGAGGGTCTGCGTCATCGCCTCGAGCTCGTCGGCAGGCCCGATGACGGTCGCGGGGCTGCCCGTGCCGGCCGGGAAGTGCCGGGCAAGAGCCTGCTGACCCTCGGTCGACTCGACCGTGGCGAGCAAGAAGTCTGACTGCGCCACGCCCTGGGCCTTGAAGGTGGGCAGGAACGCGGCGAGCACCAGCAGACCCAGCGAGACGACGATCCACACCGGACGGTGGCGGCGTCCGACGAAACGGGCCACCCGTCCCCACACGCCGCGCACCTCGGTGGGCGCGCTGCCGTAGGCCGGACGGAACGGCCAGAAGACCCCACGTCCGAGCAGCACCAGGGCCGCGGGCAGAAAGGTCAGGGCCGAGAGCATGGCGAACACGATGCCGATGGCCGCCACCGGGCCCAGACCACGGTTGGAGTTGAGCTCGCTGAGCAGCAGCGCCATCACGCCGAGGATGACCGTGCCGCCCGAGGCCAGGATCGCCTCGAACGTGCCGCGCAGGGTCACCCGCATGGCGTCGTACTTGCTGTGGTGGCGGCGCAGCTCCTCGCGGTAGCGCGACACCAGCAGCAGCGAGTAGTCGGTGGCCGCGCCGACGACGAGGATGAACAGGATGCCCTGGCTCTGCCCGCTCAGCGTGATGACGCCGTTGTCGGCCAGCGCGTAGATCGCGGCCGAGGCGACACCGAGGGCGAGCACCGAGGCGAAGAGCACCAGGAACGGCAGCACGGGGCTGCGGTAGACGATCAGCAGGATCACCAGCACGACCGAGAGGGTCACGACCAGCAGCAGGCCGTCGATCTCGCCGAAGGCCTCGCCCAGGTCGGCCAGGAAGCCGGCCGGACCCGTCACGAAGCTGGTCGCGCCCTCGATCTGCAGGCTGCCGTCGCTGCCCACGATCTCGCGGATCTGCTCGACGGCTGCACCGACGTCCTCGGCCTGCGAGGCGTCGATCGGCACGATCACCTGGACGGCCTGGCCGTCCTCGGACGGGATCGGCCCGATCGGCTCACCGAGCACGCCCTCGACCTCGGCCAGGCGCGCCACGTCCGCGGCGATCGTCGCGAGGTCGTCCGGGTTGGCGGGTGTCTCGAACTCGTAGACGACGACCGCGGGGATGAGGTCGTCGTCGGAGAACTGCGCGGCGAGCTCGCTGACCTGCGTCGACTCGGCCTCGGCGGGCAGGAACGACGCGCTGTCGTTCTGCTGCACGTCGGTGAGCTGGCCGGCGAACTGCCCGAGCGGGCCCCCCAGGAACAGCCACGCCACCACCGCCAGGGCCGGCAGCAGCCAGCGCAGCCTGCGTGGCTTGCCGGGCGCGGGTGCGTCGCGGCGATCGTCGGCCACGTCGTTGGCGGTCATCAAGACTCCAGAATATTTGTCGAGTTGAAGATTCGTCTACGAACCATCAGCATGATGCGTGATGTCCGAGCATGCAACTCAGCCCGACCCCCTCGCCACCGACCACGCCGCGTGGCCGACGGGGCGCCTGCTGTCGGTTGCCGCGCGGCTCGTCGAGGGAGCCTGGACCGACCGGCTGGCCCAGCAGGGGCTCACCCATGCGGGACTGATGGCCATCCACGAGCTGCAGGCCGACGCGTCGCTGCCGGTGCAGGAGATCGCCGCCCGCAGCCAGGTGACACCGCAGACGATGACCCGCACGCTCGACCGCCTCGAGCGCGACGGCCTCATCGTTCGGCATCGCGCGCTCGACGACCGTCGGCGCGTCGAGGTGACCGTGACCCCGGCCGGCCAGGCCGCGTACGCCCTCGCCCTGGACATCTCCATCGCCGAGCCCGACCTGCTCGGCGACGTCGTCGACCTGCCGGCCCTGCGCGCCAACCTGCTCGCGATCATCGACCACCTGTCGCAGCACCCCGGGCGTACGCTGCCCGAATGAGCGGGCACGGGCCGAGGGTGCAGCGCCTCGGGCTGGGCACCGAGCGGCAGCCGTACCTGGCAACCTGGCAGCTGCAACGTCAGATGCATGCGCTGCGGGTCGCCGGCGAGGCGCCCGACACCGTCCTGCTGCTCGAGCACGAGCCGGTCTACACCGCCGGACGACGCACCGAGCCGTTCGAGCGGCCGCTGCCCGGCGCCACCCGCGGCGCCGACGTGGTCGACGTCGACCGGGGCGGCAAGATCACCTGGCACGGGCCGGGCCAGCTCGTCGGCTACCCGATCGTGGCGCTGCCCGAGCCCCTGGACGTCGTGGCCTTCGTCCGCCGGGTCGAGGGCCTGCTCATCGACGTGTGCGCCGACCTCGGGCTGGCCGCCACGCGGGTCGAGGGACGCAGCGGAGTCTGGGTGCCGGCCGACGCCTCGGGCCCGGAACGCAAGGTCGCCGCCATCGGCATCCGGGTCTCGCGCGGGGTCACGATGCACGGCTTCGCGATCAACGCCGACTGCGACCTGGGCTGGTTCGGAGCCATCGTGCCCTGTGGCATCGCCGACGCCGGGGTGACCTCGCTGAGCGCCGAGCTCGGCCGCGACGTGGGCGTGCTCGAGGTCGCCGACCTCGTGCAGGCACGGCTGGGCGACGGTGCCCTGGCCCCCGGCACTGCCCGTCTCGCCGCGGCAGCGCCGTCCGCCTCGTCGCCGTAGGCTGACGGGGTGACTGTCGCTCCCGAGGGCCGGCGCATGCTGCGCCTGGAGGTCCGCAACGCCTCGGTGCCGATCGAGAAGAAGCCCGAGTGGATTCGCACGCGGGCCAAGCTGGGGCCGGAGTACTCGCAGATCCGCAGCCTCGTTGCCGACGAGGGGCTGCACACGGTGTGCCAGGAGGCGGGCTGCCCCAACATCTACGAGTGCTGGGAGGACCGCGAGGCCACGTTTCTCATCGGTGGCGACCAGTGCACCCGGCGCTGCGACTTCTGCCAGATCGACACCGGCAAGCCGACCGCGCTCGACACCGACGAGCCGCGTCGGGTGGCCGAGTCGGTGCGCACGATGGGCCTGCGCTACGCGACCGTCACCGGCGTCGCCCGCGACGACCTGCCCGACGAGGGTGCCTGGCTCTACGCCGAGACGATCCGGGCCGTGCACGAGCTCAACCCCGACACGGGCGTGGAGATCCTCGTGCCCGACTTCTCCGGCAAGCCCGAGCTGCTCGGCCAGGTGTTCGACGCTCGTCCCGAGGTGTTCGCGCACAACGTCGAGACGGTGCCGCGGCTGTTCAAGCGCATCCGTCCGGCGTTCTCGTACGAGCGCTCGCTGGACGTGCTCACCCAGGGACGCACGGCCGGACTGGTGACCAAGTCGAACCTCATCCTGGGCATGGGCGAGCAGCGCGACGAGGTGAGCCAGGCCCTGGTCGACCTGCACGAGGCGGGCTGCGACCTGGTGACGATCACCCAGTACCTGCGCCCGTCGGTGCGCCACCACCCGGTGCAGCGCTGGGTGCGGCCCGAGGAGTTCGTCGAGCTGGCCGAGCAGGCCGAGGCGATCGGCTTCGCCGGTGTGATGTCCGGGCCGCTGGTGCGCTCGTCCTACCGGGCCGGGCGCCTGTACCGGCAGGCGATCGAGAAGCGAGCTCTGCGGCGCTGACCCATGGCCGCAGGGGGACTACCCTGGCGACCTCGTGGCCCGCAAATCCGAGACCCCTGACGGCGACGCACCGAAGAAGGTGCGGTTCGCCCGCATGCGCCAGATCGGCCAGGCGTACAAGCTCGCCTCCCGTACCGACAAGCGTCTCGGGCTGTACACGTTCGGCTCGGCCGGGCTCGTCATGGTCATCGCGGTGGCGGGGGGCGTGCTGGCCGGGCCGTTGTGGTTCTGGATCCTCATGGGGCTGCCGCTTGCCCTGCTCGTCGGCACGATCATCTTCACCCGCCGCGCCGAGGCCGCCGTCTACCAGCAGATCGAGGGGCAGCCGGGGGCGGCGGCGTCGGCCCTGCAGACGCTGCGGCGAGGCTGGTTCGTCGAGCCCGCCATCGCCGTCAACCGTCAGCAGGACGTCGTGCACCGGGTCATCGGCAAGCCCGGCATCATCCTCGTCGGCGAGGGCACCAGCGGCGGACGCGTCAAGAACCTGCTGGGCCAGGAGCACAAGCGGCACGCGCGCATCGCCGGCGATGTGCCGATCCACGAGATCGTCGCGGGCACGGGCGACGACCAGGTCGCCCTGCGCAAGCTGGGTCGCACCGTGCAGAAGCTGCCCAAGGCGATCAGCCCGGCCGAGATGACAGAGGTTCGCAACCGGCTGCGAGCGATGCCGTCCGGGGCCAACCAGCTGCCCATCCCCAAGGGGCCGCTGCCCAAGAACGTGAAGCTGCCCAAGGGTGGGATCCCCCCGCGCTGAGCGCGGCGAGAACCCACCCCGTGGGCGTGCCGCCGGGCCTCAGGCCTCGACGGCCGGGTCAGCGCTCTCGGCAGCCTCGGCAGTCTCGACGGCCGGCTCGCTCGCCGGCGCCGTCGAGGTGACCGCGATCTTGGTCGGCTCGGGCTGCGGACGCGCCACGTTGCGCACGCGCACCGTCAGCATGCCGCGGTCGTAGCCGGCCTCGATGTCGTCGGCACCGACGTGCTCGGGCAGGGCGAACTCGCGGCGGAACGACCCGGACCTCAGCTCACGCACCATGACGTGGCCCTCGGTGCGCTCCGACTCGGTGCTGCGCTCGCCCGAGATCGTCAGCCGACGCGGCGCCACCTCGATGTCGACCTCGTTCTCGATGTCGACGCCGGGCAGCTCGAGGGTGATCAGCACGTCGTTGCCGTCACGCACCATGTCGACGGCGGGCACGAACCCGGCGCTCTGCGGCGTCCCCCAGGCTCGCCGTACCAGGTCGTCGAACTCGGTGTCCATCCTGCTCAGAGCGGTGAACGGATCCCAGCGGATGATGGCCATGGATTGCCTCCTCTCGGCGTTCTCCAATGACCGAGTTAGCACTCGGCCTCTATGAGTGCTAACGCCAGATGGATGGTCGTATTCCCGAGATGACGGCGTGTCAGGGCGCCCCGCGCGCGGCCCGGGGACCGTTGACCACGACGGTGCCGACTGCCAGGTCGTGCCAGCCGCGCCGGTCGGTGTCGGCCACCAGCGGGGGCACCACGAGGGCGATCAGCGTGGTGCGCACGAGCCCGTTCCAGAGCCCCACGGGCGCCCGGTCGAGCCTGATGACCCGCAGGTTGAGCAGGTGCTGCGCGGGGCTGGCGCCGGTGAGCCCCGTCGACAGGGAGACGATCACCAGCCAGGTGACCAACGGCCAGAGCTGCGACAGCGACCCCGGTGTCCAGGGGCTCGTGCCGCGCGCGACGACCAGCACGACGAGGCTGGCCAGAAACCAGTCGACGAACAGCGCCGCCACCCGCCGACCCCAGGTCGCGACCGACCCGGGGCCCGCACTCGGCAGGCCGAGCCGCTCCCCCGGCACCGGCCAGGGGTCGACCGTCGACTCGTCGCCTCGCTCCACGTGATCAGGCTAGGCACAATCGGGGTATGAGCACCCGTTGGCACCGCTCGGTCGTAATGGTCGCCCTCGCGGGCTGCCTGCTCGTCGGCTGCACCGCCGCGGACGACGACACCGACCCGATGCAGCAGCGCGACCGCGACAGCTCCCCCGACGCCCCCGACACGGGAGGCCACGGTGACTCCGGTGACGCCTCGGCCCCGGGGGACGTGACCGTGCTGATCGACGAGGCGCTGCTCGCCAAGGGCGACGGCGACATCACGACGTTCTCCGTGCTGCTGGGCCAGGCCTCGCAGGCCTGCGCGGAGCCGAGCACCGCCCGTCGCCTCGACGAGGTGTCGCTCATCGCCGGACGCTGGGCGGCGGCGCTGGCCGACGGCCGTCCGAAGGTGCAGGCCACCACCGAGAACCAGCTCGCCGACGTCGACTGGACGGGGCTCGCGGCCGCCTGCGTCGGGGCTTAACACGGGAGAAACAGACCTGTCACGGTCGAGAAACTGCCTCTGCCTACGGTCACTGGCGGTACCCGCAGTGGGCTGCCTTCACGTTGTCTCGCACAGCCCGGCACGCGGCCGGGACAGGAGGACGGATGTTCAACAACGGAGACGAACTGCAGAAGTTCGTCAAGGACGAGGGCGTCGAGTTCATCGACGTCCGGTTCTGCGACCTTCCCGGTGTCATGCAGCACTTCAACGTCCCGGTCGGGTCGTTCGACACCGACGCGATGTCGAACGGACTGATGTTCGACGGGTCGTCCATTCGGGGGTTCCAGGCGATCCACGAGTCGGACATGAAGCTCATGCCCGACCCCGCCACCGCCTTCATCGACCCGTTCCGCTCGGCCAAGACGCTGGCCATGAACTTCTCCATCGTCGACCCGTTCACCGACGAGCAGTACAGCCGCGACCCGCGCAACGTAGCGGCCAAGGCCGAGGCCTACCTCGCCTCGACCGGCATCGGCGACACCGCCTACTTCGGCCCTGAGGCCGAGTTCTACGTGTTCGACGACGTGCGGTTCCAGACGAACCAGCACGAGGGCTACTACCACATCGACTCCATCGAGGGCGCCTGGAACACCGGCCGCCAGGAGGAGGGCGGCAACCGCGGCTACAAGACCCGCTACAAGGGCGGGTACTTCCCCGTGCCGCCGGTCGACCACTTCGCCGACCTGCGCGACGTGATGTCGAAGACGCTCACCGACCTCGGCCTGCAGGTCGAGCGCGCGCACCACGAGGTCGGCACTGCCGGGCAGGCCGAGATCAACTACAAGTTCGACACGCTGCTGCACGCCGGCGACAAGCTCATGCTGTTCAAGTACGTCATCAAGAACGTCGCCTGGGCTGCCGGCAAGACGGCGACCTTCATGCCCAAGCCGCTGTTCGGCGACAACGGCTCGGGCATGCACGTGCACCAGTCGGTGTGGAAGAACGGCGAGCCGCTCTTCTTCGACGAGCAGGGCTACGCCGGGCTGTCGGACACCGCTCGTTGGTACATCGGTGGTCTGCTGCGCCACGCCCCGGCGCTGCTGGCCTTCACCAACCCGACCGTCAACTCCTACCACCGCCTGGTGCCCGGCTTCGAGGCGCCGGTGAACCTGGTCTACTCGGGCCGCAACCGCTCGGCCGCCATCCGTATCCCGGTCACCGGGACGTCGGCGAAGGCCAAGCGCGTGGAGTTCCGCGTGCCCGACCCGTCGAGCAACCCGTACCTGGCGTTCTCGGCGCTGCTGATGGCCGGGCTGGACGGCATCAAGAACAAGATCGAGCCGCCGGAGCCGGTCGACAAGGACCTCTACGAGCTGCCCCCGGAGGAGCTGGCCGAGATCGCACACGTGCCCGCGTCGCTGCCGGAGGCTCTCGAGGCGCTCGAGGCCGACCACGACTTCTTGACCGAGGGCGACGTGTTCACCCCCGACCTCATCGAGACCTGGATCGACTGGAAGCGCGTCAACGAGGTCGACCCGATCCGTCTGCGCCCCCACCCCCACGAGTTCGAGCTCTACTACGACATCTAGACCCACACGGTCTGCCTGAGGGGCCCCGGCGAGCACGCTCGCCGGGGCCCCTCAGGCGTCTGCGCACACAAAGTGATTCGGGCATCGGCGTGTCGGGCCCGCCACGCGGGACGAATCGGGCAGGCCCGAGCGACTTTGTGTGTCGACGAGCACGGCCTGAGGTGCCGCAGGGCGCACGGCACGGTCGCTGAGGCAGACTCACGCCATGCCCGACCAGCACGACCAGACCCACGACCTGCTCGACCGGGCCCACGCGCACGCCCAACGCTTTCTCGACGGCCTGCCCGAGCGGCGCGTGCCCGCCGCCGCGAGCACCGACGACCTGCGGGAGGCGTTCGGGGGGCCGCTCCCCGAGGGTCCGACCGACCCGCTCGAGGTGATCGACGCCCTGGCGCAGGCCGCCGAACCCGGCCTGGCCGCCTTGGCCTCGCCCAGGTTCTTCGGTTTCGTCATCGGTGGCACCTACCCGGTGAGCATCGCCGCGGACTGGCTGGTCAGCGCGTGGGACCAGAACGTGGGCCTGCGCGAGGTCACCCCCGCGCACAGCGCGGCCCGCGACGCCGTGCAGGCATGGGTGCTCGACCTGCTGGGGCTGCCCGCGACCGCCACGGTCGGCACGGTCACCGGCGGCATGATGGCCAACTTCTCCGGGCTCGCGGCCGCGCGGCACGCCGTGCTGGCCAGGGCGGGCTGGGACGTCGAGGCCGACGGGCTGCAGGGCGCTCCGCGCGTGCGCGTGCTCGTGAGCGAGCAACGCCACAGCACCATCGACCTGGCGCTGCGCTACCTGGGCCTGGGCGCCGCGCAGACGGTCGGCACCGACGAGCAGGGCCGCATCGACGTGACGGCCCTGGCCGACGCCCTGACCGCCCAGACCGCTCCGACCCCCCCGACCATCGTGGCGCTGCAGGCCGGCGACATCCACTCGGGTTCGTTCGACGACTTCGCCGCCGCGATCCCGCTGGCGCACGAGCACGGGGCCTGGGTGCACGTCGACGGCGCCTTCGGGCTGTGGGCAGGGGCGAGCGAGCAGACCCGACACCTGGTGGCCGGGTACGAGATGGCCGACTCCTGGGCCACAGACGCCCACAAGACGCTCAACGTGCCCTACGACTCCGGCCTGGCGATCGTGGCCGACCCCATCGCCCACCGAGCCAGCCTCGGCATCCACGCCCCGTACCTCATGCACAGCCAGGGCGAGCCCGACCCCTTCGAGCTCACACCTGAGTTCTCGCAGCGTGCCCGCGCCTTCCCGCTCTGGGCGACCCTGCGCCACCTCGGCAGATCAGGCGTCGCCGACCTCGTGGCCGGCCTGCACCAGCACGCGGTCGCGCTGGCCGACGGCGTGCGCGCGCTCGGCGGAGAGGTGCTCAACGACGTCGTCTTCACCCAGGTCTCCACAGCGTGGGGGGACGACGAGACAACGCTGGCGGTCGAGCAGCACCTGATGGCCGACGGAGAGGCCTGGATGACCGGGTCGACCTGGCACGGCCGACGCGTGCTGCGGATCGCGGTGAGCAACTGGGCGACCGACGAGGCGCAGGTCGAGCGCTCGCTGGCCGCGCTCGCGCGAGCCGTCGACAAGGCCCGCGCCGCCTGACGCCGGTCTGTCAGGCCACCGGCTGAACCTCGTCGACCAGCGGTGCCACCCACTGGGCCGCCGCGGCGAGGAACTCCGGGTCGTCGTTGAGCGCCGGCGCACGGTGGTACTGCC
>CAYNWB010000063.1:3775-11833 GCA_964400785.1 uncultured Actinomycetes bacterium | reverse complement strand
CTGGAGGGCAGCCTCATCGAGAAGGAGTACGCCATCACCTCCGCAGGGCAGCCGGTGGTGCAGATCACCCAGAAGTGGGTCACCGTCCGCGACGCCTACACCCTCGACGTGGCCGACGGGGTCGACCCCGGCCTGGCCCTGGCGGTGCTGTGGGCGGTCGACCGGTGGGTCGAGAGGGACTGACACGCCGCGTCGGTGCCGCGCGGGCGCCTACGACTGTCGGGTGTGCCACCAGGCAGTGAGCAGGCCGAGGACGATCATGGTGCCTGCAGCCAGCCAGCCGAACTCACCGAGAAGGGCGTCGCTGCCGGAGAATGCCGGCACCCGGTCGACGCCTTCGGTTGCGGCGAAGCTGGTGGCGACCAGCCCGTTCCACGCCCCGTGGGCGACGACGCTGGGCCACAGCGACCTCGATCGCTCGGTCAGCACACCCACGAACAGGGTGAACCCAGCGATGGCCACGGTGAACGCCGGCAGACCCTCCAGGCTGCCGTACCAGCCGAGCAGGATCAGCGGCACGTGGTAGGTCCACCAGATCACGCCCACGACGAGGCTCACGCGCCAGAACCCCGACCGGGTTCTCAGCGCCGGCCACAGGAACCCGCGCCAGCCGATCTCCTCACCCACCGCCGACAGCGATGCCGTCGCGATCGCCACCGGTGCCCCGACCAGCGCGGCCCGCAGCACGGCGGGGTCCTCGGTGTCCCAGCCGAACGCCGCGCCCAGCAGGTAGGCGCCCAGCACCGCTACGGCGGGCAGCAGCCCGGCCAGCAGCCACCAATTCGGCCGTCCCCACTGGATACGCCCCTTGGCGACGAACCGGGCCAGCAACGCCCCCACCGTCGGCGCGAACATCAGCACCAGGAAGATCGCGTCGCTGGGCTGCTCACCGGACGGCGGCCAGAACACCGCCAGGCCGAACGCATACACCACCAGCAGCCCGCCGAAGTACCAGCCCAGCTGGCGACCCAGTCGTGGCTCGGTCCGAACATCGGCGTCGGCGCTCATGAGCAGCCGACTGTAGCCGATCGCTCGATGACGACAACTATCTCGTCCGAGTCGTCCCCGTCAGCTGAGAGGGCCGCGGCACCCCTACCCCCGTCGACCAGGCCAGCAGCGCCGACCCCGCACCAAGCCCGAGCAGTCCGAGCAGGGGCAGGCCGGCCGGACCGGCGCCGAGCCCGCGAACCGCGAGCTGCACCATCCCGGCTGCAGCCAGGACGATGCTCACCACGACGCCGAGTACCCGGAGCCGAGATGTCTGGGGACCGACGTCAGCGACCACGACGCGCCGCTCGAACCGGCCGAACACTGCCACAAGCGCAAGCAGCAGCGGGATGCAGATCGCGTACCAGACCGGTCGCCATGCCCACCACTCGGGGCTGGGCGGCACCACCCGCTCGACCAGGCCCAGCGAGTAGAACACCAGGGCCGCAAGGACGCCCGCGACCATGTGCCAGAGGTACAGCGTCATGGCGTACACGTTGACCCACACCACACCCGCCCAGGCAGTGGGTCGGGTGCACCAGCGCTCGACCCACGGCTGCAGCAGAAGCACCAGGCCTGTCTGGGCCAGAGCCAGGGCGACCAGCGCAGCAGACGGAGGTCCGTTGTTCTGCACAGCCTCGCCCTGGGCTGCGAGCATGCTGACGGGGTACGGACCCAGCCAGACGAGCAGCAGCGCTGCCACCAACCCACCGACGGCGAGCAGGGCGGCGACGGGTCGTCGCGAGGGCAGGTCACCGCTGCGCCACGTCACCCCCAGCGCGTAGACCCCGACCCAGAAGAAGGCGTAGTTCAGGTAGCCCACCAAGGGCACGCCGAGGTGCACGAACAACAGGTCCGCGACCAAGGCTGCGCCGAACAAGCCTCCGGGAACGGCGAGGCCGCGCCGGTCGACCGCAGCGACCAGGCCAGGTGTCATCGGGACGACGACGAGGTAGACCGCCAGGAACCACAAGGGGATACCGACCTGGGTCACCACCATGTCGATCAGGTGCGCATCGACGCCTGCCAGGCGCAGGGCCGATGCCACGCCGACCACCGTCACCAGCAGCACGGCGGTCGGCAGCAGAAGCCGCCACACCCGCGCCCCGATCCACGCCAACGGACTCACGGCGAGCCGGCGACGGGTCCAGGATGCCGCGTTGCCGTACCCGCCAACCAAGAAGAACACCGGCATCACCTGGAACACCCAGGTCAGCCAGTTGCCAGGCGGCCAGACCTGCTGGACGTTGCGGCCAGTCAGCTGCCCGTCCTCGATGAACAGCGCGAAGGCCAGCCAGTGGCCGAGCACGACGAGAAGCAGGGCCGCAGCCCGGTAGGCATCCACCGCACGCACCCGGCCCGTGGGCTCGCCCCCAGACAGCCCGGTCGGCGCCGACCACCCCTGAACGCCCACGACCCCACCATGCGCTACCGAGGACCCCCCGTCGAGGGCCGTCCGGCCAGTTCTGCTGGCCAGGCTGCCTGCTCAGCCCGTGGGGGCGTCGCGGAACTGGTCGATCAGGATCCGGTGACCGTCGGGGTCGAGCACGACGAGGTGGGCTGGCCCCGTGCCGGGCTCGGCATCGACCACGACGTGCGCGCCGGCGTCTCGCAGCGCCTGGGAGATCTCGCGGACGTCGGTGAAGTCGTCGGTCTGCCCGAGCTGCACGTCCAACCCCGGGTTGAAGGTGAGCATGGGGGCATCGAAGTCCATGCCGTCGAAGTTGAAGACGCCGATGACCGCGACCCCGTTGCGCAGAATCAGGTAGCCCTCGTCGAGCGAGCCGCCGGCGGTCTCGAAACCGAGGGTGGTGTAGAAGTCGCGAGACGCCTCCAGGTCGGCGACCGGAAGGCTGATCGAGAAGGCTCCAGGCTGCATGGCGGCCACGCTAGCGTGGCGACCCAGTGCTGCTCACCCAGAGAGTTCGCAGCCTGCGATGCTCGAGATCGAACGAGCATCCGGCACTGGCCGTGGGTACTCCGGCTCTGCCCCCGCACGACGCGCAGGGTGGATGCTGGACGGTGGAGGGTGAAGGTCATGCGGAAGGGCCCAGTCTCTGACGTCGATCCGCTGTTCACCGCAGGTCTCGTCTGCACCAGCCTCGGGATTGCGCTGGCTGTTCTCATCGGCCCGCTCGCAGCCGTGCTCGTGGCCATCGGTGTCGTGCTCACGCTGGTGGGCAGGCACCGCGCGATGACGTCGTTCGGCGAGCGGTACGACGCGCACCAGCCGTGACGTCCGCCCCGGGACGTTGGACCGTTGGCACGGCCGGGTTGTGGACGACTCTGGAGACGTGAGGGGCTCATCCGCGCTGACCAGTCCCGTCCCGGGTTCTGTGCCGAACCATGTGAGAGTCGGGTACGCGGCGGGCGATCTGGGAATCTCGATCGCGTACTTCGCGTTCGGATTCTTCTTCCTCTTCTACCTGACCGATCTGGTCGGCCTGGCCCCGTCGGTGGCCGGCACCGTCGTCCTGATCGGCAAGCTGTGGGACGGAGTCAACGACCCGCTCATCGGCATGCTGTGCGACCGCATCCACTCCCGCCACGGCCGCAAGAGGGTGTTCCTGCTGTACGGGGCGGTGCCGTTCGGGGCCAGCTTCGTGGTTCTCTGGATGATTCCCCCGGGTGCTCCGGTCGGGGCGACGGTGGCGCTGGCGGTGGCGCTGGTGCTGTTGTTCGCGACGACGTACTCCGCCGTGGGGGTTCCGTACCAGGCGCTGGTTCCGGTGATCACCTCCGACTACGACGAGCGGACGCGGCTGGTCGGGCTGAAGGCGGTGTTCTCCGCCATCGGTGCAGTGCTCGGTGGGGCGATCGCCCTGGTGGTCTCGGAGCGGGTGGACGTGCAGACGGCGCTGCGCGTGATGGCCGTCGTGTTCGGAGTAGCCGTCGTGGTGACGATCCTTCTGGCCGCGCACGCGGTACGCAACGTGGCGCACGCGGACGAGTACCCGATCACCCCGGTTCCGTTGTCGCACTACGTGCGGCTGCTCGCCGAGCCGAGTGTCGCGGTTCTCATGGGCTACAAGGCGTTGGGGGCCGTCGCGACGGGGGTGCTGACCGCAGCCTTGCCCTTCTTCGCCCTTCACGTGGTCGGCTCGGCATCCGTCTCGACGATCAGCCTGGCCATCTACACGGTGGTGGGGGCGGTGCTCGTCCCTCTCTGGGTGCGGTTGTCGCGAAACCACGACAAGCGCCGCCTGGTACTGGTGGCGAACACCGCGGCCGCCGTCGTGCTGGTGGGGATCGCGGCGCTGTCTGCGTCCGGGTCGAGCCTGGTGCTGCTGGGCGGCTCGGTACTGCTCGGGGCGGCGATGTCGGCCTATCTGGTCATCCCGCCGTCGTTGGTACCGGACCTGGTCGACTGGTACGAGTATCGAACAGGCGAGCGGCACGAGTCGGTGTTCTTCGGCCTGTGGATGACCGTTCACCAGCTGGGTCTCGGCGTTGCGGGATTCGTGCTCGGCCTGGTGCTGCAGGGGTTCGGCTACCTCGAAGGAGCGGAGAGCCAGCCGGCCACCGCGGTGCTCGGCGTCCGGGTGGCGTTCGGCATCCTCCCCGCGGTGTTCCTCGTGGCCGCCGCCGTGGTTCTGCAGCGGTACCGCATCACGCGTGAGCAGCTCGCCATCGCCCAGGCTGCCGTGCCCCGCACGTCGCCCGAGGCCGAGGCACGCGCATCGTGAACGCGTCGGCGCGTCGACTCATCGGCCACCACCTGCAGCGTCGGTTCGAGGCCTACAGCCCGAGCCAGCTGCGCCGGCACCAGCAGCGCCGCGTCCAGCGACTGCTGCGCGCGGTGCGCCGTCGCTCGCCGTACTACCGGGAGCGCCTCTTCTCTACCGACCTCCGGGACGTGCCGGTGATGACGAAAGCCGAGATGATGCGCCACTTCGACGCGATCAACACGGCCGGGCTTCACCGGGACGACCTGGTCGCGTTTCGCATCGAGCAGGAGCGCGCGGGACGCACCGACCTCTACCGCGGCAAGTATGCGGTCGGGCTCTCCAGCGGCACCTCGGGCAACAAGGTGCTCACCGTGCTGTCACCTGCCGAGCGCGCCGGGTACTCGGCGCTCCTGTGGGCGCGAAGCGGAGTGCCCGTCGATCTGAAGAACCCCCGGGTGCTCTTCGCCCTGCGCACGAACAACCCCGCGTTCACCGAGGTCAAGGCCCTCGGCGTGGAGCTGGTCTACGTCGACTACTTCGTCCCCGTCGATCAGCTCGTGGCGACCATCAACGACCACACTCTCAGCGTGATTGCGGGCCCACCATCACTGCTGGTGCTGCTCGCCGAGCAGCACCGCCGGATTCGGGTGCCGATCACCACGGTCATCTCCTACGCCGAGGAGCTCGACCCCTCCACCCGTGCCCGCATCAGCGCGGACCTCGGCGCACCCGTCGTGGAGATCTACCAGGGGGCCGAAGGCATGGTCGGCGTGACGTGCCCCGCCGGTCACCTCCACCTGAACGAGGACGTCACCCTGGTCGAGCTCTCCGACGTCGGGGACACCATCGGACACGCGCAATCAGCGACCATCACCGACCTCTACCGCCGCACGCAGCCGTTCATCCGCTACCAGCTCAACGACCTGCTCGAGGTGGACGACGCCCCCTGCCCCTGCGGGTCGGCGTTTCGCCGCATCCGCAGGATCCATGGACGCCGCGACTCCGTCGTGGAGCTGCGGGGCGAGCATGGCCCGGTGCGGCTCATGCCCGACTACGTCCGTCGTTCGGTCAACCAGGCCTCACCCGACATCATCGAGTACCAGGTCGTGGAGTGGGCTCTGGACGACCTCGAGGTGCGCCTGCTGCTCGAACCCGCCGCGGACCGACCCGCCGTCGAGCAGGCCATCCGCGACAACCTCGCGCACTGGGCGCGCCGAGCCGGCGGGCGACTGGGCACCGTCCGGTTCACCGACACCCCGCCCACCCGCAACGAGGCCTCACACAAGCTCGTCCGCGTGATCAACCGATGTCGATGACCACCCTGGTGCACCTGTCGGCGGACGCGCTCGCCAAAGACGAGCGGTTCGTGCAGGTGGCGCGCGACGTCTACCGCGACGACCCGGGCTGGGCTCCCGCCAGCGAGCAGCTCATCACCACACGATGTGAACAGGCCGCCCACGGGCTCATCTGCCTCGACGCGGTGGTTGCCATGCACGGGACTCGTCCGGTTGCCCGCGCCGCGTCCATCGTGGAGCCGGCCGCCACGGACACCTCCGGACGACCAGAAGGCTGGATCGGGCTCGTGGAATGCCTGCCCGACAGCATCGACGCCGGCATCGCGGTGCTCCGCGACCGGTGCACCTGGCTGGCCGAACGAGGGTTGCCCAGCGTGGCCGCCCCTCGCACCGACCCCCTCGTCGGTGGCGTCGTCGTCGACGGCTTCGACGAGCCGCAGGTGATCCTCACCCCGCACAACCCGCCGTACTACCCGACCCTGCTCTGCGAAGCGGGCTTCAGACCCGAGACACACCTGGTCAGCTACCGCTTCGACCGTGCCCATGCCCCAGTGATCCGCGTGCGGAGAGGGACGGGGGTCACCATCCGCTCCATCGATCTCGACGACTGGCACCGCGAGCTGAGCCAGCTGCACAGCTTTCAGGAGTCGGTGTTCGCCGGCCGCCGTGCGCGTGTGCCGCGACACCCCGAGCAGACCACCTCGATGGTCGAGCGGCTGCGACCGATCGTGGACCCTGACCTGGTGCTCCTCGCCGAAGACTCCCACGGCGCCATCGTCGGCGTGCTGGTCTGCCTGCCCGACACCTGGCAGCGTTGCCCCCACCACCGGTCCCCCACCCGAGCGCGACTGATGTCGATCGGCCTGCGTCCAGGATGGCGCGGCCGAGGCGCCGCCGTCGCCATGGCAGCAGAGCTCTCGACCCGGCTTCTCGACCGCGGGTACGTCTGCCTCGAGGCGTCGTGGATCCAGCAGGACAACACTGTGCCGCAAGCCCTCGCCCGCGCGATGCGCGGCACCCCATCGCGGAGCGTGGCCATCTACCGGTACCGGGCACCAGATGTGTCGGAGTGAGATCGCGACGTGCTCACCGGCCGTGGCCGGCTCAGCGAGGGGTCAGGTCACGGCCCCATCCTCGGGTCCCAAGCCGTGATGTCGATGGCCACGGTCGTCGCGCCGTCGTCGGTGTACGCGAGGTCGTCACCGGGCAGATCGTGCGAACCCTCCCAGAAGACCTCGAGTACGAGCCCGTCCTGCTCGCCGGACCGGCATCGGTACCCGCCGTCGTCACGGAAGACCGGGTCACACGTCACGGGCCAGCCGTTGTCGGCCAGCAGCTGTTGAAGCGTGTCACTGGCCTGCTGACCCGTCTCGTCCAGCGTGTAGACGACGTAGCACGAGCCGAACTGCGTCCCCGTCGGCCGCTGGTCGACATCGGCGTAGAAGCTCATGGCCGTGAACGCGTCGAGCGCCTCGGCCGAGCACGCATCGATGGACTCCTGCCCGGCGCTCCGCTGCCCGAGATAGGCGGCGGAACCGCACAGGACGATCCCGACGACGAGCGACACCCCGAACACGAGGGTGCTGGAGGCTCGCCTCTCTCGAGCCTGCATCGTGGCGAGCACCGCGCCGCCGAGGAGCACCCCGAAGCCCAGCCCGGCGACGAGTGACATCAGCAGAGCCGACCGCATGTCGTCTGCGGACCAGGCCAGACCCCACGTCAGCGCCGTTGCAGCGCCACCCAGCACGACCGTCATCACCCACAGCAGCACTGCCACGAAGCGCCGACCACCGGACGAGGGCTGGTCGTACCCCGGGGCGGGAGGGATAGGTGTCCGTGCAGGCATGTCATCACCCCATTCCTTCCAGTGGTACCTCGCACGCACACCGACGGCCGGGGGCGATCGACCCTCGAGCACCAGACCCACGCACGGCGGCATGACGACGTCGCCGTCGTCGCTGCCACCCTGGTGGTGCTGCTCTCAGTGGCCAGCGGCTGCCTTGATCGCGACGACTGCCAGCGCTGCGATCAGCACAACCCCGCCGAAGAGAACGCTGGCGCCCCATGATCGACCGCGGAGCCTGGCAATGGCCATTCCGGTGAGTGCC
>CAYNWB010000063.1:0-3675 GCA_964400785.1 uncultured Actinomycetes bacterium | reverse complement strand
GGGACCACGGCACGTGCTTGCAGTCACTTTGCAGCCCGACCGGTCGACGCTTGGGGTGTCAGCACAAGCGGGGCAGGAAAGGAGCGCATCATGAACCTGCGCAAGAGAGCAGCAACGGCCGGACTGGGCCTGATCATGCTTGGGGCCGCAGCACTACCCGCCGGAGCGGGGGAGAAGATCGAGTTCACCGACTCGTGGACGGCCTACGTGGTGAACCCGTGCACGGGCGAGCAGACGGAGGCCTACCTCACCGCCGATGTCACGGCGCACTACAACAAGAACTCGTTCGTGGCGAACATCCACACCTCGGGGGTGACCTCGGACGGATACGTCGTCCGCGCGGTCGACCCAGTTGTGGGCAACCAGAACGTGTTCTCCGACGTGACAAACGGCATCCACACGCACCCGGAGACGGGAAGCAAGTACCGCGTGCACGGCCACTTCAAGGTGGACGTGAGGACCGGGACGGTCATCCATGACGTCTTCGAGGCCACGTGCATCAAGCCGTAGCGGCCAACCTTCCGACAAGGGAGACGACATGAACAGGGAGGGCTGTCATGAGTAGGAGGATGTGGGTGCTCGTCGCGCTACCGCTCGCGTTGGCGGCATGCTCGTCGGAGGAGCCGGCAGGGGACGGCCTGGCGGTTGAGTTGACCGCACCGATGGGCTCGGTGACGACACCGATGACCGCGTCGGGCCCCGCCGTCGAGCAGGGCCTGATGTGCGACTCGCTGGTGATGGTGCAGAGCGACTTCGCCGACCTCGACGGCAACCCGCTGTCCCTGGAGGAGATCCCCGAGCTGCACCAGACCTCGGCTGACTTCGTGTGGACCGAGACCTACACGTGCGACGACGGGTCGGGCTCGTTCGTCGCGCAGGGCGAGCAGCTGCTCAGCGCGCCGGAGATCGACTACGAGGGTGTCACCGAGGGGGTTTCGCGCTCGACGATCCAGCGGGGCACGGGTGAGTACGAGGCGCTGTCCGGCCAGTGGGAGCAGACCGCCGACTTCGCGGACGGCATCGTGACCATGACCGGTGAGGTCGAGAGCGACTGACCCGTCACTCGCACGGGTCGACGTGGTAGGTGACGCACTCAGCGTCGGTCAGCGGGCGGGTGAGACGCCCCTGCGCGATCTCGGCGAGCTCGTCGAGGTCCAGCGTCCAGATGCGCACCGAGCCGTCGGCGGTCGCGAGCCGTGAGCCGTCCGGGCTGAGCGAGACGTACGGGTAGCCGTCGTGGCCGGAGAGCACGACGCCCATCTCCCCGGTGCCCGCGTCCCACAGCCTGACCGTCCCGTCCTGGCCGCTGGTGACGATCGTGGACCCGTCGGCCGACCACTGCGCCCGTTCGACGGCCCCGTCGTGGCCCTGCAGGCTGCGCAGCAGGTCCCCGCTCTCGGCGTCCCAGATGCGCCCGATACCGGTGCTGCCCGCGGTGAGCAGGCGGCTGCCGTCCGGGCTGAAAGTCGCCGCCCCGTGCCAGGTCGCGGCGTGGGTCATCGTGTGCAGCACCTCACCGGTCTCGATGCTGGTGACGACCACGTTCGGCTCGCCAGGCGCGAGGGTCTGCACCGCCAGCCGGCTGCCGGACGGGTCGATGCCCACGGACTGGCCGCACTCCCCGAGCGGCCCCTCGGCGACCACGTCCCCAGTAGCCACGTCCCAGACCCTCGCGGTCGGGACCAGGCCGTCGTCGGGATCGCCGCAGGTGGCTGCGGCGAGCAGCCGTCCGTCCCCGCTGAAAGCCAGCGACCCGCGCAGCCCGGCGCCGGTGACCAGCCTGTGCACGATCTCCCCGCTGGTGGCGTCCCACACCACCACCACGTCGGGTACGACGGTGTACCCGACCACCGTGGCTGCGACGAGCCGGTCGTCCGGGGACCACGCCGCCCCGTAGACGCGGCCACTGGTGGTGTCGAACGGCAGGTCCGAGGTGTCGCCGAGGTCGGTCATGCCGCCGGTCAGGGATCGCTCGGGCTCCCAGTCGGCGGTCCGGACGATGACGGGGTCGCCCGTGGCGGGGTCGGTGGTGAGCAGCCGCGTGCCGTCGTGGCTGTAGGCGGTCGCGCCGGGGGCCTCCCAGGTTGTCACCTCGCCCCGCCCGGTGTCGGTGATGTCCCAGGTAGCCATTCGGGTGTTGCCGTCAGCGCCGGCCCCGCGTCGGCCGTCCGGACTGACGGCGAGGTTGTAGACCCACGTGCTCAGCCCGCCCATCTCGGCGACCGGTCGGGCCGTGTCGCCCGTGACCTTCCACAACCGCACGAGACCCGCGTCGTCCCCGGTGAGCATCCTGCTCCCGTCCGGGGCGAGCGCCAGCGAGGTCAGCTGACCGGTCGGAGCCGGGACCGAGGCCAGGGTGGTCCCGGTGGCGGCGTCCCAGACTCGGACGGTGCCGTCCATCGACGACGTGAGCAGCCGGGAGCCGTCCGGGGAGTACGCGATGTCGGTGACCACGGACCCGTGGCCGCGAAGCTCGGTCACCCAGGCACCGGTGCTCACGTCCATGATGCGAGCATGGTCGTACCAGGTGGCGGCCACCTTGCCCCCGTCCGGGCTGAACGCGACGTGCAGCGGGTAGCAGCAGGTGTCGGGCGGCCAGGCCCTGGGGTCCTCGCTCGAGGCGACGCGGTCTCCGGTGGCCAGGTCCCACACGAGCAGGCCCTCACCCCACGGCATCAGCGCCGCCGCCAGCCTGCTGTCGGGGCTGAGGGCCACGGCTGCGACGACCGAGGCGAGCCCGCCCGCGACCGGGGTCGTGAGGCGTCTGACCTGCTCCCCTGTGCCGGCGTCCCACACGACGACGTCTCGGCCGTGGCTGCCGGTGACGAGCAGGGACCCGTCGGCGCTCGTGGCCACCGACAGCGTGTCGAAGCCGCTCGGCGAGTCGGGCAAGGCCAGCACCCGGTCCCCGGTCGAGGCGTCGACGAGCCCAGTGTCGGGCCCGGCGACGGCCAGCGTGTCGGCGGAGACGAAGGCCGGGGCCACCCCCGTGGTGCCGGTGAGGCGACGCCCGGCGCTGACCGCGTCGTGCAGAGCGCTCTGCGCCTCCCGCAGCACGACGCCGTCGGGCTCGGTGGCCTCGGTCGCGGCCAGCTCCTCGGCATCATCCGACTCAGGAGCCTGTTCGACCACGCCCCCTGCACGCAGCGCCGCGGCCATCGCCGTCTCACCGGCGGCCGATCCGCTGGCAGCCGTTTCGACGGCGGCATCGGCGCCGTCCTGATCAATTCCGTGCATGGACAGACCGATCCGGCTCTCGTGCCAGTCGACCCTCAGAATTCGACACTGCACCGCCTGTCCGGTGCTGAACATTTCCGCCAGAGGCAGCCCCTCGTCGCGATCGATCTCAGAGATGTGACACAGACCTTCAACGCCGGGCGCGAGCTCCACGAAAACGCCGAAGTCGGTGATGTTGGTCACCGTCCCCGCAACCACGTCGCCGACACCGTGAGTGTTCGCGTACTCCTCCCACTCATTTGGCAACAACTCCTTCATTGACAGCGAGATCCGCTGGTTGTAGGAGTCAACCGACGTGATGACGGCCTCCACCTCCTGGCCCTTCTGCACGACCTCGCTGGGATGGTTGATGCGATCCCAACTCAGTTGGCTGACGTGCACGAGGCCGTCGATTCCACCTAAGTCGACGAATGCGCCGAAATCCTGCAGTCGTCGGAC
>CAYNWB010000062.1:2477-12003 GCA_964400785.1 uncultured Actinomycetes bacterium | reverse complement strand
GGCAGACCTCAGACGTTGAACCCCAGCGCCCGCAGCTGCTCGCGGCCGTCCTCGGTGATCTTGTCCGGGCCCCACGGGGGCATCCAGACCCAGTTGATGCGAAAGTCGTCCACCAGCCCCTGCAGCGCAGACCGGGTCTGGTCCTCGATCACGTCGGTCAGCGGGCAGGCCGCGCTCGTCAGCGTCATGTCGATGCTGGCGATCGACTCGCCCTGCGAGCCCGAGTCGAGGTGGACGCCGTAGACCAGGCCCAGGTCGACCACGTTGATGCCCAGCTCGGGGTCGACCACGTCGCGCATGGCCTCGGTCAGGTCGTCGATGGAGATGGTGGTCATGACTGCTCCTGTGTGTCGTCCCGGACGGTCACGCCCGCCCGGGCCATGGCATCGGTGAACGCTGCCCACGGCAGCATGGCGCACTTCACGCGCGCCGGAAACTTGGCGACGCCGGCCACGGCGATCGCGTCCTCGAGCAGGTCCTCGTCCGGCTCGGCGGACGGGTCGCGCAGCATCGCCCGCACCCCAGCCAGCCGCTCCGCTGCCCGCTGCACCGTCTGGCCGGCCACCAGGTCGTACAGCATCGAGGCCGACGCCTGGCTGATCGAGCACCCTCGGGCCTCGTACGAGACGTCGCGCACCACCCCGGCCGACGCATCGACCGACACGCGCAGCGTGATCTCGTCCCCGCACAGCGGGTTGACCTGGTGCGACTCGGCGTCGAACGGCTCGCGCAGGCCCGACCCGTGCGCGCCGCGGTAGTGGTCGAGGATGATCTCGGAGTACAGGCTGTCGAGCTCTCCCATCAGCCCACCCCGAAGAACCGCTGCGCGACGCGGACGGCGTCGACCAGGGCCACGACGTCCGAGCCGTCGTTGTAGGCCGCGAACGACGCCCTCACCGAGGCCTGCACACCCAGCACCTGGTGCAGCGGCCACGCACAGTGGTGACCGGCCCGGACGGCGACGCCCTCGGCGTCGAGCACCTGGGCGACGTCGTGCGGGTGCACACCGTCGACGGAGAAGGCCACCACCGGTCCGCGCTCGCCGGACGGCCCCAGCACGTGCACCCCGGGGACGGCCAGCAGGGCCTCGACCGCCTGCTGCGTGAGGGATGTGACGTGCTGCTCGACGGCGTCCATGCCCAGATCGGTCAGGTAGTCGCACGCGGCGGCCAGACCGACGGCCGGGCCCATGGACGGCGTGCCCGCCTCGAACCGCAGCGGCGGCGGGGCGTAGGTCGACACCGCCATCGTGACCCGCTCGATCATCGACCCTCCGGTGATCACCGGAGGCATCGCCTCGAGCAGGTCGCGGCGGGCCCACAGCGCGCCGATGCCGGTCGGTCCCAGCATCTTGTGGCCCGAGAAGGCCACCGCGTCGACCCCGAGGGTGGCGACGTCGATCGGCCGGTGGGGCACCGACTGACAGGCGTCGAGAAAGACGAGGGCCCCGACGGCGCGGGCCCGGTCGCGCAGCACCGGCACCGGGTTGATCGTGCCCAGCACGTTGGACTGGTGGACGAACGACACCACCTTCGTCCGCTCGTTGACGAGCACGTCGAGGTCGGACAGGTCGAGCGTGCCGTCAGGCAGCAGCGGCAGCCAGCGCAGGGTCGCCCCCGTGCGCCGGCACAGCTCCTGCCAGGGCACCAGGTTGGCGTGGTGCTCCATCTCGGTGACACAGACCTCGTCGCCGGGGCCGAGGTGCAGCCGCGGGTCGGCCGGGATGTCGGCCGGCGGGTGCACCGACGCGTTGCCGATCGCGTAGGCCAGCAGGTTCAACGCCTCGGTCGCGTTGCGGGTGAGCACCACCTCGCCCGGTTGCCCCCCGACGAAGCGCGCGACCGTCGCCCGGGCGCCCTCGTAGGCGGCGGTGGCCTCCTCGGCGAGCAGGTGCGCCCCACGGTGCACCGCCGCGTTGTGGTGCCGGTAGAAGTCGGCCTCGGCCTCGATGACGGACGTGGGCTTCTGCGAGGTCGCCGCGGAGTCCAGGTACACCAACGGACGGCCCGACCGGCCGGCACGAGCGAGGATCGGCACGTCGGCCCGCACCCGGGCGACGTCGAGGGCAGCCGGACGCGCCGGTGTACCGCTCGACGCCACGTCGACCGCGCTCATGTCAGGCCTCCACCCTCGGGCGGGACGTCAGGCGCTCGCGCCCACGTAGGCCTCGTAGCCCTCCGCCTCGAGCTTCTCGGCGAGCTCCGGCCCACCCTCCTCGGCGATGCGGCCGTCGACGAACACGTGCACGAAGTCGGGCTTGATGTAGCGCAGGATGCGCGTGTAGTGCGTGATCAGCAGCACGCCCCTGTCGCCCTGCGCCTTGAACCGGTTGACGCCCTCGCTGACGACACGCAGGGCGTCGATGTCGAGACCGGAGTCGGTCTCGTCCAGGATCGCCACCTTCGGGTCGAGCAGCTCGAGCTGCAGGATCTCGTGGCGCTTCTTCTCACCCCCGGAGAACCCGGCGTTGACGTCGCGCTCGGCGAACGCCGGGTCGATCGACAGGTTGCCCATCGCGGTCTTGACGTCCTTGACCCAGGTGCGCAGCTTCGGGGCCTGCCCGTCCACCGCGGTCTTGGCGGTGCGCAAGAAGTTCGAGACCGACACCCCGGGAACCTCGACCGGGTACTGCATCGCCAGGAAGAGCCCGGCCCGCGCCCGCTCGTCGACGGTCATCTCGAGCACGTCCTGGCCGTCGAGCAGCACGCTGCCCGACGTGATCGTGTACTTGGGGTGCCCGGCGATCGAGTAGGCCAGCGTCGACTTGCCCGAGCCGTTGGGGCCCATGATCGCGTGGGTCTCGCCCGCCCGGACGGTCAGGTTGACCCCGCGCAGGATCTGCTTGCCGCCGGTGTCGGTGTCGACCGAGACGTGCAGGTCGCGAATCTCGAGGGTTGCCACGATGTCTCCTTGTTCACTCAGGTCTGGTTCAGCGGGGTGGACACGTCGACGAGCACGTCGCCGTCTCGCACCTGGACGGGGTACACGGGCACGGCCACGGTCGCCGGTGGCCCGGACGGCTTGCCGGTGCGCAGGTCGAAGCGTGAGCCGTGCAGCCAGCACTCGATCTCGCAGTCGGCCACCTCGCCGTCGGACAGCGGGACGTCGGCGTGCGAGCAGATGTCGGAGATGGCGAACACCTCTCCGCCGCTGCGCACGACGGCGACGGGCTCGCCGTCGACGTCGACGGCGACCACCGAGTGCTCCGCCAGGTCGGCCAGGGCACAGACGCGCTCGAAGCTCATCCGACCGACCCTTCGAGCTCCTGCTCCACCTCGGCCATGAGCCGCTCGACCAGGTGGGGGACGCCGATGCGGGCGATCAGCTCGGCGAAGAACCCGCGCACGACCAGGCGGCGGGCCTCCTCGGCCGGGATGCCTCGCGCCTGCAGGTAGAACAGCTGCTCGTCGTCGAACCGGCCGGTGGTGCTCGCGTGCCCGGCGCCCTCGATCTCACCGGTCTCGATCTCGAGGTTGGGCACCGAGTCGGCCCGGGTGCCGTCGGTGAGCACCAGGTTGCGGTTGAGCTCGTAGGTGTCGATGCCGACCGCCGCGGGCCTGATCAGCACGTCGCCGATCCACACCGTGTGCGCCCCTTCGCCCTGCAGCGCGCCCTTGTACATGACGTTGCTGCGGCAGTGCGGCTGGTCGTGGTCGACGAACAGCCGGTGCTCGAGGTGCTGCCCGGCGTCGGCGAAGTAGAGCCCGAGCAGCTCGGCGTCCCCGCCGGGGCTGTCGTAACGGACGGTTGCGCCCTGGCGCACCAGGTCACCACCGAACGTGATGGCGATGTGCCGCACGTTCGCGTCACGACCCACGCGCACGTGATGGTGCGAGAGGTGGACGGCGTCGTCGGCCCAGTCCTGCACCGTCACTCGGCGGGGATGGTGAGCACGGTCAGGCGCTCGGCGGCCGCCCAGGCCAGGGCACTGGGTCGGTCCACGGGCAGGTACCCGGACGAGCCGCGCCGGGCGTCGGAGCGCGCCTCGTCGCCGGTGAACGACTCGACCCGCACCTGCTCGGGTGCGTCCACCTCGACCACGACCTTGCCATCGGTGCCGATGCTCTCCAGCATCCCGCGCAGCCGACGCAGCGGCGTGAAGCGCCAGTCCTCCTCGCGCCCGGTCGGCACGGGGTGGGCCGCCACGTCGGTGCTGGCGACGCGGTGCAGGGCACTGCCCCCGTGCCCGGCGGCGGGGACGCCGGCCTGCATGGGGTTGGGGGCGGCCGACTCGGCCGCCACGTCCTGTGGTGCGGTCGTCATCCGACTGCGCCCTCCATCTGCAGCTCGATGAGCCGGTTGAGCTCGAGCGCGTACTCCATCGGCAGCTCGCGGGCGATGGGCTCGACGAACCCGCGCACGATCATGGCCATGGCCTCGTCCTCGTTCATGCCGCGGCTCATCAGGTAGAACAGCTGGTCTTCGCTCACCTTCGACACCGTGGCCTCGTGGCCCATCGACACGTCGTCCTCGCGGACGTCGACGTAGGGGTAGGTGTCGGACCGGCTGATGGTGTCGACGAGCAGCGCGTCGCACTTGACCGTGCTGGCGCTGTGGCTCGCACCCTCGTTGACCTGCACGAGGCCGCGGTAGGACGTGCGGCCGCCGCCGCGGGCCACCGACTTGCTGATGATCGTCGAGGACGTGTGGGGAGCCTGGTGCACCATCTTGGCGCCGGCGTCCTGGTGCTGACCCTCACCGGCGAACGCGACAGACAGGGTCTCGCCCTTGGCGTGCTCGCCCACCAGGTAGACCGCGGGGTACTTCATGGTCACCTTCGAGCCGATGTTGCCGTCGATCCACTCCATGGTGGCGCCCTCGTGGGCCACGGCCCGCTTGGTGACCAGGTTGTAGACGTTGTTCGACCAGTTCTGGATGGTCGTGTACCGGCAGCGGGCACCCTTCTTCACGATGATCTCGACCACCGCGGAGTGCAGGCTGTCGCTGGAGTAGATCGGCGCTGTGCAGCCCTCGACGTAGTGCACGTAGGCGTCCTCGTCGACGATGATCAGGGTGCGCTCGAACTGGCCCATGTTCTCGGTGTTGATGCGGAAGTAGGCCTGCAGCGGGATCTCGACGTGCACGCCCTTGGGCACGTAGATGAACGAGCCCCCCGACCAGACGGCGGTGTTGAGCGCGGAGAACTTGTTGTCGCCGGGCGGGATGACCGACCCGAAGTACTCCTTGAACAGCTCTTCGTGCTCGCGCAGCCCGGTGTCGGTGTCGAGAAAGATGACGCCCTGCTCCTCGAGGTCCTCACGGATCTTGTGGTAGACGACCTCCGACTCGTACTGCGCCGCCACGCCGGCGACGAGGCGCTGCTTCTCGGCCTCGGGGATGCCGAGCTTGTCGTAGGTGTTCTTGATGTCGTCGGGCAGCTCGTCCCAGGTGGTCGCCTGCTTCTCGGTGGAGCGCACGAAGTACTTGATGGTGTCGAACGCGATGGTCGACAGGTCGGAGCCCCACGTCGGCAGCGGCTTCTTGTCGAACAGGCGCAGCGCCTTCAGCCGCGTCTGCAGCATCCAGTCCGGCTCGTTCTTCAGCGCCGAGATCTCGCGGACGACCTGCTCGGACAGGCCGCGCTTGGCGATCGCGCCGGCGTCGTCGGAGTCGTGCCATCCGTACTCGTAGGTGCCGAGGCCGTCGAGCTCGGGGTGCGCGGTGCTGGTCATGTCAGTGGCCTCCCGCAGGGGTCAGGGGTGGTGTGGTGGGCATGAGGAGTGGTGCGTCGTGCGCCGGCGACCGTGCCGGCACGTGGGTGGTGCAGACACCGTCGCCATGGGCGATGGTGGCCAGTCGCTGCACGTGCGAGCCGAGCAGGCGGCCGATCATCTCGGTCTCGGCCTCGCACAGCTGGGGGAACTGTGCCGCGACGTGCGCGACGGGGCAGTGGTGCTGGCAGATCTGCAGGCCGCCCTGGCCGGACGGCTCGACCGAGGCCGCGTAGCCCTCCTCGGTGAGAAGCTCGGCCAAGGCCTCGGGCGCCTTCTCGGGGCCGACGGCCGACAGGGCCAGGCGGTAGGCCTCCTCGAGGTACAGCAGCCGTCGCCGGGCGAACTCGGCGACCGCATCGGGCCCGCCGATCTCGGCGACGTAGGAGAGGGCCGAGGCCGCGAGGTCGTCGTAGGCCTGCTCGAACTCGTCCCGGCCGGCGTCGGTCACCTTGTAGACCTTGGCGGGACGGCCGCGTCCGCGGCGTCCACGGACGTAGGGCTCGCCGGCCTCCAGCAGTCCCTCGGCGGTGAGAGCGTCGAGGTGACGACGCACGGCGGCCGGGGTGAGCGACAGCCGCTCGGCGATGGACGCCGCCGTCGACGGACCGTGCTCGAGGATGTCGCGCGCGACCCGCGTGCGCGTCGCCTGGCCGGCGTCGTCTGGGTGCCCGCCCGGGGTCGCCACGCCGTCCGATTTTTTCACAACGCCATCGTTGCCGAAATCGCGGCAGCGGGCAAGCCAGATGGAGCGCCGATCCACGCGGGAACGTGTCAGACGTGCCACACCTAGACTCCACGCACGTGACCCGCCCCGCTGCCGTCGAGATTCGCCGGCTGCGCAAGAGGTACGGCGCGACCCTCGCCGTCGACGACCTCGACCTGACCGTCGAGCAAGGCAGCATCACGGCCATCCTCGGACCCAACGGCGCGGGCAAGACCACCACGATCGAGTGCGCCGAGGGCTTTCGCCGACCCGACGCCGGCACGATCCGGGTGCTGGGCCTCGACCCCCAGCGACGCGGCACCGACCTGCGGGCGCGCATCGGCGTGATGCTGCAGGAGTCGTCCGGCGGCTACCCCGGGGCGCAGGCCGAGCAGATGCTGCGCCACGTCGCGGGGCTCTACGCCAACCCGCTGCCGGTCGACCAGCTGGTCGATCGCCTCTCGCTCGGCGAGGCGGGGCGAACGACGGTGCGCCGGCTGTCCGGTGGCCTGCGCCAGCGGTTGTCGCTCGCGATGGCGGTGGTCGGACGCCCCGAGCTCGTCTTTCTGGACGAGCCCACCTCCGGGCTCGACCCCCGGTCACGCCTCACCACCTGGCAGCTGATCACCGACCTGAGGGCCGACGGCGTCACCGTCGTGCTCAGCACCCACCTGCTGGACGAGGCCGAACGACTGGCCGACCAGGTGGCGATCGTCTCTCGAGGGCGCGTCGTCGCCACCGGGTCCCCGGCCGAGCTGACCGGGGCCGACCACGAGGTGCGCTTCACCGGGCGACCCCGACTCGACCTGGACGGCCTGCGCACCGCTCTGGCCGCTGACGTCACGGTGCAGGAGTCGGCCGCGGGCCAGTACCTGATCAGCGGGGCGGTCGACCCGCAGACGCTGGCGACGCTGACGGCCTGGTGCGCCTCCCACGGCGTCATGCCGGGGCAGCTGTCGGTGGGCAGCCGCAGCCTGGAGGACGTCTTTCTCGCACTGACCGGCGAACCCGCCGCGGCCTCGGCCACCGAGGCAGAGGCGACGTCGTGACCACGGGGACGTTCACGCCCGCCCCGGCAGCCGCGCCCTACGGGCGCATGGTGCTCGCGCAGGCTCGCATCGAGACCACGATGCTGCTGCGCAACGGCGAGCAGCTGCTGCTGACCCTCATCATCCCGCTGGTGCTGCTGGTGCTGCTGGCCGCTACCGACCTGGTAGACGTCTCGGCTGGTTCCGATGGCGACCGTGTGCCGACCGCGGTCGCGGGCGTGCTCACCGTCGCTGTCATGTCGACGGCGTTCACCGGGCTGGCGATCGCGACGGGCTTCGAGCGCCGCTACGGCGTGCTGCGCCGCCTCGCCGTCACCCCGTTGCCACGCTCGGCTCTGCTGCTCGGCAAGGCCGCCTCGGTGCTGGCCGTCGAGGTGCTGCAGGTGCTGCTGGTGGTGGGGGTGGCCGTGCTGCTCGGCTGGTCGGGGCAGGCCGACTGGGTCGCCGTCGCGATCCTGGTGCTGCTCGGCACGGCCGCCTTCGCCGGGCTGGGCATGCTCATGGCCGGCACCCTGCGCGCCGAGGCCACGTTGGCGGCGGCCAACCTCGTCTACCTCGTGCTGCTCGTGGCCGGCGCGGCGGTGGTGCCGGTGTCGCGGTACCCCGACGCCCTCGCGCCGCTGCTGCAGGCACTGCCGTCGGGAGCCCTGGGCGAGGGACTGCGCGCGGTGATCGTCGACGGCGCCGGCATGCCGTGGGCGCAGGCCGGCGTGCTGGCCGTGTGGGCGGTGGGCGGGATCGCCCTGGCCGCCCGCTTCTTCCGCTGGGAGTGAAATCGGTTCAGACGTTGTGCATCCAAGACGGGGATCGCCGCCGAAGTAAGGGTCACAAGCTCAGATCGAGCTACCCCGACAAGGAGGATCTCCATGCGCAAGTCTTCCGCTCTGCTCGGTGCGGGCGCCCTGGTCGCCGCCACCGCCGGCCTCGCTGTTCCCGCCTCGGCCGCCGACGGCGACGCCCAGCTGTCCGTGCTGCACGCGATTCCCGCGTCCGTCCTTGACGGTGCCGTCGGCACCACTGACGGCGTCGTCGACGTCTACGTGAACGACGCGCTCACCCTCGACGACTTCGCGCCCGGCGACCTCGAGGGCCCGCTGTCCGTTCCCGCAGGCACCTACACGGTCGACATCGTCGGTGGCAGCGCCGCAGACAACAGCTCTCCCGCGCTCTCGGTCGACCTGCCCCTCGAGTCGGGCAAGAACTACACGGCCGTCGCGCACCTCGACGCTGCGGGCAGCCCCAAGGCGAGCCTGTTCACCAACGACACCGCCGCCGCCGGCGCCGGTGAGGGCAAGGTCACCGTCCGCCACACCGCTGCCAACGCCGAGGGCGTCGAGATCGTCGCCAACGGCGACACCAGCCTCGGCACCTTCAACAACGGCGAGGAGCTCGGCCCGGTCGCGCTGCCTGCCGGCACCATCTCGGCCGAGATCAAGGCCGGCGACACCGTCGTGCCGCCGACGCCGGCCGACGTGCCCGTCACCGAGGGCCAGAACACGATCGTCTACGCGTGGGGCGACGCTGCGGACGGCGAGGTGCAGATCGCGGTGCAGACCGTGGCCCTGGGCCACTCGGCGCCTGCCGGTGTTCCCGGCGGTGAGTCCGGCGCCGCTGCCGGCACCGTCCCCGGCTGGATCTTCGCCGCCGCCGGTCTCGGCATCGCCGGCATCGCCCTGTCGGGCCGCCGGTTCGCCACCGCCGCGAAGTAGCACCCTGCTCCGGTCGGGCGGGCAACCGATTCACCCGCCCGACCGGAGTGCACGACCGGGGCACGCGCCCCATTCTTGGAAGCCGGGAGCGGCGACCACGGCAGACCACGTCACCCTGGGGCCGTGGTCGCCGCTCCCCCACGACGTGAAGGACAGGCCATGACCCCCCGCAGACGTTCCCTCGTCGCCCTCGTGGCGTCGGCGGCCGTGCTCGCGGGCTCCGGTGTTGCCTTCGGCGTGGCCCAGCAAAGAGCGGTCGGCGATGAGTTGCCGCAGACCGTGGTCAGTACCGAGACAGTGGGTGCTGCCCCGAGCAACGAGCCATCTCCAACCCCCACCACCCCTGCCTCG
>CAYNWB010000062.1:0-2467 GCA_964400785.1 uncultured Actinomycetes bacterium | reverse complement strand
CCCCCGCAGACGTTCCCTCGTCGCCCTCGTGGCGTCGGGGGCCGTGCTCGTCGGGTCGGGCATCGCGTTCGCCGTCTCGCAGCCGGCAACCGTCGGGGCTGACCTCGACCAGGTAACCACCTCTGCCGCGTCCGGGCTCGTCCGCGACAACGGCCGGGTCGGACGTGACGCCGACCGGTCCACGCCACAGGCACAGCCGCAGACCGCCGACGAGCAGTCGGCAGCCCTGCCGGACGTGCCGGTCACCGACGCCACGCAGATCGTCATCCCCGAGCCGGTCGACCCCCCTGCGCTGCTGTCCATCGCCTCGGTCTCGGTGCAGATGCCGGTGGCAGCCACCGGTGTCACGGCCGACGACCAGATGGAGCTGCCCGACGACCCCGCGGTGATCGGGTGGTACAAGTTCGGTGCCGTCCCCGGCGCCGAGACCGGCTCCACCGTGCTCGGCGGACACGTCGACTCGATCGAGAAGGGCATCGGTCCGTTGGCCCGGCTTGCGTCCACCTCGGTCGGAGACGAGGTCGTCGTGACAGGTGGTGACGGGGAGCAGCTGCGGTACGAGGTGGTCTCGGTGGAGCGGATCTCGAAGGCCGCCCTGCCGGTTGACGTACTGTTTCGACCGGACGGTCCCCACCAGCTCGCCGTCGTCACGTGCGGCGGCAGGTACCTGCCCGAGGCGGGTGGGTACGAAGACAACATCGTCGTGATCGCTCGCCCGGTGGCGGCGTGACATGACGATGCATGGCACCATGGTGGCGACCACCGTCCGTGAGGAGCCCAGGGTGACCGGACCCGTCACGTGGCCGTCGCAGGTGCCGACGGTCAGTGACCCGGACGTGGCGCGCGCCTTCGCCGCGGGGGCCGAGTCGGCTCTCGAGGAGGCCTACCGCCGCTGGTCGAGCCTGGTGTTCACGGTCGCCGTCCGCACGCTGGGCAACGCGTCAGATGCCGAGGACGTCGTGCAGCAGGTGTTCGTCTCGGCGTGGCAGAGCCGCGAGAAGTACGACCCCGCCTCGGGCTCGCTGCCGGGCTGGCTGATGGGCATCACCCGGCACAAGGTGGCCGACCAGCACGCCGCCCGGGCCAAGGTGACCCGCGCGCAGGACGCCGTCGAGCGGGTGACCGCCGACCCGACCGAGCCGGCACCCACCGAGCCGGTCGTCGACAAGGTGCTCATCACCGACGAGCTGTCGCGGCTCGGCCAGCCGCAGAGGCGCATCCTCGAGCTGGCGTTCTACGAAGACCTGACCCACGCTCAGATCGCCAGCGTGCTCCGACTGCCGCTGGGGACCGTGAAGAGCCACATCAAGCGCAGCCTCGACAAGCTGCGCCTTCGACTGGAGGTAGACGGTGTCGCACTGTGACCCCGAGCTGCTCGCCCTGAGATCGCTGGGCGAGAGCGTGGGGACCCCGGAGGAGCAGCAGCACCTGGCCACGTGCCAGGTCTGCCAGGCTGAGCTGTCCAGCCTCAGCACGCTCGTCGGCGCCGCTCGCTCAGGTGGCCCCATCGAGATCCAGTCGCCGTCGCCGCAGGTGTGGACGCGCATCCGCGCCGAGCTCGACCTGCCCGCAGGCCCACCGGTCGAGGCCCCGCAGGCTCCCGTGGTCTCGCTCGAGCAGCGTCGTGATCGGCGAGCCCGCCGCACCCGGCCCGCCACCTGGCTGCTGGCTGCCGCCGGTGTGGGTGGGATCGTCGTCGGCGGAGCCGTCACGGCCGCCGTCCTCGGCTCGGACCCTCAGCCCGAGCTCACCGTGGCTGCCACGGTGCCGCTGGCTCCCCTGCCCTCGTGGGACGCGTCGGGCACAGCCGAGCTCGCCGTGGATGCCGACGGACGACAGGTGCTCGTCGTGTCGCTGGACGCCGCAGCAGCGGCGGACGCCGACGGGTTCCAGGAGGTCTGGCTGATCGACGAGAACGTCGAGGGCATGGTGTCGCTCGGGGTGCTCGAAGGGTCGTCCGGCCAGTTCGTCGTGCCGGCCGGCGTCGACGTGGGCCAGTTCCCGATCGTCGACGTCTCGCTCGAGCCCTTCGACGGCGACCCCACGCACTCCGGCGACTCGATCGCACGCGGCCAGATCGAGGCGTAGCCCGGTCGGCACCTACCCTGGTGCCATGCTCGATCGCTCCCCGGCCCCGGCGCTGGTGCAGCGCCTCGCGCTTGCCTCACTGGTCAGCCAGATCGGAATCGTCGTCACCGGCGGCGCCGTCCGCCTGACCGGGTCGGGTCTGGGCTGCCCCACGTTCCCCCGGTGCACCGAGGAGTCCTACGTCAACACCCCGGAGTACGGCATCCACGGGTTCATCGAGTTCGGCAACCGACTGCTGACCTTCGTGCTCGCCGCGATCGCCCTGGCCACCCTGGTTGCCGTGCTGCGGCAGCGGCCGCGACGCCGTGACCTCGTCGAGCCCGCGGTCGTGCTGTTCCTCGGCATCCCCGTGCAGGCGCTGATCGGCGGCATCACCGTG
>CAYNWB010000061.1:0-12126 GCA_964400785.1 uncultured Actinomycetes bacterium | reverse complement strand
CTCCTGCAGCAGCAGCCGATCCGCAGCACGCCCGGTCGTGCGGTGCAGGGCGTCACGCACGGTGAGCAGCCACCCGCGGGACTCCTCCAGGGTGGTCGAGTGCGGCCAGTCCGCGACCCACGAGGCCGCCACGGCCCGCAGCACCACTGTGTCCCGCAGCCCGCCATAGGCGTCGACCAGGTCGGGCTCGAGCAGGTACGGCAGCTCTCCGCAGCGCTGCGCTCGCTCTCGGACGACGTCGTGCAGCGCCGGGAGTCGTGAACCGGCGTCCCGGCGCCAGTCGGCGAGGTTGCGCTCGGCCAGGGCCGCGCTGAGCGTCGGGTCTCCAGCGACGTGACGGGCATCGAGCAGGCCGAGGGCCACCTTGAGGTCGTCCCGGGCGACGGAGGCGGCCTCGGCCAGGGTGCGTACCGAGTGGTCGAGGGGAACCTTGGAGTCCCACATGGGGTAGAAGAGGCCGTCGGCGAGGGCACTGACCTCGTCAGGGGCCAGGGAGCCGTCGTGCACCAGCACTACGTCCAGGTCGCTGCCCGGCAGCAGCTCCCTGCGCCCGTAGCCGCCCACCGCGACCACAGCAGCTCCTGGTGTGGGCGCCGACCCGTAGAGGTCGCGCACCCATCGGTCGGTCAGGTCCGACAGCGCCTTGCGGCGCTGACCCGCCGACAGGTCTGTGGCCTCGACCACCGCGCTGCGGGCGACCCGGAAGCGCTCGGTGAGCGCGCCGGGGCCGGCCGCGGAGGACGATGCCTCCGAGGCCGGCCCCGGCACCTGTGCTGTGGAGCGGTCCATCTGCGATGACGTCGCTGCTACAGGGCCTCGACGCCGCGCTCGCCGGTGCGCACGCGCACCGCCATGTCGATCGGGGTGACCCACACCTTGCCGTCGCCGATGCGACCGGTCTGGCTGGTCTTGACGATCACCTCGACCACGTCCTCGACGTCGGAGTCGTCCAGCAGTACCTCCAGACGCACCTTCGGCACCAGGTCGACGGTGTACTCCGCACCCCGGTAGACCTCGGTGTGGCCCTTCTGCCGGCCGTACCCACTGGCCTCGCTGACGGTCATCCCGTGCACCCCGAAGGACTCCAGGGCCGACCGGACGTCGTCGAGCTTGAACGGCTTGATCACTGCGGTCACGAGCTTCATGCGTTGACCTTCCCCTCAGCGGGAGCGGAGGCGATCGCCGGCCCGCTCTTGGTCAGCGAGCCACCGGTGGCGAAGAACTCGTACGCGGACTCCGCGTGCGTGGTCAGGTCCACGCCGGTGATCTCGTCCTCTTCCTTGATTCGGAACCCGATGGTCTTGTCCAGCAGCAGCCCCAGGGCGAAGGTCACTCCGAAGGAGTAGGCCAGCACCAGCAGGGCCGCGGCCGTCTGGCGACCCAGCAGCTCGATGCTGCCGCTCGTGCCACCGAAGGCCTCGGAGGCGAGCAGCCCGACCAGGATGGAGCCGACAAGTCCGCCGACGAGGTGCACGCCGACGACGTCGAGCGAGTCGTCGTAGCCGAGCTTGTACTTCAGGCTGACCGCCAGGGCGCAGACCGCGCCGGCGATGGCACCGAGTGCGATGGCCCCGAGCGGGCTCACGTTGGCACCCGACGGCGTGATGGCGACCAGGCCGGCGATGGCACCCGACGCTGCTCCCAGCGTCGTGGCCGCCTTGTCACGCACGAGCTCGACCACGAGCCAGCCGAGGATCGCGGCGGCGGTCGCCACGGTGGTGTTGAGCAGCATGGCTGCCGCGACTCCGTCGGCGGCCAGCTCCGAGCCGGCGTTGAACCCGAACCAGCCGAACCACAGCAGCGCGGCGCCCAGGACGACGAACGGCAGGTTGTGCGGGCGCATCGGGTCCTTCTTGAAGCCGATCCGCTTGCCGATGACCAGCACGAGGGCCAGGGCCGCCGCACCGGCGTTGATGTGCACGGCCGTACCGCCGGCGAAGTCGATCGGGTCGAACGTCTCGCGGATCCAGCCGCCACCCCACACGTTGTGGGCGACAGGGAAGTACACGAGCGTGACCCAGAGAACCGTGAACAGCGTCCACGTGCCGAAGCGTGCGCGGTCAGCGATCGCGCCGCTGATCAGAGCCACCGTGATGATGGCGAACATCATCTGGAACCCGGAGAAGGCGAAGTCGGGGATCGTGAGGCCCTGGTCGAACGACTCCGCAGTCATGCCGGACAGCCCGAGCATGTCGAACCCGGCGAAGAACCCTCCCTCGCCGGGGCTGCCGAAGGCCATGCTGTAGCCCCACAGCACCCAGACGACCGGCACCGTGGCGAGCGCGATGAAGCTCATCATCATCATGTTGAGCACGCTCTTGGCCCGGGTCATGCCGCCGTAGAAGAAGGCCAGACCTGGCGTCATCAGCAGCACCATGGCGGCGCTGATGAGGATGAACGCGGTATCTCCCGCGTTGAAGGCATCCATGTGTTACTCCCTCACACTGTGGTGCGAGCGCGTCGTCCCTGGCCTCGCTGCCGAGACGCTGCGCATCGCGTCGAGTCGATGCGGGAGAGGATCGACGGGCCGTGTTGCGCCGGGCGCTGTGGAGTGTTTCGTTCCCGTGACAACGTGCACGGGGTGTTACGCGAACGTGAATTCAGGCGGCCGAGCGGCCCGGTGCCCCCAGGATCCCGTCCACGAAGGCCTCGGGGTCGAAGGGGGCGAGGTCGTCCGGACCCTCGCCGAGACCCACGAGCTTGACCGGCACGCCCAGGTCACGCTGCACCGCCACGACGATGCCGCCCTTCGCGGTGCCGTCGAGCTTGGTCAGCACGATGCCCGACACGGCGACGACCTCGGAGAAGACCCTGGCCTGTGCCAGGCCGTTCTGCCCGGTGGTCGCATCCAGCACCAGCAGCACCTCGTCCACCGGGCCGTGCTTCTCCACGACCCGCTTGACCTTGCCGAGCTCGTCCATGAGACCGACCTTGGTCTGCAGACGCCCCGCGGTGTCCACGATGACGACGTCGACCTCCTGCTCGACACCGGCGCGCACGGCCTCGTAGGCGACGCTGGCCGGGTCGGCGCCTTCGTCACCGCGGACGGTCGGGACGCCGACGCGGTCTCCCCAGGTCGTCAGCTGGTCAGCCGCCGCGGCGCGGAACGTGTCCGCGGCGCCCAGCACGACGTCCTTGTCCGCAGCCACCAGCACGCGTGCCAGCTTTCCGACCGTCGTGGTCTTGCCGGTGCCGTTCACGCCGACCACGAGGAGCACCGCGGGACGGGCGCCGGTGCGCTGTGTGTGCAGCGTGCGGTCCATCGTGGGGTCGACCAGGCGGACGAGCTCGTCGCGCAGGATCGCGCGGGCCTGCTCCGGTGTGCGCGACCCCTCCACCTTGACGCGCGTGCGCAGACGGTCCACCAGCTCGCCGGTTGCCGCGACGCCCAGATCAGCGGACAGCAGCGTGTCCTCGATCTCCTCCCAGGCGTCCTCGTCGACCGAGTCGCGGGCGAGCAGGGTGAGCAGGCCCTGCCCGAGCAGGCTGCCCGACCGCGCCAGGCGCGCGCGTAGCCGCACCATGCGACCCTCGGCCGACTCCGGCTTCTCCAGCTCCGGCGCCGGCGGCTCGAGCGTGAGGGCATCGGGCAGGTCGAGCGTCTCGACCGACCGTCGCGGTGTGTCGACGGGCTCACCCGCGTCGTCTCCCACGCCTGGCTGGTAGTCGACCCCGGGGACGGGGGGCGGCGGGGCCTGCACCGAGCGACGCCTGCGGGCGCCGGTCGCGACGAAGCCGACCAGGACGAGGATCGCCAGCACGGCGATGATCACAACGAGGGTCAGGGTCTCCACGGGAGAATCCTCCCAGAGTCCGTCAGGGGCTCAGACGACCCTGCTGCAGGGTGAGCACGCGGTCGAGCGGTTCACCCCGCAGGTCCCGGTGGGTGATCAGCAGCACCGATCGATCCGCGTTCGTGCGCAGCAGGTCTCGCACCAGCCTCGCCGCCGTCGCCTCGTCCACGTGCTCGGTCGGCTCGTCGAGCACCAGCACGTCGAAGCGGGCCAGCAACGCCCGGGCCAGGGCGAGTCGCTGCCGCTCCCCTCCCGACAGCCTGCCACCGTGCTCGCCCACCATGGTGTGCCACCCCTGCGGCAGGGCGTCGACGGTGTCGGCCAGCCGAGCCGCGGCCAGCGCCGCACGGATCTCGTCGTCCCCGGCGTCGGGACGCGCCAGCCGCACGTTCTCGAGGATCGAGGTGTCGAAGACGTGGGCGTCCTGGGCGAGCAGCCCGACCCGCCGCCGGACGTCGTCGCCGTCGAGCCGGTCGTAGTCCGTGCCGCTCAGGCTGACCGTGCCGGTCGTGGGTGTCAGGAACTTCAGCAGCAGGGCCGCCAGCGTGCTCTTGCCGACGCCGCTGGCCCCGACCAGGCCGACGTGCTCACGCGCCTGCAGCGTGAGGTCGAGGCCGGTCAGCACCTCGGGGCCGTCGGGGGACCATCGAGCCGCTACACCGGTGGCGGACACGACCGTCGGCGCTGGCGGCAGCCGCTCGGGCTGCCCCGGCTCGACGACGGGTAGCGGCGAGTCAACGATCTCGAACACGCGTCGCGCCGCCCCGCGAACCCGGGGCACCTGCTGGGCTGCCGGCGCCAGGGTCGACACGAGCTCGAACACGGCCAGGGGGGTGAGCACGACGACCGCGAGAGCGACGCCGCTCAGCGACCCGTCGCGGACGGCCGGCACACCGAGGTACAGCCCCGACCACATCGCGACTCCGCCTGCTGCCGCTGCCACCGCCGCGCCGAACCCCCCACCGAGCGCCGACCGGGCCTCGGCACGAGTGAGCTCGGCGTCGCGCGTCGCCACCCGGGCCAAGGCCGCGTCGACCTGTCCGAACGCTGTGAGCTCGGCGCTGCCGGCAAGCGTGTCCTGCACCGACGTCGACAGCTGCCCCTTGGCCGGCGCGATGCGCCGCTCGGCCCGCCGGGCGACGGCCAGCGCCACGACGGGAGCCAGGCCCGCCGCGACAGCCACGGCGACCAGCAGCACCAGGCCTGCCGCGGGCAGCAGCCACGCGATGAGCGCCACCGCTCCCCCACCCACGACCGCCGCGGTGCCGTAGGGCAGCAGAACCCGCAGCCACAGGTCCTGCAGCGTGTCGACGTCGGCGACCAGCCGACTGAGCAGGTCGCCGGACCGGAAGGCCGCTGACCCCGTGGGCGCGAGCCGTTCGAGGCGTTCGTAGACGCTCACCCGCAGGTCGGCGAGCCAGCGGAACGCGGCGTCGTGGCCGGCGAGTCGCTCTGCGTACCGAAAGACGCCGCGCGAGATGCCGAACGCCCGCACCGCCACGATGGCCACCATCAGGAAGAGGATCGGTGGCTGCTGCGCGGCCCGAGAGATCAGCCAGGCCGACGTTGCGGTCAGCGCCACAGCCGATCCGGCAGCCAGCACACCGGCCAGCAGCGCGAGCAGCAGGCGACCGGCCACCGGCCGCGCGGTGCCGGCAGCTCGCAGCAGCGGGTCGCGTCCGGCGCTCACGGGGCCACCACCGCCGGCTCGGTCGACGCGGGCGCCAGCGTGACCACCCGATCGGCCCACGCCAGGATCTCCGGGCGGTGGGCGACGACCAGCACCGCCGCACCCGAGGACGCCCGATCCCGCAACCCGGCCAGCACGCGCTGCTCGTTCACCGTGTCGAGGTCGGCCGTCGGCTCGTCCAGCACGATCACCGGCGCCTGACGCAGCAGGGCGCGCGCCACGGCGACTCGCCGGCGCTGCCCAGCCGACAGCCCCACACCGGCCTCGCCCACCATCGTGGCCAGACCCTCGGGCAGGTCGGCCACGACGTCCTCGGCAGCGGCCTGCGCCAACGCGGCGAGCAACTGCTGCTCGTCGGCGTCCGGGCGGGCCAGACGCAGGTTCTCGGCGAGGCTCGCCGCGAACAGGTGCGGCCGCTGCGGGGCCCACCCCACCTGCGCCCGCCACGAGTCCAGGTCCAGCTCACGCAGCGACACCGCAGGCGCACCGGCGCTGGTGAGCCAGATGTCCCCCTGGGCGAGAGGGACGAAGCCCATCAGGGCCGCCACCAGGCTCGACTTGCCGGCACCGCTGGGCCCGGCAAGGGCCACCACCTCGCCACGTCTCACCTCGAACGACACGTCGTCGACGGCAGCCGCGTCCCGGCCCGGGTAGCGCACGCCGACGCCCTCGAAGCGCACGCTGTCCGGTTCTGGCGCCGGCCGGTCGCCACCGACCACCGGCAGCGGCTGCTCGATCACCTCGAAGGCCTTGGCAGCGGCGGCCATCCCCTCCGCGCTGGCGTGGTAGTGCACCCCGACCATGCGCAGGGGCAGGTAGGCCTCGGGGGCAAGAACCAGGATGAGCAGGCCCGTCTCCAGGTCCATGCGCCCCTCGGCGAGGCGAAGGCCGATGCCCACGGCGACGAGTGCGACCGACAGGGTGGCGAGAAGCTCGAGCACCAAGGCGGACAGGAAGGCGACCCGCAGCGTCCCCATGGTGGCCCGCCGGTAGTCGTCGGTGACCGTCCGGATGTTGTCGGCCTGGGCCTTCGCTCGACCGAACACCTTGAGGGTGGGCAGCCCGGCGACGACGTCGAGAAAGTGGTGACCCAGACGCGTGAGAGTGCTCCACTGCCGCTCGGTACGGGCCTGCGTCGCCTTGCCGACCAGAACCATGAACACCGGGATCAGCGGCAGGGTGAGCACGATGGTGACGGTCGCCACCCAGTCCTCGGTCACGATGCGGGCGAGCACCGCGATCGGTACGACGACGGCGAGCACCAGCTGGGGCAGGTACTTCGCGAAGTACCCGTCCAGGGCGTCCACGCCGCGGGTCGCCAGCGTCGTGAGCTCGCCCGAGCGCTGCCCGGCCAGCCATCCCGGTCCCAGGCGCGCTGCCCGAGCCACCACTTGGCTGCGCAACGACGACTTCACCGCGGCCGAGGCACGGTGGGCCGCGGACTCCTGGACCCACACGAGCACGACGCGGGCGGCGACCACGGCGGCGAGCCCGACCAGCGTCGGGCGCAGGTCGGCCAGGTCGGCCGAGCCGAGAAAGGCGGCACTGATGCCGTAGGCGAGCAGACCGGCCTGCGCGATCACCAGCAGCGCCTGCACGACCCCGAGCCCGGCAGTGCCGAGCACGTAGACGGCGCTGGCCCGGGCGTGGCGCAGCAGCCGAGGGTCGAGAGGCTTCACCGGAGCATTGTGAGGGGCAGCCCGGCGAACCGGGCGTCGGCTGACGCGGTCAGCCGACCCGCCCGGCGTCCTCGGCAGCGAAGGCCTTGACCTTCTCGTCGGCGGCGATCGCGTCGGCCGGCTCGGGGATGTCGTCCACGGTCAGCCGGCGACGGAACACCCAGTAGGTCCAGCCCTGGTAGAGAAGCACGATGGGGGTGAAGACAACGGCCACCCACGTCATGATCGTCAGCGTGTACTCGGTCGAGGACGCGTTGTCGATCGTGAGGTTGAACGCCTCGTCGATGCTCGACGGCATCACGTTCGGGTACAGGTTGCTGAACAGTGCCGCCACGGCCAGGGCCAGCGTCACCGCCGTGCCGAGAAAGGCGTAGCCCTCGCGCCCGGCGCGGTTGGCCAGCAGCCCTGCCACGAGGCTGACGGCAGCCAGCACGGACAGCACGGCGAAGACGGTCTCGGGGTTGAGCACGTAGGTCCACGCGAGGAAGGCCACGGCCACGGCAGCGGCCACCAGCCCGACCCGTTCGGCCAGCAGGCGCGCGTCGAGCCGGATCTGCCCGTCGGTCTTGAGGGCGATGAAGATCGCGCCGTGGGTCACGAACAGCGTGAGCGTCACCAGGCCGCCCACCAGGGAGTAGGGGTTGAGCAGGTCGCCGAAGTTGCCCACGAACTCGAGGTTGCCGTCGACGTCGGCGATCGGCACTCCGCGGACGATGTTGCCGAACGCCACGCCCCACAGCACCGCCGGAAGCAGCGAACCCCAGAAGATCGCGGCGTCCCACCACTTCTTCCACGGCGAGTGCGGGCGCTTGCCGCGGTACTCGAACGCCACCCCGCGCAGGATCAGGGCGACGAGGATGACGAACAGGGGCACGTAGAAGCCGCTGAACAGCGTGGCGTACCACTCCGGGAACGCCGCGAAGGTCGCGCCCCCGGCGACGAGCACCCAGACCTCGTTGCCGTCCCAGACGGGCCCGATCGTGTTGATCATCAGCCGCCGCTGCTTCTCGGACTTGCCGAGAACCGGCAGCAGGATGCCGACGCCGAAGTCGAACCCCTCGAGCACGAAGTAGCCGATCCACAGCACCGCGATGAGGACGAACCAGACGGTGGTGAGCTCCACAGCAGTGACCTCTTCCTGTTCCGCGCGCTCAGTAGGCGAAGGTGAGCGGACGCTCGCCGTCGTTCTCGTCGGTGTCGGCCAGCTCCCGGCTGACGTCCGGCAGCCCTGCCTTGATGTAGTGCATGAGCAGCCCGATCTCCACGACAGCCAACGCGCCGTAGAGCAGCGTGAAGCCGATCATCGTCGCCATCACCTCACCGGCCGACACCGTCGGGGAGACAGCCAGCGAGGTGGGCATCAGTCCGAAGACGATCCATGGCTGGCGGGCCATCTCGGTGAAGATCCATCCGAAGGAGTTGGCGAGCAGCGGCAGGAACGGAAGAAGGATGGCGACGGTGGCCGTCCAGCGGCCGGTGCCGACTCCCTTGGCCTCCGGGCCCCGGATCGCCCACAGGATCCACGCACCGATCAGCATGCCGGCGAACCCGAGCCCCATCATGAACCGGAACGTCCAGTAGGCGATCGGGATGTTCGGCGTGTAGTCCTGGGTCGGGACGAGGTCACCGAACTGCTCCACGTACTGCTGCTGCAGGTCGTTGATGCCCTCCACCTCGGCACTCCAGTCGCCGGTCGCCAGGAAGGACAGCAGGCCCGGCACGGCGATGATCTCGGTGGCCTCCGAGCCGTCGAGGGTGCCGATGCTCAGCACCGAGAAGTCGGCGGGCGCGCCCGTCTCGTACCAGGCCTCGGCAGCGGCCATCTTCATGGGCTGCACCTCGGTCATGATCTTGGCCTGCACGTCGCCGGTGGCGACGACGCCCGCACCTGCCACGAGCAGGGTGATGGCTCCCACCTTCGCGGCCTTCTTGTACGTCATCCGGTCGATGTCGGGACGGCGAGCCATGCGCCACAGGGCGACGCCGGCGACGAAGCCACCTGCCGTCATGAACGCTGCGGTGATGGTGTGCGGGAACGTCACCAGCGTGACCCTGTTGAGCAGCACCTCGGCGAAGTTGACGAGCTCGGCGCGGCCGGTCTCGGGGTTGAACTCGTAGCCCACCGGGTTCTGCATCCATGAGTTCGCGGCGAGGATGAAGTACGCCGACAGCAGCGTGCCGGTTGCGGCGAGCCAGATCGTGGCCAGGTGCAGACCGCGCGAGAGCCGACCCCACCCGAAGATCCACAACCCGAGGAAGGTGGACTCCAGGAAGAACGCGAGCAGGCCCTCGACGGCCAGCGGCGCACCGAAGATGTCACCGACGAACCGGCTGTAGGTCGACCAGTTCATGCCGAACTGGAACTCCTGCACGATGCCGGTCACGACACCCATGGCGAAGTTGATCAAGAAGAGCTTGCCGAAGAACTTGGTCAGGCGCAGCCACTCCTCGTTGCCCGTCCGGTACCAGGCGGTCTGCATGCCCGCCACCAGGAACGACAGGCCGATCGTGATGGGGACGAAGAAGAAGTGGTAGACGGTGGTGATGCCGAACTGCCATCGGGCTATCTCTAGGGCCTCGAGCTCCATCGCCGCCTGGCCTTTCTGGTCGCTCCCATGGGCGCGCCCACGGACGGGCGCGCGTGACTGCTGACACCGTACGGTCGCGCGAACACCCGACCCGGCAGCCGCGAGACCAGTTTCGTCGGGACCAAAGTCCCGCCGACGCGATTCGAAACGCGTCAGGACGAGGCCGTGCTGGCTACGGTCGTCAGGCATGACCGCTCGATTTCTTGAGGTGAACCGCGACGACCTGCGTCGGACGAGGCTGCTCGAGCACGCCGTCGCAGACCCCGGCCCGGGACAGGCCCTGCTGAGGATCGACCGGTTCGGCCTGACGGCGAACAACGTCACCTACGGCGTCGCCGGCGACCAGATGGGCTACTGGCGCTTCTTCCCCACCGAGGACGGCTGGGGGCGGCTGCCGGTGTGGGGCTTCGCCGACGTGGCCGCCGGTGACGTGCCGGGGCTCGAGGTGGGCACGCGGGTGTTCGGGTACCTGCCCATGGGCACCCATCTGCTGGTGGAACCGGAGGACGTCACGGCACACGGGTTCAACGACGCCACCGGTCACCGCCGCGGCCTACCTGCGCCGTACAACGCCTACCGTCGCTGCGACGCCGATCCCCTCTACTCCCCGACGACCGAGGGCCTGCAGGCCGTGCTGCTGCCGCTGTTCCTGACGTCCTTCGTCCTCGACGACTACCTGGCCGACAACGGCTTCTTCGGGGCGGGCCAGGTCGTGGTCACGAGCGCCTCGGCCAAGACGTCGATCGGCACCGCCTGCCTGATCGCACGCCGCGCCGACCGGCCCACCGTCGTCGGGATCACATCGAGGTCACGCCTGGACTTCGTCCGGTCGCTGGGCTGCTACGACGAGGTCGCGGCCTACTCCGACGTCGCGGCGCTCGACGCACTCCCCACCTCGACACCGACGCTGCTGGTGGACGTCGCGGGCGATCGCGTGCTCCGCGCCGACCTGCACCGTCGCTTCGCCGACTCGTTGCGCCACAGCTGCGTCGTGGGCCTCTCGCACTGGGACGCCGCGCTCGACCCCGCCGCAGTCGTCGGCCCGCTGCCCGGACCCCGGCCCACCCTGTTCTTCGCCCCGGCCCAGGTCGAGGCGCGCGTGGCCGCGTGGGGCCCGCAGGCCTACCAGCAGCGCCTGGCGCAGGCCTGGCAGAGGTTGCGGGACGCGGCCGGGTCGTGGATGAGGATCGTCACCGTGCCCGACCTCGACGCGGGCGCGCAGGCCTACCAGGCGCTGCTCGACGGTCGCACGAGCCCGGACGAGGGGCTCGTGGTGGTGGCGCAGCCCTGACCGACGCCGGTCAGCGCCCAGGCCGTCCTGCGATGCCGACGGTCACCAGCCGCTCGACTCGTCGGAGCCGTTCGGCCATGTCCTCGTCGGCATCGGGGTCGGAGAGCAGGGCCCGGGTGTGGAGGTCGTCGTGCACCTGCAGGGGGCGGCTGATCCGCCCGACCAGCGCAGCGGCCCATCGGGCGTGCCGGGGCTGGCGTCCGCGGTGCGGGTAGGCGACGTACACCAGAACCGCTGCCGCGACGACCACGAGCAGGGCCATCGCGAGGAAGAAGGCAGCGAACTCCATGGAGCCAAGCATGTGACCTCCGAGACTGGTGTGCTACGCGAGGCGTGTGTGACACACCCAGCCGTTGCCAGATCGTGACGTGGGGAGGGCAACCCCTGCGTAGAACGTCCGAATCATACCGCTTCGGGCTCGCGCAGCCGCTGGCTGATGACGGCGGAGACCCCGTCGGACCTCATCGAGACGCCGTAGAGCGCGTCCGCGATCTCCATGGTGCGCTTCTGGTGCGTGACGACCAGCAGCTGGCTGGTCTCGCGCAGCTGCTCGTAGAGGTCGAGCAGCCGGCCGAGGTTCACGTCGTCGAGGGCGGCCTCGACCTCGTCCAGGACGTAGAACGGACTGGGGCGCGCCCGGAACAGTGCCACGAGGAAGGCCACCGCGACCAGCGAGCGTTCCCCACCCGACAGCAGCGACAGCCGCTTGACCCGCTTGCCCGGCGGGCGGGCCTCCACCTCGATGCCCGTGGTGAGCAGGCTCTCGGGGTCGGTGAGCACCAGACGGCCCTCACCCCCGGGGAACAGCCGCGCGAACACGGCCTCGAACTCCCGCGCAGTGTCGGCGAAGGCCTCGGCGAAGACGGTCTCGACCCGGTCGTCGATCTCGCGGACGATCCCGAGCAGGTCGCGACGGGTGCTCTGCAGGTCGTCGATCTGACCGCTGAGGTAGCGCAGGCGCTCCTCGGCAGCTGCGTGCTCCTCCAACGCCAGCGGGTTGATGCGGCCCAGGCGCGCCAGGGCCCGCTCGGCCCTCTCGGCGCGCTGCTGCTGCTGCTCGCGCTGGTAGGGCACCGGTTCGGCG
>CAYNWB010000060.1:0-12138 GCA_964400785.1 uncultured Actinomycetes bacterium | reverse complement strand
ACCCCCGTAGTACCCGTTGCCGGTGTTGATCGACCAGTTGCCACCGGACTCGCACTGCGCGAGGGAGTCCCACACGCCGCTCGAGACGGCCGGGGCGGCCGGACGCTGCTTGGTGCCCTCGCGCACGACCCGGTTCACGGGCTCGCGGGTGACGGTGGTCTCGACGACCTCACGACCGGTCTGGTCGGTGCCGACGTAGCGGGTCTCGACGGTCTGGGTGGCCTCACCCTGCTGGCCGGCACGCTCGACGGTGCTCTCCCCGACGTACATCGAGGAGTCCTTGGTCACCTCGGTCTCGAACGGCACGGCGACCGTCTCGGTGGCGGTCGTCGCCCACGCGACGTTGACCGTCACGGTGTCGCCGTCGGAGATCGGGCGGTCGGCGCCGTCGACCACGACGTCGCCCTCGGCGGTCGCGATGTCGGCGTCGGCGAGCGCCTCACCGACGGTCAGCGCCGTCGTGGTGAGGGCCTGCTCGGTCGTCTGCTCGGCGACGAGCACGACGGTGACGTCCTTGGGGGTGCGCACCTCGATCGAGAGCCCGTCGCGACCGATGCCCGCCGAGCGCGACACCGAGGTCTCGGCGCCGGCGCGCACGCCGAGCTCACCGAGCAGGTCGTCCACCGACAGGGCGGTGGTCCAGACGCGGTCGCTCTGCCCGTCGATGGTCAGGTCGACGGGGCGGGCGAAGGCCACCGTGACCTCGCTGCCGTCGGTGAGCTCTCCGTCCGGGCCGGGGACGACCAGGTCGCGAGACGTGGTCTGCAGGTCTTTGCGGTCGAGCAGCTCGCTGACGGTGTCGGCGGTGGTGTAGACGGTGCTGGTCTCGCCGTCGACGGTCAGGCTGACGGTGTTGGTCAGGGCGAAGAAGCCGCCGACGGCCAGTCCGCCCACCGCGGCAGCCGCGCCGATGCCCAGCAGGGCTCGGGTGGCCCGCGAACGGCCGCTGCGGGTCTCGCCGCCGACGGGGTCGCTGGGACTCGTGGCGTTCGGTTCGGTCGTGATCGACATGGGTATCTCCAAGCTGTCGTGGATCAGCAGGCAGCACACGGGCGCTGCTGCGTTATCGGTTCGTTATCAACGTTCCCCGGATGCCGGGTTCGAAACCTCGCCTGATGGCGGGCATGAATGGGCCCGTGAGGGCAGGGGTGAGCGCCAGGCGCCGCGGTCGGGCGCCGAACGAGGGTGCCGGTACTACTAGCGGGGCAGGCCGAGCTTCGAGGCGCAGGCCGGCCAGTCGCCGTACCCGCCCCGAGCGTCGCGCACCTTGGTCGCGATCGCGATCTGCTGCTCGCGCGAGGCCAGGTTCGCCGTCTGGGCGTACTGACCACCGCCGTAGGCAAGCCAGGTGCCGTACGAGAACTGCAGACCCCCGTAGTACCCGTTGCCGGTGTTGATCGACCAGTTGCCACCGGACTCGCACCGCGCGAGTGCGTCCCACACGCTGCCGTCGGAGACGGCGGGGGCAGGGGCCGACGACTGGGTCGACGGAGCGGGCGCCGGGGCGGGTGCCGGGCGCTGCTTGGTGCCCACCAGCACGACGCGGTCGACCGGGTCGGTGGTCAGGGTGTCGGACACCACCGTCTTGCCGACCTCGTCGTCGCCGACAAGCTCGATGCGGTAGACGATGGTGCGCTCGCCGTTGCGACCCTGCTGCTGCACCTGCTGCTCGTCGGTGTACAGGGTGTCGGTCGACTGGGTCACGGTCTCGAAGGGGACGACCTCGGTCTCGGTGCGCTCCACCGTGGTGAACCGCGTGACGGTGATGGTGTCGCCGTCGGCCAGGGCCGTGGTCGCCTCGGGGCTGACCTCGTCGCGCTCGCCCAGGGTGAGCCCCGCCGACTGCAGGGCCTCGCCGACGGTGGTGGCTGTCACGACGATCTCGAGGCGGTTCTCGCCGTCGACGATGACGACCTGCTTGGGGGTGCGCACCTCGAGGGCGAGCCCGTCGCGTCCGATGCTCGCCGAGCGCGAGACCGTCGTGGTCACGGCGCCGTCGCGCAGGCCGAGCTCGTCGAGAAGGGCCTCGACCGAGAGGGCGGTGGTGGTGAGCTCCTCCGTGACGCCGTCGACGGTGACAGTGACGTCGCGGGCGAACGCGACCACGACCTCCGAGCCGTCCGACAGCTCCGACTCCGGGCCGGGCACGACGAGGTCGCCCTCGCTGACGTCGACGTCCTGGGCCTCGAGCACCTCACCCACGGTCTGGGCGAACGTGGTGACCGTCTCGGACTCACCGTCGACGGTGAGCGTGACGGTGGACGAGGCGGCGGCGACGCCGGCGGTGGCCAGCCCGGCCACGACGAGCAGGCCGGCGAGCACACCCCCGAGTCGCATCAGGCGGCGCGGGCGGCGGGTGGGAGCGGTGTCAGTAGTCATCCATCAGTCCAGAGAGAGGGGTCGCGAGGGCCTCGTCGAGCGAGCAGGTCGCGGGGTTTGGTCACGTTTCGATAACGCCACGGTAACAAGACGACCTCGGCAGACCAAATCCGTCAAGGGTCGAGCGGGCCATGTGGCCACCGCCACACGCCGAGATCAGAGTCGAAACGCCCGCCGCGTCGCCTCGCGCGTGGAGTCGCAGACCGTCGCCACGTCGACCCCGACGACCTGGGCCAGCGCGCGAACCGTCCAGGGGACGAGGTAGGACGAGTTCACCTGGCCACGGTGCGGATGCGGGGTCAGGTAGGGCGCGTCGGTCTCGACGAGCAGCAGGTCGAGGCCCGACTGCTCGACTGCCGCCCGGGCAGCGTCGCGCAGGCCGTCGGCGTTGCGAAAGGTGAGCGGACCCGCGAACGACAGGTACCAGCCATTCCGTGCGCAGTGCCGTGCCATGGCGGTACCACCGGAGAAGCAGTGGAAGACCACCCGCTCGGGTGGGCCCTCGTCCTCCAGCACCGCCACGACGTCGTCGTGAGCATCGCGGTCGTGGATCACGAGGGTCTTGTCCAGGCTTCGGGCCAGCCGGATGTGCTCCCGGAACGACCGCTCCTGCCACGCCCTGCCCTCGCGGTCGGTCGTCCAGTAGTGGTCGAGGCCTGTCTCGCCCACCCCGACCACCGCCGGGTCGGCCGCCAGCGCGGTGATCTGCTCGAGGGCGTCGTCGAGCGCGGCGCCGCCGCGCCGTCCGGTCTCGGTTGCCTCGGTCGGGTGCAGCGAGACGGCGGCGTGCACCGCGGGGTAGTCGCGGGCCCAGTCGACGGCCCGCCGGGCAGCCGGCAGGTCACACCCGACCTGCACCACCTGCACGACGTTGACGCTGCGGGCCAGGGCGAGCGCCTCGCCGATGGGCAGGGCCGGAGTGTCGGGCTCACGTGCGATGTCGAGGTGGCAGTGGCTGTCGATCACCGGGGCCGGCAGCGGGTCGGGCAACGGTACGGACGCCTGCGCGGGCAGCGAGGACGGTGCCGTCACGCCCCGGCCGCCTGCTCGAGCCGGGCCAGCTCCTCATCGACCACCGACAGGTCGAGCTTGGTGAACACCGGACGAGGAGGGGCGATCGGGGTGCCCGGCGTGACCGGCACCGATCTCCAGGCCGGTGCGGGCTGGTAGTCGCCCATCAGCACCGGGTAGGACGCGCCGGTGTCGAGGTCGTCCACCTCACGGATCTGCGGCTGCGCCGCCAGCACGCCGGCGCGACCGAGAAGCTCGTGCACGCTCTGGGCCGAGTGCGGCATGAAGGGTGAGAGCAGCCGGTTGCAGTCGTCCACGGCCTGCGTGGCGACGTGCAGCACGGTGCGCATGCGCTCCGGGTCGTCGTTCTTCAGCTTCCAGGGGGCCTGCTGCGACAGGTAGGTGTTCACCTCCCCCACCACCCGCATGGCCTCGCTGATGGCCGCCTTCTGGCGGCTGTGCGAGAGAAGCTCACCCACGCCGGCGAAGGCGGTCGATGTGGTGGCCAGCAGGTCACGGTCGGCGTCGGTCAGGGTGCCGGGCGCGGGGACCTGCCCGACGTTCTTCGACACCAGCGACAGCGTGCGGTTGACGAGGTTTCCCCAGCCGGCGACGAGCTCGTCGTTGGTGCGGCGCACGAACTCCGCCCAGGTGAAGTCGGTGTCCTGGTTCTCCGGACCGGCGACGGCGATGAAGTAGCGCAGCGCGTCCGGCTGGTAGCGGGAGAGGAAGTCGCGGACGTAGATGACCACGCCGCGGGAGGAGGAGAACTTCTTGCCCTCCATGGTGAGGAACTCGCTCGAGACCACCTCGGTCGGCAGCTGCAGGTCGCCGAAGGGCCCCGGCTCACCGCCGCGCGAGCCGCGTCCGGTGTAGCCGAGCAGCTCGGCGGGCCAGATCTGGCTGTGGAAGGTGATGTTGTCCTTGCCCATGAAGTAGTAGGCGTGGGCCTCAGGGTCGGTCCACCAGGCCCGCCACGCGTCGGGGTCACCGGTGCGACGCGCCCACTCGATCGAGGCCGACAGGTAGCCGATGACGGCGTCGAACCAGACGTAGAGGCGCTTGCTGGCGTTGTCCTCCCAGCCGGGCAGCGGCACGGGGACACCCCAGTCGATGTCGCGGGTCATGGCCCGCGGGCGGATGTCGTCGAGCAGGTTGAGGCTGAACTTGAGCACGTTGGGACGCCAGTCGGTGCGGGTCTGCAGCCACGAGCCCAGGGCGTCCGACAGGGCCGGCAGGTCGAGAAAGAAGTGCTCGGTCTCGACGAACTGCGGGGTCTCGCCGTTGATACGGCTGTGCGGGTTGATCAGCTCAGCGGCGTCGAGCTGGTTGCCGCAGCTGTCGCACTGGTCGCCGCGCGCCCCGTCGTAGCCGCAGATCGGGCAGGTGCCCTCGATGTAGCGGTCGGGCAGCGTCCGGCCGGTCGACGGGCTGATCGCCCCCTGGGTCGTGCGGGGCACCATGTAGCCGTTGCGGTGCAGCGTGCGAAACATCTCCTGCGCGACGGCGTAGTGGTTGGCGGTCGTGGTGCGCGTGAACAGGTCGTAGGACAGTCCCAGTGCCTGCAGGTCTTCGACGATCACCCGGTTGTAGCGGTCGGCCAGCTGCTGCGGCGCGACTCCCTCGTTCTCGGCCTGAACCAGGATCGGGGTGCCGTGCTCGTCGGTGCCACTGACCATCAGCACGTCGTTGCCCGCCATGCGCATGTACCGGCTGAAGACGTCCGCGGGAACTCCGAAGCCGGAGACATGGCCGATGTGGCGCGGCCCGTTGGCGTAGGGCCAGGCCACCGCGGTGAGGACGTGGCGAGACATGGCGGCCAGCCTACGGGTCGGGCAACGCCGGCCCCGACGGCCGCGGGGCCGAGCGGGGCCGGGGCGTGCAGGGTGCCGGGTGCCGGGTGCCGGGGTGACCCGGCGCTCGGACGCTGCGGTGCAGGGGTGACCCTGCACCGTCCGAGATGGTGCACGGTCACCCCTGCTACCCGCACACCAAGATCATGGGAAAGAAAGCCACCACCCGCGGTGCACGGGTGACCCTGCACCCCCCGCCCGCGGTGCAAGGGTGACCCCGCACCCAGGCGCCGCGGTGCAAGGGTGACCCTGCACCGTCCGACATGGTGCACGGTCACCCCTGCTACCCGCACACCAAGATCATGGGAAAGAAAGCCACCACCCGCGGTGCACGGGTGACCCTGCACCCCCCGCCCGCGGTGCACGGGTGACCCTGCACCCAGGCGCCGCGGTGCAAGGGTGAGCCTGCACCCGTCCCGGACGGCGCGCGGCAGCGGGGGCGACGCGAGGACGCCTCGGGGACGGCCTGGGGGACGCTCAGCCCTGGACTGCGTCAGGCTCCGCGGCGGGCTCGGCGGCGGCCCGCGCGCTGACCACCGCGGCATAGACCTCACGCCGGGGTCGCCCCAGCTCGCGAGCGACGTCGGCGATGGCCTCCTTGCGGCTCAGGCCCGCGGCCTCACGGTCGGCGACGAGCGCCACGGGGTCGACGTTGTCGGACGTGGCGCCCGCGGGGCGTCCGGCCACCACGATCGTCACCTCTCCCAGCACCCGCTCGTCGGTGGACGCGGCGAGGTCGGCCAGGGTCCCCCGCCGCACCTGCTCGTGGGTCTTGGTCAGCTCTCGGCACACTGCAGCCGGACGGTCCGCCCCGAAGGCGACCGCCAAGGCCGCCAGCGTCGCCGCCGTCCGCCGCGGCGACTCGAACAGCACCAGCGTGCGGGGCTCGTGCGCGAGGTCGGCCAGCCGTCGGTCACGCTCCCCTGCCTTGCGGGGCAGAAAGCCCTCGACGCAGAACCGGTCGGCGGGCAGTCCCGACACCACCAGGGCAGCCAGCACCGCACTCGGGCCGGGCACGACCGTGACCGGAAGGCCCGCATCGGCACAGGATGCGACGAGCCGGTAGCCCGGGTCGCTGACCAGGGGCATCCCTGCGTCGGTGACGAGCACCACCCGCCGACCGGCGCGCACCGCCTCGACGAGCTCGTCGCCCCGCTCGCGCTCGTTGCCCTCGAACATCGACACGACGCGAGCGCTCAGGCTCACGTCCAGGTCGGCACAGAGCCGCCGAAGGCGGCGGGTGTCCTCGGCGGCGACCACGTCGGCGGTGGCCAGTGCTGCGCGCAGGCGCGGCGAGGCGTCGCCGACGTTGCCGATGGGCGTCGCGGCCACGACGAGGACGCCGGAAGGCTCGGGCATGCAGGCGACCCTACGATGACGCCGGTGCCCGTCCCCGTTGGTGTGACCGACCCGCCGGCCCTTGCCGACCGGTGGCGGGCTGCCGGCGTGGCAGCAGTCGTCGGGCTCGTCGCCGGCGTCCTGCGGTTCTTCAGGCTCGGTGACCCGCCGGTCTTCGTCTTCGACGAGACGTACTACGCCAAGGACGCCTGGGCGGTGCTGCGCACCGGAGCCGAGCGGGTCTGGGCCGACAACGCCGACGAGCGGATCCTCGCCGGCGACCTGTCCGGGCTCACCGACGAGGCGAAGTTCGCCTCCCATCCCCCCCTGGGCAAGTGGGTGATCGCGGCCGGCGAGGCCGTTGCCGGACTCACGCCGCTGGGGTGGCGCCTGGGGGTCGCCGCGCTCGGCACCCTGGCTGCCGTCGTGATGGTCTACCTGGCACGGCGCATGACGCGGTCGACCGCGCTCGGTGGGCTGGCCGGGCTGCTCGTCGCGCTCGACGGGCTGGCCATCGTCACCAGCCGTATCGCCGTGCTGGACGGAATCCTGATGTTCTGGGTCGTGCTCGCCACGGCCCTGCTGGTACGAGACCGGGACGCCGCCCGAGACGCGGCTCCCGCGATCCGCCGCTGGCGCCCATGGCGCGTGCTCATGGGTGTCAGCCTGGGCCTGGCGTGCTCGGTGAAGTGGAGCGGTCTGCCCGTGCTCGCTGCCTTCGGCGTGCTGACGGTGGTGTGGCAGGCCGGTGCCCTGGCTCAGTCGGGGGTGTCACGACCAGTACGACGCGCCATGCTCACGGACGCGCCGATCGCCTTCGTCACGGTCGTGGGATCGGCGCTGCTGGCCTACCTGGCCACGTGGGCCGCGTGGTTCGCCACCTCCGACGGCTACGTTCGGCAGTGGGCCGCCGACAACCCCGCGTCCGGCCCCTTGGCCGACCTCGTCCCTGATGCCCTGCGCTCGCTGTGGCACTACCACGCGCTGGCCTACGACCTGCTGAGCAACCTCGACGCCGCGCACAACTGGCAGTCCTCGCCGGCGGGGTGGCTGCTGCTCGAGCGCCCGGTGCTGTTCTTTCGCGACAAGAGCACGAGCGGGACGCCGGCATGCGCCGGCGAGGAGTGCGTGGCCGACATCCTCGCCCTCGGCACCCCCGCCATCTGGTGGGTGGGGGTGGCGGCGCTCGCGCTGGCGTTCTGGCGGGCCGGCGGACGCGACGACTGGCGTGGCTGGCTCGTGCTGTCGGGGGTGGCCGCCACGTGGCTGCCGTGGTTCGCCTACGGCGACCGTCCGATCTTCTCCAGCTACGCCGTGGTGACGCTGCCGTTCCTCGTGCTCGCGATCGTGCTCGCGCTGCGGGTGCTGCCGGACGGGCTCAACGCCGTCGGCCCGGCGATCGCGACCCGAGGTCGTCGCTGGATGGTCGCGATCGCTCTTCTGCTGCTCGCGGCGGTCGTCGTGCAGGCCTGGTTCTTCTGGCCGATCTGGACGGGCGAGCCGATCCCGCTCGAGTCGTGGCGACAGCGGATATGGCTGCCAGGGTGGAGCTGAGGGGATTTGAACCCCTGACCCCCTCGATGCGAACGAGGTGCGCTACCGGACTGCGCTACAGCCCCTGGTGGACGGCCCAGAATACACCGCGCAGACGAACCGCCGGTCAGTCGCCGACGGCGCGACGGTGCTCCATCGGGTACTGCTCGTCGGCCTCGGCAACCCCGGCGTCGTCCGACTCGTGCGCCGGGGCCGACAACGCCGAGCCGGGCGCGGGCGCGGGCGAGGCCGTCCACGACCCGGGGTTGCTCAGGTCGATCGTGCGCACCGAGCGACGCGCCCGGGGGGCGGTCACGTAGGTCGGCGTCGGCAGCGGGACGGGCGTCCAGGTGTCGGGCTCGGCGGGCTGCTGCACCACCGCCGCCGTCGGGACGGGGTCCAGCGCAGGAGCCGCACCCGGAGCCGCGACGACCTGTGCCGGCGCGAGAACGAGTGCCTGCTCCTGCTCCGACCCCGGGTCCACCGCATCGCCGGCCACGTCAGGACGGGCCGGGCGCCGCTTCGCCGGAGCAGCCCCGGGACGCACGAGCGCCAGCAGAAGCAGGTAGGCCACCATGAGCCCGCCGGGCACGGCCACCGCCCACACCGGGACGGACAGCCCGACGGCGCTGCTCACCCCGACGACGATCGCCGTCAGCAGGGTCGACAGCGCCAGCACCACGACGATGCGGCGTCGGCGCGCCGCGGGCGACCGCTGCTGAGCCACTCGCGCAGCGGCGTCTCGGCGACCCGCTGCCCGTCCGCGCCACCGGGCGAACCGGCCACGCGGCTCGTCCTGCCCGAGGGGACGTCGCTGCAGGTGCCGCCGGCCGAACCGCCGGGACGGACGCCCGGCAGCCGCGCTCGCCGCATCGGCCTCGTCCGGCCCGACCCCGTCGCCGTCCTCGTCACCCACCGCGACGCCGACGGCGACCCGGTCGGCCAGGTGCGCGGCGGCCGAGGCACGCCGGTGCATCCACTGGGGCACGAGAAAAAGCGCCCACGCCGCAACGATGACGACAACGATCAGGCCGCTTCCACCCACGACGCAGAACGCTACGGGTCAGTCGACGCCGAACCACGCACGTGCGGGGGCGTGTCGCGGCGCCACCGGGCCAGCAGGCCGTCCGGCACCTCCTCGGCGGTGACCGCGAACGCCAGGTGGTCACGCCAGTCGCCGTCGATGTGCAGGTACCGCTCCCGCAGGCCCTCCGGGCGCAGGCCGAGCTTGTGCACCACGCGCAGGCTCGCGGTGTTCTCGGGCCGGATGTTGATCTCGACCCTGTGCAGGCGCAGCACCCGGAAGCAGTAGTCGATGGCCATCGCGACCCCGGTGGGCACGTAGCCGTGCCCGGCGAACTCGCGACCGATCCAGTAGCCGATGTGAGCCGACTGGGCCGAGCCCCGCACGATGCCGGCCACGTTGACCTGTCCGGCCAGCGCGCCGTCCACGGTCAGCAGCCACGGCAGCGACTCCCCGATACGCGCCTGGGCGTTGTAGCGACGCACCATCGACCGGAACGACACAGGCATGGCGCGGGGGTCGGGCGATGTGGCGTCCCACGGCAGCAGCCAGTCACGGTTGCGGCGCCGCACGTCGTCCCAGTCACGGGCGTCGCGGTAGCGCAGCGGTCGAAGCTCGACCGGGGGCTGCCGCAACGTCACCGGCCAGGAGGCACGGCTCACCCGCGACGCCGTTCCAGCAGCAGGCAGTCGACCTCGGCTCCGGCAGAGATGTACGCCACCGACTCGGGCACCACGACCAGGGCGTTGGCGCGCGCCAGGTCGGTCAGGTGCGGCGCCTGCAGCGCACCCAGCGGCTCGACCCGGTACTCGTTCTCGCCGCTGGCCACCACGCGCGCCCGCGCGAACTGTCGTGGGCCGCGGGTGGTGTCGATGTCGCTGGTCAGCGTCGCCCGCACGCTCGGCCGGTGGAACCGCGTCACCCCGACCATCTTGCGGATCACCGGCCGCACGAACACCTCGAAGGCGACGAAGGCGTCCACGGGACGCCCGGGCAGGCAGAAGATCGGCACCCTGTCCTCACCGATGGCGCCGAACGCCTGGTCCGACCCGGGCTCCATGTCGAGGTGGACGAACCGCACCTCGCCCATGCTCGGTACGACCTGGCGGACGACTCCGTCGGCCTGTGCCAACCCGCCGCTGGTGATCACCAGGTCGGCACGGATCAGCTGGTCCTCGAGCGTCGCGCGCACCACGCGGGGGTCGTCGGGAACCGCTGCGACCCGGAACGCCGTGGCACCTGCCTCGCGGGACGCGGCAGTGAGCAGGTGGCCGGTCGAGTCGGTGACCTGTCCGAGCGCGACCGAGCGTCCCGGCTCGACGAGCCGGTCACCCACGGCCAGCACGACGACGCGGGGACGGGGCCTGACCGTCACGCGGTCCTTGCCCACGGCCGCCAGCAGGCCGATCTGCGCGGCGCCCAGGTACGTGCCCACCCGAAGCGCGATGTCGCCCTGGGCGACGTCCTCGGCCTTGCGCCGTACCCACGAACCCGGCGGGGCCGGGGTCGCGATCTGCACCTGCGCCAGGCCGCCGTCGGTGTCGGCCAGCGGGACGACCGTGTCGGCACCTCGCGGCAGGGGTGCGCCCGCGGCGACACGGGCCGCGTGCCCCGGACCGATGGCATGCGCGCCGTGGTCGCCCGACCCGATGTCGGCCACGACCGAGACGGTCACCGGCGAGTCAGAGGTCGCGTCGGCCACGTCCGCCGACCGCACCGCGTAGCCAGGGGTGCTCGCGTGGTCGTACTGCGGCAACGCCCAGGGGGCGATGACGTCCTCCGCGGCGACCGCCCCGTGGGCGTCGAGCAGCCCGACGTCGATCGGGTCCAGCGCGCCCACGGCGCCGAGGACCTCGGAGAGGTGGTCGGCGACTCGTGTCACCCGGCGGCCTCCGGCAGCTCGGCGACGAACTCGCGCAGCCAGGCCACGAAGTCGGCTCCCAGGTCGTCGCGCTCGCTGGCCAGACGCACCACGGTGCGCAGGTAGTCGAGCCGGTCGCCGGTGTCGTAGCGCCTGCCGCGGAACAGCACGCCGTGGACTCCTCCGCCGGACTCGGCGGGCATCGTCGCCAGCGTCGTCAGAGCGTCGGTGAGCTGGATCTCGCCGCCGCGCCCCGGCGGCGTCCGCGCGAGCACGTCGAACACGGCCGGGTCGAGCACGTAGCGTCCGATGACGGCGAGGTTGCTCGGCGCGTCCGCCGGGTCGGGCTTCTCCACCAGGTCGTGCACGCGCACGACGTCGTCGGAGCCGGTGGCCTCGACCGCCGCGCACCCGTAGAGGTTGATGCTGTCGGGGTCGACCTCGATCAGGGCGATGACGCTGCCGCCGAGCTCGGCGCGCACCTCGATCATGCGCTTGAGCAGCGGGTCGCGTGCGTCGATCAGGTCGTCACCGAGCAGCACGGCGAATGGCTCGCGACCCACGTGGTCGGCCGCGCACGCCACCGCGTGCCCCAGGCCCTTCGGGTCGCCCTGCCGGACGTAGAAGACGTCGGCCAAATGGGTGGAGCGCTGCACCAGGTGCAGCCGGTCGAGGTCGCCCTTCTGCTCCAGGGTGTGCTCGAGCTCCCAGTTGCGGTCGAAGTGGTCCTCCAGCGGACGCTTGTTGCGTCCGGTGATCATCAGGATGTCGGGCAGCCCCGCCTCGACAGCCTCCTCGACGACCATCTGGATCGCCGGGGTGTCGACCACCGGCAGCATCTCCTTGGGAGTGGCCTTGGTCGCAGGCAGGAACCGGGTGCCCAGGCCCGCCGCGGGGATGACCGCCTTCGTCACCGCGGGAGGTGCAGAGGCGTCGGGCGTGGCAGCAGCGTCGAGTGCAGACACGCCGGTCACCCTAGTGCCTCGTGCCCACGCGACCCGTCGAGCGCGCAGCGCTGCCCTACCGTGGCCGAGTGCGCGACCCGGCCACCGACAAGCAGGCGCTGCGCGAGCGGCTGCTCGCGCAGCGCCGCCTGCTGCGTCCCGGCGACCTGGCGCAGGCCGCGGGTCGTCTGCGGG
>CAYNWB010000059.1:0-12506 GCA_964400785.1 uncultured Actinomycetes bacterium | reverse complement strand
CCCGAGACCGCGGCGTCGCCGGCGCCGACCTGCACGCCGTCGGCGGGCACGTCCAGGTAGACGGACGTGGTGTCCAGCGAGGCGGTGTAGTCGATGCTCGCGGCCTCTCCGTTCGGGCCGTCCCCGCTGATCGTCAGCGCCTCGTCGCTGATGAAGCACACGCCGGACGGAATCGTCAGCGCCAGCTCGTACGACCCGACCCCGTCGATGTCGAAGACGGCCAGAGCGTCGGCGCCCTCAGGCACGCTCGCCCCGCCACCGGCGCTCGAGTCGTCGTCGGGGCTGTCCTCGCCCGAGTCGTCGCTCGTATCGTCGGTGTCCTCGGTCTCGCCTGCGGTGTCGTCCACCGCGGTGGTCGCTTCTGCGCCCTCGTCCGTCGTGTCGTCGCCCGTGTCGCCTCCGCCGCAGCCTGTCCCGAGCAGCGCGAGCCCGGTGACGAGAGCCACGCATGTCCAGTGTCGACGCTGCGCCATAGCCCTTCTCCCTCCGATCACATGGTCGCGGACGAAGAATGTAGCGACTTCGGCGTCCCCCGTCCCACCAGATACGTAGGCGCACCGCTGGGGCCGACGCCGCAGCATTTGGGCGAAGTCGTCGATGCGCGTAACATGGGACGACGGCCGGGGTACCCGGTCGCTATCCATGCCTAGAAGCGAAGCGCGGAGGACATGCCGAAGAAGGAAGGGGTCATCGAGCTCGAGGGAACCATCGTCGAGGCACTGCCGAACGCGATGTTCCGGGTCGAGCTCGCCAACGGGCACAAGGTGCTCGCCCACATCTCAGGCAAGATGCGCCAGCACTACATCCGCATCCTGCCCGAGGACCGTGTGGTCGTCGAGCTGAGCCCGTACGACCTCACCCGCGGACGCATCGTCTACCGCTACAAGTGACGCCGGCACGACGAGCACACGGACGAGAAGAGAGCAGCATGAAGGTCAAGCCCAGCGTCAAGCCCATGTGCGACAAGTGCAAGGTCATCCGTCGCCACGGGCGCGTCATGGTGATCTGCGAGAACCTGCGGCACAAGCAGCGGCAGGGCTGAACACCCCTCCCCGGCAGCCGCCGAGGAGACCCAACGCATCTGCACACCGCGACCCCAGCGTCGCGGTGACACCCCCGGAGCAGAGGCCGGGGCCCGTACCCACCGGGTAGCGGGACGCGATGCGTCCGACACCTCTGTTCGACACAAGGAGATCGTCGACAGCAATGGCACGTCTGGTCGGCGTCGACCTCCCGCGCGAGAAGCGCCTCGAGGTCGCGCTCACATCCATCTTCGGCATGGGTCGCACCCGTGCGAAGGAGACGCTTGCAGGCACCGGCATCAGCCCCGACCTGAGGGTCAGCGACCTCGGGGACGACGAGCTGATCAAGCTGCGTGACTGGATCGAGCAGAACTACAAGGTCGAGGGCGACCTGCGCCGCGAGGTGCAGGCCGACATCCGGCGCAAGGTGGAGATCGGCTCCTACCAGGGCCTGCGGCACCGCCGCGGGCTCCCGGTGCGGGGGCAGCGGACCCACACCAACGCGCGCACCCGCAAGGGCAAGCGCAAGACCGTGGCCGGCAAGAAGAAGGTCGGCAAGTAGCCGACCTGACCACCCTCGACAGGAGATATCTGCATGCCCCCCAAGTCCCGCGCCGCCGGCGCGAAGAAGGTGCGCCGCAAGGAGCGCAAGAACGTCGCCCACGGCGTCGCGCACATCAAGAGCACGTTCAACAACACCATCGTCACCATCACCGACCCGAGCGGTGCAGTCATCGCGTGGTCGTCGTCCGGCCAGGTCGGCTTCAAGGGTTCGCGCAAGTCGCCCCCGTACGCCGCGCAGATGGCCGCTGAGGCGGCCGCCCGCCGTGCGCAGGAGCACGGCATGAAGAAGGTCGACGTGCTGGTGAAGGGCCCCGGTTCCGGCCGTGAGACCGCCATCCGGTCTCTGCAGGCTGCCGGGCTCGAGGTCGGCTCGATCGCCGACGTGACCCCGCAGCCGCACAACGGCTGCCGTCCGCCCAAGCGTCGCCGCGTCTGAAGCCGAGGAGCACGAACCCATGGCCCGTTACACCGGACCCCTGACCAAGAAGTCCCGTCGGCTCGGCGTCGACCTGGTCGGCGAGGACAAGTCGTACGAGCGTCGCCCCTACCCGCCGGGGCAGCACGGTCGCGCCCGCCAGAAGGAGAGCGAGTACCGCACCCAGCTGCACGAGAAGCAGAAGGCGCGCTACACCTACGGAGTGCTGGAGAAGCAGTTCCGGCGCTACTTCGAGGAGGCGAACCGACGCGGCGGCAAGACCGGCGACAACCTGCTGCAGATCCTGGAGTCGCGCCTGGACAACGTCGTCTACCGTTCCGGTCTCGCTCGTACCCGGCGGCACGCGCGCCAGCTGGTGGTGCACGGTCACTTCACCGTGAACGGCCAGAAGGTCAACGTCCCGTCCTACCGGGTGAGCTCCCACGACGTGATCGACGTGCGTCCCAAGTCGGCCGAGATGACGCCGTTCATCGTGGCTCGCGAGACCCACGGAGAGCGCCCGGTGCCCGCGTGGCTCGAGGTGCTGCCCGGCTCGATGCGCATCCTCGTCCACCAGCTTCCGGTGCGCGAGCAGATCGACACCCCGGTGTCGGAGCAGCTGATCGTCGAGCTCTACTCGAAGTAGTCGTCCCTCGGGCCCGCCACCCCGGCGGCACCCGCACCGTCGCGGCGTCAAATAGCGGTCGTCGCGGAAAGGAACACCACCCGTGCTCATCACCCAGCGCCCAGTTCTGACCGAAGACCTCGTCGAGCCGACTCGTTCGCGGTTCACCATCGAGCCGCTCGAGCCCGGCTTCGGCTACACCCTCGGCAACTCGCTGCGCCGGACGCTGCTGTCCTCGATCCCCGGGGCGGCGGTCACGTCCATCCGCATCTCCGGCGTGCTGCACGAGTTCTCCACGATCCCGGGGGTCAAGGAGGACGTCACCGACATCATCCTGAACCTCAAGAGCCTCGTGGTGTCGAGCGAGCACGACGAGCCGGTGACGATGTTCCTGCGCAAGCAGGGGCCCGGCCAGGTGACGGCCGCCGACATCGCTCCGCCGGCCGGCACCGAGGTGCACAACCCCGAGCTGGTCATCGCCACGCTGAACGACGAGGGCTCCCTCGAGATGGAGCTCACCGTGGAGCGGGGCCGCGGCTACGTCTCGGCCACGCAGAACAAGAACCCGGACGCACCCATCGGGGTCATCCCTGTCGACTCGATCTACAGCCCCGTGCTGCGTGTGACCTACAAGGTCGAGGCGACGCGGGTCGAGGGGCGTACCGACTTCGACAGCCTCGTCATCGACGTCGAGACCAAGCCGAGCATGCAGCCGCGCGACGCTCTCGCGTCCGCGGGTTCGACCCTGGTCGAGCTCTTCGGCCTCGCCCAGGAGCTCAACGTCAACGCCGAGGGCATCGAGATCGGGCCGTCCCCGATGGACGCCCAGCTGGCTCAGGACCTCGCGATGCCGATCGAGGACCTCACGCTCACCGTGCGCTCGTACAACTGCCTCAAGCGTGAGGGCATCCACGCCGTCGGCGAGCTCGTCGCGCGCAGCGAGGCCGACCTGCTCGACATCCGCAACTTCGGGCAGAAGTCGATCGACGAGGTCAAGGCCAAGCTCGCCGAGCTGGGGCTGGCTCTCAAGGACAGCGCTCCGGGCTTCGACCCGACGACTGTCGTCAACTCCTTCGACGATGACGACGCCGACGTGGACTTCGCCGAGGACGAGCAGCTCTAGGACGCTGAGACACCGACAGGAGAATCATCATGCCAACCCCCGCCAAGGGTGCACGTATGGGCGGCAGCCCCGCCCACGAGCGTCTGATGCTGGCCAACCTCGCAACGGCGCTGTTCGAGCACGGCTCGATCACCACCACCGAGCACAAGGCCCGCCGGCTGCGTCCCTACGCCGAGCGGCTCATCACCAAGGCCAAGCGGGGTGACCTGCACGCGCGTCGACAGGTGGCGGCACTGATCAAGGACAAGTCCGTGGTGCACGTGCTGTTCACCGAGATCGGGCCCCGGTACGAGAACCGCCACGGCGGGTACACCCGCATCACCAAGATCGGCCCGCGCAAGGGCGACAACGCCCCGATGGCAGTCATCGAGCTCGTCGAGCCCCTGGCCGAGCAGACGGTGGCGGCGGCCGAGGCTGCGACCAAGCGCGCGGCCAAGGCGGCGACCCCGGCAGCGGCCCCGGCGGCGGCCCCGGCGGCGGCGGACTCGGCGGATGCCGCATCCTCCGCTGGCTCCTCCGTCGACGCTACGGACGCGGCATCCGCCGAGTCCGCGTCGGAGGCTACGCAGGCCGCCCCCGCCGAGTCCGCGTCGGAGGCTACGCAGGCCGCGCCTGCGGAGTCCGCAGTGGAGGCGGCGGACGCAGCACCTGCCGAGGCGGCAGAATCCGTGCCGGCCGAGCCCGAGTCCGACGAGCAGAAGGACGCCTGAGGGCTGACCACCGTCCGGCTGCGTCTCGACCTGGGCTACGACGGCTCCGGCTTCCACGGCTGGGCGACGCAGCCCGGGCTGCGTACTGTCGAGGCGGAGCTCTCGCAGGGGTTGGCGCGTGTGCTGCGCCTGGCCGTACCGCCTGACCTGGTCGTGGCGGGACGCACCGATGCCGGTGTGCACGCGCGGGGACAGGTCGTCCACCTCGACGTGGCCGCGGACGCTCTCGCGGCTCTGCCCGGGCGATCGCGCAGCACCCCGTCCGAGTCGCTCGTCACGAGGTTGGCCGGAGTACTGCCCCACGACCTGGTCGTGCGGCAGGCCCGCGTCGTGCCCGATGCGTTCGACGCCAGGTTCGGCGCCGTCGAGCGCCGCTACTGCTACCGGGTCTGCGACACGGCCCACCGACCCGACCCGCTGCACCGCAGCCACGTGCTCTGGGCGCGTGAGCCGCTCGACCCCGCCGCGATGCACCGGGCGGGGCAGCCGCTGCTCGGCGAGCACGACTTCGTCGCCTTCTGCCGTCCGCGTCCCGGGGCCACGACCGTGCGCAGGCTGCACCGTCTCGCGGTGAGCCGAGACGAGTCCGGGCTCGTCGTCGTCGTGGTGGCAGCCGACGCCTTCTGCCACCACCAGGTGCGGGCACTGACCGGAGCGCTGCTGGCGGTGGGCACCGGTCGACGTGAGGAGTCGTGGCCGGCCCAGGTGCTCGGCGCCGGGCGCCGGGACGGCGCCGTCCAGGTGGCACCGGCGCACGGGCTCACCCTCGAGCAGGTGCAGTACCCGCCGGACGACGGGCTCGCGGAGCAAGCGGCCCGGGCTCGCACGCTGCGCGGAGCCCCGCGGTGACCGAGCACTACTTCACCGCTGATCCGGGTGCCGCAGGTGAACCGCGAGCGGTGCGGTTCCGGATGGACGCTCGCACGTTCGAGCTCGCCTCGGATCGCCAGGTGTTCTCCGGGCAACGCCTCGACCCGGGCACGGCGGTGCTGCTGCGTGAGGCCCCATCGCCGTCGGGGGAGCGCCTGCTCGACCTCGGCTGTGGCTACGGGCCGATCGCGTGCGTGCTGGCGACCCGACTGCCCCGCGCACAGGTGTGGGCGGTCGACGTCAACGCCCGTGCCCTCGCGCTCGCGCGCGCCAACGCAGCAGCGCTCGGCCTCGCTGACCGGGTGCACGTCTGCACGCCGGAGCAGGTGCCGGGCGAGCTGACGTTCGACGAGATCTGGTCGAACCCCCCGATACGCATCGGCAAGCCCGCGCTGCACGCCCTGCTGCTGCACTGGCTGCCTCGGCTGGCGCCCGGTGGAGCCGCCTGGCTCGTGGTCGCCAAGAACCTCGGGTCCGACTCGTTGCAGCGGTGGCTGGTCGAGCAGGGCTTCGACGCCGTGCGCACGACGAGCTCACGCGGCTACCGGGTGCTGCAGGTGCGTCATGGCCCACGTTGAGCTGACCGACGTCACGTACGTGCTGCCCGACGGCCGTACCCTGCTCGACGAGGTGTCGTTCCGGGTCGGCGACGGCACGACCACGGCGCTCATCGGGCCCAACGGCGCAGGCAAGAGCACGCTGCTGCGGATGGTCTCCGGTGACCTCGCCCCCCACGACGGCGCCGTGACGAGCACGGGCGCCGTCCTCTCGATGCCGCAGTTCGTCGCCGGCAACGCCCCCGGCGCACAGACGGTCGCCGACCTGCTGCTGGCCGTCGCGCCCGCGACCGTCCGCGAGGCCGCTGCGGCACTGGCCGCCACCGAGGTGGCCATGATGGAACGCGACGACGAGGCGACACAGATGGCCTACGCGCACGCCTTGACGGCATGGGGCGACGCCGGCGGGTACGAGATCGAGGTGCTGTGGGACGAGGTCTGCACGGCGGCCCTGGGTGCGCCGTTCCGGACGGCGCAGTACCGCGACGTCGCCACGCTGTCGGGCGGGGAGCAGAAGCGCGTGATGCTCGAGGCGCTGATGCGCGGCGAGGCCGACGTGCTGCTTCTGGACGAGCCCGACAACTACCTCGACGTGCCCGGCAAGCAGTGGCTCGAACGGATGCTGCGCGAGACGGTGAAGTCGGTGCTGCTGGTCAGCCATGACCGAGAGCTGCTCGCGCGCGCGGCCGACCGCATCGTCACCCTCGAGCTCGGTGCCGCCGGGAACACTGTCTGGACACACGGCGGTGGCTTCGCCACCTACACGCAGGCTCGTGACGACCGGCTCAGCCGCCTCGCCGAGCTGCGGCGGCGCTGGGACGACAAGCACGAGCAGCTGGTCACGCTGGTCGCCACGCTGCGCCAGCAGGCGTCCGTGAGCGACGGCATGGCCAGTCGGTACCACGCGGCCACGACCAGGCTCGCGAAGTTCGAGGCCGCCGGACCGCCCGAGCAGGTTCCGGCCTCTCAGCGCGTGACGATGCGGCTGTCCGGCGGGCGCACCGGCAAGCGTGCCGTCATCTGCGAGGGACTGGCGCTGGACGGGCTCACGCAGCCGTTCGACCTCGAGGTGTGGTTCGGCGAACGGGTGGCCGTGCTGGGCCCGAACGGCAGCGGCAAGTCGCACTTCGTGCGGCTGCTGGCCGCGGCAGCCGACCCTGACACGGCCGGCCAGGTCGTGGGCCACACCGGCGTCGTGCGCCTCGGCGCACGCGTCCGCCCGGGGTTCTTCACCCAGATGCCGGACGACCCGGACCTCGCCGGGCGCACCCTGCTCCAGATCCTGCACCGAGGAGACGACCAGCGCTCAGGCATGCCGCAGCACGAGGCAGCGCGCGTGCTCGACCGCTACGAGCTCGCGCGGGCGGGGGAGCAGCGCTTCGACCAGCTGTCCGGGGGACAGCAGGCGCGGTTCCAGATTCTGCTGCTCGAGCTGTCGGGCGCCACGCTGCTGCTGCTGGACGAGCCGACCGACAACCTCGACCTGGTGTCGGCCGAGGCGCTCGAGCACGGGTTGGCGGGCTTCACCGGCACGGTGCTCGCGGTGACCCACGACCGATGGTTCGCCCGAGGCTTCGACCGCTACGTGCTGTTCGGCTCGGACGGCTCGGTCGTCGAGACCCCCGACCCGGTCTGGCATGACCCCGCTGGGGCGTTTTGACCGGCTCACCGGGGCTGCCGTATCCTGGAAGGCCGCAGCCGGACGTCCTGGTCCGGTGCCGGTAGGCCGGGATCCTCCCGTCTTCAGCTCCGCTACGACAACGAAGGCCGACAACTGTGCGCACGTACACCCCGAAGCCGGGCGAGGTCGAGCAGACGTGGTACGTCATCGACGCCACCGATGTCGTGCTCGGCCGGCTGGCCAGCCAGGTTGCCACGCTGCTGCGTGGCAAGCACAAGCCCCAGTACGCCCCGCACGTCGACACCGGTGACTTCGTGATCGTCGTCAACGCCGACAAGATCGCCCTCACCGGAGCCAAGCGTGAGCAGAAGATGGACTACCGCCACTCCGGGTACCCCGGTGGTCTGCGCGCGACCTCCTACGTCGAGCTGCTGGAGAAGAACCCTCGGCGAGCGGTGGAGAAGGCCGTCAAGGGCATGCTGCCGCACACCAGCCTGGGCCGGAAGATGCTGACCAAGCTCAAGGTCTACGCCGGGCCGCAGCACCCGCACCAGGCGCAGCAGCCGGTTCCCTTCGAGATCTCGCAGATCTCCCAGTAGTCCATGACCGAGACGAACGAGGTTTCCACGGTGACCACCGACACCAGCACCATTGCCGAGACCGAGCCGGGCTCCGACGCCCCGATCGAGGGCGGCAGCTTCACGAGCCAGACGAGCAAGCAGCGGGTGAGCGGCATCATCGGTCCTGGCCAGGCCACCGGTCGCCGTAAGGAGGCCGTCGCGCGGGTCCGCCTCGTGCCGGGCAGCGGCCAGGTCACGGTCAACGGCCGCCCGCTCGACGTCTACTTCCCGAACAAGGTGCACCAGCAGACGGTGCTGTCCCCGCTGGTCGAGCTCGGTCAGGACGACGCCTACGACGTCGTGGCCCGCGTGCACGGCGGCGGCACGTCCGGCCAGGCCGGGGCACTGCGCCTCGGTGTCGCCCGCGCGCTGAACAGCATCGACCTGGACGCCAACCGCGCCCCGCTGAAGAAGCAGGGCTTTCTCACCCGCGACCCGCGGGTCAAGGAGCGACGCAAGGCCGGCCTCAAGAAGGCCCGTAAGGCACCCCAGTACAGCAAGCGGTGAGCCTGTTCGGCACGGACGGAGTCCGGGGCCTGGCCAACGTCGACCTCACTGCCGAGCTCGCGCTCGACCTGTCGGTGGCCGCCGCCCACGTCCTTTCCGAGCGCGGCGTCTTCGAGGGGCACCGCCCGTTCGCGGTCGTCGGACGAGATCCGCGCGCGTCCGGTGAGTTTCTCGAGGCAGCGGTCGTGGCGGGCCTTGCCAGCGCGGGTCTCGACGTCGTGCGGGTCGGGGTGCTGCCCACCCCTGCGGTCGCCTGGCTGACCGCGACACGCGGTGCCGACCTGGGCGTCATGCTCTCTGCGTCGCACAACGCCATGCCCGACAACGGCATCAAGTTCTTCTCACGTGGCGGCCACAAGCTGCACGACGACCTCGAGGCCCAGATCGAGGCCCGCCTGCGTGAGCCGTGGACGCGCCCCACGGGCGCCGGCGTCGGCCGCGTGCACGTCGACGCGTCGGCCCTCGACGACTACGTCGCCGCGGTGGTCGACTCCGCGCCCGCCCGACTGGACGGGCTCACCGTGGTCGTGGACGGCGCCCACGGCGCAGCCTCGACGACGAGCCCACGAGCGCTCGAGCGCCTCGGTGCTCGCGTGGTGCGGCTGCACTGCGAGCCCGACGGCCTCAACATCAACCACGAGTGCGGCTCGACGCACCCGCAGGCGCTGCAGCAGGCCGTGGTGCGCGAGCGTGCCGACGCGGGCATCGCCCACGACGGCGACGCCGACCGCTGCCTGGCCGTCGACGCCGACGGCAACCTCGTCGACGGCGACCAGATTCTCACCGTGCTGGCCCTGGCCATGCGGGCACGCGGAACCCTGCGCGGCGACACCGTCGTGAGCACGGTGATGGCCAACGAGGGCTTTCGGTCGGCCATGCGTGAGCACGGCATCGGCTACCTCGACACCGCCGTCGGTGACCGCTACGTGCTCGAGGCGATGCGCGCGGGCGGGTACAACCTGGGGGGCGAGCAGTCGGGCCACGTCGTGCTGCTCGACCATGCGACCACGGGTGACGGCCTGCTCACGGCGGTGCACCTGCTGGGGGAGGTCGCGGCCACCGGCGAGCCGCTGGCACAGCTGGCGGGACGGATGACGCGCCTGCCCCAGGTGCTGGTGAACGTCGGCGGCGTCGACAAGTCACGGGTGTCGGTCGATCCCGTCGTGTCGGCGGCGGTCGCCGAGGCCACCGCCGAGCTCGCCGGCCAGGGCCGGGTGCTGCTGCGTCCGTCCGGCACCGAGCCCGTCGTGCGGGTGATGGTCGAGGCCCCCTCCGAGGGGCACGCCGCTCAGGTGGCCGGGCGCCTCGCCGCGATCGTCACCGACCGGCTCGCGCTGCCCACCCCCTGACTACGCTCGCTGCCATGTGCGGGATCGTGGGGTACGCAGGGCACCGTCCGGCCGTCGACGTCGTGCTCGGCGCCCTGCGACGTCTGGAGTACCGCGGGTACGACTCCGCCGGCATCGCCGTGGTCGGCGACACCGGCGATCTCACCAGCCTCAAGCGCGCCGGCAAGCTCGCGGTGCTCGACGCCGCGCTGCAGGCCACACCGTTGCCGGACGCGACCACCGCCATCGGCCACACGCGGTGGGCGACGCACGGCCCGCCGACCGACCCCAACGCGCACCCGCACCTCGACGAGCACGGGCGCGTCGCCGTCATCCACAACGGCATCATCGAGAACTTCGCCGCTCTGCGGGCCGAGCTGGAGGCAGCCGGCACCTCCCTGGCCTCCGACACCGACACCGAGGTGGTCGCCCACCTGCTCGCGGCCGTGCTCGACGGGGTGGGCGGCGACCTGGCCGAGGCGATGCGGCAGGTGTGTCGTCGCCTCACCGGGGCGTTCACGCTCGTCGCGGTCACGGCGGGTGCCCCCGGGCGCGTCGTGGCGGCCCGCAGGAACTCCCCGCTGGTGGTCGGCCTCGGTGACGGTGAGAACTTCGTGGGGTCGGACGTCTCGGCCTTCATGACCTACACCCGGTCGGCGATGGAGGTCGCGGACGACCAGGTGGTCGACCTCACCCCGGACGGGGTGACGCTCACCGACCTGTCCGGACGCGAGGCCCCGCGCACGGAGTTCACCATCGACTGGGACGTCGAAGCCGCCGAGAAGGGCGGCTACGACTACTTCATGCTCAAGGAGATCGCGGAGCAGCCGAAGGCGGTGGCCGACACCCTGCTCGGCCGCCTGGGCACGGACGGCCGCCTGACCCTGGACGAGATGCGCCTGTCGGAGGAGGAGATCCGCGACATCGACAAGGTGATCATCACGGCCTGCGGCACGGCGTTCCACGCAGGGCTCGTCGCCAAGTACGCGATCGAGCACTGGACCCGTATCCCCTGCGAGGTCGAGATGGCCAGCGAGTTCCGCTACCGCGACCCGATCGTCGACCGGCAGACGCTGGTGATCGCCATCAGCCAGTCGGGGGAGACCATGGACACCCTCATGGCCCTTCGGCATGCGCGTGAGCAAGGTGCCAGGGTGCTCGCGATCTGCAACACCAACGGCGCGACCATCCCCCGGGAGTCCGACGCGGTGCTGTACACGCGGGCCGGGCTGGAGATCGCGGTGGCCTCGACCAAGGCGTTTCTCACCCAGCTCGTGGCGTGCTACCTGGTCGGCCTGTACCTGGCTCAGGTACGCGGCACCAAGTGGGGCGACGAGATCGCCGAGGTGCTCGACGCGGTGGCCGACCTGCCGGCGAAGGTCGACCAGGTGCTCGAGACCATGCAGCCGGTGCGCGACCTCGCCCACGAGCTCGGCGAGGTGCCGTCGGTGCTGTTCATCGGGCGGCACGTCGGCTTCCCGGTGGCGCTCGAGGGTGCCCTCAAGCTCAAGGAGATCGCCTACATGCACGCCGAGGCCTTCGCGGCCGGCGAGCTCAAGCACGGGCCGATCGCCCTGGTCGAGCCCGGTGTTCCCGTCGTGGTGGTCGTCCCCTCCCCGCGGGGACGCAGCGTGCTGCACGACAAGATCGTGTCCAACATCCAGGAGGTGCGGGCTCGGGGGGCGGTCACCATCGTGGTCGCCGAGCAGGGCGACGAGGCTGTCGTGCCCTACGCCGACCACCTGATCCGCGTGCCGGTGACTGCGACGCTGCTGCAGCCGGTGGTGGCCACCGTCCCGCTGCAGGTGTTCGCCTGCGAGATGGCAGCCCTTCGCGGCCTCGACGTCGACCAGCCACGAAACCTGGCGAAGTCGGTCACGGTCGAGTAGCGGGAGGTGCCCAGCGTGGCTGTTGTCGGCATCGGTGTGGACGTCGTCGACGTCGCCCGCTTCGCCGCCACCGCCGACCGCACGCCTGGGTTCGTCTCCCGCGTGCTGACACCGGCGGAGCAGTCACCCCGCACCGCGAGCATGGCCGCTCGATTCGCGGCGAAGGAGGCACTGGCGAAGGCGTTGGGGGCTCCACCGGGGCTGCGGTGGCACGATGCCGTCGTGGTCTCCCAGCCCGACGGACGCCCGACCTTCGAGGTCGTCGGCACGGTCGCGAGCGCGTGCGCCCAGCGCGAGGCCCGCACGGTGCACCTCACCCTGAGCCACGACGGGGGGCTCGCTGTCGCCATGGTCGTGCTGGAGTCGTGACGTGATCCACGCCCACCGTGTCGACGACGTGCGCCGCGCCGAGGCCACTGCGATGGCCCGGGTGCCCGAGGGTGCGCTCATGCAGCGTGCCGCGACCGGGCTGGCCATCGTCTGCGCTCGTCTGCTGCGGACGGTACCGGGGCGCCGGGTCGTGCTGCTGGTCGGCGCGGGCGCCAACGGGGGCGACACCCTGCACGCGGGGGCCAGGCTGGCCCGCCGGGGTGCCGCGGTGCGGGCCGTGCTGCTGAGCCCAGACCGGGTGCACCGCGAGGGGCTGGACGCGCTG
>CAYNWB010000058.1:0-12953 GCA_964400785.1 uncultured Actinomycetes bacterium | reverse complement strand
GTCGGACCGGCTGGATCGCCCTGGTCACAGCCGTGGCCATGGCTGCGTCTGGTTGCGTGTCCGTGACCGTCGAGAGCTCCCCCGGCGTCGGCGAGATCGACGGCGACACCGACGTCGACACGGGAACCTCGGACGCTGGCGCCGGGGGCGACGCGGTTCTCGAAGGGGCGGTCGATCCGGCGGATCTGCGAGTGGGGGACTGCGTCTTGCTGGGGGCACTGGCCGAGGCCGACTCCGGCGACGTCGCGGGCTTCGACACCCTGTCGTGCGAGCAGCCGCACGAAGGCGAGGTCATTCTCGTCGACAACGAGTTCTTCTTCGACCTCGACGCCTTCGATGAGCAGGCCATCGACGATGAGGCGGCCTCCCAGTGCCTGGAGGTGCTCGAGGACTACACCGGGATCGCCTACGACGAGAGCGCCTTCGACTACCTGACGGTCACCCCCTCGGAGCAGACATGGTCGCTCGACGACGACCGTGGCCTCGTCTGCGTCGGGTTCACCCTCAACGACGACTTCACGCAGGTCATCGAGACGACTGGAAGCATCCGGGGCGAGCCCCCGGCGACGTAGGACTGCGCCTGCTCTCGCACCCTCGCACGGGGCGTTGGCTCACCCCTCGCGAGGCGCAGTGGCGGCCATGGCGCGAAAGACGTCCGCGGCATGCCGTGCGAAGACGTCCAACTGCACCGCAGCGGCCTCGCGCCCACGGTCGGTCAGCACCACCGTGACGGCGCGCCGATCACCTGGCACGTGGTCGTGCCCACGCACAAGCAGCCTCTCGGCCTCGAGTCGCGTGAGCAGGCCTGAGACGCCACCCGGTGTGATTCCCAGCTCGTCACTGAGCTGGGAGGGTCGCACCGGCGCGTTCAGGTCGAGCAGGGCGAGGGCGAACCGGTCGGTTCCTTCGGACACGCCGTAGGGCTCGAGCGCCCTGACGACGTCGGTCACGTAGGCATCACCCACCGTGGCGAGAGCGACGTTGGCGTCGATCGGGTCTCGCAGACCCTCCGGCGCAGGGCTCAGCCCGGCGCGGTCGAGCAGGTCGATTGCGTGCTTGACGGCGACGTCGCCGGCCCGGTGGAGGTCGTCGAGCAGGGCGCGAGCCCTGGCAACCCGTCGCCTGCCCTTGGCGGTGACGTCGATGAAGACCCGGCGCTGGTCACCGTCATCGTGGCGCCGGGAGACGAGTCCCAACGCCTCGAGGCGACTGACCGCCCGTGACAACGTGCTGCGAGGCGTCCCGATGGCGGTCGCGAGCCCGGACGGCGTCAGCGGGCCGGCGTCGTGGATGACGAGGACGGTCTGCACGTCACGGTTCTCCGGCTCCGGCAGCCCGAGGGTCGCGCTGACGACGCGCGTCAGGTGGACGGTGTAGCGGTGGGTGAGGACGAGCGCCTGCGCCAGGGAGTCGCGGTCCCACCCCACATCGCCACTCACCGCAGAAGGCTACCGAACACCGCGCCGGCGGTGTCGATGTGCGGCTCGAGGACACAGGTGTCCCCGTGCCGCACATGGATCATGGCAATTAGCCGTGCTCAAGGACGTCTGCCAGCGCCGCTATGGCACCGCGCAGGTCGTCCGGGTCTATCACAAGCGGCGGCGCCAGCCTGATCGTCGACCCGTGAGTGTCCTTGGCCAGCACGCCGCGGCGCAGCAGCGCCTCGCACACCTGCCGTCCCGTGCCGACGGACGGGTCGACGTCGATGCCGGCCCACAGGCCCCGCAGGCGAACGGCGTCCAGGCCCGCTCCCACCAAGGGGTCGAGCTCGGCCCGCAGCACCTCGCCCAGCTCAGCAGCTCGCCGTTGCGGCTCGCCCGTCGCCAGCAGGTCGACGACCGCTCGACCCACCGCGCTGGCCAACGGGTTGCCCCCGAACGTGCTGCCGTGCTGGCCCGGTCGCAGCACGCCGAGCACGTCGGAGTCGGCGACGACCGCAGAGACCGGCACGACACCCCCGCCGAGCGCCTTGCCCAGCACGTACATGTCAGGCACCACGTCGTCGTGGTCGCAGGCGAAGGTACGCCCGGTGCGACCGAGGCCTGACTGGATCTCGTCGGCGATGAGCAGCACGCCCGCGTCCGAGGTGGCCGCGCGCACGGCCCGCAGGTAGCCCTCGGGCGGGATCACCACCCCACCCTCACCCTGGATCGGCTCGAGCAGCACAGCCACGGTTCGCTCGGTGATGGCCGCCTGCAGGGCGTCGGCGTCGCCGTACGGGACGCGCACGAAGCCCGGGGTGTACGGGCCGAAGCCGTCGCGGGCGTCGGGGTCGTCTGAGAATGAGATGATCGTGACCGTGCGCCCGTGGAAGTTGCCGTCGGCCACGATGATCTCGGCCTGCCCGTCGGGGACGCCCTTGACCTCGTAGCCCCACTTGCGGGCAACCTTGATCGCCGTCTCGACCGCCTCGGCGCCGGAGTTCATCGGCAGCACCATCTGTTTGCCGGCCAGCGCCGCCAGCCCCTCGACGAACGGACCCATCTGGTCGTGGTGAAAGGCCCGGCTGGTCAGCGTCAGTCGTTCGAGCTGCTCCCGGGCCGCCGCGACGATCCGGGGGTGGCCATGACCGAAGTTCAGTGCCGAGTAGCCGGCGAGGCAGTCGAGATAGCGTCGCCCCTCGACGTCGGTGACCCAGGCTCCATGACCCTCGGCGAGCACGACCGGCAACGGCCGGTAGTTGTGCGCAGTGTGGCTCTCGACCTGGGTGATCAGCCGGCTGGTGACGCTCACCTGCGCAGTATGGACGTCTCGGTCACCCGACCGAGCGCAGCACCGCGCCAGCTGCGTGCCAGCCACCCATGCCGTGCACCCCACCGCCCGGAGGTGTGGACGACGAGCAGATGAAGATCCGCGGGTTCGGGGTCGCCCAGGGTCGGCGCGTCAGCACGGGACGCGCAGCAAGCTGCCGCCAGTCAGACGCACCGCCGGCGATGTCCCCGCCGACGTAGTTGGCGTTGTGGGCCTGCAGGGCTGCCGGCCCCATGACGTGGCGGGCGAGCACCCGCTCGCGAAAGCCCGGCGCGAACCGCTCGACCTGAGCCTCGATCGCCTCCGTCATGTCGACGGTCGCGCCGTTCGGAACGTGGCAGTAGGCCCAGAACGTGTGCCGCCCCGCCGGCGCCCGGGTCGGGTCGACCAGGCTCGGCTGCACCGCGAGCACGTAGGGGCGCTGCGGAATCTCTCCTCGCGCAACCTGGCGTTCGGCCGCGACGGCTTCAGGCGAGGTGCCCACCAGGTGCAGGGTTCCGGCGTGCGCGAGCCGGGAATCGGCCCACGGGACGGGGCCGTCGAGTGCCCAGTCGACCTTGAACGCTCCGGCGCCGTAGCGCCATCGGGCCAGCCGCGCCGCGTAGCGCGGGGGCAACCGATGGCCTGCCACAGCAAGCACCTGGCGCGGCGTCAGGTCGAGCACGACGACCCGGTGCGACGGCAGAGCGTCGACGTCGAGAACCCGATGGCCCGTGGCCACCTCACCACCCAGCGAGCGCAGCCGCGCGACGAGTGCATCGGCGATCGACTGCGACCCGCCCACCGCCACCGGCCAGCCGACCGCGTGGCCGAGCAGGCCGAGCAGCAGGCCGACGCCCGTCGTCAACGGCTGGGAGAGGTCGAGCGTCGCGTGCGCCGCCAGCCCCGCGAGCAGGGCGCGCGCCGGCTCGTCGCGCAGGGCGACTCTGGAGACCCCGGTCGTTCCCCAGAGGCCGGCCAGTCCGAAGGCGCCCGTCGCGAACGGCGTGCGGGGCGGTACCGCCAACGGGTCGAGCACGCCGTCGGTGACCGACTGCCACCGCTGGCTCAAGCCTCCGACAACCTTGCGGTAGACAGCGGCATCGGCCCCCAGCTGGGCAGCGGTGCGCTCGACGTCGCGCCAGAGCAGCACGGCCCGGCCGTGGTCGAGGGGATGGCCGACAGGCGCCTCCGGCTGCGCGAACCTCAGCCCCTGCGCCTCGAGCCGCAGGTGGCGAAACGCCTCGGAGGCCTGGGCCAGCGGATGCGCCGACGAGCAGACGTCGTGCGCGAAGCCGGGCAGGGTCAGCTGCTCGGTGCGCAGCCCACCCCCGGGTCGCTCGCTGGCCTCGAGCACGACGACCCGCATGCCTGCCTCGGCGAGGCGGGCTGCCTTGCGGCGGCGCTGGCCGCGCCGCGCTTCGCCGTGGTCACCTCGCTTCCGGTCGCTGTTCCGATCATCGAAGCGAACATCCGCGCGTTCACGGGCAGGCTTGCCGAGGTGGAGCGCGGCAGCGTCACTGTCGCGGCTACGTTCGAGCGTCTCGCCACGCCGGGCCGTGCTGGCCGCCTTGGCCTCGATGCCCGACCACCCGACCGCCGAGCAGGTGGTGGCCGCGGTCGAGGCCGGCCCGGACGACGTCCATCGCGCTACCGTCTACCGGACGCTGGACACGCTGACAGGCCTCGGCATCGTGAGCCACGTGCACGTCGGGCACGGCGGCACCGCCTACCACCTCGTCGACGCCGACCACCTGCATGCGCAGTGCCACGACTGCGGGTCGGTCGTCGACGTGCCCGACGACATACTCGACGGCGTGCGGGCCCGGTTACGCGACGTGGCAGGGTTCGAGCTCGACCCCTCGCACGTCGCCCTGTCCGGACGCTGCGCCGACTGCCACGCCCTCGACCCCGCAACGACAAGGAGCAGGCCATGACCGAGCTTCGCAACGCCCGTGTGCTCGTGACCGGTGCCGCGAGCGGCATCGGACGCGAGATGGTGCTCGACGCAGCGCGCCGCGGGGCGCGCATCATCGCCTGGGACATCGACGCCGGGGGCCTGGACACGCTGGCTGAGCAGCTCAGGGACCGCGGCACTGAGGTGCTGACCGAGGTGGTGGACGTGACCGACCGTCAGGCCATCTACGACGCTGCCGCCACCACGGACGAGGCCATGGGTGGGGTCGACGTGCTCGTGCTCAACGCCGGCATCGTCGACCCGGCGACGGTGCTCGCCGCCGACGACGACATGATCGAGCGCGTCATGGGCGTCAACGTCCTCGCACTGTTCTGGTGCACCAAGGCCTTCGTCCCCGGCATGGTCGAGCGTGGCCACGGGCACGTCGTCACCATCGCCTCGATCACCTCGCTGGTGCCGACCCCGGGCATGGCGACCTACACGGTCAGCAAGCACGCGGCCTACGGCTTCGGCGAGACGCTGCGCACCGAGCTGCACTCCGAGGCTCCGGGCGTGCGCAGCACCGTCGTCATGCCGTTCTTCATCAAGACCGGGATGTTCGAGGGTGCCGGCACCATCCCGCTCCCCTTCTTCAACGAGCACCTCGAGCCGGCCGAGGTCGCCGCCAGCGTCATGGATGCCGTCGAGAAGAACAGCGAGCGAGTGATCCTGCCCAGTGTCGGGGTGGCCGTCCAGGTGCTCCGCGCTCTGCCCCCGCGGCTCTACGACTCCCTCGCACAGCGGCTGGGCCTCATGTCGGTCATGTCGAGCTTCACCGGCCGCCATGGTCACCACGAGTCCGAGCAGCAGTCCTGAGGCAGGCGGCGATGGCCGAGGTCAAGCAGCGCCGGGGCGGCACCCTCGGGTTCATCGTCGGGTTCGGCATCGGCATCCCCGCGACGGTGTTCGCCCTGTCGAACCTCGAGGCCACGAACGTCGAGTTTCTCGGGTGGGCAGCCCAGGTGCCCCTCTGGGCAGTCATCGCGCTGTCGCTGGTGGCGGGCGTGCTGCTCGGGGTGACCATGCTGCTGGGGTGGCAGGCGCGCCGCAAGCACGGACGCAAGAAGGCAGCGAAGCAAGCCGCAAGGCAGCAGCCGTCCGACCCGCCAGCGGTCGAGGCGCCGGACCCCTCCGCGGAGCCACCGGCGCGGCCGTGACACTGGGGGCCCCGGCTACGCTGGCTGCCACCCTGGTCAGTGACGAAGGAGCCGGCCATGAGCACGTTCCCCGCTGTGCTGTTCGACGAGTCGCACAGCCAGGCCTGGACGATCCGCCCCGAGGTGGCTGCCCAGGTCAACCCGGTGAAACCGGCCGACGCGTCCTACGCGAAGGCGGCCAGCGCGTTGCGGCGGCGGGGGCACACGGTGCAGGCCCACACGGACGGCGCACTGACGGCGCAGGCACTCGCCGGGGTGGACGTGCTCGTGCTGGCCCACCCGTCGGAGCCGACGTGGGAGCGGGTCGTCCCCGACGGCGTGCCCAAGCTCGACGCCGCCGAGCTCGACGCGGTGGAGGCCTTCGTGCGAGACGGTGGAGGCCTGCTCGTGCTGGGTGAGTGCGACCAGGACAAGTACGGCAACAACATCAACGAGCTGCTCGGACGTCTTGGCGTGCAGATCCGCACGACCACGGTGCTCGACCCCGTCCACCGCGCCCACGACGTGGACACCTGGCTGCTCGCCCAGGCCGGACCTCTGCCGGAGACAGACGACCTGCTGGCCGGCGTGTCGCAGGTGTGCTTCTACCGCTCCGGGGTGGTCGACGTCGACCCCGGTGTCGACCACCTCGTGCTGCTGCGCACCTCTCCGACCGCCTCGGCCCCGGATGCGCCGCTGGCCGTCGCGGTGACCGCCGGAGCGGGCCGCGTCGTGGTGCTCGCAGACTCCGACCTGTTCGGCGACGACTCGATCGCCGAGCACGACCAGCAGCGGCTCTGGGTCAACCTGGTCACGTGGGCGGCCGGGACGCCCAAGCCCACGACCTCCGGCCAGGTCGCGCCCAGCCCCCTCGTGCGCGACCCGGCGTGGGCGCAGCTCAAGCAGGCCGTGTCGACGCTGCGCAGCATGCAGGCCAAGGACGGCTCGATCGACACGTCCGAGCACGATGCCCCGACCGCTCTGGCCCAGGTGCACGCCATCGACGAGGCCGTGGCCACCCTGGCCGGCTTCGTCCCCCACGACGAGCCGTACCTGACGGCGCTGCGCGACGACCTTCGCCGCTGGGCCGACACCGGCTTCGGCGTGCCGGACTTCTTGGACTCGCTGCTGCTGTTCCGCCCCGAGCAGCATCGCGTGGACGGCCTGGAGCACCTGGTCGTGTTCGGCATGTACACGCAGAACGGCAACCCCGACCGGGTGATGGAGGCCGTCGCCCTGCGGGTGGTGTGGCCGGACTGGCTGGCCGACCTCGAGCGCACGCGCTACGACAACGCCGCGTTCGTCCCGGTGACCTTTCTCGACTTCACCGAGGGCTACGACACCCACTCGGCCGTGCTGTTCCCCGAGACCGTCGCGGTGCGCGAGGTGCCCCGGTTCACGTGGGGGGCCATCTTCTGCGACCGGGAGGCGGCGAGGTTCCGCCAGGTGTGCGGCGCAGCCGTGCAGACGTTGCGGCTGGCCCTGCCGCCGGACGCTGCCCGGCTCGTCGCCGACCAGCAGCTCGCCCAGGACGCCTACGTGCTGTGGGACCTCATCCACGACCGCACCCACAGCCACGGTGACCTGCCGTTCGACCCGTTCATGATCAAGCAGCGCATGCCCTACTGGATGTACGCGCTCGAAGAGCTGCGCTGCGACCTCACCGCGTTCAGCGAGGCGGTCACGCTCGAGGCCGATGGCGTCCCGCACGCGGCGAGCGTGCAGTACGCGGTGCTGTTCGACCGGCTCTTCCGCTTTCCCATCACGGGCGCCCGGGTGCGCAACTACGACGGGCTCGGCGGCCAGCTGCTCTTCGCCTACCTGCACCGCAACGACGTGATCCGGTGGACCGACAACCGGTTGACCGTCGACTGGGCGGCGCTGCCGGGCGCGGTGGTGTCGCTGTACGAGAAGGTCTCCAGGCTCTACCACGACGGCATCGACCGCTCGAAGGTCGCGCAGTGGCTGGCCGCCTACGAGCTCGTGTCGACCTACGTGCCGCCGAACCCTGCGTCCACCTGGGCCAAGGGCATCGACGCCCTGCCGATGGACGCCGAGCCGAAGGCGCTGGTCGACCTCGTGCTGCCCGACGAGTTTCCGCTCAACACGTTCTACGAGGCGCTGCGTCGCAAGCTCGGTGACACCGTCGAGTCGACGAGAGGTATCACCGCGTGAGCACCCTGGACGGGGCGGTTGTCGCGATCGCCGGGGCCGGGGGCGGCGCCGGGCCGGCTCTGGCCCGCCGGCTGGCATCGGCCGGGGCGACGGTCGCGGTGGCCGACGCCGACCTCGACCGGGCCGAAGCGGTGGCCGACGACGTCGCGAGCACCGGGGGTCGGGCCGAGGCCCGCTCGCTCGACCTGCTCGACCTGGCCGCGACGCGCGCCTGGGCCGACGACCTGCTCTCGCGCCACGGCCGCGTCGACGGCCTGGTTCACCTCGTGGGCGGCTGGCGAGGCGGTACCCCGCTGGCACAGTCGGACCTCGGCGACTGGGACGCCCTCGAAGCACCCCTCGTGCGCACGGTGCAGCGCACGTCCCAGGCCTTCCACGACGCACTGCGCGCCGCCCCCGCCGGACGCTTCGTGCTCGTCTCGTCCAAGGAGGCGACCAAGCCGTCCCAGACCAACGCCGCCTACGCCGCCGCCAAGGCCGCCGCCGAGACGTGGACGTTGGCCCTGGCCGATGCCTTTCGTGACTCTGCTGCCGCCGCAAGCATCATCGTGGTCAAGGCACTGCTGACTCCTGCGATGCGCGAGGCCAAGCCCGACGCGGCATTCACGGGCTTCACCCCGGTGGCCGACCTCGCCGAGACCATCGCGGGTGTCTGGGACGAACCGACCGACGCCGTCAACGGCGTCCGCATCTGGATGACGGAGAGACCGTGACCACAGGCTTCGACCGAGCCCCCCTGCACGACCGTCGCGTACGGGGCTTCGCCAGCGACAACTACGCCGGTGTGCACCCCGAGGTGCTTGCTGCCCTGGCCACCGCCAACGAGGGCCACCAGATCGCCTACGGCGAGGACGCCTACACCGAGCGCCTGCAGCAGGTGATGCGGGGACACTTCGGGGAGCGGGCCCAGACGTATCCGGTGTTCAACGGCACCGGCGCGAACGTCGTCGCGCTGCAGTCGCTGACGACGCGGTGGCAGGCCGTGATCTGCGCCGAGACCGCCCACATCAACGCCGACGAGGGCGGTGCCCCCGAGACGATGGCCGGGCTGAAGCTGCTGACCGTGCCCACTCCGGACGGCAAGCTGACCCCCGAGCTCGTCGACCGGCAGGCGTGGGGTTTCGGAGACGAGCACCGAGCCCAGCCCGCCGTGGTGTCGATCACCCAGAGCACGGAGCTCGGCACCCGCTACACACCGGACGAGGTGGCCGCGCTGGCCGACCACGCGCACGAGCGCGGCATGGCCCTGCACCTGGACGGCGCACGGATCGCGAACGCTGCCGCCGGTCTGGACATGCCGCTGCGCGCCTTCACCACCGACGTCGGCGTCGACGTGCTGTCGTTCGGGGGAACCAAGAACGGCCTGCTGGCTGCCGAAGCCGTCGTCGTGCTCAACCCGGACGTGGTCACCGGCGTGATCTACCTGCGCAAGACCTCGATGCAGCTCGCGTCCAAGATGCGGTTCTTCTCCGCGCAGCTGCTGGCCCTGCTCGAGGACGACCTGTGGCTACGCAGCGCCCGGCACGCCAACGCGATGGCCCAACGCCTGGAGGCCGCCGTGCGCCAGGTGCCCGGCGTGCAGGTCACGCAGCCGGTGCAGGCCAACGCCGTCTTCGCGATCCTGCCCCCCGACGTCACCGCGCGGCTGCAGAAGCGGTTCCGCTTCTACACGTGGGACGCCCACACCGGGGAGGTGCGGTGGATGTGTGCGTTCGACACCACGGAGGACGACATCGACACCTTCGCCGCGGCCGTCGCGGAGGAGATGGTGGCCTGAGGTGCGTCGTGCTGCACTGACGGTCGCCGCCGGCGCCCTGCTGCTGGGCGCCTGCGGGTTCGGCTCGCTGCCGAGCGGATCGGGGACGGTCGTGGAGTCGACGCCCGAGCTCGAGGCGTTCGACGCCGTGACGATCGCATCGGCGTTCGAGGTCACGCTGCGACCCGGCGACGAGGCCGCTCTCGTGCTGCGCACCGACGACAACCTCGTCGACCGCATCGACGTCGGGGTCGAGGCCGGCACTCTGTCGCTGGGTCTGGACGGTGCCGTGCGTGACGCCACCCTGCAGGCCGACCTGACCGTGCCCGCCGCGGCGCTGACGTCGATCACGCTGTCGGGTGCGGCGACCCTGACCGGCACGGAGCCTCTGGAGTCCCCCACCCTCTCGGTGAGCCTGGACGGTGCCAGCCGGGCGTTCCTCGTGCTGGCCACGGACGAGCTCGAGGTCTCGGCCGAAGGGGCGAGCGTGGTGAACGCGAGCGGCTCCGCGGCGAGCCTGAGTGCCTCGGCCGCGGACGCGTCCTCGCTCGCGTTGGAGCAGCTGGCAGCCGTCTCGGCCGTCGTCGAGGCCGACGGGGCGAGCAGCGTCCGGGTGTCGGTGAGCGGCGACCTGGACGTGAGGGCCGCAGGAGCATCGACCGTGCGCTACGCAGGCGACCCCGACGTCGTCGGCCGAGAGGTGTCCGGCGCGTCGAGCGTGCAAGCCGAGTGACCGGTTCCGCAGTCGAACATCGGCTGAACCCGCCCGCACCAGGGCGACGTGTGCGCCACACTGACCGGCGGAGGTAGCCCATGACGAGCGAGCACACCGCGACCCCGCCCGAGCACCACGAGCACACGGTCGACGTCGAGACGGTGATGGACCTGGCCGACATCATCTCGTCACTGCAGGACCTGACCGCCGAGCAGCTGGTGCTGCAGGGGCTGTCGGTCGAGGGCACCTGGGACGAGGTGGACGACCCCGTGCTTCTCGGCCCGGACGGGCGCCCGGTCGACACCTGGCGAGAGGGGTACCCGTACGAGCATCGCATGAGCCGTCGTGAGTACGAGTACACCAAGCGGCTGCTGCAGATCGAGCTGCTCAAGATGCAGACGTGGGTCAAGGAGACCGGGCAGCGCATCGTGATCGTCTTCGAGGGTCGCGACGCCGCCGGCAAGGGCGGCACGATCAAGCGGTTCATGGAGCACCTCAACCCGCGCGGCGCCACCGTCGTCGCCCTCACCAAGCCCACCGAGCAGGAGAAGGGTCAGTGGTACTTCCAGCGCTACATCCGACACCTGCCGACCGACGGAGAGATCGTGCTGTTCGACCGGTCCTGGTACAACCGGGCGGTCGTCGAGCGGGTCATGGGGTTCTGCTCCGACGACCAGTACGAGGAGTTCATGCGACAGGCGCCGGCCTTCGAGCGCATGCTCGTCCGTGACGGCATCACCCTGATCAAGTTCTGGTTCTCGGTGTCGCGCAAGGAGCAGATCGCCCGCTTCACGATCCGCCGCATCGACCCGGTGCGCCAGTGGAAGCTCTCGCCGATGGACCTGGCGTCGCTGGACCGCTGGGACTCCTACACCGAGGCGAAAGAGGCGATGTTCTACTACACCGACACCTCGTGGGCCCCCTGGACCGTGGTGCGCAGCAACGACAAGAAGCGCGGCCGCATCGAAGCGATGCGCTACCTTCTCGACAAGCTGCCCTACGACGAGAAGGACTCCTCGATCGTCGAGGTGCCCGACCCGTCGATCGTGGGTCCCCCGCACGAGATCTACGAGTTCGGAGAGGCCACCGGCCGGGTGTTCCCCATCCTGGACTCCTAACCTGTCCGGGTGGATGCCGCGCCGCGCACGCTCGTCGTCACCAACGACTTCCCGCCGCGGCCCGGTGGCATCCAGACCTTCGTCCACGAGCTCGTCCGACGGCTGCCTGCTGACCAGGTGGTGGTCTACACCTCGCAGTTCCGAGGCTGGCAGGCCTTCGACGCCGACCAGCCCTTCACCGTGGTGCGGCAGAACACGTCGGTGCTGCTGCCGACACCGCAGGTGCGACGACGAGCCACTGACCTGGTGCGTTCGCACCAGGCCGAAGCAGTGCTGTTCGGAGCAGCGGCACCGCTGGGGCTGATGGCTGCCTCGCTGCGATCGGCCGGCGCGGCGCGAGCCGTCGGCATCACCCACGGGCACGAGGCCGGGTGGGCCGGCTACCCGGGAGCCCGTCAGGTGCTGCGGCGCGTGGGCGAGGGGCTGGACGCCATGACCTACCTCGGCGAGTACACGCATGCCCGCATCTCCCGCGCTCTGTCTGCGCAGGCCGCCTCGCGCATGGTGCAGCTCGCCCCTGGTGTCGACCCGAACGTCTTCCATCCGGACGTCGACGGCGACGCGGTTCGAGCCTCCCTCGGGCTGGCCGATCGACCAGTGGTCGTGTGCGTGTCGCGCCTGATGCCGCGCAAGGGCCAGGACACGCTGATCAAGGCCTTGCCCCGCATCCGTCGGCAGGTTCCGGATGCCGCTGTGCTGCTGGTCGGTGGGGGACCGCACCGGGCGGCGCTGCAGAGGCTCGCCGCCGACACAGGCATGAGCCGGCACGTGGTGATCACGGGGTCGGTGCCCTTCGAGTCGCTGCCGGCCCACTACCGCGCCGGTGACGTGTTCGCCATGCCGTGCCGCACGCGACACCTGGGCCTGGACGTCGAGGGCCTGGGCATCGTCTACCTCGAGGCGTCCGCCGTCGGCCTGCCCGTGGTGGCCGGACGCTCGGGCGGTGCGCCCGACGCTGTGCTGCCCGGGCGGACGGGCGAGGTCGTCGACGGAGAGGACGTCGAGCAGGTGGCCGACGTCGTGGCAGGGCTGCTTGCGGACCCGTCCCGACGGCAGGCCTACGGGTCAGCCGGGCGCGACTGGGTGCAGCGCGACTGGACCTGGGCCCACTCGGCATCGCGCCTGAGCGCACTGCTGGCCGGACGGACACCGCAGTGACGCACACCGTCGTGGGGTGAGCCCGGTGCAGGGGTGACCCTGCACCCTCCCCCGTGGTGCACGGGTGACCGTGCACCGTCCAGCGAAGATCATGGGAGAGAAAGCCACCGCCCGCGGTGCAGGGGTGACCCTGCACCACCCCCATCCGGTGCAGGGGTGACCGCGCACCCACCCTCGGGGTGCAGGGTCACCCCTGCACCCCCGCCCC
>CAYNWB010000057.1:0-12970 GCA_964400785.1 uncultured Actinomycetes bacterium | reverse complement strand
TGGAGTACTCGACGGCGTCCCCGGTACCCAGGGCGATGGCGTCCCGACCGTCGGGTGCGAGCCCCACGTAGATGGCCGCCCGATCGTTGTCGACACAGCCGACCTCGTAGGTGGAGGTGGCGTCGTCGCACTCGGCCGTCGGGTCGTACTCGAACTTGACGGTGTATCCGGGCTCGGCCGACGCAGTGATCTCACCGTCCACCGAGGTGGTGATCTCTGCGTCCGACAGGCTGATGGCGATGGCCAGGGCAGTCGTCCCGCCTGCGCCGGTACCGGACGTGGCGTCCGGGTTGGACTCGACTGTTCCGGTCGCGCGGACGTTGGCCACCTTGCCGGCGGTCAGCTTCGCACCGGTGTCGACAGTCACGGTCGAACGCACCTTCGCGTAGGTCACAGCGATCGATGCGGCGACGCCGCCGGTCAGCCCTGGTTCGTCGAGGTCCTGCCCGGTGTCGGTGGTCACCGCGGCGGTCGCGGAGGCGTCCGCGTTCATGTTGATCGAGTCACCGGCGGTGATGACAGCGCCGTCGGCGATGTCGAGCGTCGCTGAGGAGTCGCCATACGAGAAGCCGACCGTCGCGATGCTGCTCTTGGCCGTACCGGTCGCGTCGACGCCGGCCACGACGAAGATACCGACGGTGCCGGCACCGTGGATCTGGGCGTCCTGCTCAGCCGTGAAGGACGCCTCGGACATCTTCAGGGTGATGTCGAACGGCAGCGCGGCCAGCGTGGTCAGCACGTCGTTGAGTCCACTGACGACGAGAGTGTCGACCCAGACGTTGTTGAGCCCGATCAGCTCACTGAGCGTGACGTCGGTGGCGTAGGCGAGGAAGAAGACCTCGCCGCCGCGGATCTGAGCACGCTCACCGATGGTGATCGACGCCTTCTTGACGTCGTACTGCACGGGAGACAGGTTGTTCACGTCGGCGACGGCGTACTCGCGGGCCCAGAACTGCAGGTCGCCCCACGCCGTGTCGGGGTCGGTCTCGTCCTCGGCCGTCGAGACGACCACGTCGTCGAGCACCGAGATGAACGTGGCGTTGGCCCAGAAGTCGCCGCCGTTGGTTCTCACGTCACCCGTGATCGTCACCGTGTCGGTGTGCTCGTCGATGGCCAGGACGAGCTCGTCGGACGGGAGCCAGCTCTCGACGTCGGCGCCCTCGACATCGAGGGTCGCCGAGAAACCAGCGTCGAGGGACGCCACGGTGATGTCGTCGTCGCCGTCGAGGCCCTGGACGATCAGCTCGGTGATCGGGTTCGAGAACAGGACGAGGCCAACGGCGCCGCGATCGACCTGCATGTGCACGACTCCCCCGGCGACGGTGATGTCGTCGATGTCGGAGATCGTGATGGTGTCGTCCCCGTCGGAACCGTTGATCGTGAGGGAGTCGACGCTGCCGACGATCGTGATGTCACCGGTGAAGCTGCCCAGGTTCTGCACGACGACGGTGTTGGTGCCAGTCCCGACGTCGAGCGTGATCGAGTTGGTCACCGAGGCCAGGCTGGTGTCCTCGGCGGTGTCGCTGGTGACGTCCAGGTAGGGGCTTCCCGACTCGAGGCGAAGCACGACGTCGTCGTCGGCGCTGCCGAGGACGAACCTCGCATCGGCGGTGGAACCAGAGTTGGCCACCGGCTCCAGTCCGATGTAGCGGAAGGTCATGTCGTCGACGGTGACGATCCCGGAGTCGAAGGCAGTCGCCTCGTGGGTGAACGACTCGGACTCGCGAGCGACCTCGAGGACGTCGAACCCGCCGTCGCCCCCGTCGATCAGACCGACGAACACTCCGCCTGCCTGCACGACGAACGTGTCTTCGTTGTCCGGGGCACCGACCAGCCGTTCGAACGACTCGAACGACACCGACCCCACGCTGCCGGCATGGTCCCCGGAGATGACCCAGGTGCTGTCGGGTGCCGGCCCTTCGAGGGTGTCGGTGCCGTCGCCGCCCAAGATGCGCACGAGGAAGGCACCAGGGTCGCCGGTCAGGGCGAGACGGTCGTCACCCGACCCGCCGAGCACGTCGAGGCTTGTCACGCCGCCAGGTGCAAGGTCGGCCAGCTCGACGCCGTCCACCACGCTGACCAGTGCCGCCGAGCTGGGCGCGAACCGCAGCTCGTGGTCGAACGCCTGTCCGTCCGCGAGTCGGGCGGTGGCGGTCGTCCCGCTGGTCGACCAGTAGGTCACCGAGGCCGACAGGGCGACGGTGCTGCCCTCACCCAGGCTCAGGACCGCCTCGGCCAGGCCGACAGTCGCGCGCGAGAACGAGACCGTGACGGTCACCGTGGCGCCGGCATCGACCAGCACCGGGCCCGAGACCGAGAACGACGAGGCCGCCGGTCCGGAGACCGACGGCGTGAGGGTGAGGGCCGATCCTGAGGTGTTCGTGACGTCGACCGACAGGGTGGACGTGTCGCCCGGCAGCACCTGGCCGAAGTCCAGGGCCGTGGTGGCGATGGACACAGCCGTCGGCGGCGAAGCCGCGGGGGTCTCCGCCTCTGTGCCGCCAGCACCCGACGTATCCGGCTCGGGTGTGGGCCCGGGGTCGACGGTGGGCTCCGACTCCACCGTGGGCTCGGGGTCCACGGTGGGGTCGGGCTCGACAGTGGGCTCCGGCTCCGCCGCGGGCTCGACAGTGGGCGCCGGCTCCGCTGCGGGCTCTGGCTCGACCGTGGGCTCGGGCTCGGACACCGTGTCCGGCTCCGCGACCGGTTCCGGCTCGACCACCGGCTCCGTCTCGACGACGGGCTCAGCCACCGGCTCGGGTTCGACGACCGGCTCTGACTCGGCCGTGGCGTCAACCAGGTCGGTCATGCCGATCAGGCTGGTCAGGCCAGCCACGAGGGAGTGCACGACCCCGGCCATCAGCTGCGTGCCGACCGGGGTGGCGGAGGTGCCACCAGCCTGCGACGAGGAGTCCTGCTCGGGCAGCACGGTCAGCCAGAGCAGCCGGGCCTCGTCCGCGACAGCGGCGAGCTCGAGCGGCGTCGGCGGGCGGGAGAGGTCCTCGGCAGAGCCTGGCGACACGGCCGACGCCGGGATCGCCCCGACCGTGGACAGGACGAGGGCCAGCGACGTCATCGCGACTGTCAGTCGCCGACGCACCGGTGCTCTCACCCTGGACACTGGACACCTTGCAGCCTGAGGGGACCGGTCGTCGACCGGCGCCGGAGGACGTCCGGCACGCGCTGCTTGCGACCGCGGGGGAAGTGTCGCTGGCACCTGCGAGCATGCTCACGGCCCGGAAGCACTGTCAACGGATTCGCCGAGATTTCTTACCCAGTAAGCACTTTCTATTTTCGAAGGCTTACGACATACTCCGATTGTGCCCGACGTGTCCGCTTTGTGTGCCCACATCGGGCGCACCGTCGCCCGTCGCCGGGAGCACCTGGACATGACCCAGGACGGCCTGGCTCGGCTGCTGCGGGCCACCGGCCTGTCGTGGACCGCCGTCACGGTGGCCAAGGTCGAGACGGGCCAGCGCGAGATCAAGGCCGGCGAGCTGGTAGCCCTCGGTCTCGCGCTCGACCTGAGCCCTGAGCAGATGTTGAGCACGAAGGGCCCCACGACTCTCGCGCGCGGCGACAAGTGGGTCCCGGGCGACGCGATCACGACGTGGGCGCGTGGCGAGGCCTCGACGCCCCATCAGCGAGCCCAGTGGGCCCGCGACGAGACCCCCGGGGCGGCGCCGCTGCGAATGCTGGACGACCGCGCGCGGGCCATGGCCTCGTTCTTGTCGCATCTACCGCCGGGCACCCGGCCGCAGCGGGTGAGCCTCGTCGACGTCGAGCAGCAGCGCGCAGAGGTGGCCGCCCAGGTGGAGCAGTGGGCGAGAGCGCGCGAGGACGAGGGCCTCCCGGCCTCCCCCGCTGCCCGCCGCGCCAAGGAGCGACACATCTGGGCCGCCGTGCGGGCGCAGTACGACCCGTCGCCCCCGGTGGCAGACTGAGCCGGTGAGGTCCGGACGTGTCGTGCGCTGCCCGTCCTGTGGCACCAAGAACCGGGTGCCGGTCTCGGCGCCCGGCCAGCCCGTCTGCGCCTCGTGCAAGCAGCCGCTCCCCTGGGTCACCGACGCCGACGACGAGACGTTCGGCGTGGCGGTCGAGCAGTCGAGGCTGCCGGTGCTGGTCGACCTGTGGGCTCCGTGGTGCGGGCCCTGCCTCATGGTCTCCCCCGCGGTCGAGCGCCTGGCCACGACCTACCGCGGACGCCTGAAGGTTGCGAAGGTGAACGTCGACCTGTCTCCGCAGACGGCCTCGCGGTTCCAGGCGATGAGCATCCCCACGCTGCTGCTCATGAAGGGCGGCACGGTCGTGGACCGTCAGGTCGGCGCCCTGCCCGAGCCGCAGCTTGCGGCCTGGGTGCAGCGCTGGCTGTGACCGCCAGAGTCCACGAGCGGAAACGTCCCTGACACACACGCGTGCTGACATGCGCGCGTGCACGTGACCCACCCGATCTCGGCGCGGCTCGACGCTCTGTACCGGCGGCTCGTGGACGTCGACGACGGGCAGGTCGCGACCTACATCCCGGCCCTGGCGCAGGCCGACCCCAGCGCCTTCGGCATCAGCATGATCACCACCGAGGGGCACGCCTACCACGCGGGCGACTCCACGCAGCCGTTCACGATCCAGTCGGTGTCGAAACCGTTCGTCTACGCGCTCGCCCTGGCCGACAGTGGCGTGGACGCCGTCCTGGGCAGGGTGGGCACCGAGCCGACGGGCGACGTCTTCAACGCCGTCACCCTCGAGCCGGGGACGGGGCGTCCGCTCAACCCCATGGTCAACGCCGGAGCCATCGAGTCGGCCTGCCTGGTGGCCGGCGCGACGGCCCCGGACAAGCGCCGCCGCATCGTCGAGGGTCTGTCCGCCTTCGCCGGGCGAGCACTCGAGGTGGACGAGCGGGTGCTGAGCTCGGAGGCAGAGACAGGAGACCGCAACCGTGCGTTGGCCTACCTGATGCGCGGTGCCGGCACGCTGAGCATGCCCGTCGACGACGCGCTCACCGTGTACTTCGCGCAGTGCTCGGTCACCGTCACCTGTGACGACCTGGGTGTGATGGCCGCGACGCTGGCCAACGGGGGCGTCAACCCGAGGACGGGCGCGCGCGTCGTACCCGCCGACGTGGTCGGCCCGGTGCTCAGCGTGATGGCCACCTGCGGCATGTACGACGCGGCGGGCACCTGGCTGTTCCGCGTCGGCCTGCCCGCCAAGAGCGGCGTCTCCGGCGGCGTGCTCGCGGTGCTCCCCGGCCAGTTCGGCCTCGGGCTGTGGAGCCCGCCGCTGGACGCGCAGGGCAACAGCGTCCGCGCGGTGCTTGCCGCCCAGCACCTCTCGGCCGACCTCGGGCTGCACATGTTCACGCCCACGGGCGTGGGAGCCTCCCCCATCCGTCGATGGACGACCGGTCTCGCGGCCCGCTCTGTCGCCGCTCGCAGCACCGACGAGCTCGCCGTGCTCGACGCCCAGGCGCATCGCATCCAGCTGGTCGAGCTGCAGGGACCCCTGCACGACCTGGCCGTCGAGAAGCTCACCCACCGGCTGCTCGAGGCCGCCGAGCACGGCGGCGACGCGTGGCTGCTCGTCATCGACGCCTCCCACATCAACGCCGTGCACGCACCGGCGGCGGCGGTGCTGGCCGACACGCTGTCGGCCCTGACGGCCTTGGGCGCTCAGGTATCGGTCGTCGACGGCCCGAACCACTCCCGCGACCGCGAGTCACGACTGCCCACGCCGCCCGGAGTGACGCGCTTCACCGACCGCGACCACGCCCTCGCCGCAGTCGAGGACAGCGTGCTGGCCGGGCACGGCCTACGCGGGGGCCTGCCCGACGCAGCCGTCCCGCTGGCCGAGCACGAGGTGCTGCGCGCCCTGTCGTCGCCGCACCGCGGTGATGTCGAGGCGCTGCTGACCACGCGTGTCGTACCGGCCGGCACGATCGTGATCGAGGCCGGCTCGCCTCCCGACGGCCTCGTGTGGGTCAGCGCCGGCGAGGCCTCGGTGCTGGTGCGAACCTCGCGGGGCAGCTGGCGGCGGGTGAGCGGGGTGGGCGGCGGTGGCGTCATCGGCGAGGTGTCGACGATCGACGGCCTGCCCCGGTCGGCCCGGGTGGTCACCGAGTCGGCCGCCCTGCTGCACAGCCTGGACGGCACCTCTCTCGAGACGCTGCGAGCGTCGCGTCCGGACGCTCATGCCGCGCTGGTGCTGGCCCTCGCGCAGCTGCTGTCGACGCGCCTGCGCCGCGCGACGTCGGTGATCCGCGCCCTGCAGGACTGATCGAGCCGCGCGGGCTACTGCCCGCGAGCCTCGGGATGACGGCGTAGGTAGGTCTTGTCGTCGTTGGCGTAGGCGTAGTAGATGCCGATCAGCAGTCCCCCGCCGACGAAGTTGCCGGCCAGGGCGATGGCGATGTTGCCGAGCGCGGGAGCGATCGCGATGCCCTCCTGCAGGCCGACGATGCTGAACAGCACCGTGTTCGCCACCGAGTGCTCGAAGCCGAGGAAGGCGAAGATGAACACCGACACCACCATCATCAGCACCTTGGTGATGTCCTCCTTGATCAGCCCGTTGTAGAGCAGCAGCATCGCGAGGTTGATCATGAAGTTGCACAGGATCGCCCGGACGAACAGGTCACCCCAGCCGGTGACGCCCGACGTGATGAACTCGAGCTTGTGGTCGACCGACTCCGACATCTCGGCGATCACGGGGCCTTCGGTGATCGTGGAGAAGAACAGCAGCGTGGCGACGAAGAACCCGCCGATGAAGTTGCCGACGTAGCAGAAGAACATCAGCCGGAACGCCTTCACCCAGCCGGTCTCGTGATGGTAGGCGCCGATCGAGACGATCATCATGTTCGACGTCAGCAGCTCTGACTTCGTGTAGTAGATGAACGCCAGCGCGAACCCGAAGGCGATGGCCCCGACGATGCGCCCGATCGGCATCAGCGTGGTGGCACCCGTGTCGACCGACGCGAAGGCCGCGATGACCGCGTAGTTCGTCGCGTAGAAGACACCGATGATGATGCCGGCCATGGCGGCGCGCATGAGGTAGACCCGCAGCAGCTCGCCGCTCATCCGGGTCTTGGTCTCGAGAACCTCGAGCACCGTGCTGATGAAGTACTTGCCGGGAAAGAGCTGCTCGAGCTGCTGGCTCATGGCAGGAGGCCGTTCTCTGTGTCAGGAGGGGTCGGGCAACGTCTGTGTCGGGAAGGTGTCACCCGCGTCCGTCGTCGGCGGCGTCGGGATCTCGATCTCTCGCTTGAGGATCTTGCCGGTGGGGCCCATCGGCAGCTCGGCGGTGACCCAGACGATGCGCGGGTACTTGTAGGCCGCGACCCGCTGCTTGGCGAACTCGCGCAGCTCGTCCTCGGTCGCCGTGGCACCCGGCTTGAGGGTGATGGCGGCCGCGACCTCCTCGCCGAGGGTCGGGTGCGGCACGCCCACGACCGCGGCGGTCGCCACGGCAGGGTGCTCGTAGAGCACCTCCTCGACCTCGCGTGGGTACACGTTGTAGCCGCCGCGGATGATCATGTCCTTGGCCCGGTCGACGATGTAGTAGTAGTCCTCGTCGTCGCGCCGAGCCAGGTCACCGGTACGGAACCAGCCGTCCCGGATGGCCCACGCCGTTGCTTCGGGATTGCCGAGGTAGCCCTTCATGACGTTGTGGCCCTTGATCGCGATCTCGCCGATCTCGCCCTCGGGCACGTCGTTCCAGTCGTCGTCGATGAGCCGAAACTCCACGCCGTCGATCGGCTGGCCGATCGAGCCCGGCTTGCGCTCCCGGTCGGCGTGGTTGAACGACGCCACCGGCGACGTCTCCGAGAGGCCGTAGCCCTCGAGGATCATCGCGCCGAAGGCGTTCTCGAAGCCCCGGAGCACCTCGACCGGCAGCGAGGCGCCCCCGGAGGCGCAGATGCGCAGGCTCGACAGGTCGTAGTCGGCCTTGTCCGGGTGCTGCAGCAGCGCCACGTACATCGTCGGCACGCCCAGCATGATCGTCACCTTGTCGCGCTGCAGGATCTCCAACGCCTTCGTCGGCTCGAACCTGGGGATGAGCGTCATCGTCGCCCCCGCCAGCACGCTGGCGTTCATGCCCACCGTCTGACCGAACGAGTGGAACAGCGGCAGACCACCGAAGATGACGTCGTCGGGCGACGTGTTCACCAGGCTCACGCTGATCTCGGCGTTGCGCGCCATGTTCGCGTGGGTCAGCTCTGCGCCCTTCGGCGACCCGGTGGTGCCCGAGGTGTAGAGCACCACGGCGGTATCGGCGTCGGCACGGTCGACGAACGGTGCCGGCTCGTGCGTCATCAGCTCGGGCACGAAGCCGGTCGCACTGACCGAGACGTACTCCACGCCGGCGTCGGCCGCACCCTTGCTGGCCTCCTCCCCCACGCCGTCCCAGGCGAAGAAGGCCTTCGCGTCGGCGTCGCGCAGCACGAAAGCGAACTCGCGGCCCTTGTACAGCGGGTTCATCGGGACGACGACGCCACCGGCCCACAGGATGCCGTAGTAGATGATCGGCATCTGCGGGATGTTCGGCAGCGAGACGCCCACCCGGTCTCCGGGCTGAAGCCCCAGCTCGCCGAGCCATCCCGCCACGCGGGACGCCGCGTTCGCCAGAACCCCGTACGGCACGACCGCGTCGTCCAGCTTCACCGCGGGTCGAGCCGCGTGGGCCTCGGCGCTCGTGACCAGGTTTCGAGCCAGGTTCATGGCAGTCCTTCCGACGAGGCGAGGGCGCTCTGGACTCTATCGGCCGGTCACGACGGACGGGCCACGATCCAGCGATAGGCGTACGGCGGCAGCCAGACGTTGCCGTCCCCGGCCACCTCGACGTCGGTGCCCGAGATCGTGTCCACCGAGGCCCGCAGCCCCAGCTCCCACAGGCGCCGGGCCGGCCAGGGCCGGTAGTGCTCGGTCACGTTGTAGAGCCCGAGCATCGGCCCGAGCGGATGGTCGCGCAGCACCGGCAGCACGCCCGGGTCGCTGGGGGCGAGCACCTCGGCAGCAACAGAGGCGTGCAGGTGCGCCAGACCGGCGCGGACGCGGCCGAGATGCGCCAGCCCCTCGAACACTCGGCCCGCCACGCTCGCCGAGTCGTGCCGAGCCTGCGCCCGCTGCCAGTCCAGCCGCGGCCGGTGCGCCCACCGGTTGTCGGACTCGTGGCCGGGCTCGTCCGCCCAGCCCGGGTCGTTCGGCATCGCGAGCTCGTCACCGGACCAGATCACCGGGATACCGCCCCAGCCCATGGCCAGCGCATGCGCGAGCAGCACCCGTGCGATCGCGTGGTCCACCGCGGGCGGGTCGTCGGCCTCGACCGCCGCCTGCAGCCCGGCCAACGAGGCGGCCGTGCCACTGATGCGCCGGTCTCGAGTGAGCGGGTTCTGCTGGAAGACCAGCCCCTGCGCGGTCGACCCGGGGTAGGCACCGGAGTAGTAGTCGGACAGGAACGAGCGGTGCCAGAAGCCCTCGAGGCCGACGGCGGCGGCATCTCTGTCGTCGACCGCCCAGCCGATGTCGTCGTGGCAACGGACGTAGGTGATCCATGCGGTGGACGACGGCACCGGCAGAACCGAGCGCAGCGCGTGCGCGGCCAGCCGGGTGTCGCCGGCGGCGAGCATCGACCACGTCTGCACCATGAGGCTGTTGTGGTAGGCCAGGTCGCTCACCTTGCCGTGGTGACGCCCCTGGCCCAGGTAGTGCACCAGGTCGGTCGGGGCGACGATGGCCTCGGCCTTGAACAGCACCGCGGGGCAGGCGATGCGGGTGAGGGCCCGCAGGGCCTGCGTGAGTGCGTGCACCTCCGGCTGGTTCTGGCAGGTCGTGCCCAGTCGCTTCCACGTGAACGCGATCGCGTCGAGGCGCAGCACGTCCACGCCGAGGTTGGCCAGGAACAGCACGATCTGCAGGTACTCGGCGAAGACGTCAGGGTTGGCCCAGTTGACGTCCCACTGGAAGGCGTTGAACGTCGTCCAGACCCATCCCTGCAGGTCGTCGTCCCAGGTGAAGTTGCCGGGCGCGAAGTCGGGGAACACCTCCGGCAGCGTCTGCTCGTAGGCGTCGGGCATCGTCCTGTCGTCGAAGATGTGGAAGTAGGCGCGGTAGTGCGGGTCGCCCGCACGGGCAGCGGCCGCCCAGGCGTGCTCGCGTGCGACGTGGTTGAGCACGAGGTCGAGCACCAGGCTGATGCCGTGTGCGCGCAGCTCGTCGGCCAGCGACCGCAGGTCGTCCACGGTTCCGAGGTCGGGGCGCACCGTGCGGTAGTCGGCCACCGCGTACCCCCCGTCGCTGTCACCCGGACGCGGCTGCAGCAGGGGCATCAGGTGCAGGTAGGTCACGCCCAGCTCACGCAGGTACGGCACGGCAGCCTCGACACCGGGCAGATCGCCGGCGAACCTCTCGGCGTAGCAGGCGTAGCCGAGCATGTCCGGCTGCTGGAACCAGTCGGGCTGCAGCGTGCGGTCGAGGTCGAGTCGACGCAGGTCAGCCGGCCGCTCAGCGGCGGCGCTCGCGGCGAGTGCCACCAGGCGTGCTCCGAGGGCGTGGACGTCGTGGTGCGGGTAGACGGTCGTCAAGCCGTCGGCGAGGTCGGGCCACCAGCGCCGCAGTCGCGCCTCGACCATGTCGCGCACGGCGGGGTCGGCATCGGCCATGGCAGCCCGGGCCGCGTCGAGCACGTCGTCCGGCACCTTCGTCATGCCTACGATCCTGCCGCAGCGCGGGTGGCTCGTGGCACCGATCGCCGCGATGTGACCGACACGGTGAACGAGCGGGCGGCGACAGGCCTACCGTCGGGGTCGTGCTGACCGACGCCGAGATCGCCCGCGCCCCCAAGGTGCTGCTGCACGACCACCTGGACGGCGGGCTGCGCCCGGCCACCATGCTCGAGATCGCCGACGAGGTCGGCCACGAGCTGCCGGCATCGGACGAAGCCGCGCTGCGCACGTGGTTCTCCCACGCTGCGGGCAGTGGCTCGCTCGAGCGCTACCTCGAGACGTTCGCCCACACCGTCGCCGTCATGCAGACGGTGCCGGCCCTGGAGCGGGTCGCGGCAGAGTGCGCGGTCGACCTGGCGCGCGACGGCGTCGTCTACGCCGAGGTCCGATACGCACCCGAGCAGCACCTGGCGCAGGGGCTCACCCTCGAGGCCGTCGTCGAGGCCGTGGAGCGTGGCTTTCGCGAGGGCGAACGGCAGGCGGCGGCCGAGGGCCGCCTGATCCGCATCGGCACGCTGCTCACTGCGATGCGTCACGCCGCTCGCTCCACCGAGATCGCCGAGCTGGCCGTCCGCTACCGAGACGCGGGCGTCGTGGGCTTCGACATCGCCGGGGCCGAGGACGGCTTTCCCCCCACCCGCCACCTGGACGCCTTCGAGTACCTGCGGCGCGAGAACTTCCACTTCACGATCCACGCCGGGGAGGCGTTCGGGCTGCCCTCGATCTGGGAGGCCATCCAGTGGTGCGGCGCCGATCGCCTCGGCCACGGCGTGCGCATCATCGACGACATCACCGTGTCCGACGACGGCACCGTCCGACTCGGCCGTTTGGCGTCCTACGTCCGCGACACCCGGCTGCCGCTGGAGATGTGCCCGTCGTCGAACGTCCAGACCGGGGCGGCGCCGTCGATCGAGCAGCATCCGATCGGGCTGCTGGCCCGGCTGCGGTTTCGGGTGACGGTCAACACCGACAACCGACTGGTGAGCGGCACGTCGATGTCGCGAGAGCTGCGCCTGCTCGCCGACGCCTTCGGCTACGACCTGCCCGACCTGCAGTGGTTCACGGTGAACGCGATGAAGTCGGCGTTCATCCCGTTCGACGAGAGGCTCAGCCTGGTCAACGACGTCATCAAGCCGGGCTACGCGGCGCTGATCGCCCAGCGGGCGTTCGCGACGGTGCGCGCGCCCAGCCCTCGCCCCTAGACCTCGAGGACGTACGCGTGCCGGGTCGACACGGCGTGCATGCCGACGGACTCGTACAGCCGCAGCGCCCCGGTGGTGTTGTCGGCGTCCAGTGACAACCCGCACCAGGTGCACCCTGCCTGCCGATACGACTCGAAGGTGCTGCGCAGCAGGGCTGTGGCGATCCCGCGTCCGCGAAAGTCGGGTAGCACGGCGAGCTCGTTGACGTGACCACCGTCGTGCTCGCGGTGCCGGCCGATCGCCCGGCAGACCCCCACCATGTGTCCGTCCACCACTGCCACGCGCCAATGTTCCAGGTCTGGCCAGGGGTTGGTCTCGGCCCGGGCGCGCCACGCCTCGTACGGCTCAGGGTGGAAGCCGTAGTGCTCGCAGAACGCTGTCTCGAGCAGGTCGTGCAGCGCATGCCAGGAGCTCTCCGAACCGTCGAAACCGATGATCTGCACACCATCCGGCCACGGCACCCTCTGCGGACGATCCGGGTCGAGCTCGATCCTCATGCGCACGAACGTGCGGACCCGATCGAACCCGAGCGCGAGCAGGGACGCCGCGAACGCACGCGCCTGTGGTGAGCAGGTGGCCTGGACGCGCACACGCGCCAGTCCGTCGGCAGCCACCCGCTGCTGCAGGCGGGTCAGCGCTCGTCGGAGCAGCGCCGTGCGGACACGCTCGTCGACGCCCGGCCTGAGGAACGCGTCCAGAGACTGGTGGTCGCCGCCGTAGTCGTAGGTGACCACCCAGCTGAGAAGTCGTCCCTGGCCGTCGACGGCGACCGACTGGTCGACTGCGAGATGTCTGAGCGCGGGGGAGAGAATCGCCTCCACCTCTGCGAGGCTGGCCGTTGACGCTCCGCAGGTGGCCATCTCGTCCTGACGCCGCAGCTCCACCAGCGCATGCCGATCCGCGAGCAGCGGGGCGCGCACGCTCCACTCCGTCATGTGGTCCATCGTCGGGCAGCCTGCCAGCCGCGTGTGGCGCGCGGCCCCGATTCCCGCTACGACCGCATGTCCTTGTCCTTGCTCGGCTGCACCCGTTTCGGCTCGCCCGGCATCTTCGGGTAGTT
>CAYNWB010000056.1:8809-12992 GCA_964400785.1 uncultured Actinomycetes bacterium | reverse complement strand
GCGTCGGCCTGCCCGCGCAGGTCTTTCATCACCGACCCGATGAGGGCCCCCACGGCGTTCACCTTGCCGGCGCGGATCTTCGCGGCGACCTCAGGTTGCGCGGCGATCGCCCGGTCGACCGCGTCCTGCAGGGCCGAGTCGTCGGACACCACCCCGAGCCCGCGCGCGGCCACGACCTGCTCGGGCGTGCCCTCCCCGGCGGTCACTCCCTCGATCACCGCCCGGGCCATCTTGTCGGTGAGCGTCCCCGCGTCGACAAGGGCCTGGACGTGGGCGACCTCGGCCGGGGTGATGCCGGCCTCGTCGAGCTCGACCCCGGCCTCGTTGGCCCGGCGGGCCACCTCGCCCAGCCACCACTTCTTCGCCGCGGCCGGCGACGCCCCTGCCGCCACGGTCTGCTCGACCATCGCCACCGCTCCGGCGTTGACCACGTCGCGCATCTCGAGGTCGGACAGGCCCCACTCGGTCTGCAGGCGTCGCCGGTGCCGGCTCGGCTGCTCCGGCAGCGCGGCACGCAGCCGCTCGATCCACTCGGGGTCGGGTGCCACCGGAACCAGGTCGGGCTCGGGGAAGTAGCGGTAGTCCTCGGCCTGCTCCTTCGACCGCCCCGACGTGGTCAGGCCGGTGTCCTCGTGCCAGTGCCGCGTCTCCTGAACCACGCGTCCACCCGACGTCAGCAGGGCGGCCTGGCGCCGCATCTCGTAGGTGACCGCCCGCTCCACCGACCGCAGGGAGTTGACGTTCTTGGTCTCGCTGCGGGTGCCGTACGGCGCGTCCGGCGAGGGCCGCAGCGACACGTTGACGTCGCAGCGCAGCGAGCCCTGCTCCATCCGGACGTCGGACACCCCGAGCCCCCGGACGATGTCGCGCAGCTCGGTGACGTAGGCACGAGCCACGGTGGGAGCCAAGGCGCCGCTGCCCTCGATCGGCTTGGTCACGATCTCCATGAGCGGGATGCCGGCGCGGTTGTAGTCGACCAGCGAGTAGTCCGCACCGTGGATCCGCCCTGTCGCGCCGCCGACGTGCAGGGTCTTGCCGGTGTCCTCCTCCATGTGCACCCGCTCGATCAGCACGCGCACGGTGCGCGGGCCGTCGTCGGTGGGCACGTCCAGGTCGAGGTGGCCGTCGACGGCGATCGGCTCGTCGTACTGGCTGATCTGGAAGTCCTTGGGCATGTCCGGGTAGAAGTAGTTCTTGCGGGCGAAGCGACCCCAGGGCGCGATGGAGCAGTTCAGCGCGAGTCCGATGCGCACAGCAGCCTCCACAGCGGCCTCGTTGACCACCGGGAGCGACCCGGGCAGGCCCAGGCACACCGGGCAGACCTGGGTGTTGGGGGCGGCGCCGAAGTCGGTCGGGCAGCCACAGAACATCTTGGTGGCCGTCGACAGCTCGACGTGCACCTCCAGACCCAGCACCGGGTCGAACGCGCCGACGACCTCGTCGTAGGCCATCAGCGCTGGTGCCGACGTGGTCACGCCGGCACGCCCTCCGCGCTGTCGAGCGCCGGGTCGTCGGCGTGGCGCAGGTTGCGGATCAGGATGATGACGCTCAGCGTCAGCGTCGCCCCCCGCAGCAGTCCCTCCATCAGCTGCAGGCCGTCGTCGTCGTTGCGTGCATCGTGCACCGTCTTGATCACCGAGTACACGGCGAAAGCGGTGCTGGCGATCTTCAGGGCGTCCTGGGTGTCGAGCTTGCCGAGTCTCATGCGGGTACCTCCAGGTCGGGGACGAGCGCGGTCAAGGGGCCGTGCCACGAGGTGGCCAGGGCCGCCTCGAGGGCGGCGCCCACCCGGTAGAGCCGGTCGTCGGCCAGGGCGGGTGCCATGACGTGGAACCCCACGGGAAGGTCGTCCTCGGCGGCGAGCCCGCACGGGAACGACCCTGCGGCGATCCCGGCGAGGTTCGCCGGGATCGTGCACAGGTCAGCCTTGTACATCGCCAGCGGGTCGTCCACCCGCTCGCCGATCGGGAAGGCCGTCGTCGGGGTGGTGGGCGAGACGAGCACGTCGACCTGCCCGAAGGCGGCCTCGACGTCACGGCTGATCAGCGTGCGCACCTTCTGCGCCTGCCCGTAGTAGGCGTCGTAGTACCCGCTGGACAGGGCGTACGTGCCGATCATGATGCGCCGCTTGACCTCGGCCCCGAAGCCGACGCCGCGTGTGCGGGCCATCACCTGCTCCGCCGAGAGCGACCCGTCGTCACCGACCCGCAGGCCGTAGCGCATGCCGTCGAAGCGCGCGAGGTTCGACGAGCACTCGCTCGGCGCGATCAGGTAGTAGGCGGGCAGCGCGTAGACGAAGGACGGGCACGAGATCTCGACGACCTGCGCCCCGCGCGCCGCAAGCAGGGCGACTGCCTCGTCGAACCGGGCCTGGACACCCGGCTGGTATCCCTCTCCCCCGAGCTCACGCACGACCCCGACTCGCATGCCCTGCACGCCGTCCGGCTCGGCGCCCTGCCGCACCGCGGCCACCACGTCGGGGACGGGGGCGTCGATCGAGGTGGAGTCGCGCGGGTCGTGGCCTGCGATCACGGCGTGGAGCAGCGCCGTGTCGAGCACGGTGCGCGCGGCGGGCCCTGCCTGGTCCAGCGAGGACGAGAAGGCGACCAGGCCGTACCTGCTGACCCCGCCGTAGGTGGGCTTGACCCCGACCGTGCCGGTGACGGCGGCAGGCTGGCGGATCGACCCCCCGGTGTCGGTGCCGATCGCCAGCGGCGCCTCGAACGCAGCCAGTGCCGCGGCCGACCCGCCACCGCTGCCGCCGGGGATCCGGCTGGTGTCCCACGGGTTGTGCGTCGGGCCGAACGCGGAGTTCTCCGTCGAGGAGCCCATCGCGAACTCGTCCATGTTGGTCTTGCCGAGGATCACCATGCCGGCCTGCTTGAGCCGCTCGACCAGGGTCGCGTCGTAGGGCGGCACCCAGCCCTCGAGCATCCGCGACCCGCAGGTGGTGGGCATGCCCACGGTGGTGATCACGTCCTTGACCGCGATCGGCACGCCGGCGAGGGGGCCGAGCACCTGCCCGGCCGACCGCCGGGCGTCCACCGCTCTCGCGGCGGCCAGGGACCCCTCGTGGTCGACGTGCACGAAGGCGTTCACCACGCCCTCCGCGGCCTCGATCCGCTCCAGGTGTGCCTGCGTCACCTCGAGGGCGCTCACCTCACCCCGCTGCATCATGCGGGCCAGCTCAGCCGCTGACCGACGCACCAGGTCGTCGGTCACGCTCAGACCTCCTCGTCCAGGATCCGGGGGACGCGGAAGCGCTGGTCCTCGGCGGCAGGGGCCCCACCGAGGGCTTCGGTCGGTGTGAGGCAGGCAGCCACGACGTCCGGGCGCGTCACGTTGGTCAGGGGCAGAGGGTGGCTGGTCGGAGGGACGTCGGCCGCCGCGACACCGGAGACCTCGGCGACGGCCGTCAGGATCACGTCCAGCTGTCCGGCGAGGTGGTCGAGCTCGTCCGCCTCGAGGTCCAGACGGGCCAGGCGAGCCAGGTGGGCGACCTCGTCGGGGGTGATCGCAGTCATGGTGTCCGTTCGATCAGGGTGCGACGTGCCCGCCCATCCTAGGCGCGCCGCACGCACCCGCCGGCAGACATGTGTTGGACACACGCCTGCGGCACCATGACGCCATGCCCTACCTGCTTCGCCTGCACCTCACCGACAGGCCGGGAAGCCTCGGCGCCATCGCCACAGCCCTCGGCGCAGCGGGCGTCGACATCCTGGCGCTGGACGTGGTCGAGCACACCGCGGCAGGCACGGCGGTGGACGACATCGTGATCGACCTGCCCGACGGGAGCATGCCCGACACCGCCGTCAGCGCCTGCACCGCGGTGCCCGGCGTCACGGTGTCGTTCGTCACGCCCTACCCGGCAGGTGCCCCGCTGGGACGCGACCTCGAGGTGGTCGAGCTGATGGCCGAGAAGCCTGCCGCGGCAGAGCAGGTGCTGGCATCGGCCGTGCCCGACCTGTTCCGACTCGCCTGGGGCGTCGTCGTCGACGGCTCGGGCGGACGGGCGCGGGTCGAGCACCGCAGCATCGGGGCCCCGGAGGACGACGGCTTCGTCGTGCCGTGGTCGCCGCTGGGCAGCACGACGCTGCTCGATGCCGACCCGTCCTGGGCACCCCCCGGCTGGCAGGACGCCGTGCTGGCGGCCGCCCCTCTGGCGGGCCGGGACCGCGCCCTC
>CAYNWB010000056.1:0-8799 GCA_964400785.1 uncultured Actinomycetes bacterium | reverse complement strand
ATACCGCATACAAAAACGGACGCCGTCAGGAAACCCGCCCTCGTCATCGGCCGGCAGGGCAACCCCCAGGTGCTCGAGTCGGAGGTCGCCCGACTGGGCTACCTGGCGACCCTGGCCGCCACCTTGAGCACCACGACGGTCGCCGGCCCCGGGCAGGGGGCGAGCACCGCGCTCGGCATCGATCACGTCGTGCTGACGGTGCGTGACGTCGAGCGAACCGTCCGCTGGTACCGCGACGTGCTCGGCATGCGTGCGGTCACCTTCGGCAACGGACGCCGCGCGGTGCAGATGGGTGCGACCAAGATCAACCTCCACGCGGTCGACGACCCGGCTCCGGCGCCGGTGGCCCGTGAACGAACCCCGGGCTCCGGTGACCTGTGCGTGGTCGTCCCCGGGCCGCTGGACGAGGTGGCGGAGCACCTGCGGCGTGCGGGGGTGCCGGTGGAGCTCGGCCCGGTGCGCCGCACAGGGGCGCGGGGACCGATGGCCTCGCTCTACGTGCGCGACCCCGACCAGAACCTGGTCGAGCTGGCCTGCTACGCCTGCTGAGCCGTTCGGTCGGGCAGACCGTGCTGCAGGGCGTGGCGAAAGGCCTCCTCGTCGAGGACGGGGACACCGAGCGCGGCCGCCTTGTCGGCCTTGCTGCCCGGGTTGTCTCCGGCGACGACGGCGTCGGTCTTGCGGCTGACCGAGCCGGCGGCGCGGCCGCCTCGGGCCACGATGGCCTGCGTGGCCTCGTCGCGGCTGAAGCCTGCCAGCGTGCCGGTGACCACGAGGGTCGCACCCGCCAGCGTCTGCTCGGGGCGAACGGCGTCGTCGTGGGCGTCGGCGAGGCTGACCCCCGCGGCTCGCCACCGAGCCACCACGTCGCGATGCCAGTCCACGTCGAACCACTCGCTCACGGCCGCGGCGATGGTGGGGCCGACACCCTCGACCGCGGCAAGGTCGTCGTGGGCAGCGGTGGCGATAGCGTCGAGCGAGCCGAACGTGGCCGCCAGCGCCCTCGCAGCAGTCGGCCCGACGTGGCGGATCGACAACGCAACCAGCACCCGCCACAGCGGGCGGCTCTTCGCCTCGGCGAGGTTGGCCAGCAGACGACTGCCGTTGGCGGTGAGCCCACCGTCCTTGCGCGTGAACAGCGGCACGGCCAGCAGGGCCTGCTCGTCCAGGTCGAACAGGCCGCCCTCGTCGTGCAGCACGCCGGCCTCCAGCAGCGCCCCGGCGGCCTCGAAGCCGAGCACCTCGATGTCGAGGGCGTTGCGCGAGCCGATGTGGAAGAGGCGTTCGCGCAGCTGGGCCGGGCACGAGCGGCTGTTGGGACACCGCAGGTCGACGTCGCCTGCCTTCTGCGGACGCAGCGGCGTGCCGCACGCCGGGCAGACGGTGGGCATGACGAAGGCCCGCTCGCTGCCGTCGCGCAGGTCCACGACGGGTCCCAGGATCTCGGGGATCACGTCGCCGGCCTTGCGAAGCACGACGGTGTCGCCGATGAGCACGCCCTTGCGGGCCACCTCCTCGGCGTTGTGCAGCGTGGCGAACTCCACGGTCGACCCGGCCACCGTGACCGGCTCCATCACCCCGTACGGCGTGACGCGCCCCGTGCGCCCGACGTTGACCCGTATGTCGAGCAGTCTCGTGGTGACCTCCTGCGGCGGGTACTTGTAGGCGACTGCCCAGCGCGGCGCCCGGCTCGTGGTGCCCAGCCGCGCCTGCAGCGCCCGCTGGTCGACCTTGACCACCACACCGTCGATCTCGTGGTCGAGGTCGTGGCGGTGCTCGGCGTAGTAGTCGATGTAGTCGGTCACCCCGGCCAGGTCGTCGACAACGCGGACGCGGTCGCTGACCGGCAGCCCCCACGCCGCCAACGCCTCGTAGGCCAGCGACTGGCTGTCGGGGTCGAACCCCTGCGCCGCGCCGATGCCGTGGCACACCATGCGGAGCGGCCGAGACGCCGTCACCGCGGGGTCCTTCTGCCGCAGCGACCCTGCTGCGGTGTTGCGCGGGTTCGCGAACGGCGCCTTGCCCTCGGCGACCAGGGCTGCGTTCAGGTCGGCGAATCCCTGCTTGGGGAAGTACACCTCGCCTCGCACCTCCAGCAGCGCCGGCACCTCGAACCCGGCCGTACGGCCACCCTGCGCGTCGAGCACGACGGGAACCGTGCGCAGGGTGCGCACGTTCGCCGTCACGTCCTCACCCGTACGGCCGTCCCCCCGCGTCGCTGCCCGCACCAGACGCCCACCCTCGTAGGTGAGGTTCACCGCCAGCCCGTCGACCTTCACCTCGCACAGGTAGCGCACCGCGGCCGCCTCGTCGGCACCGAGCTCTCGCTCCACCCGTGCCGCCCAGGCCGCCAGCTGCTCGGCGTCGAAGGCGTTGTCCAGGCTGAGCATCGGCTCGACATGCGTCACCGCCGCGAACGGTGTGCCCGCCACCGGTCCCGCCACCTGCTGCGTCGGCGAGTCGGGCGTGCGCAGCGCCGGCCACTGCTCCTCCAGGCCCTGCAGCCGGGCGAACAGCGCGTCGAACTCACCGTCGCTGATCGTCGGGGCATCCAGCACGTAGTAGCGGTGTCGGTGCTCGTTGACCTGCTCGACCAGCGCCGCGTGCTCGGCACGGGCCTGCGACGGTGCTGCGCTCACGACCCGGACGCTACTTCGGCCCGCCGACACCGAGCTCGGACAGGCGAGCCGCCGCCTGCACGGCGACCGCCGACACCTGACGGGCCGCCTGCGCGGACATCCCGGCCAGGCCACAGGCGGGCGTGAGCACCGTGGTGTCACGCAGCGCGTCAGCCGAGAAGCCCAGCCTGCTCCACAGGGCTGCCACCCGCGCAGCCACCTGCTCACCCGTCACCGGGCGGCCGGTCGGTACGGCACCGACGACAAGCGTGGTGCCGGCCTCGACCATCGCACCGAGATCGTCGAGGTCGTCCTCACCCACCAGGTCGAGGTCGAAGGACACCGCACGCGCACCCGCCGCGACCAGCAGGTCGAGCGGCACGTGGCGAGCACAGCAGTGCACGATCGGGCCCGGCACCGTCGGCGACTCCTCGTCCGCACCGGCCGCCGCGAGAGCATCGGCGAGCATGGTGCGAGCAGTGTCCCGATCCAGCGGCGCCAGCCGTCCCCAGCCACTGCGGGTGGGCATCGTGCCGGCCAGGACGGCAGGCAGCGACGGCTCGTCGAGCTGCAGCACGGGCTGCGCTGCCGGTACCCGCTGCCGGACGTCGCGCAGCAGACCCGCCACGCCTTCGGCGAGCGAGGCGGTGATGTCTCGGCGCAGTCCCGGATCGGTCAGGGCGACCTCGCCGCGCGCCTGGCCCAGGTTCGCGGCCAGCGTCACCGGCCCGAGGACGGCAACCTTGAACGGCCCGGCATACCCCGTGGCCGCAGCCTGGGCTGCCGCGAGGTCGTCGGCGGCGTAGGCACGCGCGGCCGCCACGTCGGCGCCCGGGCGGCCGGCCACCTGCCACTGCCCCGCGACGAGCTCCACCGGCAGGTCGACCAGCAGTCCCGCACTTCGCCCGACGGCGTCGGCCCCCACCCCCCGGGCCGGCAGCTCGGGCAGGTAGGGCAGGTCCGCGAAGCACTCGAGCACCTCGGTCACCGCAGCGAGCGGATCGGTACCGGGCAGGGAGCCCACGGCGGTAGCGGTGGTCATCGGACGGCTGCCACGTGGGTCGTCGTGATCGTCGCCGAGCCGATCACCCGGTCGTCGGCGTAGAACGCGATGGTCTGGCCGGCTGCCACGCCAACCTGCTGCTCGTCGAAGTCGACGTCCACCCGGCCGGCATCGTGGCGGCAGCGGACGGGCACGGTCTGCCCGTGGGCGCGGTACTGGGCCGTCGCGGTGAACTCGTGGTCCGGTTCCGGGCCGCACCAGACGGCGTCGGCGGCCACGATGCCGGCTGCCGCCAGGTGCTCTCGGGGGCCCACGGTGACGGTGCGCGTCACCGGCTCGATGCCAAGGACGTATCGCGGCCTGCCGTCCTCCGCGGGCCGTTCGATGCGCAGCCCCCGGCGCTGGCCGATCGTGAAGCCGTAGGTGCCCTCGTGCTCGCCGACCTGCTCGCCGGTCGTCGCGTCCACGATCCGGCCCGGCGCCGGGCCGAGCGCTCGCCGCAGGAACGCCGTGGTGTCACCGTCGGGGATGAAGCAGATGTCGTGGCTGTCGGGCTTGGCGGCCACCGACAGCCCGCGCCGCTGCGCCTCGTCGCGCACGTCCCGCTTGAGGTCGTCCCCGAGGGGGAACACCGAGCGGCGCAGCTGCGCAGGTCGCAGTACCGACAGCACGTAGGACTGGTCCTTCGCCGGGTCCGCTGCCCGGTGCAGGGTGGGCGCTGAGCCGTCGGCCGAGCCCACCAGCCGCGCGTAGTGGCCCGTGCAGACCGCGTCGAAGCCCAACGCGACCGCCCGGTCGAGCACGGCGGCGAACTTGATCTGCTCGTTGCACCGCAGGCAGGGATTGGGGGTACGGCCGGCGGCGTACTCGGCGACGAAGTCGTCGACCACGTCGCGGGCGAACCGCGCCGCGACGTCCCAGACGTAGAAGGCGATGCCCAGCCGATCGGCCACCCGTCGTGCGTCGCGGGCGTCCTCACGGCTGCAGCACCCGCGCGAGCCGGTACGCGTCGCGGCCGGGGTCGTCGACAGCGCCAGGTGCACGCCGGTGACGTCGTGGCCGGCGTCGACCATGCGCGCGGCCGCCACCGAGGAGTCGACGCCGCCGGACAACGCCGCGAGCACACGCACCGTCAGGCTCCTCGTGCGCTCAGCCGGCCCGCGGTGCGGGCCCGGTCGACGGCGCCCGGCAGGGCGGCGAGCAGGGCGTCCACGTCGTGCTGCGTCGACGACCACCCGAGGGAGAACCGCAGAGACGACACAGCGGCCTCGTCGTCGCCCATGGCCAGCAGCACGTGGGACGGCTCGGGAACCCCGGACGAGCAGGCGCTGCCCGTCGAGCACGCGATGCCCTGGGCGTCGAGCAGCATCAGCAGGGCGTCGGCCTCGCAGCCGGCGAAGCACAGGTGCGCGTTGCCGGGCAGGCGGCCGGCCGGGTCGGGGTCCCCCGTGAGTCGAGAACCGGGCACCTGCTCCAGCACCCGGCGCACGAGCTGGTCGCGCAGGCCCTTCACGCGATCCGAGCGCTGGGGCTGGTCGGCCACCGCGGTCTCGACGGCCACGCAGAAGCCGGCGACACCGGCCGCGTCCAGCGTCCCGGAGCGAACGTCGCGTTCCTGCCCGCCCCCGTGCAGCAGCGGCTCGAGCTCGAGGTCCGAGTGCACGACGAGCGCGCCCACGCCCACCGGGCCGCCGAGCTTGTGCGCCGAGAGCGTCACCGCGTCGGGAGCGGCGGCGCCCAGCTCGACCCGGCGTTGCCCCAGCACCTGCACGGCGTCGGAATGGAACGGCACCTCGTAGCGGCGGCAGATCGCCGCGATCTCCCCGACCGGCATCATGGTGCCGACCTCGTTGTTCGCCCACATCACCGAGACGAGCGCGACCGAGGACGGGTCGAGGGCGATGGCCGCCTCGACCGTCTCGGGGCACACCCGTCCCAGTTCGTCGACGGCGAGCAGCTCGACCTGAGCGCCCTGGGCACGCGCGAGCCACAGCGCCGCGTCGAGCACCGCGTGGTGCTCGACGGCGCTGACCAGCACGCGCGTCCGTCCCGGGTCGGCGCGACGGCGGGCCCAGAAGAGACCCTTGACCGCCAGGTTGTCCGACTCGGTTCCGCCCGCTGTGAAGACGACCTCGCTGGGCCGCGCACCGACGGCAGCGGCGATGCGCTCACGGTGCTCCTCGACCAGACGCCGGGCCTGTCGACCGTCGGCGTGCAGGGAGGACGGGTTGCCTCGCCGTCCCAGCTGCTCGGCCACGACCGCGACGACCTCCGGGCGCACCGGGGTCGTCGCGGCGTGGTCGAGGTAGACGCGGGGGCTCATCGCCGCGTCAGGATACGGCGCGGACGCCCCGGCCACCCGCTGCGCGGATGGCGCCCCCTCAGCCCTGGCGACGCTTGATCTCGTCGGTGGCCTGAGGCAGCACCGTGAACAGGTCGCCGATCACCGAGAAGTCCGCCAGCTGCAGGATCGGCGCCTCGGCGTCCTTGTTGACGGCCACGATCGTCTTCGACGTCTGCATACCCGCCCGGTGCTGGATCGCCCCGGAGATGCCTGCCGCCACGTAGAGCTGCGGCGAGACGACGTGGCCGGTCTGACCGATCTGGAACGCGTGCGGGTACCACCCGGAGTCGACCGCGGCGCGCGAGGCCCCCACGGCCGCGCCCAGGGCGTCGGCGATCTGCTCGACCGGGCTGAAGTCTCCCCCGGTGCCTCGTCCGCCGGCGACCACGACGGCGGCCTCGTTGAGGTCAGGACGACCCGTGCGCTCGCGCGGGGCGTGCTCGGTGACCTTGACCGTGCGGGCGAGGTCGGAGAACGTCACCTCGACCGACTCCAGCGAGGGCGAGGTGGGTGCCTCCTCGGGAGTTGTCGCGTTCGGCTTCACGGTGATGATCGGCGTGCCCCGGGTCACCACGGCCTGCACCGAGTAGTTGCCGGCGAACACCGACTGGGTCGTGACGGGGCCGTCCGGACCGGGCTGGACGTCGACGGCATCGGTCACGATGCCCGACCCCATCTTGACCGCCAGGTGGGCGGCGATCTCCTTGGTCTTGGCATTCGAGGTCAGCAGGATGGCCGCCGGCTGCACCTTCTCGGCCACGGCCTGCATGGCCTCGGCCCGCGGGACGATCAGGTAGTCGTCGATGTCAGGGGCGTCGACGGCGATGACGGACGTGGCGCCGTAGGCGCCGAGGACGTCCATCGCCTTGTCGGCACCGTGACCGATCACCACGGCGACCGGGTCGCCGAGGCGTCGGGCGATGGTGAGCAGCTCGGTGGTGGCCTTGCGAACGGCACCGTCGTGGTGGTCGACCAGGACGAGGATCGGGCTCATGTGGGATCTCCTGTGGATGTGAAGCGGACGACGCCGGACTCAGACGAACTTCTTCGATGCCAGGAACTCGACGAGCTTGGCCCCGCCGGTGCCGTCGTCGGCGACGACCTCGCCGTGGCTGCGCGGCGGACGCTTGGCGATCTCGGCCACCGACGTCCACGCCGCCGAGAGGCCGACCTCGTCGGCCGAGACGCCCAGGTCGGCGAGGCTCCAGGTCTCGACCGGCTTCTTCTTCGCAGCCATGATCCCCTTGAACGAGGGGTAGCGGGGGTCGTTGATCTGGTCGGTGACCCCGACCACGGCGGGCAGCGGCGACAGCACGTGCTCGACGGCGGCGTCGCCGTCGCGGCGACCCTTGACGTGCCCGTCAGCGACCTCGAGGTTGCCGAGGTAGCCCACGTGGGGAAGTCCGAGTCGCTCGGCCACCATCGCGGGGACGACGCCCATCTCGCCATCGGTGGAGGCCATGCCGGCCATCACCATGTCGTAGTCGCCGATCTTCTCCAGGGCCTTGGCGATGATCAGCGAGGTGGCCAGCGCGTCCGAGCCGTGGATCGAGTCGTCGACGATGTGCACGCCGGCGTCGGCACCCATCTGAAGGGCCTTGCGGATGGCGTCCGCCGCAGCGGGAGGGCCGACCGTGAGCACCGTGACGGTCGCGTCCCCGGCCTCCTTGATCGTGATGGCCTCCTCGACGGCGTACTCGTCCAGCTCGGACAGCAAGCCGTCCACGCCGACGCGGTCGGTGGTCTTGTCAGCGTCCACGAACGTGCGCTCGGAGATGGCATTCGGGACGTACTTGCACAGCACGACGATCTTCATCTGGTGGGCCTCCTTGGCAGGCAGAGCTGCGGATGATCAGGGTCGTCCCCCGGGGCGCACCCCGGCACTGCACCTATGTTACTCGCCAGTAGGCAGGAGTGGGAGACCGGACCGGTGCAACGCGTCACAGAAGGTCAGCTGTCGTGACCACAGCGCAGACCCCTGACGCTGGCGACGGGCGCAGTGGAGCCGCCGGGCACAAGGGGCCAACACCCGGCGGCTCACGTCACGGTTACTTCTTCTCGTACCCCTTGTAGTTCACGTTGACGTCACGGACGTCGAACCAGTGCGACCGGTAGAGCCACGGCGACCCGCCACCACCGCACCCGGTGTGGCCATCGTCGTGCCCGTCGTCATGACTGTCCGTGCCCTCGTCGTGACCGTCCGTGTGACCGTCCGTACCCTCGTCGTGACCACCGCCGGGGCTACCCCCGGGTGTTCCGCCGGTGTGGCCGGGGTCGGTTGCGTGGTCGTCGGTCCCGTCGTCGTGCCCGTCGTGGTCCTTCAGCGCCATCGCCCGGATGCGCACGAGGTCACCGGCCCCGTCGCGATCCTGGAGGTCGATCCAGACACGCACCTGCTCCGTGCCGTTGTACAGGGCCGTGCCACGGGCGATCCACATCTCCCCGTGCTTGCACCCGTTGGCCGCCGCAGCCTCAGCCGTGACCAGGGCCAGGCGCTGCAGGTCGAGCTTCGTGAGCGTGACCCCGTCGGTCTCGAAGTCGATCGACCCGTGAGCGTCGCCGGTCTTCCTGGTGTGTGCCGTGAAGGCCAGCGAGTAGTCCGACGTGTCCGCATGGGCCAGCACATTGACACCCTCGACGTTGGGCAGGCCATGTCCCGGCCCCTGTCCCATGGCCGCGGCTGCGGGGACCGCCCCGGCGATCACCAGGGCCGCCGCGCTCACCGCGGTGATGATGTTCCGTCGCATGATCGCCCCTTTCGTGGATGGTGAGACCGGTGGCCCGGGTGAACCTCACGCCGGGCCACCGGTGGTACTGCTACTGGCAGAACTCGC
>CAYNWB010000055.1:0-13303 GCA_964400785.1 uncultured Actinomycetes bacterium | reverse complement strand
AGGCCTCGGGCTGGTAGTAGTCGTAGTAGCTGACGAAGTACTCGACGGCGTTGTCGGGGAACATCTCACGCAGCTCGTTGGCCATCTGCGCCGCCAGCGTCTTGTTCGGCTCCATGACCAGGGTCGGTCGGCCGAGTCGCTCGACCAGCCAGGCCACGGTCGCCGACTTGCCGGTGCCCGTGGCACCCAGAAGGACGGAGTGCTGCTCCCCCGCCCTTACCCGACGCTCGAGCGCGTCGATGGCCGCCGGCTGGTCACCGGCCGGCTCGTACGGGGTGACCGCGCGGAACGGCGCCACTCGCCGTCGGATGTCGGAGGCTGGTCGCACGCCTCACACGGTACGTGCGACCGCCGACACAAGCCGATCCGAGCGTCTCGAGCTAGCCCGGCGTCTGCACCACGGTCACCGTGCGGTCGACCACGCGCCACCGGCCGAGCACGAGCATGGTGAGGCCATCGGTCAGGGCCTGCACCCCGAGCAGAACCCCGAGCAGCACGAACGACGCCTCGAACAGGTTCAGCACGACGAGCAGGCCGAGCACCAGCGAGACCAGTCCGGAGAACACCATGATGCCGCGGTTCTGGTCGACCTGGAACGCTGCGACCAGCCTGATGACGCCACCCATCAGGAACAGCGTGCCCGCCAGCAGGGTCAAGGTGACCGCCGATGCCGCGGGGTTGCGCAGGATGGCGATGCCGAGGACGAGCAGCAGGGCCCCCGAGATGATCGCCGGCCAGAAGCCGCCCTTGCCGATGCGGAACAGGCCGGCGACCAGCCCCACCACGCCACCGGTCACGGCGAGCCACCCCAGGAAGAACACCGAGACGGCGGTGGCGGCGACGGCGTGGGCCAGGATCACCACCCCGGCGACCATCAGCAGGATCCCCCAGACGATGTCCCACCCCGATCGGGAACGTTCGAGACTGACTCCACTGGCGACGACCGACATGGCTGAACCCCTTTCGCAGACACGTCCCTGGCTACGGACGTCTCAGCAGAGTAGGTGCTCGTGCCACACCTCACGCACACGCCGCGCCAGGTCGTCGCGCGTACCGCTGTTGTCGATCACCACGTCGGCCGCGGCCAGGCGCGCCTGCCGGTCGATCTGCGCGGCGATGCGCGCCCGTGCCTGCTCCTGCGCCATGCCGCGCTGCTCGACGAGGCGACGAACCTGCACCTCGGGCTCGACGTCGACCACGAGCACGACGTCGTAGGACTGCTGCTGGCCCGTCTCGACCAGCAGGGGCACGTCGTGCACGACGACGGCCCTGGGGTCGCCCGCCCGAGCAGCCGCCTCGATCTCGGTCGCCCGAGCACGCACCCGAGGGTGGATGATCGCCTCGAGCCGTTGCCGGGCGGAGGGGTCGGCGAACACCACCTCGGCCATCGCCTCGCGGTCCAACGCGCCGTCCGACCCGATCACCTGGGGCCCGAACGTGCGCGCGACCTGCGCCAGACCCTCGGTGCCCGGCGCGACCACCTCGCGCGCCAGCACGTCCGCGTCGACCACCGTGGCCCCGAGGTCACGCAGCAGCTGCGCCACTGAGCTCTTGCCCGACCCGATGCCGCCGGTCAAGCCGACCCGGCACCCCGCCCGGCCCGGCCCCACTAGGGCTCCAGCGGCTGGGCCTCGGTGGGCAGCCCCAGGACGGTGGCGGCGAGCCGCTCGAGCACGACGACCTCGGCCGCATCGCCGACCAGCCCGCGGTTCATGGTGACCACCACCGTGCGCGTGCCCGCGTCGACGACGATCGACACGTCGTCGGAGTCGCCGATGACGTACCCGTCGTAGGGGCCGACGGCCTGCGGGGTGATCTCGTTGCCCCGCTCGGTGGCGGCCTGCAGCGTCACGTCGATACGGTCGGCTGCGGCCTGCTCGCTCTCGTAGTCGTTGATCGTCACCTCGACCTTGGGGCCGTCTCCCTCGTCGCCGTACCCACAGGTGACCCGACCGGTTCGTCCGATGTCGGGCAGCGCGTCGGCGAACACGAACGTCGTCTCGCCGGGCAACGGCACCGCGACGATCGTCACCAGGTCTTCGGTGCGGATCACGCCGCGACAGTCGTTCGCCAGCGCGGGCAACGTGGCCTCGGGCGTGACCGTCGGAGTCGGGCTTGCCGTGGCGTCGGCCGTCGCCTCGGGACTGAACAGCAGCTCGCTCGCGGCGTCCGGGGACTCCTGCTGCGAGGTGCACCCCGCCAGCAGCGCTACGGTGGCCAGGCCCACGCCGACGTGCCGCCACAGCGTTGCTCGTCCCCTCATCACACCCACGGTAGGCGACGACTCCGACACATGGCGCGGCCGAAACGCCACGATCGAGAGGAACAGACCCGTGCAGCCCATCGTCGTGGACGCGGTCACGGTGCGCGACCTCGCCGCGCGCGCCGCCTCGGCGTTGCGCGCACGCGGAGTCTCGTCCGGAGACCGCGTCGTGCTGCTCACCCCAGGCTCACCGGACTACCTGGCCGTGGTGACCGGCTGCCTGCTGACGGGTGTCGTCCCGGTGCCTCTCGACCCCGCGCTGACCGAGGGCGAACGACGACCACTGCTCGACGACGCAGACCCGTCGATCGTGCTCGACTCCCCTTCTGCCCTGACCGAGCTGCTGGACGTCACGACGACAGGGGTCGAGCTCGCAGACGTCCCCCTGGCACGCCCCATGCACTACACGAGCGGCACGACGGGACGGCCCAAGGGCGTGTTCAGCGGGGTTCTGGACGAGACAGGCGCGACGGCCCTGTTTCGTGACGAACGCGACTTCTGGGCGATCACCGCCGACGACACGCACCTGGTCACGTCTCCTCTGCACCACTCGGCGCCTCTGCGGTTCGCGTTGACGACCCTGCTGTGCGGCGGATCGGTCGTGCTGGTCGGGCCGTTCGACGCGCACACGTGGGCCGAGGCGGTGCGGCACCAGCGGCCTACCTCGACGTTCGTCGTCCCTGCGCACCTGAGCCGGCTGCTCGCGGCGGGCCTTCCCCCCACCGACTCGTTCCGCCTGCTGGCGCACGCCGGCGCGGCCTGCCCGCCGGCCATCAAGCGCCAGACCCTCGCGGCGTTGCCGGACGGCTCGGTCTGGGAGTTCTACGGCTCCACCGAGGGACAGTTCACGGCCTGCTCGGGGGCAGAGTGGCAGGCCCGTCCCGGCACGGTGGGCCGGGCCAGGCCCGGCCGGCGCCTGTCCACCGACGACGAGAGCCGCCTCGGTCGCATCGACGACGACGGCTACGTCTACCTCGACGGGCGACGCGACGACCTCGTGATCTCGGGCGGCGTCAACGTCTACCCGGCCGAGGTCGAGGCCGCCCTGGCCGAGCTGCCCGGGGTGCGCGAGACCGCGGTGTTCGGGCTGCCGGACGAACGCTGGGGCCAGCGGGTCTGCGCAGCGGTGATCGGTGACGTCGACGAGCACGCGCTGCGTGCCTGGGCGAGGCAGCGGCTGGCCCCTGCCAAACGTCCGAAGCTCTACGTCACCGTCGACGACCTGCCGCGCACGTCGACGGGCAAGGTTCGTCGGCTCGACCTGCCCGCCGTGCTGGGACTGGACGAAGGAGAGCAGCCATGACGTCGTTCCTCGGGGTGCTCGTCGCCGCCACCGCCGGCGGGGTGCTGCTGCGCCTGACCGGACTGCAGGGCGGACTCGCCCTCGGCGCGATGCTCGGAGCCGCCCTGTTCACCGTGCTGCGCGCCGGCGAGGCCGTCCCCGTGCCGCCGCTGGCTCAGGACGCGGCGCTGGTCGTGCTCGGAGCCGTGATCGGTGCCGGCGTCACCCGCGCGGTGCTCGCCGACCTGCGGGCACTGCTGCTGCCGGCGGTGATCGCCTCGGTGGCGATCATCCTCGCCGGGATCGCGATAGCGCTGGCGCTGCGCTGGTTCGGCGTGGCACCGGCCGACGACGTGCTCGCGACCTCGCCGGGGGCGCTGTCGGCGGTCATCGCGGTGGCCGTCGACCGCGGTGTGGCGCCTGCCGAGGTGGCGTTGTTCCACCTCGTCCGGCTGCTCATGGTGCTGGGGACGCTGCCTCTGGTCGTGCTGCTGCTGCCGAAGACGTAGCCGGGGACGGCAGCCAGCGGTCGCCGGCGAGCACGAGGGCTCCCAGCACGAGCGCGAACAGGGTGATCGCACCCAACGTGAGCGCCACCTGGGCGCCGCCGTTCTCCGCGACGGACATGAAGGGGTACAGGGCCTCACCGACGACCGCCTCGCGCACGAGGGCGTAGGTCAACCAGGCGAGCGGAAGCATCATGGCCAACGCCAGGGTGTGCGCACCGAACTGCCGGTGCGGGCCGACGACCACCCAGCCGACGACGGTCACGACAGGCACGACGGTGTGCAGTCCCAGGTCGGTCACCAGGCCGATGCCGGTCGGGTCGTTGTCGGCCGCGAGCAGCACGTGGTACACGATGCCGGTGACGGTGATCATCACCACGCCGGCCATCCGCAGCGCGCCGGCCCATCGTTCACGACGAGCAGGGTCGGCGGCGAACAGCCCCGTGCTGACGGCGACGACGATGTTGCTGACGATCGTGAAGTAGCTGAAGTACTCGATCGTCTCGAAGACGAAACCGCGTTCGCCCTCGGCCAGGCTCTGCGGGTACTGGCCGAGCACCGACAGCACGGCCAGCGCCGACGTGACGCCCAGCACCCACCGGGTGGTGCGCAGACCGGCCACGCTCAGGCGCCGGTGAGCTTCTCCCGCAACGCCTGCAGAGCCTCGTCGGACGCGAGCGTCCCGGCACTGCGGTCGTCGCTCGCCTCGACCTCTCCGCCGGAGGAGTACGACGAGCCGGCCGCCGCCTCGACGTCGGCCTGCTTCGAATCCTCGACCTGCTTGCGGTGGGCCTCCCAGCGGGCGTGCGCCTGGGCGTACTGCTGCTCCCACTCGGCCTGCTGCTTCTCGTAGCCGGGCAGCCACTCGTTCGTCTCGGGGTCGAAGCCCTCGGGGTAGAGGTAGTTGCCCTGGTCGTCGTAGCTGGCCGCCATGCCGTACAGCGTCGGGTCGAACTCCTCGACGACCTCGGCGACGCCACCCTCGTTGGCCTGCTTGAGCGACAGCGAGATGCGACGGCGCTCGAGGTCGATGTCGATCACCTTGACCATGACGTCGCCGCCGACCTGCACGACCTGCTCGGGGATCTCCACGTGGCGCTCGGCCAGCTCGGAGATGTGCACGAGGCCCTCGATGCCGTCCGCGACTCGGACGAACGAGCCGAAGGGCACCAGCTTGGTGACCTTGCCCGGCACGATCTGCCCGATCTGGTGGGTGCGGGCGAACAGCTGCCACGGGTCTTCCATCGTCGACTTCAGCGACAGCGACACCCGCTCGCGGTCGCGGTCGACGTCGAGCACCTCGACGGTCACCTCGTCGCCGACGGCGACCACCTCGCTCGGGTGGTCGATGTGCTTCCACGACAGCTCGGAGACGTGCACGAGACCGTCCACACCGCCGAGGTCGACGAACGCGCCGAAGTTGACGATGGACGACACGACGCCCTTGCGGATCTGGCCCTTGTCGAGCTGCGACATGAAGTTGGTGCGCACCTCGGACTGGGTCTGCTCCAGCCAGGCACGACGTGAGAGCACGACGTTGTTGCGGTTCTTGTCGAGCTCGATGATCTTGGCCTCGAGCTGCTGGCCCACGTACGGCTGCAGGTCGCGCACGCGGCGCATCTCGACCAGCGACGCGGGCAAGAAGCCGCGCAGGCCGATGTCGAGGATGAGGCCACCCTTGACGACCTCGATGACGGTGCCGACGACGACACCGTCCTCCTCCTTGATGCGCTCGACGTCGCCCCACGCCCGCTCGTACTGCGCGCGCTTCTTGCTCAGCAGCAGGCGGCCGTCCTTGTCCTCCTTCTGCAGGACGAGGGCCTCGATGTGGTCGCCGACCGCGACCACGTCGTCGGGGTTGACGTCGTGCTTGATGGACAGCTCGCGGGAGGGGATCACACCCTCGGTCTTGTAGCCGATGTCGAGAAGAACTTCGTCCCGATCGACCTTGACGACGTCGCCGTCGACGATGTCCCCGTCGTTGAAGTACTTGATGGTCTTGTCGACCGCGGCGAGGAAGTCCTCGTCCGACCCGATGTCGTTGATCGCTACCTGGGGGGTCGTGGGCTTGGTCGCCTCGATGCTGCTCGTCATGTGGTGTGGGGCTCCGGGGACTGGGGACTCGTTGTCGGTGCGCGCGCGGGCCGGGTGTCGTTTGTGCCGAGGACCCGGGCGGTGCCGACGAGAGCCGCCGACGACCGGGATGCGACAAGAACGAGCGCGAGCCTGCTCCGTCTGAGACCAGCGCATGCCCACACGCGCCCACGAGAGTACGCGAGCGCAGGTAGCAGGGTCAATCGAGGCCCGCGTCGGGGCGGATAGCGTTGCGCCCCATGACGCTCGTCGACGTGCTGCTGCTGCTCGGAGGGTTCGTGCTGCTCGTCGGCGGCGGCGAGCTGCTGGTGCGCGGAGCCTCCGGGTTGGCCCGCGCCGTGGGGCTGTCCCCCCTCGTCGTCGGCCTGACCGTCGTGTCGTTCGCGACCTCGGCCCCCGAGCTGGCCGTGACCCTGGACGCGGCCGTGTCGGGGGCACCGGGGCTGGCCGTCGGCAACGTCGTGGGCAGCAACATCGCCAACGTCCTGCTCGTGCTGGGGCTGTCGGCGCTGGTCACGCCACTGGTGGTGCGCTCGCGCGTCGTGCGGCTCGACGTGCCGGTGATGATCGCGATGTCGGTCGCCTTTCTGCTGCTCTCCCTGGACGGCACCATCTCGACGCTGGACGGGGCGCTGCTGCTCGGGGCACTCGCGGTGTACGTGGTGCGGGCGATCCTCGCCTCGCGGCGCTCGAACGCCGCCGGCACGCAGCACGACGAGGCCCCCGACGGTGACGCGACGCGCCCGGTGTGGCTCGACGCCGTGCTGGTCGCGGTCGGGGTGGGCATGCTCGTCCTGGGTGCCGGGTGGCTGGTGGACGCCGCGACCTCGATCGCCGGCGCCCTGGGCATCAGCGACCTGGTGATCGGTCTCACCGTCGTGGCGATCGGCACGTCGCTGCCCGAGCTCGCCACGTCGGTGATCGCCGTACGCCGCGGTCAGCGCGACCTCGCCGTGGGCAACGTCGTCGGCAGCAACATCTTCAACATCGGGTCGGTGCTGGGACTGAGCGCGGTGATCAGCCCCGGCGGGGTGCCCGTCGACGAGGCCGCCATCGGGTTCGACATCCCCTTCATGGTCGCGGTGGCCATCGCCCTGCTGCCCATCGTCTTCACGGGTGCGGCAGTGGCGCGCTGGGAGGGCGGCCTGTTTCTGGCCTACTACGTCGCCTACACCGGCTACCTGCTGCTCGCCTCGGCCGAGCACGACCTGCTGCCCCGCTACAGCGCAGTCATGCTCGGCTTCGTCGTGCCCCTCACGGCGCTGACGTTGGTGCTGCTGAGTCTGGGCGAGGTGCGTCGCCGAAGTCGTGCCCGGCCGGCGGCTCGCTGAGGCGGCGCTGCACGAGCACGCCGGCACCCGCGACCAGCGCGATGCCGAGCAGACCCCACTGCCACGCCGGCGTCCCGCCCTGCGCGGTCGCCGGCATGGTGAGGCGATAGGCAGCGTGCCCGACCGCCCCCTGCGGGGCGCCGTAGGGCAGCGCGTCGGCTGCTCGGGCGTCGGTCGCGGCGAGCCAGGCAGCGGCCAGTGCGGGCTCCTCGATCGCTGCCCGCACCGCGTCCTCGACCTCGTCGATGCCCTCGCTGCGCAGGGCCAGCACCCCTGCAGCCACCTCGGCCGACGCACCGGACGCGGTGCGCACGCCGTCGGCCAGGGCGTCGGTCGCGGCAGCCAGACCGCTGACGCCCTCGGTCTGCGCCCGGGTTCCCGCTGCCAGGGCGTCCGCTCCCTGGGCCAGTGCCCCGGCCCCTGCGGCGGCATCCCCCAGCCCGGACGCCAGCCCCTCGGCCCCACCCGTGAGGGCCTGGCTGCCCTCTGATGCCTCCGCTGCACCCGATGCCAGCAGCGCCGTCGCCGAGACGGCGTCCTCGAGGCCCGACTCGAGCAACGCCAGCCCCTCCACGAGCCCCGGCGCGGACGGGTCGCCGCTGCGCAGGGCCACCGAGAGGTCGAGCACCGACTGCTCGACGAGCCCCAGTGCACGCTCCAGGCCGGTGAGACCGGCGGCCAGCGCGGCCGCCAGGGCCTTCTGCTTCACCGCGTACCCGGCCGCCACAGCGGTCGACTCGGTCGCGGCCGTTGCGTCGTCCGCGATGCCCGACAGCTGCTCGCACTGCTCGGGGGTGAGGCTCGGCGAGGGGCCGCAGACCTGCGCCGCCAGGGCTGTCGCACCCTTCGCCGCGGCGGCCGACGACGCGGCGGCGTCGGCGAGGGCGAGGCCCTGCTGCTCGGCGGAGGCCACCAGCGCACCCGACACCCGCACCAGCAGGTCGGACGCCTGCTGCAGCAGGCGCACCGCCTGCACAAGGGTGGGGGGCGGTACGTCCGCGCCGAGGTCGTCCAGACTCGTCAGGTCGGGGATCTGCGACTGAACCCAGGCCACCGCGTCCTGCGGGGTCAGGTCGGGCGGCAACGCGCCCGGGTCGAGCTCGGGCAGGTCGGGCAGCAGACCCGGTGGGGGCCACGGACCATCCCCGGCCGTCCCGACCCCGTCAGCGATCTGCCCGCCCGCGTCGGCGAGCAGACCCGCGGAGCCCGCCGCCTGCGCCAGGCCGTCCGGGCCGGCGAGCGCGGCAAGCCCCGCCGACAGCTCGCCGAGCCCGGCGGTCAGGCCGGCCAGGCCGGCAGCCACCTCGTCGGCACCCGAACCTGCGGCCACCAGCCCTGACACCACGTCGTCGGTGCCGGCTGCGAGCGCCGCCGCACCCTCGTCGAGCGCGCGAGAACCGCTGAGCAGGGCTCCGCCCACCTGGTCGGCCAGCACGGCGGAACCGGACGCCAGCTGCTCGCCGCCGTCCGCGAGCGCCTGCGCGCCGTCCCCGAGAAGGCCGGCCTGCTCCCCCAGCTCACCGAGGCCGTCCGCCAGCTCGGCGTTGCCCTCGACGGCACCGGTGAGCGCCGAGGACGAGAACCCCGTGGCCGGGTCGTCCTGGCTGGTCTGCGGCGCCACCTCGAGGGTGGCCAACGGTGTCGCCCCGTCCGAGGTGCGCAGCTGCAGCACTGCCTCGGCCTGGAACGACCCCAGGGGCGGGGCGAGCAGCAGCGGGTAGCGCAGCAGCGTGCGCCCACGCGGGTCGGTCGTGCGGAGGGCGCCACCGTCGTCGACCACCTCGAGGCTGGGTGGCAGCAGCACGTCCAACGACCCGGCGAAGGGCACGAACACCGGCACCTGCTGCTGCTGGGCGACCCCGTCGCCGTCCTCGTACCGCACGGTCGTCTGCTCGGCGGTCGTGTTCGTGACGGTGTAGCGGATGGTCAGGTCGCCAGTGGCGCCGAGCACGTCGCCGGGTGCGACCACCTGCCCGTCCAGCGAGTACTCGGCGTGCAGGGCGACCGGCAGCGGCTTGTCGAAGGTGGCCTCGGTGACCGCGGTGGTCGTGCCGGGTCCGCCGATCTCGACCAGCACGACACCGTCGCCCGTGTCGGGCGATCCCCGTCGGTTCACGAACGCGACGTTGACCGTGCTCGCCGGGTCGTCGACCACGCCCGGCTGCCTGTCGCGGGCGGTGAGGGTGCTGACGAGCACGGCGTCGGTCGGCAGGCCGTTGGGCTCGAGCGTGGCGAGCACGAGCTCGTCGTTCGCCAAGGCGGGGCCGTCGGTGGCGACCTGTGGATCGGGGCCGGGAGCCATGACGACCCACGCCCCTGCCAGCACGAGGGCGAGGGCAGCGGCGATGCCCGCCACCGGCATCGACCACCGGCGACGAGCGGTTGCAGGCGCGGCGCCACTCATCGCCCGACCAGCTCGGTCTCAGCCGTGGAGCCCACGTGGTCGTCCGCCGGGTGCTCGTCTGAGGACACCTCGCTCGCCGGCGAGGTGCGTGCCGGCCGCGGAGGTGGTGAGAGAACGCCGTTGGCGAAGTGGGCAGCGACCACGGCCACGGCGGCCGGCAGCATGGCCGCTGCCATCAACCCGGCCGGGTCGGCGGCAGCACCGGCAACCCCCACCGCTACCGCCATCGCGATGCCCCCGAGAACCAGCGGGGCGCCGTAGCGCCGCACCCCGGGCAGCACCGCTACGACAACGCACGCCAACAACGCCAGGCCGGCCAGCTGTCCGACTGGCGCATCGGCGGGTGGAACCAACGACTGTCCGATGCTGTAGACGAGCGCGGTCAGCACGACGCCGGCCAGCAGGGCGAGCAGCCGGGCGGTGACGCCTCGTCCGGCACCGGGCAGTCCTCGGGGCAGCCACGCCGTCACACCACCCGCGACAGCAGCGACCGCGACGGAGATGTCCAGGAACGGCGCAGAGTCGTCCACAGCAAGAGTCCGGGTGCCGACGAACCATCCCACACCTACGCCGACGAGTACCGCGGCAACAGCGACCGACGCCTTCATCGGGTCGGTAGGGGGCTCGGCCGGCGGTCGGTGGATCGACTCCAAGGCGGACGGGTCGCCCTCGACGTTGAGCTGCGGCATCAGCCGGTCGAGCCACCGAGGCAGCCAGAACGTGCGCTTCGCCGCGAGCACCATGATCGACGGCACGAGCACGCAGCGCACCAGCGAGGCGTCGATGGCCACCGCCGTGGCCAGCCCGACCCCGAACATCTTCGCGATCGTCTGGTCGGCCAGGATGAACGAGGCGAACACCCCGACCATGATGAGCGCGGCCGACGTGATCACCTGGCCGGTGTCGGCCAGGGCCCGACGCACCGCCACGGCCACGTCGCCGGTGCGTTCCCAGTGCTCCCGGAACGAGGTGAGAAGAAAGACCTCGTAGTCCATCGACAGGCCGAACAGCACCGCGAACATCATCATCGGCACGAACGACTCGATCGGCACCGGACCGTCGAGCCCGATGAGCCCGGCGCCCCATCCGTACTGGAACACCATGACGACGACGCCGTAGGCCGCCGCGATCGACAGCAGGTTCATCGCCGCCGCCTTGAGCGGGATCACCAGCGACCGGTAGGCCACCATGATCAGCAGGAACGACAGCGTGACGACGCCGACGATGAACGGCACGAGTCGCTCGGCGACCCTCTCGCTCAGGTCGGAGCGTGCGGCCGTGAGGCCGCCCACCGAGGCGTCCATGGCCCGACCCGCGGTCACCTCGGGCAGCACCTGCGTGCGCAGGCGGTCGACGAGCTGTTCGGTGGCCGGGTCGGCCGGTCCGGTCGACGGGACGACCTGCCAGACCGCCACGCCCCCGTCGGTGCTCACCACCGGCGGGGACACCTCGGTGACCCCCGGGGTCGCTGCGACGGCAGCCGTGACCGCGACCAGGCGCGGGTCGTCGGCCCTCGGGTCGCGGGCTGACTCGGACGTGTCTGACGGGCCGGGGTCGTCGGGCAGCGTGGCCGGCGTGTAGAGCTGGGCAGCAATGACGAGGGCCCCGTTGCGTCCGGCGCCGAAGGCGTCCTCGAGCAGCACGGTCGATCGGTAGGCAGGGCTCTCTGCCGGGAACGACCGGCCGTCGGTCTGCCCGAACTGCATCGACAGCATCGGCGCGGCCAGCGCGAGCAGCACGACGGTGGCCAGCACCGACGACGTCCACGGCCGCCGAGTCACGGCGTTGGCGATGCGCGCCCAGGTGCCGCGGTCGAGGTCGGCGTCGGTGAACCGGTGCGCGACGCGCTGACGCGGCAGCACGCGCTCGCCCATGAGGCCGAACAACGCCGGCACCAGCGTCAGCGCTGCGGCGACGGCGATCGCCACGATCACCGCGGCGGCGAAGCCCAGCCACGCCAGGAACGAGATGCCGGTGAGGACGAGTCCGGAGACCGCGGCGATCAGCGTGCCGCCGGCGAACACCATGCCGGCGCCGGCGGTTCCGGCGGTGCGGCTGGCCGAGTCGGTGACGTCGAAGCCGCGCTGCATCAGCACCCGGTGCTTGGTGACCAGAAAGAGCGCGTAGTCGATGCCGACGCCCAGGCCCAGCATCGTGCCGAGAATGGTCGCCTCGTCCGGGATGAACGTGATGCGCTCGAGCAGCCCCACGAGCGCCAGGCCCGAGCCGACCGCGGCGATGGCGGTGACGAAGGGGATGAGCACTGGCCACCCGCGACGCAGCGTGACGAACAGGACAACAGCGGCGATGGCCAGCCCGATCGCCTCGCTACGGCGCGTGTCGGTCTGGGAGATGATGTTGCCGAGGTAGCCGCCGAGGGCCACCTCGACGTCGGCCGGCTGCGCGGTGGCGGCGACCTGCTCGGCCGCCTGCTGGATGCCCTCGGCCGTGGCGACCGCACCCCCGAGGCGCTCGTCGACAGTGACCATGAGCAGCGCCGTCGTGCCGTCCGGCGACAGCAGCTCGGCGTCGTCGGACGGGGTGCGTACGTCGTTGACATCGGGCACGTCGGCGACGGCGTCGGCCATCTCGGCGAGCAGGGCTTGCGACGACGGGTCGGTCAGCCCGTCCGGCCTGTGCACGACGAGGGGCGCCGGCTGCGCAGCCGACCCGGGGAACGCCCGGTTGAGCAGGGTCTGCGACTGGGCGCTGTCGGTGCCCTCGAGCACGAACGCCTCTTGCGCCGGGGGCGGCAGCTGACGGTCGAGCACGTTCACGCCGCCGAGAAAGACCAGCCACAGCACGACGACGAGCCAGGCGTGGCCCACGCACCAGCGAGCCACGAAGTACAGCCCGCGGGTGAGGTTCACCGTGCCCTTTCGGCGCAGCCTGTCGGGTGAGGGCCCGCCTACGCCAAGGCTACGTCCGGCCACCCCCGAGCGCAGGTGGCCGGACGTCCCGTGAATCGGCCGCCAGCCGGTGGTTGTGGGCTGAGCCCCACCGATCACAGGACGATCGGTGGGGCTCAGCGATGATCACCGGACGCCTGCTGGGGTTGCAGCGCTCATCACCGGACGATTTCTGGGGCTATCACCCCACCAGACAGGCTCTGATCATCACCACAACCCCACCAGGGTTCCGATGATCAAGGCTCAGCCCCAGAAATCCTCCCGTGATCACACCGACTAGGCGGTCTTGCGGCGAGCGAGCACCGTTGCCCCGGCAGCCGCTGCACCACCGACGATGAGGCCCGCCACGAGCTGCCCCGTGTTCTGCGCCGTTGCACCGGTCGCCGCGGACAGGTCATAGCGGTAGGCCGCAGCCACGATCGCGCCCTGCGGCCCGCCGTAGGGCAACCCACCGTCCGCGGTGCGCTCCGCGGCGGCCTCGATCAGTGCGACCCTCGCGCCGAAGCTCTGCGTG
>CAYNWB010000054.1:3316-13352 GCA_964400785.1 uncultured Actinomycetes bacterium | reverse complement strand
CGTCGGGGCGTCGAAGTCCAGTGCCGCCGGCACGGCGACGGGCTCGGCGACCTGCGTGGGCTCGGCTGTCGGGGTGGGTTCGGACGTGGCGCTCGGCTCGGGGGTCGACTGCGGCGTCTGCGACGCGGTCGCCGTGGGCGCGGCGAGCGGCTCGGCCTCGTCGCCGGATGCTCCACATGCCGCCAGCACCAGGGCAGCCGAGGCGAGCGCGGAGGCTGCTAGGACGCGGTTCATGGGGGTCTCCTTCGTCGGTCAGGGGTCGGAACCCGCCGTGATGGCCTCCGATTCCCACCTGACGGTGTCAGGTGCCGAGCGGGCCGCAACTCGGGACAGTTCACAGATGAACACAGAGATTCTTCGTCCAAAGGCTTGACAAACAAAGACAGACACGAGTAGAAACAGTAAAACACAGATTCACCAACCCCAGTCAGGCCCGAACGGAGCGTCAGATGTCCCTCTACGCCGAGGAGAGGCAGCAGCGGATTCTCACTGCGGCTCGCAGCGACGGGCGGGTCGAGGTCGCGTCGCTGGCCGACGTTCTGCAGGTGACGGCCGAGACGGTGCGACGTGACCTCGACCGCCTGGAGCGCCAGGGCCTGCTGCGCCGCGTGCACGGCGGCGCGATACCCGTCAGCCAGGTCGACTTCGAGCCGGGCCTCAGCCAGCGCGACGCGACCGCCGCTGCCGAGAAGGGGCGTATCGCTCGGGCAGCGCTGAGGCTGCTCCCCGAGCGAGGCACGGTGCTGCTGGATGCGGGCACCACGACGGCTCGCCTGGCCGCCGCGCTGCCCGACGACTGCGAGCTCACGATCGTCACCAACGCGCTGCCGATCGCCTCGATGCTGGCCACCCGGCCTCGGGTGACGGTGCACCTGATCGGCGGTCGTGTGCGTGGTCGCACTCTCGCCGCGGTCGACACCTGGGCGATCAACACCCTCGCCGAGCTCAACGTCGACGTCGCCGTGATCGGCACCAACGGGTTCTCGGTGGAGCGCGGGCTGACCACGCCCGACCTGGCCGAGGCCGGGGTCAAGCAGGCGATGGTGGCCGCCGGGCGCCGAGTCGTGGTGCTCGCCGACTCGAGCAAGTACGGCAACGACCAGCTCGCCCGCTTCGCTCAGTGGCGCGACGTGACCACCCTCGTCACCGACTCCAACCTGGAGGAGAGTGCCCACGAGGGGCTGCGCGCGTCTGGACCAGAGGTTGTGATCGCGTGATTCTTACTCTGACGCCAAACCCGAGCCTCGACCGCACGATCGAGATCGACTCGATCGAGCGTGGAGAGGTACACCGTGCCCGGTCGAGCCGCGTCGACCCCGGTGGCAAGGGGGTCAACGTCTCCCGCGCGCTGGCAGCCCATCACGTGAGCACGATCGCCGTCCTGCCCGCCGGGGGAGCCGAGGGCGCACAGCTGGCCGAGCTGCTGACGCCGGTCGGCGTGCCGGTCATCACCATCCCGCTTGCCCAGCCGACTCGCAGCAACGTCACCCTGGTCGAGCCGGACGGGACGACGACGAAGATCAACGAGCCCGGACCGATGCTCTCGGCCACCGAGATCGCGACGATGACCGAGCGCGTGGCGACCTTCGCCGGCAGCGCCGACTGGGTGGTGCTGTCCGGAAGTCTGCCCCGCGGGGTGCCAACGACCTTCTTCGCCGACCTGGTCACCCGTATCCACGCTCTCGGGGGACGCGTCGCCGTCGACACCAGCGGGCAGCCGCTGGCCGACGTGCTGGTGGCCGGCCCCGACCTCATCAAGCCCAACGCCGAGGAGCTCGCCGAGGTGGCCGGCCGGCAGCTGCACACCTGGGGAGACGTCGCGGACGAGGCGAACCGCCTGCGTTCGCGGGGAGTCGGCGCCGTCCTGGTGAGCCTCGGGCGTGACGGAGCGCTGCTCGTCGACGACGACGGCGTACGTCAGGCCTGGACCGACCCCGTCGAGGTACGCAGCACCGTCGGTGCCGGCGACTCGACTCTGGCCGGCTTTCTCGTTGCCGGCGCGCGCGGCACCGAAGCGCTGCGCACCGCCGTGGCCTTCGGGGCCGCGGCCGTCAGCCTGCCTGGCAGCGCGATGCCGGGCCCGTCCGACCTACGTACCGACCAGGTCCACGTCGAGGAGAACCCCGACCTGGGCACCCCACTGAAAGGAGACCAGCGATGACCAGCGCACCCGACGGTGCCCTCATCACCACGGAGATGGTGGACCTCGCCCTCGAGGCCCCCGACAAGGACGCCGCCACCCGGTCGTTGGCCGAGCGTCTGGTGGCCGCGGGGCGCATCACCGACCTGGACGGCTTTCTCGCCGACGTGCGGGCCCGTGAGGCTCAGATGGCCACAGGCCTGGAGGGCGGGATCGGCATCCCGCACTGCCGGTCCGAGTACGTGACGGTGCCCACGGTGGGGTTCGGCAAGTCAGAGGCCGGCGTCGACTACGGCGCGGCCGACGGGCCGGCCCACCTCATCTTCCTGATCGCCGCCCCCGCCGGGGCAGACAGCGACCACCTCAAGATTCTCGCCGCCCTGGCTCGTCGCCTCGTGCGGCAGCAGTTCAAAGACACCCTACGAGCGGCGACCGACCCGGCCGCCGTGGCCGAGTACATCCGCACGGAGGTGACCCCATGAAGTTCGTAGCCGTCACCTCGTGCCCGACAGGGATCGCGCACACCTACATGGCTGCCGAGTCCCTGGAGCAGGCAGCTGCTGCTGCCGGGCACGAGATCGTCGTCGAGACCCAAGGAGCCGGCGGCTCCGAGAGGCTCGACCCCGCCGTCATCGCCGAGGCCGACGCGGTGATCTTCGCCGCCGACGTCGAGGTACAGGGCAAGGAGAGGTTCTCGGGCAAGCCGATCATCACCAGCGGGGTGAAGGGCGGCATCAACAACGGTCCCGCGCTCATCGCGCAGGCCGAGCAGGCTGCAACCACCGCTGCGGCCGGGGCGCCCCTGCCTTCTGCTGCAGCAGCCGATGCCGGCGGACCCGCACTGGCCAGCAAGGTGGACGCCTCCGAGGGTGCAGGGTTCGGCACCCGGCTGCGTCAGTGGCTGATGACGGGTGTGTCGTACCTGATCCCGTTCGTCGCCGCCGGTGGTCTGCTGATCGCCTTGGGGTTCGCCCTCAACACGATCGCCGTCGGTGACCAGGGCTACCTGGTGACCGAGGCGCCGCCGGTGACCGAGCAGTTCTCACCCACCAGCCTCAGCGACTGGGCGGCGCTGAGCTTCCAGATCGGTGCGCTGGCGTTCGGCTTCCTCGTGCCCGTGCTGGCGGGCTTCATCGCCTTCGCGATGGCCGACCGCCCCGGTATCGCTCCCGGGTTCGCCGCTGGTGCGGTGGCCGTGGCTGTCAACGCCGGCTTCCTCGGTGGTCTGGTCGGTGGCCTTCTCGCCGGTGCGATCGTCATGTGGCTGAAGAAGGTGAAGCTTCCCTTCGCCTTCGCTGGGGTCTGGACGGTCGTGGTCATCCCACTCGTCGGGGCGTTCACCGCCGGTGGCCTGATGTTCCTCGTGCTCGGCAAGCCCATCGCCTCGCTCATGGCTGCCCTGGAGGACTGGCTGAACGGGCTGGGCGGCGGCAGCATCGTCGTGCTCGGCATCATCCTGGGCCTGATGATGGCCTTCGACATGGGTGGCCCGGTCAACAAGGTGGCCTACACCTTCGGTGTTGCCAGCCTCACCGCCAGCCTCGAGTCCGGTACCGAGTCCGGGTTGCAGGTGATGGCCGCGGTCATGGCGGCAGGAATGACCCCGCCGCTCGCGCTCGCTCTCGCCGCAGCGTTGCGTCCGAAGCTGTTCACGCCGGCGGAGAAGGAGAACGCCAAGCCCGCGTGGCTGCTGGGTGCCTCGTTCATCACCGAGGGCGCGATCCCGTTCGCTGCATCCGACCCGCTGCGCGTCATCCCGTCCATCATGGCCGGCTCGGCCCTCACCGGTGGCCTGGTGATGGCGTTCGGCTCCACGCTGCAGGCACCCCACGGCGGCATCTTCGTCGTGCCCTTCATCGGCAACCCACTGATGTACCTGGTGGCCATTGCGGCCGGCATGGCGCTCAGCGCGTTCCTCGTGATCGCCGCGAAGAGCACCAAGCGAGCCGAGCAGCAGCTGGTGCAGGCCGAGGTGGCTGCGGGAATCGTCCCAGCGACGAGCTGACCAGGCACCTGTGACGCGGCGGTGGCCCGGACGAGCACAGCTCCCGGGCCATCGCCGCACCTGCGCGAGAGGAGCCCAGCATGACCGTGCTGTACCTGGTGCGACACGGCGAGACCGAGTGGAGCAGGTCAGGACGGCACACGTCGGTGACCGATCTCGACCTCACCGAGACGGGGGTGGCGCAGGCCGAGTCGCTGCGCGCCCGGTTGCACCCCGACGACTTCGGCCTGGTGCTCGCCAGCCCGCGTCTGCGAGCCCGCCGCACCGCCGCTCTCGCCGGCTTCGCCGGCGCGGAGGTCGATCACGACCTGGCCGAGTGGCACTACGGCGAGTACGAGGGGCTCACGAGCAACGAGATCCGCAGCCGGCAGCCCGGTTGGCGCATCTGGTTCAACGGATGCCCGGGCGGGGAGTCGTCCGAGCAGGTTCGCGCCCGGCTCACGCGTGTGGTCGCGCGGGTTCGTGACTCCGGCGTCGAGCGGGCCATCTGCTTCGCCCACGGCCATGCCCTGCGAGTGCTGGCCCTGGCCTGGCTCGACTTCCCCGTGATCTTCGGTCAGAGCTTTCCGCTCGACGTCGCCAGCGTCTCGGTGCTCGGGCGCGAGAAGGAGTCGCCGGCCGTGTTGCGCTGGAACTCCTAGCGGCACGGTTCGATGCTCGCCCAGTCTCCGTCGGGGACGAGGGGCCACGAGGCGGCCGCGCGGTTGTAGACGTAGGTGACGCACGGGACGACCTGTCCGCCGGTCAGCGTCGCCTCCACGTTCTCCAGCACGTACTCCGACGCGGCGGGGTTGCCGGGGACGTAGGTCTCGAGCTCGTGCAGGACGGGCCACAGGCTGTCGTCGGTGACGTGCACCAGCTCGGCCACGACGGTTGCGTCGGCTCCCGGTAGGTATCCGGGATAGGCGTAGGGGCGGCGGGGCCCGCCGATGTGCAGAAGGCGTCCCGGCAGGCTGGCGGCGCAGAGCCAGGTGGCCCGGCCGAGCACCAGCGGGTGGTTGCGGCAGCCGCGGCGCAGCGTCCCGTACACCGCCAGCAGGTTGCCCGCGTCGGGTAGCTGGTCTCCCACGGCCGCACGGTACGCGCGGGTCGAGCCGCGGGGTGGGGCCGACCAGTCGCGACGCGCTGTGGACGGTGCGTCGCGTGTGTCGTACCGGACGGCCAGACTGTGCCGGTGCCCTCTACCGACGCCCGTCGCAGCCGGGTCTACGCCGCTGAGCAGCAGGTGGCGACCCTGCTCGACCGGGCAGCTGCCGGGTCGTCAACGGTCGACTTCTTCGGCTCGACGCTGACCCTGCCGCCTGAGCGGCGCTTCGCCGACCTGGCATCGGTGCAGCGGTGGCTGGACGCGGTGCTGCAGCTCGACGAGGTGCGCGCGCGGTGGCCGGGCACGCCGTCGTGCGCGGTGCGCGCTCGCCGCGGCGAGTCGCGAGCGCACTACGAGGCGCCGGCCCAGATCGCCGTACCGGTGCGCGAGCGGTGGGCGTTGCGTGAGCTCGTGCTCTGCCACGAGGTGGCGCACCACCTGGTCTTCCATGACCCGCGGGTGGCTCCCGACGTGGCGGCCCACGGCCGGGAGTTCGTCGACGCTTTCGTCGACCTGGTGCAGATCGTCATCGGGGGTGAGGTGGCGCTGCTGCTGCGGGCGGGCCTGGACGAGGTGGGGGCGGTATGAGCAGCGACGTGTCGACCATCGCCGCGCTGCTGGCCAAGGCCGAGCGCACCGACAACCCGCACGAGGCCGAGGCCTACCTCGCCAAGGCTCAGCACCTGGCAACCCTGCGCTCGGTCGACCTCGCGATGGTGCGAGCCAGGACGGCTCGCTCACGGCGACGCGTGGCTCCTGTCTCACGCACGGTGCAGGTCGGCGAACCAGGCAGGCGGGCGAACACGCACCTGGTCTCGCTGTTCGTCGCGGTCGCACGCGCCAACGACGTGGTCGTGGACGTGGCGCGCAACTCCACCTACGTCATCGCCTACGGCATGCCGTCCGACCTCGACCTGGTCGATCAGCTCTGGGGGTCTCTGGCGCACCAGATGGTCGAGGCCGCCGGCCGCTACCTCGACTCTGGGGCGTGGCGCGACGAGACATACCGAGCCGTCGTGCGCGAACGGGTCGGTCGGTGGTCGGTGCCCCGGGTGCAGGAGCGTCCGCACACCAAGCAGACGGCTCGGGCGGCGTTCTACCGCGGGTTCATCGATCGCATCGGCACCCGGTTGAGGCAGGTGCACGACGAGGCCGTCGTCGAGGCTGCTGCGGCGTCTCGCGCCGACGCGAAGCGGTCGCCAACCGCCGACGGCACCCTGCCCTCGCCCGGCGGGCCGTCCACCGAGGTGGTGCTGGCTCAGAAGGCGGCGGAGGTTCAGGCGTTCTACGCCCGGCAGTCCAACGCACGGGGCAGCTGGACGGGATACCGCGGAGCAGCCGGCGGCGACAACGGGGCTGCCACCGGTGCGGGGCGGAGCGCCGCGTCCCAGGCGAGGCTCGGCTCCCAGCGGGGCATCGGCGAGGGTGGGTCGGCGCTGGAACGCTGAGCTCGCGCCACACGCGCTCGGCCGTGCCACCGCGTGGTGCCGCTCCTACGCTGGTGCGGCCGCAGCGGTGCTCACACTGGCTCGGCACTGACCTCGACGCGCGGGGTCGGCGCGACTGTCGCCCGTCCGAGGTTGCGCACCGACGGCACGAGCAGCGCCCCGACCAGGCAGGCCAGGCTCACCCCGACGACGGCCAGCACGGTGGCGGACGCACCGAAAGCGGCGGCTGCCGGGCCTACGACGACCTGCCCCAGCGGGATGAGCGCGAACGATCCCAACGCGTCGTAGGAGTAGACGCGGCTCAGTCGCTCGGTCGGCACATGTTCCTGCAGCGACACGTCCCAGCCGACGGAGAACACCTCGATGCCGATACCCGCCAGCATGGCCAGCGCTACGAGTGGGACGAGGCTCGGTGCGAGCGCCAGCACAACCAGAAAGGGTCCGCCGAGCATGGTGGCCAGCAGGCCGACTCGCAGCGGGTGGCGCATGCGCAGTCGTAGAGAGACCAATCCGCCGAGAACCAGCCCGACGCTCTGCGCGGCCAGCACGATGCCCCACCCCGCTCGGCTGAGCTGCTCGTCGGCGATCACCGGCCCGAGCACGCCCATGGTGGCGGCCCAGCCGGCGTTGACCAGGCCGAAGCAGAGCACGACCACCCAGATCCACGTGCGGGTTCGCACCTCGGTCCAGCCTTCGCGAAGGTCGGTCCACGGCCCGGGCGGGCGTCGATGCTGCCGCTGGTGCGTCGTCCTCTGGCTCACCCGCAGCGGAACGAGGAGCACGGCGGCAAGGGCGAACGTGGCAGCGTCGATCGCAAGCCCCCATCCCGGGCCGACCAGGGCCACCAGAGCGCCACCGACCGCCGAGCCGAGGATCATCGCGCTCGACATGCCCATGCGCAGCAGGGCGTTGGCCTGCTGCAGCATCCGCGCCGGGACGGTGAGCGGGGTCAGCCCGGCAGCCGCGGGAAAGATGAACGCCGCCGCCGAGCCGTTGACCGCCTCGATCGCCACCAGCTGCCCGATCGTCGCCGTCGAGGTGAGAACCGCTGCCGCGGCCATGGCCTGGCTGAGTGCGCTCACAGCAGCGGCGACGATGACGACCCGGCGTCGTGAGAACCGGTCGGCCACCACGCCGCCCACGAGCATGAACAGCACCTGTGGCACGCCGCGGGCCGCCAGCACGAGGCCGAGCGCGGCCGGCGAGCCGGTGAGGTCGAGGACGGCGAATGCGACCGCCACTGGGGCGACGAAGTTGCCGAGTGTGGCGATCGTGCGGGCCGACAGCAACCAGCGGAACGGCTGGTGGGCCAACGGGTCGAGCGAGCGAGTCGCTGTCACCTGCCACCGTCATGGGAGTCTTGGTCGAGAAGAAACATGGCCACGGTGCTGCTGGTGCGCACCGCCCCGGGGGTCTCGGCAGCGACGGCGGCCTCGTGCAGCCGCTGCATCGCCTGGTACACGGCGGTGCGGGCAGCGTCCCAGTCAGCCGGTGGCACCCACAGCTCAGCGTCAGAGACCACCTGCCTGCCTGCGCGTGCCTGCAGGCCGCGCCGGACGAGCTCTTCGGCCAGTGCTCGAAAGGTCGCGGCAGGGGTCGACGCACCCGCTGTCGTGGGCTCGAGCTCGGGACGGTATCGGTAGCGCTTGGCTACGCCCCCGCGTATCTGCTCGGTCGACTCCACGACCAGCAGTCCCGCCGCACTGAGATGGCGAAGGTGGTACGAGGCGTTCGCGTGGGTCAGGTCGAGCTCGCGGGCCACCTCAGCGGCGCTCATAGCCGAGGCGGTGAGCAGGCTCAGGATGCGGAGACGCACAGGGTGGGCCCACGCGCGCATCGACGTCAGGGCGTCCGTCGAGTCGGTCACACGCAGAGCATGGACCCGCGTTCCACGACTGTCAAACAGTTGTTGGGGGGTATGCCATGAGGCACAGGCCCGGTATCGACTGGGGCCCTACAGTCGAGCGGCCTGGCGCAGTCGCTGCCGGGCCTGGTCGAGCAGCGACGCGTCGGCCGCGAAACCCTGCGTGGCCTGGGCAATCCTGGCCTGGTCGCCCGAGGCCAGGCTCTGGGTGAGCGCATCGATCGATCCGCGGAACCCCTGTGCGGCCTGTCGGAGCAGCTCGGCCGCCTGCTGCACACCGGCGTCTTTCGATCCCGACTGCAGCGTGAGCAGGTCGTCGCTGGCCGCAGTGACTCGCTCGTCGACCAGTGCCCACCGGCGCGCCAGCTCGGACTCCGTGTCGCGTTGGTCGAGCGGGCGCCGTAGCTGGTCGGCCCGCCACCGCAGCAACGCATCGTCGACGTTCTCGCGCAGCCAGGTGAGCTGGCCGTCCGCCTGAGCGGTGAGTGCCTTGACGTCAGGTCCGCGCCGACGTCGCGCCGAGGCGATGACCAGCGCCGCCAGCATCAGCAGGGCGAGGCCCAGGAGTACCCAGGCCCACGGCGGCACGGCTGAGGTGGGCTCTGTCTCGTCGACCCCGGGCGTGGGCGTGGCTGTTGCTGTTGCTGTTGCTGTCGCGGTTGCCGTCGCTGTCGCGGTGGCCGTGACGGTGGGCTGCCCAGGTGCCGGCGACTCGGTCGTGGGCTGCGGTTGCTCGGTGGGTGAGGGCGCGTCGGTCGTCGCCTCACCACCCCCGGGCAACGTCGGCAAGGCGGTGGGCAGCCCGGTGATCTCACCGCTGGGCAGCGCTGACTGGATCGCGTCACCGAGCTCGCCGTCGCAGCCGGCCAGCAGCACCGACGACCCGGCAAGCAGCAAGACTCCGACGGCGAGATGGCGACGCATGCCTCGGCAACCTAGCGGGGACTCGTCAGCGAGACGAGCACTGGGCCGTCGTGTCGGCTCGACGCTGCTGCGCTGCAGCCGGGTCGACCGGCCAGGCCCGACGGGCAGGCGTGACACCCTCCGGTCGGGCAGGCGGCCTGAAGGCGTTGCGCCGACAGGTGCCCCGATGTGACGAGGCGCTCGATGGCGAGGCCGACCACACCGGTGTCGAGCCCCGTGCGCCGGGCGATCTCGGCCACGCTGCCGGCGCCCGCCTCGATGGTCGCCAGAACTGCGCGGGTCGGGCTGAGCGAGGTGCCGTCGTTCACGAGATCAGCCGACCCACCTGAAAGACCAGCACGGCCAGCAGCCACGCGCTGCTCAGGCTGATGCCGACGCTCGTGAGCATCCAGCGGCGACCGACCTCGCGGTTGAGGGCCGCGAGAGTGGCCACGCACGGGGTGTAGGCGAGCACGAAGGTGAGGAACGCGAGCACGGCTGCGGTGGTGTGTCCTCCCGACGACGCGGCGAAGTCGGCGCGCAGGTGCTCACCCAGCGCCCCGGGGTCGGCCGGGTCGGCGGGCTGCTG
>CAYNWB010000054.1:0-3216 GCA_964400785.1 uncultured Actinomycetes bacterium | reverse complement strand
CACGATGATGCCGCCGGCTGTGCGCAGAAAGGCCGAGACCCGCACCCAGGTCATCAGCCCGACCTGGCGAAGTGTGGGCAGCTGATATGTGGGAAGGTCGATCACCGTCGCCTGCGACCCGAGGGTGCGCCACAGGGTGCTTCGCAGCAGCAGACCGATCAGGACGACGAGCACGATCGACAGCACGTACATGCCGAACACCACGTTGCCGGCGTTCGAGCCGAAGAACGTGGCTCCGACGAGCACGAACACCGTCAGGCGGGCGCTGCACGCGGTGAAGGGGACGAGCAACGAGGTGAGCAGACGCTGGCGTGCGTCGGGTAGCACGCGCGTAGCGGCGATGGCCGGGACGTTGCACCCGAACCCGACGATGAGGGGGAGGAACGCCCGTCCGGGCAGGCCGACGGCCCGCATCGCCCGCTCGGTGACCACGGCGGCGCGGGCGAGGTAGCCCGACGACTCGAGCACCGACAGCAGCAGGAACATCAGCGCCATCAGAGGTACGAAGGTGAGCAGCATGCCGACGCCTGCGATGAGTCCGTCCACGACGAAGCCCTCGACGAGCGAGCCGCCGAGCCCCACTGCGCCGAACAGCCAGCGGCCGACGTCACTCACCGGGCCGGTGACCAGGCCGTCCAGCACGTCCTGCAGGGGGGCCGCTACCACCGTCGTGATCTGGAACACCAACCACATGACGGCGAGGAAGAGCAGCGGGCCCACGACAGGCGCAGTCGCCACGCGGTCGACCCGATCGCTGAAGGTGGTCAGGTGCTGCCGGGTCCCGTGGGCATCGACGGCGCTGATGGCGTGCTGCACCCACCGAAACCGGTCGTCGTCCTCGGCGAAGGCATCGGTGGGGTCGACGTCGACGACGCGAGGGGCAGGCTCGGGTCGTCTCAGCACGTCGGACACCACTGTGGCCAGGGTCGTTGCCCCCGATCGGCGTCGTGGGTCGATCGCGACGACCGGCACTCCGAGCGACTGCTGCAGTGCGGCAGCGTCCACCTCGAGGCCACGGCGCGCGGCGACGTCGAGCATGGTGAGGGCGACGACGACCCGCTGGGGCAGCTCGCGGACCTGCGCCAGCTGGTAGAGGCAGCGCGCCAGGTTGGCGGCGTCCACGACGGCGACCACAACGTCCGGACGATCGGCCGGGTCGTCGGCGAGCAGTAGGTCGCGGGTCAGCTGTTCGTCAGGCGAGGCAGGGGTGAGGCTGGCCGCCCCCGGCAGGTCGAGCACGGTCACGGCGGTGTCCGGCGACAGGCGCCAGACCGCGCGGGCAACCTCGACCGTCGTGCCGGGCCAGTTGCCGAGCTGCTGGCGCGCGCCGCTGAGCTGGTTGAACAGCGTCGACTTGCCCACGTTGGCGTTGCCGACCAGGGCGACGTGAACCGTGCCCGTGGTGGCGAGCGAGGCGCCGGGGTGGCACCCGGTCACGACGTGAGTTCGACCTGCAGCGCCGTCGCGGTCGCCGAGTCGAGCGCCATGCGCGACGGCCCGAGGCCCACGAGCCGACCCCCGCCGGAGGTGCGGCGCATGACGTGCACCTGCGCCCCGGGTCGCAGGCCCAGCTCAGCCAGCCGGCGGCTGCCGGGGTGGTCGGAAACGTCTACCAATCGAGCCGACGTACCCACCGGAACCTGGTTCAGCGTCACGACGCCAGCGTAGGGCAAGGTTAGGCATACCTAATAAGGGACCAAGGTCCTGTCGTTATTGGGCCTGCGACGCCGTGCCAGCCCGTTCGAGGCCGGCGATCGTCGCCAGCACGATCTGCTCACGGGCTGCCTCGGCGTCCAGGGTCGCCTCACCGTCACCGGCCTGTGGCCCGTAACTGCCGAACGAGGCGTGGTTGGCGCCTTCGACCTCGACGAACTCGGTTGTCGACGGCAGGTTGGCCCGGCTGGCCTCGATGTCGCCCGGCGTGCTCAGGCCGTCCTGCGAGCCGGAGATGGACGTCACCGCCAAGTCGTCTCGCCCCGACAGGTCGGGCTGGGGGTACGAGGCCCAGAAGACCAGTCCGGAGATGGCGTCGCTGGTGTCGGCGAACAGGGACGCGGCCGTGCCGCCGAGGCTGTGTCCGCCCACCGACCAGTCGAGGTCGGGGGTGATGTGACCCTCGGCGGCCCCTGTGCACAGAAGCGCCAGGTCGTAGGGGCACTTGAGCACCACCACCTGAAAGCCCTGTTCGGCGATGTCGTGCGCATGCCGGGCGTACGCGCGGGGGTCGACCAGAGCGCCGGGGTAGAGCACGAGCCCCCCTCTCGCCTCGTCGGTCGGCTCGAAGACGATGTCTGCGCGGCTGCTGCCGACCGTCACCGCCTCGGTCGACTCGAGGGCGTCGGTGGCGGTGTCGTCGGCGGGGTAGGGGGCCAACCAGAGCAGCACTGCTGCCAGGCCGAGGCCGGCGAGCGCGGCGAGCCCGCGGAACAGGCCGCGAACGGCACCGGGGGTCGTCGGCCTCGTCGGGCGCAGGCCGCTGACCACGAGCCACACCCCCACCAGCAGAGCGACCAGCAACGTGGCCGGGTAGGCGGGGTTGTTGGCCAGCAGCGCATCCCACGTGGTCGCCGCGGCGACCAGAACCACGCCGACGAGTGCGGCGCCGGGCAGCAGGCGCAGCCAGCGGGGCCCCAGCATCGTCACGCGTTGTGCCATCGTCGGCTCGGACCTCCTTGGCTCGGTCGTCGGTACCAGCGAGGCCGGTTCTTCGACCCTACTGGGCGAGCGTCGGCGGGTGAGAGCACGATGACGCCCTCAAGCGGCGAGGCGGGGCGGTGACCGGCGGTTCGGCTGTGGCGCGACCGGTCGCCTGCGGGCGGCTACCACCAGGCACGCCTGACATGATGGTGCGGACGTGGCGCCTGGCGGTTCGGTCTCGGCTGTGAGGACTGCTGACGCCCTGGGCCTCTAGCTCAATTGGCAGAGCAGCGGACTTTTAATCCGCGGGTTGTGGGTTCGAGTCCCACGGGGCCCACCCGGTCTGACCTGCGTGAACACCGCTGGTCTAGTCGCTGCCATCCGGTCGGGCAGGCCAGGTGTGACGTGGGTGTGCCGCAGGTGTGACGCGGGTGTGCCGCGAGAGGTCCGGCTGAGGCGGCCTGCGGTGCTCAGTACTGGGGGTGGGGATGTCGCTGTTGGGCGGCGTGGACGAGGTCGGCGACGGCGTCGGCGTAGCGGTCATGCACCTCGGGCAGCACGGAGGTGTAAACGTCGGCG
>CAYNWB010000053.1:0-14232 GCA_964400785.1 uncultured Actinomycetes bacterium | reverse complement strand
GTCGGCCATGCCGAGGGTGAGGAACAGCGGTGCGAAGTGCTCGACCGTCGGGTGCGCGTAGGGCATGCCAGGGGCACGGTGGCGAAAACCGGCCAGCTCGTCAACGGCGCCACGTGCGAGTGCGTCGCCGACCCATGCGTCGAACTCCCTCGACCATCCGGGGGCGGGAGCCTGCGGCCGCCAGTCGGTCAGGAATGGCAGCCCGTGGGTCGTGAAGCCCGACCCGATCACCAGCACACCCTCGTCCCGCAGCGCCCGCATCCGCCGACCCAGGCCAAGCAGGCGGTCGGGGTCCAGCGATGGCAGGGACATCTGCAGGACGGGCACGTCCGCGTCCGGGTACATCACCGTCAGAGGAACGTAGGCACCGTGGTCGAGACCCCGTCGTGGCTGGTCGACCACCTGCTCGGTGTCAGGCATGAGTGAACGCACCAGCTCGGCAACCCAGGGCGCCGGTGGCGCTGGGTAGCGCACCCGGTAGTACGCAGGGTCGAAGCCGGCGAAGTCGTAGACGAGGGGCACCCCCGGCTCGGTGGCCCCGAGAGTCAGGGGCGCCGACTCCCAGTGCGCTGAGACGACCAGCACCGCCGAGGGCCGGGGCAGCGCCGCAGCCCAGCCCGCCAGCTCGGCAGGCCACACGGGATCGTCGACCAGCGGCGGGGCGCCGTGGCTCAGGTACAGGCTCGGCATGCGCACCATGCCTCCGCAACTTGATTGCCGCCGCAATCATTCCTCCGGCGTCGGTCGGAGCCTCAACGGAGGCGACCTGTCGGCCGCAGTCTGTGCCGGGTACCGACCATCTGGCGTGCTGGCCCAGAAGCGGCCCGGCACGACATCGTCGGGTGCGAGGCTCCACATCCCGTCGTGGAGCGACCGATGGTGGTGCCGACACAGCAGAACCAGGTTCGCGATGTCAGTCGCCCCGCCGTCGACCCAGTGCACGACGTGGTGGGCGTGGCAGTACGCGGCGGTGCGTGCGCACCCTGGGTGGACACAGCCTGCGTCGCGCACTCGCAGCGCCTTGATCTGTCCGGTGGTCGCGAAGCGCGATGCTCGTCCGACCTGGAGCGGAAGCCAGCCCCCCGTGATCTCCGCAGAACCGCTCGGAGCGTTGACCACGACAGCGATGGCCGCCGGCGGAGGCAGCATCTGCCCCACCACAGCAGACACCTCGGCGTCGCATGCCCATCGACGGGCAACGGCGCTGGGCACGACGGCGCCGGTCCAGGGCAGGGTCACGCCGCCGGTGCCGGTGCGCAGCTTGTCTGCATCGACCACGACCGACAGCTGTGGGCGCTGGCCACCGAGCTCTGGCTGGGCGGCCGTGTCCAGGCTGTGCTGAGCGATGTCGAGCAGTGCGTCCGCGCGCAGCTGGGTGGTCGTGCGCTGGTCGCCAGCACCTTCCGCTGCCATCAGCGGCTGCAGAGCGGCTCGAAGCACCTCGGTCGACTCCAGGTCGAACACCCCGTTCAGGTAGCCGTGCTGTCCGACGACCGAGAGGGTGAGTCCTCGCTTCTCATAGGCCTGCTGGAGTGCCTTCTCGGCGCCTGCGGGATCGACCAATGCGAACAGCTCGGACGTCGCGCGTCGCACAACCGAGGGCTCGAACCGCCTCGCGAGCTCGAGCAGGATCGGCTCGGCGCTCGTCGCGTGCTCCGCACCGATCGTCGTGACCACCCCCGCTATGGCACTGACGTGCTGGGGACTCACCGACCCAGCCGACAGCGCCACGCGAGTTCGGGGCAGATGGTCGCGCAGCGCCCTCGCCGTGCGGGTCAGGTGGGCTGCCGCGCCGGGAGACAGCCGCGTCCGCTGCTGCAGCCACTGCTTGGTGGTGCGATGACGTGACGTCGATGCGACGTCGGCAGCGTCGAAGGCGGCCACGGCGTCCAAGACGCCTGCGTGCAACCGGTGCTCGGCGCGCACCAGCAGGGTCACGAGCTGTCGGTGGTCGTCGGCGCTCAGGGCAGACAGGTCAGAGCCCAGCAGGTCGTCCAGAAGGTCGTGCAGTCGCTGAACGACCGTGGGCGCGTGCGCCCTCTGTGCCGCCGGAGCCACCCGCGTGCCAGTATTCGAACTCATGTTCGAATACTGGCACGCACCCCCGACACATCGCCGGCTCTGCCCACAGCGAGCAGAGCTCCCTGAGGCGGCCCGACGTCAGCCTTGCTCGGCCTTGGGGAGCGTCGAGATGCCCAGCATCGAGTACAGCGGGCAGTGGCCGGTCACCGCGGTGAGCGCGGCCACTCCGGCCACGCCGTAGAGCGCGACACCCACGGGGTTCGGCACTCCCCCGACGACGGTGCCGACACTTGCTGCGGTCACGGCGATACCGGCGCGAACGACGCGGTCGGTGGTGCTCTCGTTGACAGTCATGAGGTCTCCCTGCGATCAGTGGATCGGATGACGACCTCATCAACAGCACATACCCCCCAGGGTATTGCCGGACCTGCCGTGGCTGCCGTCACACAGGCCCCGAGCCGCCACCCGTTGCCGGCACACGAGTCCACCCAGACGTGATCACCGCCGGCGTCGAACCGAGGTCGACCGACGCATCCCACCGGTACGTCGTCGGCCAGGTGCGAAACACCGACAGCAGGCGAAAGACCGCCGCCGCGACGGCCGGCTGCGGTCCCGGATCCCACGGCTGGTCGACATCGAGCCGCACCTGACCCTGCTGCCCCGACCTCGACATGGTGTAGTGCCCGCCGAGCTGGGCACGACCGTCCGCCCACATCGTGAACCTCCCCCCGACCCGGCCTTCGTCGAGCGTCGCGATGTCAGGTACCGGAGGGTCGAACGTCACGCCGAGGGAGCGTTCGTCGCGAGTCACCGAGATCTGCTGCAGAGCCGGACCAGCGCCGACGTGGACGCGTGTGCCCTCCACGTCATGGCACCCCGGCTCGTCACCCACGTCGATCAGCGACACGCTCGACTGCTGCTCGCACCACAGCGCCGTCATGGGCGCAACGGCGTAGCGGGCCAAGCGCCACGGTGCGCCCACGCGAAGCACGCTCCGCGGAGCCCCGTCCACTGCGATCGCGACACGCGCTCCCCTCCACCGCAGAAACCAGATGTCGTCCATCCAGAAGAACGGGAAGAAGGCGGGGCTGGTCATCGACTGGCCGGCTGGCGCGAGCATCCGCACCAGAGGGCGCGGCGAGGTACGCGCCTCATCGACGCTCAGAGTCAGATGTCGCCCGTCGGGAAGGCGGACTCCGAGATCGACGTGGACGCCCGCAGCAGTGATGTCGAACCTCGCGGGCTCGAACGAGGCAGCCGAGAACGAGGCGAGTCCCGCGGCGATCTCGTAGTCGGCACGCGAGAGTCCCAGGCCGCTCTGCACGAGCACGTCGGCGGAGCCGTCCCGGCGTCTGACCGCGATGAGCACCATCCCCTCCTTCCCGGTGTCGGGTCGCCTCGCCCACTGCACCTCGAGATCGCCATAGACCGGGTCGTCGCGCAGGGTCAGCAGCATCAGCCGTACCGGAGCGGTCAGTCGCAGGCAGAACGGAACCAGCACCCCACCATCATCCGCCTGCAGCACCGCACTCGGTGGAGTTCGCCAGCACCACACATCCGTGCGAGGCACGACCTAGCGTGGGACGCGCCCACCCAGCAGAAGGACCGCCATGGACGGACCCGACTTCGACCACATCGTCGTGGGTGCCGGACTGTCGGGCCTGCTGCTCGCCCAATCCCTGCTCGGCGCGCATCAGGGGCGACCCGACCATCCGTCGGGCCCCCGTGTGCTTCTCGTCGACCCTCGACCGGCGGACGACAAGCCCGTCACCTACGCCTTCTGGACGCAGCGCCCGACCGTCCTCGACCGCTGGCAGATCGGCACCTGGCACGAGCTCGACGTCGTGGGCCACGACCGCCGCACCCGTCCGCTCGACCTGGGCAGGTGGCGCTACTGCGCCATCGACTGGGGGCGAGGGCGTGCAGACCTTCTCGAGCAGATGAGTGCCGACCCCCGTGTCACCGTGCTGCACGAGCGGGTGGACGCCGTCGCGAGCGACGACCGGTCAGCACACGTCTCGGCGGGCGGGCAGCGGCTGAGCGCACGATGGGCGTACGACAGCCGACCCGCGTCGATGGCCGACCTCAAGGCTGAGATGAGACCCAACGCCCGTGGCGTCGTGCTCGCCCAGGCATTCCGTGGCGCCTGGGTGATGACCGACAAGGACGTGCTCGACTGCTCTGCCGCGACCCTGCTCGACTTCTCCGCCGACGACGGCGACGACCTGGGCTTCTCCTACGTCCTTCCTGTCTCCCCACGCTCGGCCATGGTGATGGCCGTCCGCATGGGTGCCACCAGCGAGCTACCCGACCCGCTGCCGACCATCCCGCGCGTCGTGGGCTCAGCAGCATGGACGGTGCGGGCCGAGGAGCAGGGCGTCACCCCCCTGTTCGTCCCGCAGCCACCGCGCCGAACCGGTCAACGGGTGCTCGCGATCGGCCGCCGTGGCGGGCGCGTCCGAGCGTCGACCGGCTATGCGGTGCTGCGCATACTCGCCGACACGGCCGCGATCCAGCGTTCGCTCGACACGCATGGCCATCCGTTCGCCATCGCGCCCGATCCGGGCTGGCAGCGGGCCCTCGACCGCATCTGGCTGCAGGCGCTGCGGCGCGAGCGTGCAGATCTCGAGCCCGCCTTCCTGTCACTGTTCACCCGCGCGTCTGTCGACACCGTCCTGCGCTTCTTGGACGGTGAGGCCCGAGCCCGCGACGTGGTCCGGGTGGTCGGAGCCCTGCCGCCACGGCCGTTCCTGCGCGCGCTGGTCGGCTGACCGCCCTGCGACCCACTCAGCCGCCGGCGGCTCGCCGCCGGGCCAAGGTCCGCGCGATGGTGGCCACGACGAGCACCGTCGCCAGAGCGGTGACCACCCTGTTGACGTCCACGGCGGGCTGCCACGTCACCTCGCCGTTGCGCAGTACGTAGACGCCGACCGGACGGGCTACCAGTCCGAGTCCGCCACCCTCACCCTGCTGCCCCTCCTCCAGCCCCAGACCGGCGCCGCCTCCGCCCATGATGCGGGCAGCCGGAATGATCGTGGTGCCGTCCTTCTCGAACGGCTCCCCGAACACACGGCGCACGCTGCTCTGGTCCTGCGCGGCCTCGAGAATGCGGTTCATGTCCATGCCGACTCCTTCACGGTGCTGGTGCGACGCTGACGACGATCTTGCCGACGTGCTTCTGCGCCCCGAAACGCCGGAACGCCCCGGCAAGGTCGTCCAGGTCGAAGACGCTGTCGATCACCGGAACCACGGCGCCCTGCTCGAGCAGCCGGCTCAGCGATGCCACCTCGCCGGCATCGTTCGGTCGCCACAGCGGCACCGACACGCGGCGGCTGCCGACCAGCGACACCATCGGGCCGGCACCCATGATCCAGAACAGCCGAGGCAGGTCACCGCCGGTGATCGCACAGATGCCGGACGGCTTGAGGCAACGCCGGTAGGCGGTCAGGGAATGGTGCGTGACCACGTCCAGGATCAGGTCGTACGTGTCACCCGAGGTCGTGAAGTCGTGGACGGCGTAGTCGAGCACGTGGTCGGCACCGAGAGCGCGCAGCCCGTCCAGCTTGTGCGCGGCATCGACGGCGGTCACCTGCGCTCCGGCGGCCTTGGCGATCTGAACGGCGAACGTGCCCGTCCCTCCGCCCGCGCCGTTGACCAGAACGGCGTCACCGGGTCGCACCGGACGCCGCCGCGTCAGCCCCATGACGGCCAGCGTCCCTGCCTGGGGCACCGCGGCTGCCTGCTCGAAGCTCAACCCGGCCGGCTTGGCAGCGAAGGCCGCCTGCGGTGCGGTCACGTACTCCGCGAAGGCTCCGAAGCCGTGCGGTGACACGTCGGCGAACACCTCGTCGCCGGGCCGAAATCTGGTGACGTCGGCGCCCACCGCGTCCACCACTCCGGCGACATCGGAGCCGAGAACCTGGTTGCGCGGCTTGACGAATCCGGGAGCACGGTTGAGCCAGGGCCGTCCGGTCAGCAGGTGCCAGTCGTAGTCGTTCACCGACGACGCCATGACGCGAACCCGCACCTCGCCGGGGGCCGGGGTGGGGACGGGTACGTCGGCGACCCTCAACACATCGGGAGAGCCGTACGTGTCGTACGTGACCGCCTTCATGACCACCTCCTGCCCTCGCGGTTCACCGTAGACCTGCCACGTGAGCAGCGCTGATGATCGATGTGCGTCTCGAGGACGCTGGTGTCCCCGTCCCACACATGGATCATGGGCCAGGCGGCACCATGGTGTCATGGACGCCACCGCGGGGCTGCTGCCCTGGCTGCTCGAGGGCGACCCGTCCGTCCGCTGGCGCGCCCTGGCTATGTCGGGAGCAACCCCAGCGCAGGTGCACGAGGAGAGGCACCGAGTCGAGACCGACGGCTGGGGTGCCCGGCTGCTCGCGCTGCAGAGCTCGGACGGCGGCTGGGGCCGCGGCGTCTACTCCCCCAAGTGGACGTCGACCACGTACACCCTGCTGCACCTGATGTGGCTGGGCCTGCCCGCCGGCAACGCCTCGGCGCACCGTGGTCTGCAGCAGATGTGGGCGTGGCAGCGGGGCTGGCGGGTACCCGAGACGTGCATCGCCTCGATCCTCGTGCGGCTGACCTGTTCGTTCGACTACCCAGCGTCCGGCGTCGACGAGGTCGTCGGCGACCTTCTCGAGCAGCAGCAGGACGACGGCGGCTGGAACTGCGACACACGCACCGACCGCACCAAGCACAGCTCGTTCCACACGAGCATCCAGGTTCTGGAGGCCCTGCGCGCCTACGAGGTGTCGGGCGGGCATCTCGACACGGGTGCGGCCCAGCACCGTGGACGGCAGTTCTTTCTCGAGCATCGTCTCTTCAGGTCGCACCGAACGGGTGCGGTGGCGATCCGTGGCAGCACGCGGTTCCCGGCATTCCCCGAGTGGCACTTCGACGTCCTGCGAGGGCTGGAGCACTTCGCCGACGTCGGGGCAGAACCCGACGACAGGCTCTCCGACGCTGTCGACGTGCTGCTGCGGGCCCGTCGCGCCGACGGGCGATGGCCGACCTACGCGCCCTACCCGTCACGCGCCGGCCAGTGGTTCGAGCTCGAACCCGCGGGTGCGAGCCGGTGGAACAGTGCTCGGGTGCTCCGGGTGCTGACGTGGTGGGGTCACCCAGCTGGTGACCGGAATGTGCCTACGGCGCCTGCACCCTGACGTCGAGCTCTGCCTGGAGCCGCGCGATCGCTGCGTCCGCCTTGACGGGCCCGATACCGCGGAAGGCCACCAGGCGGTCGACGAGCTGCTGGCGCGTGGGCTCGTCCGCCCAGATCCCCCGCGTGTCTGCGCCGTAGTCGTCGATCACCATGGCTGCGGCATCCACGACCCACTGCGCCACCGTCGTCTTGTACCGGTGCAGCACCGGGGGCTCCGCCACCGCCGTCAGCACCGCGACCGGGTCGGCCACGATGGCGTGCGGGTCGAGGTGCCCGAGCCTGCGACGCAGCTCGACAGGGGCTCGTCGAGACACCTCTGTCGGCACTCCGTGGTCGAACAGGACGGTGACCAGAAAGGCGAAGGCGGCGCCCGGGTCGTCCGCGGCGGGCGCTGGCTGCGAAGGCTCTGTCGGCTCCATGCGCAGGAGTGTGCCCACGCGCGGGGGACGCCGTCGGCGTCTGTCCACAGGCGCAGAACGACGGGCAGCGGGGCAGGGTCCCGTCGGCATACATAGTCTCCGCGGCGGCCTCCCCGACCTGCACAGACGTCGGGCTGTCGAGACCGCAGCGGACCACTATGTGTGTGGAAGCGACAGCTGACCCCCTCCGCGAGCCGTTGCGTCGCGTCGTCACCGCCCCCAGATATTCGGTGGTGCCCGCTGCGCGGCTCGCCCTACCGTCGACACCCGTGACGGACGGCGAGCAGGCAGAGCGACCACGCGGTCGAGTCGTGCGCATCGACCGTGGCAGTGCCGAGGTGCGTACGGACGGCCGCTCGCTCACCGTGCTCGACCCGGACGGTCGGCTGCTGGTCGGCGACTGGGTCGACCTCGACATGACCGGCGCTCCCGCCGCCGTGGTAGCCGTTCACCCACGCTCCGGCGTGCTCACTCGAGCCGCAGCTGACCGCACCTCGGACGAGCAAGGCCTGGCGGCCAACGTCGACGTCGTTCTCGTGGTCGAGCCCGTCGATCCCGCTCCCAGCCTCGGACGCATCGAGCGGCTGCTCGTTCTCGCGTGGTCCAGTGGCGCCGTGCCCCTGGTCGTCCTGACCAAGAGTGACCTTGCGCATGACCTCGCCGGCCTCGTGTCGTCCGTGCAGAGTGCCGCGCCGGGTGTCGAGGTGCTGACCGTCAGCGCGCAGGACGGCGGGGGTCTGGACGCGCTGCGCGACCATCTCGGGCCGGGCCGCACGTTCGCCTTGCTGGGGCCCTCAGGAGCAGGCAAGTCCACGCTGGTCAACGCCCTGGCTGGCGGTTCGCCCATCGCCACCGCAAAGGTGCGAGGCGACGGACGCGGACGCCACACGACAACCCGCCGCGAGCTCGTCGAGCTGCCGGACGGCTCGTGCCTCATCGACACTCCCGGACTGCGTGCGGTGGGTGTCGTGGGCGACGCGACGGATGTCGACGACGTGTTCCCCGAGATCACTCGGCTGGCCCTGGACTGCCGGTTTCGTGACTGCGCCCACGACAGCGAGCCCAGCTGTGCGGTGAACGCCGCCGTCGCCGACGGCAGCCTGCCGGCCCGTCGCCTCAGCTCGTGGCGCACGCTCCAGAAAGAGATCGCCTACCAGCGCCGCCGCGGTGACGCCCGGCTGGCCGCCGAAGAACGGGCAACCTGGAAGGCGATCAGCAAGCAGCGCCGCAGCCGACCCTCAACGCGTCAGCCCCGCTGAGGGGCAGGCTCACCAGGCCAGTGGGGTCAGGTGCCGCCGAAACGCCGCTTGAACTCCGAGGCAAGCGTCTCGCCCGCGGCTCCGACCAACGCGCCCACGATGGGGTTGACGACGAGGGCTGTGACGGCGCCGGCGAACTTGGGCGCGTACTTGACGAACCAGTCACGTACGTACTCCATCGTCGACAGCTCAGGCTTCTCCGCCGTGACGGCCGCCTGCAGCTCGTCGAGCTTCGCCGCAGCCTCGTCGGGCGTGTCGGGATCGGCCAGCACATCGGCACGCACGGCCCCGAACTGCTGCAGCAGAGCAGCCACCTCGGCCTCGCTCGGACCGGTCGAGACCACCGACGTGCTGGTCTGCTCCACGTTCTGCCCGATGGCCACCTGACCACCGCTCACGTTGCTGACCGTCCCCCTGATGGTGACCGCATCGCCTTCAGACATCGAGCCTCCTTGATCGAGTGTTCACGTTCAGGCCAAGCCGGAGAACTCGACCACGACGAGCGACTCGCAGTCGACCTCGGCGCCGGCACGGGGGTCCTGGGAGAGCACGATCCCGGACGCCGTTCCGTCCTCCACGACGAAGGCGTCGAAGAAGAACCCCGCCTCGAAGGCGACCTTCTCCGCCTGGTCGACGGGCAGACCCACGAGGTCGGGCACGGTACAGGTGATGGCGGTGACGTCGGTGTTCCCGGTCACGCTGAACACACGCACCTGGCTGCGTCCGACCACGCCGTCGAAGCTGAGCATCGTGGTGGTCAGCACGACGTCGCCGACATCGTCGGCCACCAGCGTCACCACGAAGTCCTGGGTCGAACCTGGGGCGAGGCCGCCGACATCGCAGGCAAGGGCGACGTCGCTGAGCAGGTCGCACTCGGGCAGACCCGGATCGACGAGAAACGCCGGTCCGGTGACGTCGACCGCCAGCACTGACCCCTCGGACGGCGCGACGCCATCGGCGGGCTCGTTCCACACCCGAACCGTGCGCTGCTCCGGCTCCCCGAGCACCAGCACCCCGCTCTCGTCCCCGAGAGTGAACGCCACAAGGTTCGGCTCACCGAACGCTTCGTCATCGACACCGGCGCCGGAGGCCTCGACGACCGCGACGACGTCGCCGAACGCATCGACCACCTCGACCCGGCTCGACGCCAGACCCACGTCGACGGGCACGAAGATCACCTCGATCACACACGAGTCGGCATCGAAGGCGCACTCCTCGGACAGGGTGTAGAAGAACGATCCGTCCTGGCCGGTGACGTCGAGTGGCGGCTCCGCGCCGCTGACAGGCAGGGGTAGGCCCTGTACCTGCTCCCCTCCCACGACCACGTCGCCGAACTCGACCCCCACCGTCTGCGGCCCGGGGCGCGGCGGGGGTGGGTCGTCTCCATCGACCATGAGCCCGACCACGACGACGACAACGACAAGCAGCAGAGCTACGCCGATGATTCCGCCGATGATCTTCAGCCAGGGTCGGCCGGGGGCTACCGGTGCGTCGTCGTCCGGCGGCACGGGCGGAGGTGGAGTCGGTGGCGGAGTCGGCGTCGACGGTGGCGGAGCCATCGCCGACTGCATGACCTGAAGCTGGTGTGCGAAGAATCGCTCGCTCGCAGTGTCCCCGGCGCTCCGCGCCGCCCGCAGACCCGACTGCAGAGTGGTCTCCCACGCCGACCACCGCGACGACAGCGCCAACGGGCGCTCAGCAGCCGCGGCGAGCGCGATGACGTCTGCCCAGCGCTGGTCCCGCAGGCTGCTGGCGAGCACGCTGTTGATCGCAGGCAGCTCACCAGCAACCTCTTCGACGACCGTGCGCCGTTGGATCCACAGGGTGAGCACCACCGCCGCGCGCTGGCGCTCCTCCGGTGGCACCGCGTACTGGTCACGCCGACGCCACCCCTGCAGGTCGTCGCCGCCGACAAGCCCACGTTCGGCCAGCCGCACCAGCACCTCTCCGGCATCAGGGCGACCTGACATCGCCGCGACAAGGCTCGCCCCGACAGGCGCCCCGAACGCAGCGAGCGCGGCGAGCACTGCGTCCTCGTCGACGGTGGTGGACCGCTGGACGGCAACGAGCACGTCCTCAGGCTGGGCGTCCACGCCGAACCCACGGGCGACACTGACCAGGTCACCGTCGGTCTCCGACCGCACCAGCGAGGCGAAGCGCACCAGCTCGAGCGGGGTGCCGTGCAGAACCTCGCAGACCCGCACCCCGACGCTGCGCTCGCGCTCGGTCAGCGTTCGGCCGACGTAGGCCTCGATGAGCGCCACCCCGTCCTGCTCCGGCAGGCCGGACAGCATGAGGGCGTCCACGTCCCGGTAGATGCGCTGCTCATGCGCCGACAGCAGCAGCAGCGACCCCGGCAGCGACAGCCGCAGCTGGTCCAGCGACTCCCGGTCGAGCAGCGGGTCGTCGATCACCACGAGCAGGTGCAGCTCGGCAAGCGCGCTGGCGAGCTCCTCACGCCGCGGCACCATGCGACGCGTTCCCTCGTAGCAGGCGTCGAACACGTAGTTCAGCGACTCGGGCACACCGATCTGGGCAGGCACGGCGATCACGCCGTCGTGCGCAGACTCGGGCAGCCGAGCATTCGAGGCGGCTCGAAGAAGCGCCGTCTTGCCGATGCCGCTCGGTCCCACCACCTCAACCGAACGGCCCTGCTGCAGCGACGTGCTGATGCGCGCCAGCTCCTGAGCGCGACCGACCATGTCGGCGAAGGGCGGGGCAGGACGCAGGACCGGCGAGGGTCGACGGGTGATGGTCACCGCCGTGCCCTCGTTGATCACGACGTGGGCGGCTCCGTGGGCGTCGATCTGCACGACTCTGTCTCCGATGGCCACCTGGCCACCGGAGACGTCAGACACACGGCCAGAGACCGCGTCCCGGGGTTCCGGGGACGCTGGAGGGTCTACGCCGGCCGTCGTCATGTCCACGCTCCAGCATCAGAATGGCACTGTTGCGCTGTTCTGTCATGAACCGTTGCGCTCCCGGCGAGAATCGTCGTGGAACGCAGGCCCTCAGCGCACTCCCATCGCCTGTGCCAGAGCATTGACCACCGCCGGGTTCGTGACGTCGCTGTGGCCGCTGATGTGGTCGTCGGCCAGCAGGTTGTGGATCCTGCCGCCCGCGAGCGTGTAGGTGCCGTCCCTGTCGAGCAGCCGCGCCTCGACCGCGTCGGTGCCCACCGACCCGTTCGCGCCGATACCTCCGTACAGGTCGGACCGGTCGCCCAGCCCGGCACCCGCCTGGCGCGCCAGCCGTGACGCGATCGCGTAGGCGAGCCCGACCGCCTTGTCGTTGTGGGTGTGCGTGATGACGACCGGCCCCAGGATGCGACCGCTGTCGACAGCCTGGACGAAGGCGCCGTCCTTGCCGGTGTCGGCATAGTCCTTGGTGAATCCGTAGTGGCTGAATGCTCCCTGAAGAAGTGTCAGCGAGGCGATGGGAGTTGTCGCTGCGGTCGCAGCGGCGGCAACCACCCGGGCGCCGAACGAGTGCCCGGCCAGATGCACGCGAGGAGGCTGCGCCGAGGCATTGACCCGATCGATGAGCGGGGCCACACCACGGGCTCCCACATCACCGGCGCGAGCCTTCATCGTGTAGTAGGTGAACGTGTTGAGAACCTGGCGAGCAAGCGAGGGCCAGGAGAGGCCGAACAGCCCTGCCCCTGCGGTGTCGGGCTCGGCCAGCAGGTCCGGAGCGATACCGGGCGCCAGGTCGGACGGCGGCCCGGCCGGCATCACCCCGTCGTCCTGCATCACCACCGCGTCGCGCACGGCGGAGAACACCTCGTCCGGGTCGCTGCTGACCAGCGCGCTGGGGGCGCCGTCCTCGTCGTCGGTGACCGCGTCGGTGCTCTCGGCCAGCAGACGTCTGGCGGCCTCGACGAATCGGGCACGACCGTCGGCGGTGTCGAGGTCGGCGGTCGCCTCGCGCAGCCGGGCCGCGAGGTCGGCGTCGTCCACCGCTGCACCGATGGCTGCCGCCAGCTCGGTCTGCTCGTCACCGACAGCGACGCCGCCGCCGGCGATCTGGTCGTCGTCGGCCCACCGTACCGACGGCCAGAACACGCCCAGGACGGCCGGACGGGCACTCGACGAGTCGGGTACCAGCGACTCGAGGTTGGCGCGGATCTGGTCGTACAGGCGTCGGGCGGCGGCCATGTCGTTGTTCCAGCCATGCGAGACGATCAGCAGGTCGGTCACCTGCTGGTCCGACAGCAACGCCAAGGCGTCGTCGACCTGGCTCTGGTCTGCCACGTTCCCCGACGTGGTGAACTCGACAGGGGCGAAAGGAATCGGCATGGGTGTCCCTCCTACAGCGACTGGAGGGCGCGCATGGCGTCGAGCATGCCCGCCCCTTGGAAGACCTGGGCTCTGCCGAGGTCGGTGGCCGAGCTCATCAGCACCTGCTTGACCCGGTCGGGCTGTCCGATGAACTCGCGTTTGACCGACAGGAAGCCGGCAGCGGCGCCTGCCACGTGCGGTGCCGCCATCGACGTACCGGAGCTCTCGATGTAGGTCGCGTTCTGGTCAGCTCGGCGCGCCTGGTCGAGCAGCAGGCCCGCCGCTGCGGAGATGATCCGTTCGCCAGGCGCCACCAGGTCGGGCTTCATGCGCCCGTCCCCTGTCGGGCCCTTGGACGAGAAGTACGAGACCCCGGTGCGGTGCGGCGACGACGACGTGGAGCCCACGGTGATCGCCCTCGCCGCGTTGCCCGGGTCGTTGATCGTCGTGTCGAAGCCGAGCCGCATCGACCGTCCGTTGGGGTCCTTCGCGTAGCCGTACCCCGTGTTGCCGGCAGCGACCACCACGACCACACCGGACGCCACGAGCCGGTCGACCTCCTGGCAGACGGGCGTGAGACCGGCGGCGAACCATGCGGGGTCGAACATGTGACCGACGGAGATGTTGACCCCGTGAACCCGAAGGTTCCGCCCGTTCTCGTTGAGCTCCTGGATGTAGAGCAGGGCGTCGAGAAGCGCCGTCACGTCGCCCGTGCGGTCGTCTCGCAGCACCTTGCACGACAGCAGCTTGCAGGCCGGCGCCATGCCACTGATGCCCGAGACGTCGACCGGTCGACGCTCGTCGCTGCCCGAGGCGTCGCGATACCAGCCGACCCCGGTGGCCGTGACTCCTGGAGCGAGGCCGCCTGCGATGATGCCGGCCACGTGCGTTCCGTGGCCGTTCCCGTCGCTGAGGGCGTCCTGCGAGCTCGAGGTCACGAACGACTCCGATGCCAGCCCGGGCGGCAGGCCTTCCAGGTTCGCGTGGTGCGCGAAGTGAGCGTGGTTGGCGTCGATGCCCGAGTCGAGAACGGCCCACACGATGCCGTGACCGTGGGCGTCGAAGGTGCGCTG
>CAYNWB010000052.1:0-14566 GCA_964400785.1 uncultured Actinomycetes bacterium | reverse complement strand
ACGCCGACGCCTTCGCGGCGGTCAGCAGCGGCGACAACTCCAACATCATCGCGGCCCGTGTGGCGCGGGAGGAGTTCGGCATCGACAACGTCGCCGCCCGCATCTACGACCAGGGCCGCGCCGAGGTGTTCGAGCGCCTGGGCATCCCGACGGTCGCCACCGTGGGCTGGACGGCGGGGCAGCTGCTGCGCCGGCTGCTCCCCCAGGGCACGTCCACCCACTGGACCGACCCGTCGGGGCAGGTACGACTCGCCGAGATCGACCTCGACCCCGCCTGGCGCGGGCGCAGCGTCCGCGACCTGGAGAGGGCCAGCGGGGCGCGAGTGGCGTTTCTCACCAGGCTCGGGGCCGGGTTCGTGCCCACCGGTGACACGGTGGTGCAGGACGGCGACGTCGTGCACGCCGTCCTGCCGACCGGGGATGCTCCCGACGTCGTCACCACCCTCGCCAAGCCCCCGGAGGACTGATGCGGGTCGCCATCGCCGGAGCCGGCAACGTGGGCCGTTCCATCGCCAACGAGCTGCTGGACAACGGCCACGAGGTACTGCTCATCGAGCGGGACGCCAAGGCCTACAAGGCGTCGTCCGTGCCTCGCGCCGAGTGGCTGCTGCAGGACGCGTGCGAGCTGTCGTCGTTGGAGGAGGCGGCACTGGACCGCTGCCAGGTGATGATCGCCTCGACCGGCGACGACAAGGTCAACCTGGTGGTCTCGCTGCTGGCCAAGACGGAGTTCGGGGTGCCGAGGGTCGTGGCCCGCGTCAACCACCCCAAGAACGAGTGGCTGTTCACCGAGACGTGGGGCGTCGACGTGGCGGTCTCCACGCCACGCATCATGAGTGCCCTCGTGGAGGAGGCGGTCAGCGTCGGCGACCTCGTCCGCCTCTTCACCTTCCGCCAGGGTGAGGCCAACCTCGTCGAGCTGACCCTGCCCGACGACTCGCCGATCGTGGGCACCCGCGTCGGCGACGCCCCCTGGCCCATCGACACGACGCTGGTGGCCGTCATCCGAGACGGCCACGTGCACACACCCCGCCAGGACCTGCCCCTCGAGGCGCACGACGAGCTGCTGCTCGTGGCCGCCCCCGAGCGTGAGCCGGCCCTGGAGAGCCTTCTCTCGCCGCACAGCCACCGCTGAGGCTGACGCCGGCTCAGTTCTCGCCCGGGGCCTCCTGAGCCTGCTGCTGCGTGCGCGCCTTCTTGATGACCAGCCACGACAGCCACAGGCACAGCAGGAACAGCGGCCATCCCATGGCCACCCGTGCCACCCCTAGGGCGACCACCGAGTCGGTCAGGTAGAGCGGCAGCTGCACCGCCAGGCGCAGGGTGAACATCGCCACCCAGAACCACGAGGCCACCGTGTAGGCACGCAGCAGGTACGGCACCTGGCGCCACCCCATGCCCTCGCCGGTCGCCAGACCCACGAGAACCCCGAGCAGCGGCCACCGCACGACGATCGAGACGAGGTAGGCCAGCGCGTAGGCGCCGTTGATGAGCAGCCCGGGCACGAAGAAGTCGGCCGCCTGGCCGGTGCGGTTGGCGAACCAGGCCGCCACCCCGACCGCGACGAACCCGGCGACGACGTTCTGCACGCTGTCGCGACGCACCAGACGCAGCACCGCGAGCACCGCTCCGGTCGCGAGCGCCGCCACGAGCGCGGACGACAGCTGCCGACCGTTGAGCGCGTAGACGGTGACGAACACCACCGTCGGCAGCCCCGAGTCGATCAGCATCTCCCTGGTGACCAGGGACGAGGTCGGGAACTGCTCGCCGGAGACGTCCCGCAGACCGGGCCGGTTGCTCACCGGCGCACAGCCCTCACGTCGCCGGCAGCGGGTCGAGCTCGTACCGCGGGTTGTACATCACGCGTCGGTCGTCGGTGACCGACACCAACCCGCTGGCGGTGAGGGTGCGGCCGCACTCGATCCCACGGATGCGGCGGCGACCCAGCCACACCAGCGTGACCGTGCCACTGCCGTCGAAGACCTCGGCCTCCAGCGCGGGAGCGCCCGCGCGCGGAAGCATGCGCACCGACCGGATCGAGCCGTGCACCGCGACCCGCTGCCGGTCGCAGCACTGGGCCAACGGCACGAGCCCGAGCATCTCGGTGGTGTCGAGCAGGGCATCAGCGTCCTGCTCCTCCACCGGCTCCGTCATCCGGTTCCACAGCCCGCGAAGACCGGACGAGGGCTTCTGCCCCGGGGTCGGACGCGACGTCGACGCGCTCACCGGCACAGGCTACGTCACACTCGGCGGCGGCACCCCCGCCTTGCGGGCGGCGTAGGCCGGTTCGAGCACCTGCCACGACAGCCAGATCACCACCAGCACCATCGGCCATCCCATGACGACCTTGGCCACCCCGAGAGCCAGCAGCTGGTCGGTGAGCCAGAGCGGCGTCATCACCACGACGCGCAGCACGAACGACGCCGTCCAGATCCAGCTGGCCCGCTGGTAGGCCGACAGCAGGCGCGCGTCGGTGCGCCAGGCGTTCGAGCGCGTCACCGCGCCGACCACGACGCCGAGCAGCGGACGCCGGATCCAGATCGAGACCGCCCACGCGAGCGCCGCCCCGGTGTTCGACAGCAGGCTGGGCACGAAGTAGTCGACCGGCCGGCCCGTGGTGCGCGCGACCACGACCGAGAGCGCGACTCCGGCGAAGCCGGCGACCACGTGGCGCAGAGAGTCGCGCCGCACCAGGCGCACGACAGCCACCGCACCGCCCACGACGAGCGCCGCGGTCAGGGCGATGCCCATCTGCTGGCCCGTGGCAAGGTAGGTGATCACGAAGGTCAGCGCCGGCAGCGCCGAGTCCAGCACACCGCGGCGCCCTCCGAGCGCGTCCATGAGAGTCGGCTCGTCGACGACCTGCGCTACCTGCACCGGTGGTTGCGCGCTCACACGCCCAGGGTAGAAGGCGGCGACGCGTGTCGGCGACGTCGCCGCAGGCGAGACGATTCAGGCGGTCTCGTCCTGCGGGTCGTCGGCCGAGGGGCGAGTCGGCGGGCTCAGCGCCAGGATCTCCCCGGGAGCCATGGGAGCGTCCCCCCGCACCACCACGGTGTCCTGGACGATGCCCATCATCTGGTTCATCTGTGCCTGGTCGATGGCGGCCTTGCCGATCATGGTGGCGCGCAGCATCCAGCGTGGTCCGTCGATGCCGAGCACCACCGAGGGCTGCAAGCCCTGCTTGCCGTCCGGCGTGCTGGCCGGGATCGTCATCCGCAGCACCGGGCCCCAGGGTCCGGCCCCGTCCTGGGCGGTACCGCCCCGGCGGTCGGCGTCGGACTGCAGGGCGCGCTTGGTCGTCGGCCACAGCGGCTTGGTCTTGGCTGCGGCGATCGCCATCAGCTGCACCGCCGCCTGCTCGCCCACCAGCAGCACGCTCGTGGCTCGCCCAGTGGCCTGGTCGACCTGCATCTGCACCTTCATGCCCGCCACCGGCCGGACGCGCAGCGCGCCCAGGTCGAGCCGCGCGACGCCGTGCGAGGAGTGGGAGCCGTCGAGCTCGCTCACGTCCCAGGGCCCGTTGGGCCGGCTGGGCTTGGCTGCCGCGTCGGCATCCGGGTGGTCGACCGCATCCGGCGACTCGGGTGTCGGATCGGCGGCCGGGCCGGCGTCGCTCGCGGTGTCGGACCCCTTAGCCCGTCGGCGGAACATCGTCTGGCCTCCCTGGTTCGTCTGCCCTGGTGCGCGGTTCGGGGCCGGAGCCAGCGGTGCCGGTCGAGCCGTAGCCGCCGTCCCCTCGTGCGGATCCAGGAAGAGTGTCCACCACGACGAACCTCGCGTGCTCCACACGCTGCACCACGAGCTGGGCGATGCGCTCGCCTCGATGCAGCTCGACAGCCGAGGCGTGATCGTGGTTGACGAGCAGCACACGAATCTCGCCGCGGTAGCCCGCGTCGACGGTGCCGGGCGCGTTCACGATGCCCACGCCGTGCCTGGCCGCCAGCCCCGACCGCGGGTGCACGAACGCGGCGTACCCGTCCGGCAGGGCGATCGCCAGACCGGTGCCCACCATCGCCCGCTCACCCGGCTCGAGCCGCACGTCCCGGGTGGTGACGAGATCGGCTCCGGCATCGCCAGGGTGCGCGTAGCGCGGCAGCGGCACGTCGGGGTCGAGGCGCCGCAGCAGCACCTCGACCTCGGTGCGGCCGACGGTCACGGGTTGACCGCCCAGGGCGACACCGACGGGGTCGTACCGGCGGCACGCACTGCGGCGTCGATGACGTCGGCTCGTCCGTGGGTACGAAAGTGCTCGAGCGGGACGGCGACGAAGACGGCGAAGGCTCGCGCGAGCAGGTCACCGTCGGGGCCTTCGGCATGGGCCCGGCCCTGGCAGAAGATGCGTCGTCCGGCGACGCCGTCGACCTGCGCGTGCAACCACAGCGAGGTGCCCACCGGCACGGGCCGCAGGTACTCCACCTGCAGGCGGCCGGTGACCATCGGCGTGCGCAGCAGCCACCCGAGTCCACCGAGCACCTCGTCCATCGCAGTCGCGACCAGGCCGCCGTGTGCCAGCCCGGGGGCACCCTGGTGGTCGTCGGTGACGGCGAACCGGCCGTGCACGGTGAGCCCCTCGCCGGCAGTGATCTGCATGCGCAGCCCAGCCGGGTGGTCGACGCCGCAGCCGATGCACGCGGTGAAGTGGCTGCGCAGCAGGGTGCCGGGCGCCGGTGCGTCCGAGGGCCGGTCGGGCACGACGCAGTCCGCTGGAGCGACCATGCTGCCCGGATGCGCCGACGTGTTCGTCGTCACGGGCCGACCCTACCCAGCCGAGCCCGGCAGCCCCGCGTAGGGCAGGCTGGGGCTGTGGCCTACCGCGAAGCGCTGCGCGTGCCCGCCTCGTGGTGGGTGCTCGCCGCGGTGGGCGTTGTCGCACTGTTCCTGGCCTACGACGTCGCGCTGGGCCCAGGCATCGCGGTGCTGGCGGGCGGGTTGGGCGCCGTGGCCTGCGGCGCCTGGCTGTGGACGCAGGGCGCCGTCGTCGTCGGCGCAGGGCGCTCGGGTCTCGTCGCGGGGCGGGCCCACCTGCCGGCCGACGCGATCGGAACCGTCGAGGCGCTCGACGCGGCGGCCACGACGACCGCGCGCGGTGCCGGCGCCGACCCTCACGGCTTCTTCCTGCTCAAGGGCTACGTCGCCACCAGCGTGCGCGTGTGGGTCGATGACCGCGACGACCCGGTGCCGTACTGGCTGGTGTCGACGCGCAACCCCCGGGCGCTGGCGAGCGCGCTCGCGGATGCCCGCGATGCCGCCCGCTCGGTGCGCTGAGCTCAGCTCGCGCAGTCCCGGCACACCGGCTTGCCGTCGCGGTGACCCGCGAGCTGGCTGCGGTGGTGCACCAAGAAGCACTCCGAGCAGGTGAACTCGTCCTGCTGGCGCGGCAGCACCTGCACCGCGAGCTCCTCGTTCGACAGGTCGGCGCCCGGCAGCTCCAGGCTCTCCGCCAGCTCGGTCTCGTCCACGTCGACGATCCCCGACTTGGTGTCGCCGCGACGAGACGCCTTCAGCTCCTCGATCGAGTCGGCCTCGAGGTCGTCGTCGACCTTGCGGGGCGCGTCGTAGTCGGTGGCCATGTCTTCTCAATCCTTCGCGTCAACCTGCACGTTCCCTGGCGGAACGCTGCAGGATCAGTGGAACGTTCCCCGAACCCCGGATATGCCCGGACCCGGCGCCGCGAGATTCTGCCCTAGGCCCCCAGCCGTGACAGCAGTCGGGTCAGCTCGGGGTGCAGGTCGGGCCCCGCGGCCACGACCATCGCCTCGGACGGGGCACGATCCTCCAGGCCGCTGACCACACCGCCCGCCTCGGTGACCACCAGCCGACCTGCGGCGAGGTCCCACGGCTGCAGGCCCTGCTCGTAGTAGCCGTCGAGCCGGCCACAGGCGACGTCGCACAGGTCGAGCGAGGCAGCGCCGGCCCGCCGGATGTCGCGCACCTCGGGCAGCACGTGGGCGACGACCTGCGCCTGCCGGGTGCGGCGATCGGTGCGGTAGCCGAAGCCGGTTGCCACCAGAGCCTCGGCCAGCGACCGACAGCGAGTGGGCGCGACGGGGTCCCCGTCGAGCCAGGCCCCCTCGCCCCGCACCGCCGTCCACGTCTCGCCGGTGGCCGGTGCGTGCACGACGGCGACCAGGGCCCCGGCGTCGTCCTCGACGGCGATCGACACCGCCCAGCGCCCGTGGCCGTACAGGTAGTTGACCGTGCCGTCGATGGGATCGACCACCCACCGCAGGCCGGACGTGCCGGCAGCGTCGTCGCCCTCCTCGCCGACGACCGCGTCGCGGGGTCGCGAGCGAGCCACGGCAGCGCGGATCTGGGCCTCCGCGGCGGTGTCGGCAGCGGTCACCACGTCGGTCGGGCTCGACTTGGTGGCGGTCACCGACACACCGGCCGACGACCGGTGCCGCAGAGCGGTGCGTCCGGCGTCGCGGGCCACGCTCTCGACCAGTGCCAGCAGCGTGCGCGGCTCCGGTACCTCCGCGGGCTCAGTCACTGCCGCACAACGCCGGCTTGGCCGCACGCAGGTTGCGGCAGCACCCGGCCGGGCAGACGTCGTGGGACGGGCCGATGGCGGACAGGGCGGGGCGTTCGACGTCCTCTCCCCGCTCGATGGCCGCTCGCTCGAGCAGCAGGTCGCCCACCGCGGCGACGAACGCCGGATGAACGCCCGCGGTCGCTGCCCGCACCATGGTCAGTCCCAGCTCGTCGGCGGTCTCGGCCGCCTCGGTGTCGAGGTCGAACACGACCTCCATGTGGTCGCTGATGAACCCGATCGGCGCCAGCACCACTGCCGGGACCCCCGCCGCGGCCTGCTCACGCAGGTAGTCGTTGACGTCCGGCTCGAGCCAGGGCACCTGCGGCGAGCCGCTGCGCGAGCAGAACACCAGGTCCCACGACCCGACCGGCACGCCCTCGCCGGCCAGCAGCGCCACGATCGCGGCGGCCGCGGCCTCGTGCTGGGCGGTGTAGGCACCGCCGTCCGGTCCGGACGTCTGCTGCATGGCGGTCGGGATCGAGTGCGTGACGAACGCGACGCGCGCCCCGCCGCGGGCGTCGGCGGGCAGCTGCTCCCAGGCGGCTCGCAGCGCGTCGGCATTGGCGGTCACGAAGCCGGGATGGTCGAAGTAGTGCCGCAGCTTCAGCAGCTGGGGGGCCCCGTCCACCTCGGCCACTGCCTCGGCCAGGTTCTCCCGGTACTGACGGCACCCGGAGTAGGAGGAGTACGCGCTCGTCACGAACACCGCGGCGCGCGAGACTCCGGCATCGCGCATCTCGGCGAGCGTGTCGGCCAGGTAGGGCTCCGAGTTGCGGTTGCCCCAGTACAGGGGGATCTCGACGCCTCGCGCGTCCAGGTCGGCGCGGATCGCGGCCAGCAGGGCCCGGTTCTGGTCGTTGATGGGGCTGCGCCCGCCGAAGTGGTGGTAGTGCTCGGCCACCTCGGCCAGGCGCTCCGTGGGTACGCCGCGCCCACGGGTCACCCTCTGCAGGAAGGGCATCACCTCGTCCGGGGACTCCGGTCCCCCGAACGACACCAGCAGCACCGCGTCGAAGGGTCGGACGTCGGTCGACAGGCTCACGGTCAGGTCCTCTCTGCGGTCGGGCAGCGCCGATCCTCACAGGCTAGGCCCGGCACGGCACCTCGGATTGCCGGCAGTCTCACTGCGTGGCGCCTTGGTCGCAGGCCGGGCGCAGGGGACCATGGTGTACGTCACAGCCGGATGAGCGCCGGCGTGGAAAGGTGGTTGAGAATGCGAGACCTGCGCGTCGTCACCGTCTCTGAGGACGGCACCCGTCTGCTGCTCGCCGACGAGTCCGGCGAGCGCTTCAGCGTGCGGGTCGACGACCATCTGCGAGCCGCGCTGCGCGGTGAGACGGTGCGGGAGGGCCAGCTCGCGATCGCGCTCGCCTCACAGCTGAGCCCTCGCGACATCCAGTCCCGGGTGCGAGCCGGGGCGAGCGCGGACGAGGTCGCCGAGGCCGCCGGCATCCCGCTCGAGCGCGTGCTGCGCTTCGCCGCTCCGGTTCTCGACGAGCGCGCCCACATGGCCCGCCGAGGCCGCACGGTGCTGCTGCGCAACGAGAGCATGCTCGAGCTCGGCACGGTCGACGAGGTGGCCACGCGTGCGCTGACGGCCCGCGGTGCCGCCGACTCCATGACGTGGGACGCCTGGCGCCGCGACGACGGGCGCTGGCTCGTGGCATGCCGGTGGCTCGAGCAGCACGAGGAGCACACCGCCCTGTGGGTGCTCGATGCCTCGGCCGGGTCGGCAACTCCCATCGACGACGACGCCCGAGCGTTGGCGGGCATGCGGGTCAGCGAACCGGCGCGCCCGGACGACCAGCCGGCCCCGGCCCGCCTCGCTGTGGTGCGACCGCCCAAGCCCACTGCCCCGTCGTCGGTGCCGGCCGACGTGACCGAGGACGAGACGCCGACCGGGCCGATCAGCCCGGTCACCGACGACAACACCGGCGTGCTGCGGCTCACCGACCTCGCCGACAACGTCACGGTGCACGAGGCTCCCGTGCGCACCCCCCGGGCGGTGCGGGACACCGGTGGCCGGCAGCGGCCGGCCGTCCCGTCCTGGGACGAGATCATGTTCGGTCGTCGTACCTGAGAGTGCGACGACCGCTCAGGCGTCGTCGGCGAACGGCAGCACCTCGGGCGAGAGCGCGGCGGCCTTGGCGGCTGCCGCCGTGAGCCGCTGACGGTGGTGACGCCGGCACAGCACCTCGTAGGCGACGTCACCCGACGCCCCGACGTCGCCGATCACCACCTGCTCGCCTTCGACCACCATACGACCGTCCACCGTTCGGGCGTTGTGCGTGGCCCGGGCCCCGCACCAGCACAGAGCCTCGACCTGCAGGGGACGGATGCTGTCGGCAAGCTCCACGAGTCTCGACGACCCGGGGAACAGCAGGGTGCGAAAGTCGGTGAGGATCCCGAAGGCGTACACGTCCATCGACAGCTCGTCGACGAAGCGGGCGAGGCTGTCGACCTGGGACGACGAGAAGAACTGGGCCTCGTCGGCGATGACGTAGTCCAGGCGCTCCCCGGCTGACAGCCGGTCCACGACCAGGCGCCACAGATCGGTGTCCTCCCCGACCTCGACGGCGTCGACCTGCAGGCCCAGCCGGCTCGACAGCCTCCCCTGCCCGGCCCTGTCGTTGCGGGTGAGCAGCAGCCCGCGTCGACCCCGACGGCGGTGGTTGTAGTCCATCTGCAGCGCCAGGGTCGATTTGCCGCAGTCCATCGTGCCGGTGAAGAAGACGAGCTCGCTCATGGTCTGGCCACCCCGCCTAGGTCGCCACCAGGCACGGCACGAGCATCTCGGTCTCGGTCAGCGAGCCGTGGTGCCCCTTCATCCGGGCCTCTCGGGGCCAGACGCTCGGGACGAGGCACACGGTGGAGCCCCTGGCTGCCACCAGCACGTCGCCGATCCGCTCGCGCACCCGGGGCTCGACGGCTCCGAACCATCCGGCGGCCTCGGCCTGCTCGCGGGTATGCACGAGCACCGCGTCACCGAGCCGGTTCTGCCAGCGCGACGCGACCACCTCGGCGGCTCCCTCGGCGGTGTAGAGGTGGCGAAAGCGCGGCTCGCCGCCGATGAGCACCACGTCGTCCCACAGCCCAGGAGTGGCGTCGACGTCGACGTGGTCGTCGGGCGTCACACCGACCATCCCGTGGTCGCCGGTGACGACGAGAGCGCATCCTGCTGGCAGAGCCTCGGCCATCTGCTCGGCGAGCGCGTCGACGGCCCGCAGCTGGTGACGCCACGCCGGCGACGACGGCCCATGGCGGTGCCCGGTGGCATCGAGGTCGCTCTCGTAGGCGTAGACGAGTGCGGGTGCCTGGTCGGCCTGGTCGAGGGCCTGCGCGACGGCGGCGATGCGCTCCCCCACGGTGTCCGCCCCCCGGTAGTCGCCACCCGACAGCGCGACGCGAGTCAGCCCCGAGCGGGCGAAGCGCCGTTGGCTGACCACCGTGGCGGCCACCCCGTCGGTGCGCGCCCGCGCGAACATGTCGGGGTAGGGCTGGTAGGCGGCCGGGTCGACGCCGGCGTCCCACTCGAGGGCGTTGAGCAGGGTGTTCGTCCCCGGTATGCGCGAGGTGTAGCCGACCAGGCCGTGCCGTCCCGGGGGCAGCCCGGTGCCCAGGCTGGTGATGCTGGCCGCGGTCGTCGACGGGACCGGGGTGGTCAGGCTGCGACCGGGCAGCGAGGCCAGGAACGGGGCCCACGACGGGTGCTCGCGCAGCTGCCGCCAGCCCAGCCCGTCGACGAGCAGCACGCAGTACCCGTCGGCCTGGGGCAGCCCGACGACGTCGGTCGCACCGTCCACACCGAGCGCACCGAGCACCGACGGCAGCAGGTCGACGAGCGACCCCTCGCCGTAGGCGGGAGTGACGAAGGCGTCACTCACCGGGCGGCAGCACTGGTCGCCGCCGACAGGGCCTCGGCGAACGCCAGGGCCTGGTCGGGTCCCCCCGGTCCGTCCCCGGCCACGCTCATGCGCAGCGTGTAGTCGTCGGCCGTGATCGTGCCCGTGTAGCCGTGGTCGGCGTCGCACTGCGGGTCGCCGCAGGTGGCGACCTCGAGGTCGACGCGCGACATGGCCCCCCACCCGATCGAGACCAGCACCTCCTGCGCCGGGTCGCCCACCTCGTAGGCCGACGGCATGCCCACCGTGCGGGTCACCACCACGTTGGTCACCCGCGACAGCGCGACGGCCTCGGTGCTCGACAGCGCGTACTGGGACGGGTGCGTCTCGTCGGGCGGGTACTCGTCGGTGTGGCCGATGACGAGCCTGGTCGGCGTGAGCACCAGCACCGTGACGTGCCGGCGCAGCTCGTCACCGTCGAAGTGGGCCTCGTGGTGCACCAGGTGCGCCCGCACCGGCTCGCCCGCGACGGCAGTGTCCAGGCAGTCCAGCACGAGGTCGGGGTAGTAGCCGGTCTTGCGGACGTTCTTGCGCAGCGCTGAGGCCGCGGCACTCACCTCTGCCACGTCGCGCATCCTTCCATGCCGGCGCCGGGCTGGCTCCGGGTCGGTGCGACGGTTGTGGATCACCCCAGCCTGCGCGTGTACCAGTCCGCGCGTGACGCCGCCGGGGCCACGCGTCCCGCGGCATTCACGACCGCCAGCCCATCCGTACGCACCAGCACCGGGCTCAGCTCGAGATCCACCACCTCGGGCACGTCGTCGGTCAGCGCGGACAGGCGATGCAGCAGGTCTTCGACGGCGGACAGGTCGGCAGGCTCGGAGCCGCCGAACCCGAGCAGCAGCGGAGCAGCCTTGACCTCGCGCACCATCTCGACCGCGTCGACGTCGGTCAGCGGTGGGATCCGGTACGAGCGATCGCCGATGACCTCGGTCGCCACACCCCCGACCCCGAACGACAGCACCGGCCCGTAGCCGGGGTCCTCCACCGCACGCAGCGCCACCGGCACTCCCGAGGCGGCCATGGGCTGCACGATGTACTCGGCGTCCTCCGCCGAGGCGAAGGCCGAGGTCAAGGCCGTCCAGGCGTCCCGCATCTCCTGCTCGCTGTCGATGTTGCGCCAGACGTCGGCCAGGTCGGCTCGGTGCTGCAGGTGCGAGGCCCGCGCCTTCAGCGCGACGTTCCAGCCGAGCCGCTCCCCCGCCGCGACGGCCTGCTCGACCGTCGGTGCCGGCAGCATCGGGTAGAGCTCGATGCCGTAGGCAGCCAGCAGGTCGGTGAGCTCGTCCACCGTCAGCTCACGACCGGCCGGGGTGTCGCGGAGCACGTTGGCCGCGATCATGCGGGCCACGGCCTCGTCGACGTCCTCGAGGTGGGGCACGACACCGACGGGCCGTTCGCGCCAGGCCGCGTACTCGACGACGCGGGCCAGCGCGCGAACGGCCTCCTCCGGAGACGGGAACGACGGCACCGAGCCGGGCTGCAGCACCCCGGACTCGTCCTCGACCCGCAGGGGCTCGGGTATGCCGCGACTGCCGAGAAAGGTGGTGATGACGGGCTTGTCGGTGCCGGCGGCGACGCTGGCCAGCACGCCGGCGACCTCGGGGGCGCGCGACTCCAGCCGCGGCGCGTACACGACGACGATCGAGTCGACGTCGTCGTCCTCGGCCAGCATGCGCAGCGCGGGGTCGAACTCGTCGGCACCGGCCTCGGTGCCCAGGTCGATCGGACGGCCCACCACCTGCAGGCCCGCGCTCGTCGCGGCGTCCGCAGTGAGCAGGCCCAGGGCGTCGGAGTTGCCCACGACTGCGACGCGCGGCCCCCGTGGCATCGGCTGGTACGCCAGCAGCGATGCCACGTCGAACATCTCGTTGAGGGTGTCGACGCGCACGACGCCTGACTGGCGGAACAGGGCGTCCACGGCGCTGGGGGGAACGACCGACGAGCTGTCGCGCCCGAGCGGCACTCCCTGCGTGGACATGCCCGTCTTCACCGCGAGCACAGGCTTGGACCGGGACAGGCGACGAGCGATGCGGCCGAACTTGCGCGGGTTGCCGATCGACTCCAGGTACAGCAGCACGACGTCGGTCGCGGGGTCCTCGTCCCAGTACTGCAGCAGGTCGTTGCCGGAGACGTCGGCACGGTTGCCGGCGGAGATGAACGTCGACAGGCCCAGCCCGCGGTCGACGCACTGGGCGAGGATCGACTGCCCGAACGCACCGGACTGGCTGAAGAACCCGATGCGGCCGCGGCCGGGCATCACCTGGGAGACCGACGCGTTCAGCGAGTAGGCCGGGTCGGTGTTGATCATGCCGAGGCAGTTCGGGCCCAGCACACGCATGCCGTTCGCACGGGCGTGCTCGGTGAGCTGCTGCTGACGGCGGCGCCCCTCGGGTCCCGCATCGGCGAACCCCGCCGACACCACGACCAGGCCGCGCACGCCCTTGCCGGCAGCGCTGTCGACCACGTCGAGCACGGTGTCGGCGGGCACAGCGAGAATGGCGACGTCGACGTGGGCAGGAACGGCGTCCAGCGTCGGGAACGCCGGTACCCCGGCGATGGCCGGAGCCTCGGGGTTCACCGCGTACACCGGCCCGGTGTAGCCGCCGGACACGAGGTTGCGGACGAGGGCCTGCCCGATCTTGTCGCGCTGGCGGCTGGCGCCGACCACCGCCACCGAGTCGGGCCGCAGCAGCCGCGAGATCGACCGGGCCTCGGCCCGCTGCTCGCGTGCGGCGAGCACAGCGAGGGACTCGTCGGTGGGGTCGATGTCGAATTCGACGTGCAGCACGCCGTCCTCGTAGGTCGGTTGGACGGTGTAGCCGGCGTCGGTGAACACCTTGATCATCTTGCGGTTGGCCGGCAGCACGTCTGCGATGAACTGGCGGACGCCGCGCTCACGTGCGGCCTGGGCCAGGTGCTCGAGCAGCACGCTGCCCAGCCCGCGGCCGTGGTGGGCGTCCTCGACGAGAAAGGCGACCTCGGCGGAGTGACCGCTGGCGCCGATACGGTCGTAGCGCCCGACGCCGATCATGTCGCCCCCGACGGTGACGATGAAGGCCACCCGTCCGTCGTGGTCGACGGTGGTGTAGTTGCGCACGTCCCGCTCGCTGAGCGTGGGTCGCGGTGCGAAGAAGCGGTAGTACTTCGACTCCTCGCTGACCCGCGCGTAGAAGGCCACGAGCATCTCGGCATCGTCCGGGGTGATGGGCCGGATGTGCGCCGTGGCACCGTCCGAGAGCAGGATGTCGGCTTCCCAGTGAGCGGGATACGGACCGGTCTCGACAGCCGCGGTGGGGTCGTCCGACATCGCGGCCGTGGTCATGGGAAGAAACGTAACGCGCCGTCGCGCATGTCCGCACCGCGATGGCAGCGACATACCCTGAGCCCATGGCCGTGTCCACCGAGACCCCAGCCGAGAGCGCCGACGTCGGCGAGACGCGGGTCGCCGCCGTCCCGAGCATCCGGACCGCCTGGCTCATGATCGTGCTCGGTGCGGTGGGGCTGCTGGCGTCCGCGGCGCTCATGATCGAGCGGGTCGCCGTGGCCAGCGACCCCGACTACGTGCCGTCGTGCAGCATCAACCCCATCCTGACCTGCACGTCGGCGATGCTGAGCGCGCAGGGCGAGCTGTTCGGGTTCCCGAACCCGCTGCTGGGCGTCGCCGGGTTCCCCGTTGTCGTCGCCACCGGCGCCGCGATGCTGGCAGGCGCCCGCATGCAGCGCTGGTACTGGACGGGCATGTGGCTCGGTGGGCTGGGCGCCATGGCGTTCATGCACTGGCTGATCGCGGAGAGCCTGTTCTCGATCGAGGCGCTGTGCCCCTACTGCATGGTCGTCTGGGCCGCGACGACGCCTCTGTTCGCGGTGGTGTCGGCGTACGCGTTGCCTCGTGGCGCCCTCGGGGAGCGGGTGGCGCACAGCACCGTGGTCGGCGACCTGCTCGCACTGCGCTGGTGGCTGGTCGGCCTGTGGTTCGCCGTGCTCGCCGGCCTGATCGGCATCGTCTTCTGGGACGCCTGGCAGACCCTGATCTGAGCTTGCGGTCGCGCTACCGCTGGTTCACAGCGTGAGCGGGCGCAACGGTGACCCTGCACCCTCAGGCCCGGTGCAAGGGTGACCTTGCACC
>CAYNWB010000051.1:0-15352 GCA_964400785.1 uncultured Actinomycetes bacterium | reverse complement strand
CGGATCTCCTTGCGACCGAGCTCGGCCAGGGCGAGGTCGGCGACCTTGAAGTCGAACGGGGCGGACGAGGTCACAGTGGCTCTCCAGAGGGCGGGACGGGGCTGAGCAGCAGGCCAGAGCGCGGATGGCGCAGGTCATGAGTGTAGTCGCGCCGTCGCGAGAAGGCCCGATGACGGGCGTCGCGTGCGCTCGACCTCCGCTCGGCTGCTACCGCTCGGGCCGGCCACCCTCGGGCAGGCCCGGCCGGGCGCGGACGGCCTCCCCCATCCCACTGACCTGCACCGGTCCGGCCGACGCCGGCACGAAGAGCGCCTCGCCTCGCCGCAGCGCGGTGCTGCCGGTCGGCGTCGACAGGCGCAGCTCACCGTCCATGGCCAGCACGATGGCGGGGGTGCCGCCCGCGAGCGCGAAGCTGCCGCCGCGCGGCACGCAGATGCGGTCGAGCGCGAAGTCCGGGACGCCGGGGTGAAAGGTCTCCAGCCCCGGCGCGGGCTCTGTCGGTGACACGAACCTCGGCTGCGCCGATGCGTCCACGATGCGGAGCACCTCGTCCACGTCGACCCGCTTGGCGGTCAGCCCGGCACGCAGCGTGTTGTCGGACGTGCTCTGGATCTCGACCGCCAGACCGCTGGTGTAGCAGTGCAGCAGCCCCGCCGGCACGGCCATCGCCTCGCCCGGCTCGAGCACGACGTGGTTCATGAGCACGGTCACCACGACGGCGGGGTCGTCGGGGTAGCGGCGGGCCAGCTGCGCACTCACCGTGAGCTCGCTCGACTCCGGCGCGTGCAGGTCGGCCAGGCGCTCCACGCCCTCGCGCGCCTGCGCCACCACGATGCTGCGCTCCGGGTCACCCAGGCGAAGCAGCCGCGCCACGAGGCGGGCCAGCCCGGCAGGCGTCGGGTCGGTGCGCAGGTCGGCGGCCAGGCGCCCCAGCAGGTCACCGCCCAGCACGTCCAGCCGCGCCAGCACGTCAGCGGGCGGCCGCAGACCCGCGAACGCGTCGAACCGGGTCAGCGCCAGCAGCATCTCGGGCTTCGACCACTCGTCGGCGTAGAGAGGGTCGGACGGCGGCGGGGCCCCGGCGGGGCGCTCGGCCCGAAATCCCTGGACCGCCTGCTCCACCGTCGGGTGCACCTGCAGCGACAGCGGTTCTGCCACCGCGAGCACCTTGAGCAGAAAGGGCAGGCGGGCGCCGAAGTGGGCACGCACGTCGGCCCCGAGCATCGCGGTCGGGTCGTCGGCGACGAGTCGGTCCAGCGTGGTGGCGGGCACGGAGCCGACCGTCGAGGGGCCGTGCGGGTGCGCGCCGAGCCACCACTCGGCCCAGGGCCGCCCGTCGGTCTGGCGGCCGAGAAAGCCGGGGAGCGCCTCGTGCGACCCCCAGGCGTAGGTCTGCACCCGCCCGTCCAGGGGCAGCAGGGCCCCGGCGGTCACGGCTCCCCCTGGCCGAGGGCGAGGTAGACCGCGGCGAAGCGTCCGATGGCCAGCAACGAGGCGAAGCGGGCCACGTCCGGGCCGTCGTCGGTGACGATGCGGTGCACGCGCACCCCCCGCGAGGCTGCAGCGTCCTCGAGCAGGCCACGCTCGGTCACCACCGCCTCTCCGGCCGAGCCGTCGTCGAGCAGCACGAGCACGGGGGACGCTGTCGCCGCCGACGACTCGGCCTCGGCGAACGGGTCGGCGAAGACGTCGCGCTCGGGCGCCGCCTGCAGCAGGGGCAGCAGCTGGGCGACGTCGCCGGCCACCGCCGGCACGCCGGTTGCCGCCCGCAGGGCCTCGGCCAGGCGACGGGCGGCACGGCCGGCCAGCGGGGACCCGCCCCACAGCACCGGCACCCGGTCGGCGAGCACGAGGGCCAGCTCCTTTGCCGGGTTCAGGTCGACCGGGCTCGCCGGCCCGCACCGCGTGGCCACCTCGTCGAGGGCGTCGGCCACCGGCTCGGCAGCGGTCTGCGGCCCGAGACCGAGACTGTGCAGGGCGATGAGCACCGGCACCGACAGGGCCAGCGCGTCGGACGACCCGGCGGGAAGCCAGGTGCCACGCCCGGCACGCGCCTGGTGCAGCGTCGACCCGTCGGGGCAGGCAACGACGATCTCGCAGCCCCGGCGCACCGCCTCGGCCACCGTGGCCTCGTCCTCGACGGAGCCCTCCCCCGTGGCGGAGAGCACGACGACGAGGTCGAGGGGCCCCGCCCATCCGGGAAGGCCGGCGTGGGGCCATGCCACGAACGGCACCGGGCACACCGGTTCGAGCACCGTCCGCAGCAGCCGGCCGTCCGGTCCGGCCGCCACCACGGCACGCGGACGGGGGTCGGGGTTGGCAGCCAGGGCCTCCAGAGCCGGCTGAGCCGCATCGCGCGCGAGGCGTACCTGGGCGCCCCAACCCGCGATGGCGCGCAGCTGCTCGTCGACCCCGGCGAGCGCCTGCGGGTCCGACAGCCGCGTGTCGTCGAACACCGTGACTACCCCTCACCCCGTCGACGGGCCTCGTCCAGCAGAAGCACGGGGATGCCGTCGTCGATGCGGAACACCCGGTCGCAGTGGGTGCACCCCAGCTCGCCGGCGCCGTCGGCCGCCTGCGGGTCGTAGTCGAGGGGGGCGTGGGCGTCACACGGGCAGGCGAGCATCTCGACCAGCCACGGCTGCAGGGTCACAGGTCGCTCCTTGTCAGGGTGCTGTGCTCGGCGACGAAGCGGAGCACCTCGTCGCGAACCTGCTCCATCGTGCCATCGTCGCCTGCCTCGACGTTGAGCCGGAGCAGGGGTTCGGTGTTGGACGCCCGCAGGTTGAACCACCACGGCTCGGTCGAGACCGTCAGTCCGTCGAGGTGGTCGACCTGCACGCCGGGGCGCGAGCCGTACGCGGCCTCGGCGGCCGTCAGCACGCCGGCGGGGTCGGCGACCGTGGAGTTGATCTCACCGGACTGGACGTAGCGCTGGTAGCTCGCCACGAGCCCGCTCAGCCTCGTCCCCGGCTCGGTCTGCCCGAGCGCGGCGAGCACGTGCAGGGCCGCGAGCAGGCCGGAGTCGGCCCGCCAGAAGTCGGCGAAGTAGAAGTGCCCGGAGTGCTCGCCGCCGAACACCGCCCCCGTCTGCGCCATCGTGGCCTTGATGAACGAGTGCCCCACCCGGGTGCGAACCGGCACGCCTCCGTTCTCGACCACCACCTCGGGCACCGCCCGGGAGGTGATGAGGTTGTGGATCACCGTCGCGCCGGGACGGCGCGCGAGCTCGCGCTCGGCGATGAGCGCGGTGATCGCCGACGGCGACACCAGCTCACCGTTCTCGTCGACGACGAAGCAGCGGTCGGCGTCCCCGTCGAAGGCCAGGCCGAGGTCGGCCCCGGTCTCGACGACGCGGTGGCGCAGGTCGGTCAGGGTGCTCGGGTCGAGCGGGTTGGCGTCGTGGTTCGGAAAGGTGCCGTCGAGCTCGAGGTAGAGCCCATCGAGCACCACCGGCGCGTCGGCGAGCACGGCTGGCACGGTCAGCCCGGCCATGCCGTTGCCGGCGTCCACCACCACGCGCAGCTCGCGCAGGCCATCCAGCGGGACGAGCTCGTGCAGGTAGGCGACGAAGTCGGGCAGCAGGTCGCGGTGGCGCACCGTGCCGACGCGCTCGGGCTGCGGCGGCATGCGGTCGTCGTCCACCGCCGCGGCGATGTCGGCCAGCCCGGAGTCGCGCCCCACCGGCACGGCCCCGGCGCGGCACAGCTTGATGCCGTTGTACTCACCCGGGTTGTGGCTGGCGGTGATCATGGCGCCGGGCATGGCCAGGCGTCCCGAGCCCAGGTACACCAGGTCGGTCGACGCCAACCCGATGTCGACGACGTCCACACCGGCCCCGGTCACTCCGTCGGCGAAGGCCGCCGCCAGCTCGGGTGACGACACGCGTGCGTCGCGCCCGAGCAGCACGCCCGGGTGCGGGGAGCCGTCGGCGGGTCGCGTGAGGGCGGCGAACGCCCGCCCGACGCGCCGGACGGTCTCGGCGTCGAGCTGGTCGGGCACCACGCCCCGGATGTCGTAGGCCTTGACCACTGCCGACCGCGTCGGCTCGCTGGAGTGCAGGGGCACGCCTGCGAACCTAGCCGTCCTCGGACGGGCGTAGCACGCGCAGGTGGCCTCGACGGCCCACCTCGACCATCCCGTGCTCACGCTGCGCCACCGGACGGGCGGCCTCGCGCACCGCGTCGGCGAGGGCCTCGAGGTCGTCCGGGGTCGGCCCGTAGGCGGCGGGGTCGAGTGCCAGCCGCACGACCTCCCAGCCGCGAGGGGCGGTGAGGCGGTCGGAGTGCTCGGCACACAGGTCGTAGCAGTGCGGCTCGGCGTAGGTGGCCAGCGGTCCGAGCACCGCGGTCGAGTCGGCGTAGACGTAGGTCAGCGTGGCCACTGCCGGCAGCGTGCAACCGGCGCGCGTGCACCGACGGATTCCTGCCACGACCGCCACGGTACTGGGACGAGACCTCGACCCGCCGTCACCGAGCACGGACGGCCCCCGTGTCGCGCGACGTAGCCTGGGCACGTGCAGGTCGTCGGACGAGTCGGTGAGTCGCAGGACGAACCGTCGCGAGCGCCGGGACGACACCGCGATCGCCACGGGCGCGGCCTGCGCGGGTCGCTGTCGCCGGCCGAGGTGCCCCTGCCCCGCTCGGCGGCCGAGCGCTTCGACGACGTCGCCGCCGCGGCGGTGGCCCGCGTGGACAAGCGCTGGGCCCGCGAGCTGGCCGACGTCCAGTTCGTCGTCGAGGACGTGCCCGACCTGTCGGGCTGGGACCGCGACTGGGTGCCACTGGGTCGAACCGAGCCGGCGGAGGCCGGCCTGCCTGCCCGCGTGGTGCTGCACCGCCGACCCATCCAGACACGGGCCCGCGGCGAGATCGACCTGCGACGCCTCGTGCTCGACACCGTCGTCGACCAGGTGGCCGAGCTGATCGGCGTCGAACCGGACGACATCGACCCCGGCTACAGCGCCGCGGACTGACCGGCGGGTATCAGTCGGGGATCGCGGGGGCCCGGCCATGATCAGAGGGCGTCTGCTGGGGCTGGTGCATGATCATCGGCCCTCTGCTGGGGCTCGGACATGATCATCGGACGTTGAGTGGGGCTGGGCCCGGAGTCAGAGCCTGGTTGATGGGGCTATCACCCCACCAACCGTCCTGTGACGCGGCGAAGAACCCCACCAGGCTTCCGATGATCATGGCTCAGCCCCACCGATCGTCCGGTGACGCTGTCCGCCGGGGCGGGAGACGAGCGTCACCAGAGATCGAACGCGTTGCGGATGGCCTCGCTCAGGGCCGGCTCCTGGTCGTCCAGCAAGAAGCCGAGCTGACGCCCGAGCGTGCTTGCGGGCACGGTGACGATGGTGTCGCAGCTGACCACGCTGTCGTGGTCGATCCCGTTGGCGGCGCCCACCGCAACCTCGGTCGACAGACCGCGCACGGTGGTGGTGATCGGCGCGACGGTGACGCGGCTCAGGTGCGGGCGGACGACCTCACGGGTCAGCACCAGCACGGGGCGGGCCTTGTCCAGGTGCGCGATGTGGATGGGGCGCATCAGTCGAGATCGTCCATCGGCGTGGCAGCCGCGTGTCGGGCGAGGCTGTCCATGTCGGCGTCCGCCGAGCGGGCGAGGATCGCGGCGTCGCGCTCGGCGATCTGGCGACGTCGCTCCCGCTCGAGGGCGCGGGCGACCGCGGCGGCCCGACTCGGGGTGGCACCGCTGCGGACGAGCTCGTCGAGGTAGGCGACGAGCTCGTCCGACAGGCGAACAGCGATCTGCGTGGTCATACCAGAACGGTACCGCCACGGGATGCAGTGCGGCGTCGTCCTGCAGTCCTACCGCCCCAGTCCGACCGTCAGATCCGGCAGCACCGGGGGCACCTCGACGGTGACCCGGCTCGCGCGGAAGGGCGCCAGGTCGAGCCAGAACGCCTCACGCTCCACGTCAGGGTCGAGCGGGTCGGGCACGGTGACGGTGGTGGTCGTCTCGAGGGTGCCCATCACGACGCCGGTCTCGGCGGGGCGCACCACGACCCAGGCGTCGCTCACGCCCTCGGGCAGCTCGACCGGGTAGGTCTCGGTGGTACCCCGCACCAGCGTGGCCACGTTCTCGTCGAGCACCGAGCCGTCGACGCCGACGAGCGAGACGACCACCTCTGCGGTCGGGGTCGTGATGTCGACCAGCGGCTCGTCGGACGCGGTCGGGCTCTGCGTCGCGGTGGGGCTCTGCGTCGCGGTGGGGCTGGGCGTACCCGTCGCGGTGGGCGACGCCGTCCCTGTCGGAGTCTGCGTCGGCGCAGGCGTCTCCGTCGGCGTCGGCGTCTGCGTCGGGGTCGGGGTCGCGGACGGCGACGTGGTCGGCGTGGGGGTGCCTGCTGCCTCCGCGCCGTCCTGCACCGACTCGGGCAGCGCGGTCAGCACGATGCGCGACGAGCGACCGTCGCGCGTCGTCACCGGCGAGGCTGCGAGGCTGTCCAGCGTCGTGGTGCTGCCGATCGCCGCGATGTCACCGAGCCCGCTGGCGGGCGTCTGGCGCAGCAGCACGGCCGACACGACCGGTTGCGTCGCCGACACCTCGAGGGTGAAGGCCTCCTCGCCGGCCGCCCCCAGGTCGACGTCGACAACCTCGCCTGCCGGAGCATCGATGGCCTCGAGGCCGACGGGGGTGAACGCCCCGGTGCCGGCGAGCACCCGCAGCGACACGATGGCGTCCTCGTCCCCGGGGTTGACCAGGCGCAGGGTGCGCTCCCCGAAGGCCGGCAGACCGGGCACGTACGACAGCCGCGACGCCGGACGGCTGTCGGTGACCCAGGTCAGGCCCTGCGGGTCGGCCCCATCCACCTCGCGCAGCACGAGCGCCGCCCCGACACGGCCCACGAGCGCCACGACCCGAAGCGCGACCCGCTCGCTGCCGAGTGCGACGGCGTCGACCGACACCGTGCGGGTGCCGCCGGGCGGAATCCCCAGGTCGCTCGTGCCGGCAGCGGACAGCGGCCCGGACTCCGTCCAGATCTCGACGTCGACGACGGCCGCTCCGTCGCTGGGGTTGGCGAGCACGAGCGTGGCCCGGCGCCCCACCTGTCCCGAACCTGCGGCGAACCACCACTCCTGGGCCGGCTCCACACATGGCTGGCCGGCCAGGCCCGTGGTGCGCTCCCCGGCGGCGGTGAGCGTGGTCTGACCCGCCGCGCCCGGCGCCAGCGTGCCGTCGGCGCGCACCAGCACCGACGCCTGGTCGTCCGTGGTGATCGTCTGGCCTCGCTCGTCCGCGGTCGCGACCGGTGCGGCGGCCGGGTCACCCGTGAGCGGTACGAGCGCGAGCCCCGACCCTCCCGGGGCCTCGCTCGGCTCGACTGCCACGTCGGGCACCGCGATGGCCGCAACCTCGCTGCGGCTCTCGGCGATGTCGGCGTCGCCCGGGCAGAGCTGCACCGTGCCAGTGACGGGCTGCGCCTCGACGCGCACGACGGTGGCCGCCTCGGGTGGCGACGGCGTCGCGTTGCCCGCGACGACCAGCCCGACGAGGCTGACCAGGGCGACCGCACCGGTGGTCCAGGACGGGGGCGTCACAGCAGGCTCTCTTCCAGCGACTCGCGCCGACCGGCCAGCGACGGAACCATCAGCACGAGGGTCACACCCAGGGCGACCGCCTGAGCCACCAGCAGCCACCGCCGCTGGGGGTCGCTGTGGACGACGACGAGCTCACCCGTCCCGCTCGGCAGGTCGAACGCGACGAGACCGCCGGCGTGCGTGGTTCGGCTCAGCGGCTCGCCGTCCAGGGTCGCCGTCCACCCCGCGTCGTCGAGCTCGGCGAGCACCAGCTGGGACGCATCGGGGCTGTCGATCGTCGTGGACACCTCGACCCGCCCGGACGGCACGGCCTGGCCGACCGGCTCGTCGCTGGTCTGCTCGGCTGTGAGCAGACGCACCCGGGCCGTCGTGCCGTCGACCCGCCAGATGGCTCCGCCGTCCGGGGCCGACGCCCGCGACAGCCCCGCCTGCCCGTCGAGGGCGTCGATCAGGCCCCCGTCCGCCGGCTCGGGGACGTACACGTAGCGGATGCCGAAGGCACCAAGCCGTCCGGTCGACGCCGCACCGCGACCGGCGAGCACGTCGGCGACGACGTCGGCGAGCAGCACTGCCTCGTCAGGGTCGGCCACCTCGGCATCGCCCAGCCTCGCCCCGTCCTGGCGCAGCACGGTGTAGCGCAGCGACCGGGTCTGCTCGGCGCCCTCGGCCCGCAGCACCAGGGTGCGCACGCGGTCCGGGCCGGCTGCCTCCTCGGCCACGTACACCGGCAGCAGGGTCGGGTCGGTGCGCTCGAGGGGGTCCACGGTGCTCGAGACGAGGCCAAGGGTGGCACCGACACCGGTGGTCGCGACCGCCAGCACGACGAGGGCGGCGCCGACCACGCGCCCGGCTCGCCGAGCCGTGGGGCCGATGCCGACGACCACGGCCACGACCAGGCCGGCCCCGGCCAGCACCACCGCCGGCCCGGGCCACCCCGCGGCACTCCCCTGCCCGAGTGGGGTGCTGACGGCGACGCGGGCCGTGAGCACCCCGGCCGCGATCGCGGTCAGCCCCACGACCCAGCCCAGGCGCACGCTCACCGAGCGCGTGACGAGCAGGCCGAGCAGCGCCAGCACCGGCAGGGCGGCCAGAACTCCGACGGGCAGGCTGCCGGGACCGCCGGGGGCCAGCAGCGCCGGGTACCACGAGGGCAGCGCCGGGTCGGACAGCTCGCCGCCTCGTCCGGTCAGACCGGGCTCGCTCACCAGCAGCTCGGGTCGCGCCGCCAGCTGCGGCAGCCACGGCGCCAGCAGCGCAGCCGGGACGGCGACGACGACCAGCCAGCGCAGCAGCGAACCGAGCGAGCGCGAGAGGGTGACCGCACCGAGCGCGGCGGCCACCGCCACCACCGGCCAGGTGACCGGGGCGAAGGCCGCGGTCAGCGCGAGCAGCAGGGCGGCCCCCCAGGCCCGACGCAGCGGTGCCTGCGGACGCAGCGCGGCCACCACCGCGCGGCCCAGCAGCGGCACGAGCACGGCGGCCACGCACGTGCCCAGCCGACCCGCAGCGACCGCTCCGGTGCCCAGCACGACGACCGCGTAGGTCACAGCCCCCCACAGCCGCACCCACAGCGACGCGGTCACCGCACGCAGCGCCCACCAGGCGCTCGCCGTGGCAAGCGGCACCGACCCGAGCACCAGCAGGGTCACGACCGCCGACGACTGGCCGAACAGGGGCACCGACACGCCCGAGAGCACCGGCAGGTAGGGCGGCGCCCCGACGCCGGAGCCGAGCCCGACCGGGTGCCAGCTGGCGAGGTAGGCCGACCACCAGGCGCCTGCCTGGTCGGGAGCCGGCAGCAGTGCGCCGCCGCTGAGGCGGCCGCCGAACAGCACGGTACGGGCCGACACCAGCGTGAGCAGGGTGGCGACGGCGACCAGCCACAGCCCGGGCAGCCCGGACGCCCGCGTGAGCAGGCTGACCGGCTCGAACGGTTCCTCGACCTCGTCCTCGCCGAGGTCGACGTCCAGCACCCGGCGCCGGGCGGCGCGCACGTCCTCGCCAGCGCCGGTACCGGCCAGCAGCCCTGACGCGTTGTCGAACGCCTGCCGCAGCTGGGTGCCCAGCGTCGGCCGCAACCCGGCCGCCGAGCCTGTGCGTGGCAGCCTGGCCCGCCACCTGCGGGCCTGGCGCAGCCGCCCGGGACGCAGGGCGCCGCTCACCGCGGACGCCTCGTCCCAGGCCAGTCCGGGCACCTTGCCGAGCACGAACCCGACCGAGCGCAGCAGCGACCCCACTACCACCCGGAGCACCGCCGGGACGAACGCCCAACGCCCGGCGTTGGCGACGAGCACGTGCACGGCGTTGCGGCGATCGACCAGCGGTGCCCGCTCGCGGGTCATGCTGAGGCGACGGCGTCCGTGGCTGGCGGCTGCGGCGTGCTCGAGCAGGGCACGAGGAGCGACGACGACGCGGTGGCCGGCCAGGCGGGCCCGCCACCCGAAGTCGACGTCGTCGCGAAACATCTCGATCTGCGGGTCCAGACCCCCGAGGCTCTGCCACACATCGCGGCGCACGAGCATGCCGGCGGTGCCGACCGCGAGCACGTCGAGCCGGTCGTCGTGCTGGCCCTGGTCGCGCTCGTGTCGCTCCAGCCCCGTGTGGCGGCGCCCCGACCCGGTGATGGTCAGGCCCATCTCCACCAGCCGCCGGCGGCCCTCCCAGTCGAGCACCTTCGGGCCGACCACCGCGGCGTCGTGCTCGATGGCCATGGCGAGCAGGCGCCGCAGGCAGTCCGGATGAGGCGCGCAGTCGTCGTGCAGCAGCCAGAGCCACTCGGCACCGGCCTCGGCGTCGCCGCCGGGCTCGGGGGACGACCCTGCGACCGGCACCTGCGCGACGGCGTCGGCGACCGCAGCGGTGAACCCCGCCTCACGCGGCAGCGTCGTCATGCTCGTGACCAGCGGCGACTGCGCGAGCAGGTCAGGCGTCGAGTCCTTGCTGCCCGTGTCGACAGCAGTCACGGTCGCGGGCGCGAGCGTGAGGTGGCTCAGGGAGTCGAGCGTGCGGGGTAGCCAGCGCGACCCGTCGTGGGCCACCAGCACCGCGTGCACGACCTGCCGGTTCAGGACGTCGTCACCGACGACCTCGACCGGGGCCTCGAGATCGGCGTCGAGAACCTCTGGAGCCAGCGCGGCATAGATCTCTTGCACCGACTCGGCCGAGGCGAGCGCCTCGGCGTGCTCGGCAGGCGTCAGGCTCTGGTCAGGTTCGCTCATGATGGGTGTCGGGCATCGGCGCCCGAGCGAACCTTACGCGCCGGCGGGTCGGGGACGGTGGCCCGGCGCTCGACAGGCTCGGCGCAGGCGATGCGCTGGTCGGCGCCGAAGCACCCGGCCGGCGTCAGCGGCGCAGGGCCTCCCGGATGCTGCTCACCAGGACGAAGACACCCGCCGCGACGAAGGCCCAGCTGAGCACGATGCGCCAGTCGCGCCACAGGTAGTAGACGGCCACCCCGACGGCCACGACGACCACCACCCGCAGCAGGTAGGCGAGCAGGCGTCGGCGGACGAGAGCCTCGACGCCCAGGATGAGCGCCAGCCAGGCGAGGGCGCTCGCGGTGCCGGAGACCTCGACCGCAGGATGCAGGACGGCGCCGATCGCGTAGAGCACCAATGGCGTGCTCAGCACCGCCCACCACGACAGCAGCCGGCCGCGGATGCCGGTCGCCGGGGCGAGCGGTAGCCGTCGATGGCTGAGGTGGGCCTGCGCGTCCGGCGTCTCATGCCCCGAGGAGAGGCGGGCCCGTTCGTCCCACAGGTTCGCCTGCTCGAGCACCCGCTCGGTGAGTCGACCCTCGTGAGGCGCGAGCGCCCGCACCTCCGGCGATGCCGGAGAGAGCCCGACTGCGGCCATGGCCAGGTCGCGACGGCCGGCGCTGACCTCGTCGTCCAGCTCTGCCAGCCGCCGGTCGATCTGGTGCAGCCGGGCGGCGAGGTAGGCGCTCTCGACCTCTGGGCTCGGCGCCACCTTGGCCAGCCCTGCCCACCCGACAGGATCTGCCCACGAGACACGCACCGAGCCGTCCCGTTCGTACCGGGGGCCGGCCGGGCCCCGCTCGCCGCCGAGGCGGTCTCGGGTGTCCAGGCCCCACAGCCCCCGGTAGCCGCCGACCCAGGGCGTCGAGTCGTCGATCACCACGGCGGTCCACGGCTCGCCTCCGGCACCGAGCACGCGGCCGTCCCCTCGGGCGTAGTCGACGTACGGGATGCCGACCCCTGCTTGAGCACTGGGCGACCAGGGTGTGAGTACGCGGCTCAGCCACCGCAGAACGGTGACGAGCCCTCCGAGCGTCGGCGGCTCGACGGTGACCAGGTAGTCGCCGGACAGGTAGGCCCCGGAGTGAGAGCCCGCTCCGGTGAACACCACCGGGTGGCGGCCGTCCACCAGGCTCAGATCGGGGTCGTCCCAACGCCGCCGCAGGTCGTCACCGACCTCGTCGTGAGCGGAGAACACCACCCATCGGGGGCTGGGCAGCTCGTCGGCCGGCCCGTCTGCCGTCCCGTCGAGAAAGACCGTGACCTGCTCCCAGTCGCCCTCGTGCTCGTTCACCCCGCCGAAGGCCGAGCGCCAGTTGTTGAACGCGTAGAAGTACCAGTACTGGCAGACGATCCACGGCCCCTCACGCACGACGCGTCCGTAGTACGTGGGCCGGTCGGGAGAGAGACGATCGTGCTGGACGAGGTACGAGCGAGCCGCACTGCCTCCGGGGACGCTGCCCCGGAACACCAGCGAGAGCCGGTTGAGGCTGTCCACGAAGCGTCCGACCAACCCGACGGCCGCCAGCCGGCTCGCCCCTCGTAACCGGGCGGGTCGTTGGGCTGGGGGGATGTAGGAGGAGCCCTTGTCCTTGTCGTCCAGCCGGACGACCGACAGCGACCGGCCCGAGCCTCGCGTGGCCCCGCACACCTCGTCGAGAGTGGCCAGGTCGAACGTGCCTGGCGCAGCGACCCGCACGGCCTCACCGCCGCGGTCGTCCCACAGCGCGGCCTCTCGCACGTAGCGCTCGACAGACACGGGAGCGAAGTACTCGCCCCGGTTCAGCCTGACGACGGGCTCGAACGCGCGCAGCAGCCGGGCGTCGACGTCTGCGTGGTCGACCTCGCTCACGGGCGAGACCGTATGCGCGCCGGTTGGTGCCCGAGCATGGGCGGCGGAGCTAGCCGGCTGCTGCGGCGGCACGGCGCAGCCGGCGCCGCTCCCGCTCGCTCAGCCCGCCCCAGATGCCGAAGCGCTCGTCGTGGGTCAAGGCATACTCCAGGCACTCGACCCGCACCTCGCACGACAGGCAGACCTTCTTGGCCTCCCGGGTCGAGCCGCCCTTCTCGGGGAAGAACGCCTCGGGATCGGTCTGCGCGCACAGGGCGCGCTCCTGCCAGGCGAGCTCGTCCACCGCCTCGCCCACCATCACGTCCAGCCACTCGCTCACGGGGCTCCTCCTTCGCTCGACCTCGGCTGCCCCGTGCCGTGCGGTGACCGACTCCTACCCGGCCTCCGCGCGGGCCCTCGCGGTGGGCCCGAACGACACGCGTGTGATTACAACGGTGAAATCCGTCGGCGTCAAGTGCTGATCTGATATTCACCCCGATCCGGGGACGCCGTCGGGTGCCGGCCGACGCCGCAGCGACAAGGCCGCGAGACCGGCCCAGGCGACGTCCGCCAGCGTCATGAGCACCCGCGACGCCAGCACGACCAGCGCGGCCGGCCCGGGTGCGAGCAGCCCGCTCAGGGTTGCCAGCAGCGCGACCTCACGAAACCCCAGTCCCGCCGGCGCCGCGACCACGACGACGGCGGCCCCCACGAAGCCGACGCTCCACGCCAGCGAGTAGGCGCTCGTGAGCTGCACGAGCCCGCCGGCGCCGACAGGCCCGAGCGGCACCACCAGGGCGGCCAGGCTGACGCCGTAGAGCGCCCAGGCCAGCAGCAGCCACGCGGCTGCCGAAGCCAGCGACGCCCAGGACGGTGCCACCGGCTGCACCTGCACACGGGTGAGGCGCCCGACGACCTCGGTGAGACGCGCGGTGATGCGCGGATGCACCAGCACGAGCACCAGCGGCACCAGCAGCAGCGACCAGGCGAACCGGGCGTCGAGGCCCGTCCCCAGCAGCAACCTCGGCAGGCCCACGACCACCCCGGTCATCAAGTGCAGGAGCACGAAGGTGAGGCCGGCCTGAGCCGCCCGCGAGGCAGGGACGCCGTAGCGCGACCCCAGCCGCGCCTGGGCCAGATACGGCCACACGCTGCCCGGCACGTACTTGCCGAGCTGCGAGGTGAAGAACACGCTGCCGGCGACGGTGACCGGCACCCGGTGACCCAGTCCGGTCAGCAGCCGACGCCAGGCGAGCGCGGTGAACCCCAGCCCGGCCATCGCTGCGGCGAACGCCAGCAGCAGGCTGCCGACGGTGTACGAGGCAGCGGCCGCCACGACCTCGTCCCAGTCGCGCGCCAGCCGCAGGCCGACTACTGCCAGCGCCGTGCCGACGAAAGCGACTCCGACTGCGCGCCAGAGCCAGCGGCGTCCGCTCGTCACGCGCCGGGCCGTCCGCTGATCGGGCTGGGCGACCACGTAGCGTGCGGTGCCGCGAGAGGGTGAGGTACCGAGTGCGGGTGGACGAGGCCTACGTGGCGCTGTGGCGGGCCGGAAGGGCCGGCGTCGGGCGCACTGGCCTGCTGGACCGCTGGGCTCGCTCGCCGCGACGCTCGGTGCGCCACGTCCGGTCGCTGTTCGCCATCCACGACGTGGTCGACATGATCGACCTCGACCTGGCCTGGTGGTCGTACAAGGCGATCGAGGCCACGCAGGCGCACCTGGACCGTCGTGGCGGGCAGGCGAGCGTGTTCGAGTACGGGTCGGGGGCCAGCACCGCCTGGCTGGCCCGGCGTGCCGGCGAGGTCACCTCGGTCGAGCACGACGAGGGGTTCGCGGAGTTCTTGCGGCCGCTGCTCCCCGAGCAGGGGGTCGACCTGCGCGTGGTGCCGGCCGAGCCGTCGCCCGACCCCGCGACACCGTCCCGACGCCGCGGGCACGCCGGGTTGGATTTCACGCGCTACGTGCACGCCATCGACGACGTGCCCGGTGAGTTCGACCTCGTCGTCGTGGACGGGCGAGCCCGCGTGGCCTGTGTGCGGGCCGCGCTGCCGCGGCTGGCTCCGGGCGGGCTCGTGCTGCTCGACAACGCCGATCGCGACGAGTACGCCGCGGTCGTCCGCGACCCCTCGCTGCGGGTGCAGGTGCTGCGGGGGGCTACTCCATGCCTGCCCTACCCCACGAGCACAGCCCTGCTGAGCCCGCGCTGAGCCGTGGCGCCTACGGCGCACGGGAGCGCACGATCAGGTCGGCGAGCAAGGCTATCGAGCCGATGATCAGGCTGGTCAGCAGAATCAGGACGGTGTTGTTGGCCAGCCGGAACGGCGCCTCGAACTGGTCGTAGACCAGCTTGGCTGCGCCCAGCACGCCCAGGGCGATCGCCACCGGCATCAGCACCTTGAGCGGGTTGAAGAACATCACCATGCGCAGCACCTGCAGGATGTAGCGGTAGGCGTCGGCGAACGGGTGGAACTTCGAGTGGCCCGCGCGGCTGGCGTAGTCGATCGGCACGTAGGCGACCGCGTGCTGGTTCTGCAGAAAGGCCAGCGTGATCGTGGTGACGCACGAGAAGCCGGCCGGCAGCAGGTGCAGGTAGGGACGAGCCACCGCGGTGCGAAACGCCCGCAGGCCGGAGTTGAGGTCGGGGATAGTGGCCCCCGACAGCGACTCGGCGATCTTGCGGATCGTCCACTTCGCCGGCACC
>CAYNWB010000050.1:14606-15370 GCA_964400785.1 uncultured Actinomycetes bacterium | reverse complement strand
CGGGCGGTGAGCCGTTCGGCCAGCCGCCGGGAGTTGGCGAACACGAGCGTGCTCCGGTGCTGCTGCACCAGCTGCAGCACCCGCTCCTCCACGTGGGGCCAGATGGAGGAGCGCTGCTCGGCCCCGGCAGCCGACCCCGAGACCTCCCCGCGTCCGGTGCCGAGCTCGGACATGTCATCGACCGGCACCTCGACCCTCAGGTCGAGCTGCTTGGTCGACGGGGGCTGCACCACCTGCACGGCGCGCCCCCCGGCGAGGAAGGACGCCACCTCGTCCACCGGTCGCACCGTGGCCGAGAGGCCGATGCGCTGGCTGGGCGTGTCGAGCAGCGCGTCCAGACGCTCCAGGCTCAGGGCCAGGTGGGCCCCGCGCTTGGTGCCGGCGACGGCGTGCACCTCGTCGACGATCACGGTCGACACGCCGGTGAGCGCCCCGCGTGCCTGGGACGTGAGCAGCAGGAACAGCGACTCCGGCGTCGTGATCAGGATGTCGGACGGACGGCGGGCGAAGCGCCGCCGATCCTCGGGGGAGGTGTCACCCGACCGCATGGCGATGGTGATGTCCGGCGGCTCGAGCCCGAGCCGGGCCGCCGCGTGCTGGATACCGGTGAGTGGCGAGCGCAGGTTGCGCCCGACGTCACCATCGTCATGCCCTGTCTGAACGAAATCGAGAGCCTGCCAGCTTGTATCGCCAATGCTCTCGATGCTCTCGCGCGGCTGCGCACCGAACTGGGCATGAGCGGCGAAATCGTCATTGCGGACAAC
>CAYNWB010000050.1:0-14596 GCA_964400785.1 uncultured Actinomycetes bacterium | reverse complement strand
CGGTGGGGGCTGCGCCGCGAGCCGGTCCAGGCTCCACAAGAAGGCGGCCAACGTCTTGCCCGACCCGGTGGGTGCGACGACGAGGGTGTGCCGGCCCTGCGCGATCGCCTGCCAGGCCCCGACCTGGGCTGGCGTCGGGTCGCGGAACGCGCCGGCGAACCACTCCCGCGTCGCGGGGGAGAAGCGGGCCAGTGCGTCCACGTGCTCATCCTCGCCCTCTCGTCCGACAGAACCCAACCGGCTCGATCACCGGCTGCGGGACGCATACTGCTTCTCGTGCGACACACGGAGTTCTGGCGCCGGATGGGCAGGCACCTCGGGCCGGGCTACGCCGAGTCGTGGGCCAAGGACCAGCACCTGGCCGAGCTCGACGGACGTACCGTCGACCAGGCCCTCGAGCAGGGGGTGCCGCCACGCCAGGTGTGGCGGGCGGTCTGCGGGGCGCTGGACCTGCCGTCGTCCGAGCACTGAGCCCGCTTCAGGGATCCTCGGCGTGTCGAGCGGCGTCGAACACGTGTTCGCATTAGTGTCCACAGATGCAGGGACACGCGGCAGTGTCGTCCCCAGCACCGGTCGAGCCCGGCGAACGTGTCGGAGGGTCGGTCTACGGTCACGAACGACCAGCAACCGAGGGCCGATCTCCGGCCCGCGACTAGCGAAGGTGGCAGAGATGGCAGCTCCCGACCGCGAGAAGGCACTGGACTCCGCGCTCGCCCAGATCGACCGCCAGTTCGGCAAGGGATCGGTCATGCGTCTCGGTGACGAGGGGCGCGCGCCGGTCGACGTGATACCGACCGGCGCCATCGGCCTCGACATCGCTCTGGGCATCGGTGGGCTCCCGCGCGGCCGTGTGGTCGAGGTGTACGGGCCGGAGTCGAGCGGCAAGACGACCGTCGCGCTGCACGCCGTCGCCAGCGCCCAACGGCTCGGCGGTATCGCGGCGTTCATCGACGCCGAGCACGCCCTCGACCCCGACTACGCCCAGCGACTCGGCGTCGACACCGACGCCCTGCTGGTCTCCCAGCCCGACACGGGGGAGCAGGCGCTCGAGATCGCCGACATGCTCGTGCGCTCGGGGGCCCTCGACATCCTCGTCATCGACTCCGTCGCCGCACTCGTGCCGCGCGCCGAGATCGAGGGCGAGATGGGTGACTCGCACGTCGGCCTGCAGGCCCGGCTGATGAGCCAGGCCCTGCGCAAGATGACCGGGGCGCTCAGCGCCTCGGGTACGACGATGATCTTCATCAACCAGCTTCGGGAGAAGATCGGGGTGATGTTCGGCAGCCCCGAGACCACCACCGGCGGTCGGGCGCTGAAGTTCTACTCCTCGATCCGCCTCGACGTGCGCCGGATCGAGACGCTCAAGGACGGCACGGCCATGGTCGGGTCGCGTACGAGGGTGAAGGTCGTGAAGAACAAGATGGCTCCGCCGTTCCGGCAGGCCGAGTTCGACATCCTCTACGGCGAGGGCATCAGCCGTGAGGGCGGGCTGATCGACATGGGCGTCGAGCATGGCTTCGTCCGCAAGGCCGGTGCCTGGTACACCTACGAGGGCGACCAGCTCGGTCAGGGCAAGGAGAACGCCCGGCAGTTCCTCAAGGACAACCCGGACATCAGCGACGAGCTGGAGAAGAAGATCAAGGAGAAGCTCGGCGTCGGCCCCCGTCTCGATGCTCCTGAGCGGGAGCCCGAGGTCGACTTCTGACGCCGTGGCCACCGAGAACGACCCGCACGAGGTGGCTCGGCTGATCCTGCTGCGCCAGCTCACGCGGGGACCGCGCACCCGGTCCCAGCTGGCCGAGACCTGCGCCAAGCGTGGTGTCCCCGACGAGGTCACCGAGAGGGTTCTGGACCGTTTCGCCGAGCTGGGGCTCGTCGACGACGACGCCTTCGCCGCCGCCTGGGTGCAGTCGCGACACGCCGGGCGTGGACTGTCGCGCACGGCCCTCCGCTTCGAGCTGCGTCGGCGTGGCGTCGCTGAGCAGACCATCGACGAGGCACTCGAGCAGGTGGATCCCGACGACGAGAGGCAGGCCGCCGAGACCCTGGTGCGCTCCCGGCTACGGGGGCTGCAGGGGTTCGACGAGCCCACCAAGCTGCGGCGCCTGCAAGGCCTGCTGGCCCGACGGGGCTACTCGCCGGGCCTGGCTGCGAGCGTGGTGCGGCAGGTGGTCGGCGAGCAGCAGTCTGAGGACTTCGTGCCTTAGGTCGGCCCGTCCCCGAGTCGTATAGTCGCGCTCGACACGCGACGGGCGAACGAGGTGGCCGATGACGCTGATGGCAGTGCCGGAGATGCGGACGGTGCGCATCCACGGGCACCGGCGGTCGTTCGTCATCGCCGGCGAAGGCCCGGCGCTGCTTGCGATCCACGGCATCGGGCACGACCACCGCACCTGGCTTCCGGCCCTGCCCGCGCTGGCGAAGAACTTCACGGTGATCGCACCTGACCTGCTCGGGCACGGTTCGTCGGACAAGCCGCGGGCCGACTACAGCATGGGCGGCTTCGCCAACGGCATGCGTGACCTGCTCACCGTGCTCGGCATCAACCGCGCGACCGTGATCGGCAACAGCCTCGGCGGCGGGGTGGCGATGCAGTTCGCCTACCAGTTCCCCGAGCGCACCGAGCGCATCGTGCTCGTCGCCTCCGGAGGGCTCGGCAGATCCGTCAACCCGCTGCTGAAGACCCTGTCGGTGCCGGGTGCCGACACCGCCATCGCCCTGGCCACCGCCCCGGGTCTGCGACACGTCGTCACCCGCACGATGATCGGGCTGAAGCAGGCAGGGCTGCCGTACACGCAGGATCTTGCCGGCCTGGCAGACGTCTACAACAACCTGGCTGACCCAGGTGCCCGTCGCGCCTTCCTGCACACGCTGCGCGGCGTCGTCGATCGGCGGGGCCAGGCGGTGAGCATGATCGACCGGGCCTACCTGGCCCGCGACATGCCCACGCTGGTCGTCTGGGGCGAGCGTGACGTCGTCCTGCCCGTCAAGCATGCGTGGGCGGCTGCGCAGCTGCTGCCGGGGTGTCGGTTCGAGGTACTCAAGGATGCCGGCCACATGCCGCAGGAGGACGCCCCCGAGCGGTTCGCGAAGGTCGTCACCGCTTTCGTCCAGACCACGAAGCCTTCTGCGTACGACCCCGCGACGTGGCGCCGCCGCCTCATCGAGGGTCCGCCGCCACGTCGAACCGTGGTGAAGGCGAGCGCCTGACGATCGCTTCGCACCGCCGCGTCGCCTTGACCCTCGCCGGTGGTGTTCGTAGCCTGTCGCTAACACCTCCGCCTGATGGCGGTCACGATTCACTGACGATGTGGCAAGAGACCGATACCGTCCCACGACACAACTGAAGAACACCAGGTCGATTGGCGATGAGGCTCTCACCGAGCCTCGTCCTTCCTCACGTTCGTGCCTCAGGCCGCTCCGCAGGGGTGTGCACGGTCGAGCCGGCTGGCCCGACCGGGACGACGGGAGACAGCTGTGAGCACCGTAGAGATCATCCTGATGATCCTCGGGCTGGCGGTCCTGACCGTTCTCAGTGTGATCGCATGGAGACTGACACGACAGGGCGCGCCGACCGGCGTGGCCGCCGAGATGGACCGTCCTGACCTGGACGGTCTTCGTGCCGAGGCGGAGCGGATCCGCGCGCGGGCGCAGGTCGAGGCAGACGAGATCCGCCGCAACGCCGACGAGTCGGCCAGCCATGCCCTCACGCTGCGGGACGAGGCCGAGAGCGAGGTCCGAGGGCTCCGCGACGACATCCGGGAGCAGCGGCTCGACATCGAGCGCCGTGAGCACCGGATCACCGAGAGGGAGGAACGGCTCGCCGAGGAGACGCGCTACCTCGAGGAGCGCGCCCGCAGCCTGGCCGAGCGGGAGAGCGAGCTGGAGCAGCGCGCCGAGCAGCTGCGGCGGCTGGACGCCGAACGTCTGGAGGTTCTGGAGAGGGCAGCGGGCCTCACCGCCGAGCAGGCCAAGGACGAGCTCGTCGCCGCCGTGGAGAACCAGGCCAAGCGTGAGGCCACGATCGTGGCTCGTGACATCGAACGCGCGGCCCAGGACCAGGGTGAGCGGCGAGCCCGGCAGATCATCGTCGGAGCCATCCAGCGCGTCGCATCCGAGCAGACGTCGGAGTCGGTCGTGTCGGTGCTCCACCTGCCCAGCGACGAGATGAAGGGCCGCATCATCGGCCGCGAGGGCCGCAACATCCGCACCTTCGAGCAGGTGACCGGCGTGAACCTGATCATCGACGACACCCCGGAGGCGGTGCTGCTCTCATGCTTCGACCCGGTGCGGCGCGAGGTCGCGCGGATGGCGCTGGAGGCCCTGGTGCTGGACGGCCGCATCCATCCCCAGCGCATCGAGGACCAGGTGGAGCGCAGCCGCAAGGAGGTCGACGAGGTCTGCCTGCGCGCCGCTGAGGACGCCCTGGCCGAGGTCGGCATCACTGACCTGCACCCTGAGCTGGTGCCCGTCGTCGGGCGCCTGAAGTACCGCACGAGCTACGGCCAGAACGTGCTGCGCCACCTCGTGGAGTCGGGCCACATCGCCGGACTGATGGCGGCCGAGCTCGGCCTGGACGTCGACCTGATGAAGCGCTGTGCCTTCCTGCACGACATCGGCAAGGCCTTGACCCACGAGGCCGAGGGCAGCCATGCGATCGTCGGGGCCGAGCTGGCCCGCCGGTACGGCGAGTCCGAGGACGTCGTGCACGCCATCGAGGCCCACCACAACGAGGTCGAGCCCCAGACCGTCGAGGCGGTGCTGACCCAGGCCGCGGACGCCGTGTCCGGTGGTCGCCCGGGAGCCCGACGCGAGTCGCTGGAGAGCTACATCAAGCGGCTCGAGCGGCTCGAAGAGGTGGCCAAGGCCCACGAGGGTGTGCAGAAGGTGTTCGCCATGCAGGCCGGCCGCGAGGTGCGGGTGATGGTGCAGCCCGACGTCGTCGACGACCTCGCCGCGCAGGTGCTCGCCCGGGACATCGCCAAGCAGGTGGAGGAGGAGCTGACCTACCCCGGCCAGATCCGCATCACGGTCGTCCGCGAGTCGCGTGCCAGCGAGTTCGCCCGCTAGGTCGGGCGTCGCTCACCTCACACTGCGTCGGTGATCACCGGCATGCGGCCCTGCCACCTCGCCCACGTGTCGGGGTCGGTCGCGAGCTCGCACATGAAGTGGGCCACGTTGACCATCCGGGTGTGGTCGGGACGGAACAGGCTCGCGACGATCTCGGGGGAGACCCGGTACTCCGAGGCCTCGCCGGGCTCGAGGGTGTCTGGCCTGACGACAACCCACTCCACGGTGGGGCTGTCCGGGCCGACGCCGAGGGCCAGGTAGTCGGCCACGGCCTGGTTGTCCTTCGCGGGCGGCTGAAGGGCTCGGACGGCGGTCAGGAAGGCACGTTCGCCGCCGCGCCGGACGGTGTCGGCGTGGTCGGCCTGGTTGACGGACACGCTGCTCATGAGGATCAGCCGAAGTGGCGCTGCCGACGTGCGCATGTCGAGTGCCGCGACGGTCCGCTGGACGGCCTGGGTGACGAGGTCGCGCGGCCGTCCGAAGATGCCACGCACGCTGATGGTGTGGCCGAGGCAGCAGACGACGGTGTCGCAGTCGTCGAGGTGGCGGGCCAGGTCGCCGGGGGCGAGGCCGAGCAGGTCGGCCTCGACGGTGGTGAGCAGCGGGTGGCCGTCGACGCCGTCCGGGAGTCGGGCGACGTCTCGGACGATGGCGCGAACGGTGACGCCGCGCTCGAGCAGCAAGGTGAGTACCCGACCCCCCGTACGTCCGGTGCCGCCGTAGAGCAGGACGCTGTTCAGGCTGGTCACGACCTGCTCCCATCGCGCGTTCGAGCAAGGATGCCTGACAACATGTTCAACAGTCTCCTACTCACCGTCGGCAGCTCGAGGCAGTGAGCCCCTGGGAGGGGGCACGCTCAGGACGGGGTTGGCCTACTCGCGGCCGAGAGGCACGACCGGGTCGAGATCCTCGGCCTTGGGGTCGAACACGATCTTGGGGTTGCGAGCCGTGCGCTTGTCGAGATAGCGCGCCAGCAGGGACAGGGACAGGTTCACCGCGATGTAGATGACCGCGACGGCGACGTAGATCTGCAGCCCGTAGCGCGGACCGAGGAACTCCACGATCGACCGGCCCTGGCGGAGCAGCTCGAAGTAGCCGATCACGAAGCCGAGCGAGGTGTCCTTGAGCAGGGTGACCAGCTGCGACACGATCGCGGGCAGCATGCGCCTGACCGCCTGCGGCACGAGGATGAACGTCATCACCTGGGTCTTGCGCAGCCCGAGCGCGTACCCGGCCTCGGACTGGCCCCGGTCGATCGACAGGATGCCTGCCCGGAAGATCTCGGCGAGCACAGCCATGTTGTAGGCGGTGAGACCCGCCACCAGGCTCCAGAACAGGTTGAGGTTGACGCCTAGCTGGGGCAGCCCGAGGAACGCGAAGAAGATCAGCAGCAGCAGCGGGATGCCGCGGAAGAACTGCACGATCACGTTGATGGGTGCCCGGACGAGAGCGTGGTTGCTGAGACGACCCGCCGCCAGGAAGGCGCCGAGAACCATCGACAGCACCATGGCCACGGCGGCGGCACGCAGGGTGTTGACCAGTGCCCGTCCGAGGCTCTGCGGCACACCGGACTCCGTGTCGAACAGGATGCCCCACCGCTCGGCCTCGAGCTGGTCGCTGCTCTCCAGCCGCCAGAGCATCCACGCGATGAGCAGAGCCACGAACACGAGCCCGATCGCGGTGCCGATGCGGACGTTGCGTCGACCCTTCGGCCCGAGGACGTCGTAGAGCACGCTCGGCTGGCTCATCGCAGCACCACCACCCTGCGTTCGACCACGCCGAGCAGCAGCCCGGACGGGATCGTGATGAGCAGGTAGCCGGTCGCGGACCCCGCGAACACCATGATGACGTCGGCCGGGTAGGTGTTGACGAGCCTCGTCGCCACGGCGGTCAGCTCGGTGATCGCGAAGGCGGCACCGATCGAGGAGTTCTTGACCATCGCGATCCACACGTTGCCCAGCGGAGGGACGACGGTGCGGAACGCCTGCGGGAGCACGACGAGGCTCAGGGTCTGGGTGAAAGTGAGCCCGATGGCGCGGGCGGCCTCGGCCTGCCCGGCCGACACCGAGTTGATGCCCGACCGTACCGCCTCGCACACGAAGGCGGCCGTGTAGAGCCCCAGGGCGACGACGCCGGCCACGAAGAACGTGGGCAGGGTGACATCGAGCAGGGGAAGCGCGAACACCATGAAGAACCAGACGACGGTCAGCGGGGTGTTGCGGAAGGTCTCGACGTAGACGGTGCCCAGCGCGCGTAGCGGCGGGAAGGGGGAGACGCGGAACCCGGCCAGCAGGGTGCCGAGCGAGAAGGCGAGCAGCCCCGCCAGCAGGCTCAGCGAGATCGTGGTGAGAAACCCTGACCAGTAGAGGCCGATGTTCTCGGTGATGGCGTCCATCGGTCAGCCGCCTCGACAAGACCTGCAGGTGGGCACAGCCGCGGAGCCGTGCCCACCTGCAGGGTCGACGTCGGTCATCGTCGACGAAGCCCCGGTGTCAGTAGCGGTCGACCGTCGGGGGCTCCGGGGTCTCGGCGAACTGCCCGGCGGTGGCGTCCCAGGCCTCGGCCCAGCGGCCGTCCTCGTAGGCCGCCTCGAGCACGTCGTTGATGAACGACCGGAACTCGTCGTCACCCTTGGCGACGCCGATGCCGTACGGCTCCTCGGTGAAGGGGTTGTCGACCAGCTCGAACGACTCCGGGTCCTGCGCGATGATGCCGAGCAGGATGACGTTGTCGGTCGTCACGCTGTCGACCTGGCCGTTCTTGAGGGCCTCGGCGCACTTGCTGTAGACGTCGAACAGGGTGATCTCGGCGTCCGGGTAGTTGGTGCGGATGTTCTCCGCCGGTGTGGAGCCCTCGACCGAGCACGTGGTCGTCCCGGCGAGGTCGTCCGGTCCGGTGATGCCCAGCGGGTTTCCTGCCGCGACCATGATGTCCTGCCCGGCCTGGTAGTACGGCCCGGCGAAGTCGATGACCTCCTTGCGGGCGTCGTTGATCGTGTAGGTGGCGACGACGAAGTCGACGCGTCCCTCCTGCAGGAAGGGCTCGCGGTTGGCCGAGACGGTCTCGGTCCAGGTGATGCCGTCCTCGCCGATGCCCAGCTCGTCGGCGATGATCTTGGCGATCTCGACGTCGAACCCCTCGGGCTGGTTCGTGGCCGGGTTGAGCAGCCCGAAGCCGGGCTGGTCGAACTTGGTGCCGACGGTGACAGCACCGGCCGCGGCCAGCTCTGCCATCGTCGAGCCCTCGGGGAAGTCACCGCCCGCTGCGTCCTCGGTCGCCTCCTCGGTGGCCTCGGTGGTGTCCTCGGGCGCTGTGTCGGTGTCGGCGTCGTCGCTGGCGCAGGCGGCCAGGCTCATCGTGAGCACGGCTGCGCCGGCCAGAGCCAGCAGTCGGTTGACGGGTGCTCGGGTCATCGGGTCTCCCTCCGGTTGGGTCAGGCGGACGCCTGACTGATCTAGTGTGTAAGAATCTTGCTCAAGAAGTCGCGGGCGCGTGACGAGGTCGGGTTCGAGAAGAAGTCCTGCGGGGTCGCCTGCTCGACGATCTCCCCGTCCGACATGAAGATGACACGGTCGGCGGCAGCCCGCGCGAACCCCATCTCGTGGGTCACCACGATCATCGTCATGCCGTCCTTGGCCAGCGCGATCATGACGTCGAGCACCTCGTTGATCATCTCTGGGTCGAGGGCCGAGGTCGGCTCGTCGAAGAGCATGAGCTTGGGTTCCATCGCCAACGCCCGGGCGATCGCGACCCGCTGCTGCTGGCCGCCGGAGAGCTGAGCCGGAAACTTGTGGGACTGGTCGGCCACGCCGACACGCGTCAGCAGTGCCTGCGCCCGCTCGGTGGAGTCGGCCTTCGACCACTTGCGCACCTTGGTCGGCCCCATGGTGACGTTGTCGAGCACCGTCTTGTGCGCGAACAGGTTGAACGACTGGAACACCATGCCGACGTCGGAGCGGAGCCTGGCCAGGGGTCGTCCCTCGGCCGGCATCGGCTCTCCGTCGATGACGATGCTGCCGGAGTCGATCGGCTCGAGAGCGTTGATCGTGCGGCACAGCGTCGACTTGCCCGAGCCGGACGGGCCGATGACGACCACCACCTCGCCGCGGCCGATGGTCAGGTTGATGTCCTTGAGCACGTGCAGGTCGCCGAAGTGTTTCTCGACGTGCTCGATCACCACGAGGGGGTCGGCCGAGTGATCCACGCGAGCGACCATACTCAGGTGCGGCACAGCAAGGCGCGCACGCCGGCATCACGATCTGGGCACGATCGCCGTTCGCGGCCAGCCCGTACCCTTGTCGCTGATGAGCATGCGCACCTACGAGCTGCGCACCTACGGGTGCCAGATGAACGCCCACGACTCCGAGCGCCTGGCCGGGCTGCTCGAGCACGCGGGCTACGTCCGCGCCCCCGACGGCGCGACGGCGGACGTGGTCGTGTTCAACACCTGCGCGGTGCGTGAGAACGCCGACAACCGCCTCTACGGCAACCTCGGCCACCTGGCTCCGATCAAGTCGCGCACCCCGGGCATGCAGATCGCCGTCGGCGGCTGCCTGGCGCAGAAGGACCGTGCCGAGATCACCCGTCGAGCCCCCTGGGTCGACGTGGTCTTCGGCACGCACAACATCGGGGCCCTGCCCGTGCTGCTGGAGCGTGCGCGGGTGGAGCAGCAGGCCCAGGTCGAGATCGTCGAGTCTCTCGAGACGTTCCCCAGCACGCTGCCGACGCGCCGGGAGAGCCCGTACGCCGCATGGGTGTCGATCAGCGTCGGCTGCAACAACACCTGCACCTTCTGCATCGTGCCCAGCCTGCGGGGCACCGAGAAGGACCGCCGGCCGGGCGACATCCTGCGCGAGGTCGAGGTGCTCGTCGACCAGGGCGTCGTCGAGGTCACGCTGCTGGGGCAGAACGTGAACGCCTACGGGGTGGACGTCGGCGACCGCTACGCGTTCTCGAAGCTGCTGCGGGCCGTCGGGGCTGTACCGGGGCTGGAGCGCGTGCGCTTCACCAGCCCGCACCCCCGCGACTTCACCCCGGACGTCATCGAGGCCATGGCTGAGACGCCGACGGTGATGCCGCAGCTGCACATGCCGCTGCAGTCCGGCTCGGACGCCGTCCTGCGCGCCATGCGGCGGTCGTACCGCCAGCAGCGCTACATCCGCATCATCGACGACGTGCGCGCGGCCATCCCTGACGCAGCGATCACCACCGACATCATCGTGGGGTTCCCCGGCGAGACCGAGGCCGACTTCGCCGACACCCTCGATGTCGTGCGCCGGGCACGTTTCGCCGGTGCCTTCACCTTCCAGTACTCGAAGCGACCGGGCACCCCGGCGGCCGAGATGCGCAACCAGGTCGACAAGGCCGTCGTCCAGGAGCGCTACGAGCGCCTCGTCGAGGTCGTCGAGGACGTCGCGTGGACCGAGAGCAAGGCGCTGCTGGGTCGCGAGGTGGAGGTGCTCGTCGCCGAGGGAGAGGGGCGCAAGGACGCCGCCACGGGGCGTGTCAGCGGGCGCGCGCGCGACAACCGACTCGTGCACGTGGCGGTGCCCCACGGCCTCGACACGCCTCGTCCCGGTGACATGGTCACCACCGTGGTCACCTACGCCGCGCCGCACCACCTGGTGGCCGACTCCGGGGCCGCGTCGCTGCGCCGCACGCGCGCCGGGGACGCGTGGCAGGCCGCGCAGGGGGCTGCGCGGCCGTCGGACGAGACGGCGGGCACGTTTCTCGGGCTGCCCGGCCTTCGAGCCCCCGTCGCCGGGTGACCTGTGCTGGTTGCCGTCGCGGTGATGCCCGGGGCGCCGGTGCTGGTGCCGACCGTGTCGCAGGCGGCCGCGAGCGAGACGGACGCCTGCCGTGCCGCGATCGATGCCGCGGTGTCCGACCTGGTGGCGACCCGGCCGGACGAGGTCGTCGTCGTCGGAGGCGGTCGTCGCACCCGACGACACGCCGAGGGATCGCAGGGCTCGTTCGCACCGGTCGGGGTGCCCGAGAGCATGACCCTCGGCCGACGCGAGACGCTCGTGCGCGCCCCCGATGACGACGCGCCGCTGCCGCTGTCGTTGACCATGGGCGCGTGGGCGCTGAGCCGGGTGGGCTGGTCCGGACCGGCGAGCGGGGTGCAGGTGGCCGACGATGAAGCCCCCCAGGTGTGCCTCGGGCTCGGGGCGGGTATCGCCGACACGCCCGGTCGGACGGCCTTGCTCGTGGTTGCAGACGGCACTGCGCGGCGAGGCCCCGGCGCTCCCGGGTACACCGACGAGCGGTCGAGGCCGTTCGACGACAGGTGGACGGCGGCGATCGCCGCCGCGGACGTAGCGACTCTCGCCACGCTCGACCCGGTGCGTGCCGCCGAGCTGATGATGGCCGGCCGGGCTCCGCTGCAGGTGCTGGCCGCTGCGGCCGCCGGGGTGCGTTGGCAGGCCGAGGTGCTGGCTGAGGACGACCGCTACGGCGTGCAGTACGTCGTGGCCCGTTGGCACCGTCGCGATGCATGACGCCCTCCCGCTGATCGCCGTCGTCGGTGCCACGGCCTCCGGCAAGAGCGACCTGGCCGTCGACCTGTCGCTGCAGATCGGTGGCGAGGTCGTCAACGGCGACGCTATGCAGCTGTACCGCGGCATGGACATCGGTACCGCGAAGCTGTCGGTCGCGCAGCGGCGCGGCGTCCGCCATCACCTGCTCGACGTCCTGGACGTCACCGAGCCCGCCTCGGTCGCGCAGTTCCAGGGCTGGGCGCGGGCGGCCATCGCCGAGATCTGGGCACGCGGCCACGTGCCGGTGCTGGTCGGGGGCTCGGGCCTGTACGTGCGTGCCGTGGTCGACGAGATCGAGTTCCCGGGAACCGACCCGGCCGTGCGAGCCGAGCTGCAGGCAGAGCTCGCCGACCTCGGTGCCGATGCGATGCACCAGCGGTTGCGACGGGTCGACCCGGCGGCGGCAGAGCTGATCCTGCCGACCAATGCGCGGCGCATCGTGCGGGCCCTCGAGGTGGTGCAGATCACCGGTGCCCCGTTCCGGGCCTCGCTGCCCGCTGCTCGGTACTGGCACCAGCCGACCGTCCAGGTCGCTCCGGATGTCGCGCGCCCGGAGCTCGATGCGAGGGTCGAGGCTCGGGTCGAGCGCATGTGGGCCGATGGGTTCGTCGACGAGGTCCGCCGCCTGGCCGACGTGGGGCTGCGTGACGCGCCGACGTCCTCTCGTGCCCTCGGCTACGCCCAGGTGCTGCGCTTCATCGATGGCGAGTGGACCGAGCAGCAGGCACGCGAACGCACGGTGGCCGCCACCCGCCGGTTCATCCGACGCCAGGACCAGTGGTTCCGCAGGGATCCCCGCGTGCGCTGGCTCACCTCGGACGAGGTGGGCGCAGGGCTGCGTGGGTCGACAGTGCTACCGAGCGACGGTTCACTTCGCCCATGATCACCGGGGCGGACGTGCCACGCCTGCTGACCGCCTGGGGTGTCTCGGTGATCGCCGAGACGGCCGCGCTCGTCGCCCTGCTCGTGGTCGCCTACGACACCGGCGGGCCGCCGCTGGTGGCTCTGCTGGCTGCAGTCCGGGCGTTGCCCGTCCTGGTCGTCGGACCGATCGTCATCGGCCGCTCCGACCGAGGACGACGCGAGGTCTGGCTCGTCGGCACCCTGGCCGTGCGTGCCTGCCTGCTCGGTGCTGCCGTCGCCCTGCTGTGGGCCGACCGTGCTGTGCCGGCGCTGGTGGTCGGCGGCACGGCGTCCCTGCTGTTCTCCACACATCGGCCGCTGAACGCGGCACTCCTGCCGCAGCTGGCCCGTACTCCTGCCGAGCTGACCTCGTCGAACGCGGCCATGGCACTGGCCGAGAGCGGCGGCGGGCTGCTCGGTCCGGGTCTGGCTGCCGTCGCCCTTGTCGTGAGCGCGCCGATCGTCGTGCTCGGTGCTGCCGGACTGCTCGTCGGTGTCGCCGCGGGCGTCGCGAGCGGCGTGCGCACCTCTGGCACCCCGCGGGCGGCCTCGGCACCACTGGGCCTGGCCACAGCGGTGCGCGACCTCGCCTCGGGGTTCCGGCTGCTGACCCGTCCACCGATGCTGCTCGTGCTCACCGCGGGGCAGACGTTCGCGCGGGGCGTTCTTCTGGTGGCGGTGGTCGTGCTCGCCAAGCAGACGTTCGACACCGGGGACCCCGGCGTCGGCTGGCTCAACGCGCTGCTCGGGCTCGGCGGTCTCGCAGGTGCGGCCCTGGCCGCGTGGAAGGTCACGTCGACGAGCCTCGCCCGTGCCTTTGTCGTCGGCGTGCTGCTGTGGGGTGCCCCGATGGTGGCGCTGGGAGTCTGGACGAACGAGCCGGTCGGGTACCTGGCCTTCGCGGTGATCGGCTTCGGCAACGCCATCCTCGACGTCGGCGTGTTCACCCTCGTGGCTCGCCTCGTGCCGCGCGACAGGCTCGGTCGTGCCTTCGCAGCGTTCGAGGTGGTGATCGTGGTGTGCGTCACCGCCGGGTCGCTGGTGGCCAGCGCCGTCGTCGACCAGGTGGGTGTGGCCGCGCTGCTCGCTGCGGTCGGTGCCCTGCTGGTGGGAACCGCCCTCGCGTTCGTCGCCCAGGCGGTCTCGGTCGACCGGAGCCTGGTGCCGCACCCGCACACGTCGCTGCTGCGAGGCTGCGACGTGCTGAGCGGGCTTCCGCTGGTCACTGTCGAGCACCTGGCCGAGACGAGCCGACGTCGATGGTTCGACAGCGGTGACACGGTGATCAGGCAGGGCGATCCGGGCACCGAGTTCTTCGTCGTCATCTCGGGGCAGGTGGACGTCGACGTCGACGGTAGGCCGGCGGCGACGCTCGGCGCCGGGGACGGCTTCGGAGAGATCGCGCTGCTGCGCGAGATCCCACGAACTGCCACCGTGACAGCGCGGACCCCCGTCGAGGTGCTGGTCGTCTCCCAGCGCGACTTTCTCACCTTCGTCGCGGGCCACTCCGCCTCGGCCGTGTCGGTGTCCGACCTCGCCGACGCGCGGGTGCACCGCAACAGCCGCCTGCACGGGGACGACGCCGACTGAGCCGACCACGGGTGTCGGCCCGCTCTACGCTGGTGCCGTGCCCGCCGGCCTCGGATCAGTCCCGTTCCTGAAGGGGCACGGCACGGGCAACGACTTCGTGCTGCTGCCCGACCACGACGGGTCACGCTACGGCTCGCCCGTACCCGCCGACCTCGTCCGCAGGATCTGCGACCGTCGGCGAGGGGTCGGCGCCGACGGGGTCATCCGCGTCGTGCGGGCAGGTACCCCGGGGCTCCCGGAGGCGCCGGGCGCTGCCTGGTTCATGGACTACCTCAACGCCGACGGCTCGGTCGCCGAGATGTGCGGCAACGGCATCCGGGTGTTCGTCCGCCACCTGCTGCAGGCCGGGCTCGTCGTCGACGACGGCTCGGACGTGCCGGTGGGCACCCGTGCGGGGGTGCTGACGGTGCGTCCGCACGAGGACGGCACCCTCACCGTCGACATGGGCCCGGCGCGCCCCGGGCTGTCGGGCCGGCCCGTCCGCGTGCGCCAGG
>CAYNWB010000049.1:0-16101 GCA_964400785.1 uncultured Actinomycetes bacterium | reverse complement strand
GCAGGTCGGAGTGCGCGAAGTCGAGCACCGGCTGGTCGTTGGTGTAGGCGTGGATCGTGGTCATCAGGCCACGCTCGAGGCCCACGCTGTCGAGGATCGCCCGCACCATCGGCGCGAGGCAGTTCGTCGTGCACGAGGCGTTCGAGATGACGTTCATCGTGGCGGGGTCGTAGTCGCCGTCGTTGATGCCCATCACGAACGTGCCGTCGACGTCCTTGGCGGGAGCGGAGATGATGACCTTCTTGGCCCCACCGTCGAGGTGCGGCTGGCACTGCGGGCCCGTGCGGAACACGCCGGTCGACTCGATGACCACGTCGGCCCCGATGTCGCCCCAGCCGATCTGGGCAGGGTCGCGCTCGGCGCTGGCCTGGATCGCCTTGCCGTCGATGTAGAGGTTGGCGTCGTCGAACGTCACCTCACGCCCGAACCGGCCCAGGATCGAGTCGTACTTGAGCAGGTGGGCGAGGGTCTTGTTGTCGGTGAGGTCGTTGATGCCGACGATCTCGACGTCAGACCCAGCCTCGTAGACGGCGCGCAGGAAGTTGCGCCCGATGCGGCCGAAGCCGTTGATTCCGACCCGAACAGTCACGTGTCAGACCTTTCTGTCGGCCGTGCCGACGGGGACAGGGACCGGGTCCACCCCGGTCCGGACCTTGGTGAGAAGTCGTCGTTCACCTCAGACACTAGGCCAGCGACGCCCTGCGCGTCCCCGGTTCGTGGTTATCGCCGACACCCGGGCTCAGGGCGCAAGCAGGTCGGGGCTCAGCCCAGCCTCGGTGTCGGGGATGCCCTGCTCGCGCGCCGCCTTGTCGGCCATGGCGAGAAGCCGGCGGATGCGCCCGGCGATCGCGTCCTTGGTCATCGGCGGGTCCGAGAGCTGGCCGAGCTCTTCGAGGCTCGCCTGCCGGTTCTGCATCCGCAGCTGTCCGGCCGTACGCAGGTGGTCGGGGATGTCGTCCCCCAGTATCTGCATCGCACGCTCGACCCTCGCGCTCGCAGCGACGGCGGCCCGGGCGGAGCGGCGCATGTTCGCGTCGTCGAAGTTCGCCAGCCTGTTGGCGGTGGCGCGAACCTCGCGGCGGACACGGCGGTCCTCCCACGCCAGCACAGACTCGTGCGCCCCCAGTCTGGTGAGCAGGGCGCTGATGGCGTCGGCGTCTCGGATGACGACGCGGTCGACGCCCCGTACCTCGCGGGCCTTGGCGGCGATGCCGAGGCGGCGCGCCGCGCCCACCAGGGCCAGAGCGGCCTCCGACCCGGGGCTGGTGATCTCGAGCGACGCCGACCGACCCGGCTCCATGAGGGAGCCGTGGGCGAGAAAGGCGCCGCGCCAGGCCGACTCGGCGTCGCAGATGTGACCGTTCACGACCGTCGGCGGCAGTCCCCGCACCGGACGGCCCCGCACGTCGATGAGGCCCGTCTGGCGGGCCAGCGCCTCGCCGTCGCGGGTGACCCGAACGACGTAGCGGGAGCCCCGGCGGATGCCGGCGGCCTGCACGACGACGAGCTCGCTGCGCTGCCCGAAGACGTCGGCCAGGTTGCGCCGCAGCCGGCGGGCGGCGGCCCCGGTGTCGAGCTCCGCCTCGACGACGATGCGGCCCCCGACGATGTGCAGGCCTCCGCCGAAGCGCAGCAGGGTGGACGTCTCGGCCTTGCGGCAGCAGGTCTTGGTGACCGGGAGGGCGGCGAGCTCCGCCTTCACCGCCTCCGTCATCGCCACTGGGGCATCCTGCCACGGCCGGGCAGGTCGGCAAGTGCCGCGGTGAGCCGCTTGGGGTCGTGCTGGTCGCTGCGCCCGTCGGCGGCGAGGTCGGCGAGCACCAGCACCCCGCCCATGTGCTCGGTGGCTCGCTGCAGCGCCACCGGGTCGGGCACGGCGGACGGGTCGGCCAGCACGACGTCCACCGTCAGGCCCTCGGCGTACCGTGCCAGCACCTCGAGCAGGTTCTCCGGGGCGTACTCCTCGGTCTCGGCGGTCGCCGAGAGCAGGTTGAGCAGCACGAGGCGGGCCGCGGACGTGGTGCGCACCGCGTCGGCGAGATCGGGCACCAGAAGGTGCGGGATGACCGAGCTGAACCACGAGCCCGGACCCAGCACCACGAGGTCGGCGTCCAGGACGGCCTGCACGGCTTCAGGACACGCGGCCGGGTCGGGCGGCAGCAGCGAGACGTCGACGACGGAGCCCGGAGTCGTGGCGACCTGCACCTGGCCCACGACCTCCCGAGGCGGTTCGGCGGTGCCGTCGGTGACGAGGGCGCGCAGGCTCAGCGGCTCGGTGGCCATCGGCAGCACCCGCCCCTTCGACCGCAGCAGCGCCCCGACGAGGTCGAGCCCGGTGACGGGGTCGCCCAGGCGCTGCCACACCGCCGCGATGAGCAGGTTGCCGAGCGCGTGCCCGGACAGGTCGCCCTGCCCGGCGAAGCGATGCTGCAGAACCTGCGCCCAGGTCTGGCCCCACTCGTCGTCGCCGCAGAGGGCAGCCAGCGCCATGCGCAGGTCTCCGGGTGGAAGCACGTCGTACTGGTCGCGGATGCGACCGCTGGAGCCTCCGTTGTCGGCCACGGTGACCACAGCGGTCAGACGATCGGTGAGCTGGCGCAGCGCGGCCAGGGACGCGGCCAGGCCGTGCCCGCCGCCGAGAGCGACCACCGCCGGCCCCTCGCGGGTACCCAGAGTGTCGGCGGCTGTCGGGGCGTTCACTCGCGCCCCAGGTCGCGGTGGACGGCGCGGGCGGCGAAGCCGTCCTCGGCGAGCATCCGGGTCAGCCGCTCGGTGACAGCGACGCTGCGGTGCTTGCCCCCCGTGCAGCCGATGGCGATGGTGGCGAAGCGCTTGCCCTCCTCCACGTAGCCGGGCAGCACGGTGCGCAGCAGCTCGGCGTAAGTGGCCAGAAACGCCTCGGCGCGCGGCTGGCCCAAGACGTACTCGCTGACGACGGCGTCCTTGCCCGTGTGCGGGCGCAGCTCCGGCACCCAGTACGGGTTGGGCAGAAAGCGCAGGTCGGCGACGAGATCGGCGTCGACGGGCAACCCGTACTTGTAGCCGAACGACAGCAGGATCACGCGCAGCGTGTCGGACTCGTCGGCGAAGGCCGCTCGGACGCGGTGACCGAGCTGGTGGATGGTGAGCGAGGACGTGTCGACCACGAGGTCGGACTGGGAACGCATCTCGGCCAGCACTCGGCGCTCGGCGACGATGCCGTCGAGGATGCGGCCCTCGCCCTGCAGGGGATGCGGGCGCCGGGCGCTCTCGAAGCGCCGCACGAGCACCTCGTCGGTCGCCTCCAGGAACAGGACGGTGGGCTGCCGGTCGGGGCTGCGCGACGCGCGGACGGCCTCGTCCAGCTCGGCGAACAGCTCTCCCCCGCGCACGTCGGCGACGATCGCCAGCTTCGTGGGCCCGTCGGGCTCGTGGGCCCCGGCCTGCACGATGTCGACCAGCTGAGGCAGCAGGCGCGGCGGCATGTTGTCGACGACCCACCACCCGAGGTCTTCGAGCACGTTGGCCACCGCTGACTTGCCCGCTCCGGACATGCCGGTGATGACGAGCAGGTCGGACTCCTCGACGGAGTGGAATGTCACGTGCCCTCCACGCCTGGTGCACCACGGGCCGCCGGACGACGGCTCCGGACTCCTCAGCCGAGCAGCTCCCCGGTGGTCACGTTCACGGCCGGCGCCGGTTGGTCGCTCGCCAGGGACTCGACGATCGACCGTGCCAGCGCAGGCCCGATGCCGTGCACCTCGGCGACCTGCTCTGCCGTAGCCGACCGTAGCCGCTTCACCGATCCGAAGTGTCGTAGCAGGGCACGACGGCGCACGTCCCCGAGGCCCGGGATCTCGTCGAGCCTGCTCTCGACGGCCGAGCGACGCTTCTTGCTGCGGTGGTAGGTGATCGCGAACCGGTGCGCCTCGTCACGCAGGCGCTGCAGCAGGTAGAGGCCCTCGCTCGTGCGCGGCAGGATCACCGGGTCGGGCTCGCCGGGCAGGTAGACCTCTTCGAGGCGCTTGGCGAGCCCGGCGACGGCGACCCCGCCGGGTCCGCTGTCGATGCCGAGGTCGGCCAGCGCCGACGCGGCCGCGGCCACCTGCGGGGCGCCGCCGTCGACGACGAGCAGGGACGGCGCGTAGGCGAACCGACGGGGCCGACCCGTCGTGGGGTCGATCGCCGCTGGCGCCGCGTCTCGCGACGGGGTGGTCGCCTCGCCGGGGTCGGCATCCGGGCCGCTCTCGACCTCGCCCGCCTGCTCGCGCTCCTCGAGGTAGCGGCGGAACCTGCGGGTGACGACCTCGCGGATGGCGTCGGCGTCGGACGTGCGGCCGCCGGGCGTCCGGATCTCGAAGCGCCGGTAGTCGCTCTTGCGCGGCAGCCCGTCCTCGAAGACGACCAGGGAGGCGACCACGGACTCCCCCATCAGGTGGGAGACGTCGATGCACTCCATGCGCAACGGGGCCTCGGGCAGGTCGAGCGCCTGCTGGATCTCCTCCAGCGCCCGGCTACGGGTGGTCAGGTCGCTGGCCCGGCGCGTCTTGTGCAGGGCGAGGGTCTGCTCGGCATTCTGCGCGACGGTCTCGAGCAGGGCCCGCTTGTCGCCGCGGCGGGGGATGCGCAGCTCGACCGCACCGCCGCGGTGCGCGGCGAGCACGTCGGTGAGCGCCGCGGACTCGGCGGCGTCGGCAGGCAGGGCGGGCACGAGCACGAGCCTGGGCACCGCGGTGGGTTCGGACTCGGAGTACAGCTGCAGCAGGAACCGCTCGACCAGGGAGCCGGACTCGGCGTCGTCGGTGCGATCGGCCACCCAGCCGCGCTGACCGCGCACCCGACCGCCTCGCACGTGGAACACCTGCACGGCCACCTCGAGCGGGTCCTCGGCCAGGGCGACCACGTCGGCGTCCGTGCCGTCGGGCAGCACGACGGCGTTCTTCTCCAACGCCCGCTCGAGTGCGGTGATGTCGTCACGCAGCCGTGCCGCCCGCTCGTAGTCCTGGGCCTGGGCCGCCTCGCTCATCTGGGTGCGCAGGCGGCGCAGGAACTCGCCGGTGCGGCCGTCCATGAACGCGATGAAGTCGTCGACCAGGGCCCGGTGCTCCTCGACCGAGACCCGCCCGACGCAGGGGGCGGAGCACTTGCCGATGTAGCCGAGCAGGCACGGTCGCCCCACCTGCCCAGCACGCCGGAACACCCCGGACGAGCACGTGCGCACCGGGAACACCCGCAGCACCTGGTCGAGGGTCTCGCGGATCGCCCAGGCGTGGGCGTAGGGGCCGAAGTAGCGAACCCCCCGGCGCTTGGCGCCCCGCATGACCAGCACGCGCGGGTACTGCTCCCCGACGGTCACGGCGAGGTAGGGGTAGGACTTGTCGTCGCGGTACCGGACGTTGAACCGCGGGTCGTACTCCTTGATCCAGGAGTACTCGAGCTGCAGGGCCTCGACCTCGGTGGCGACGACCGTCCAGTCGACGCGTGCCGCCGAGGTGACCATGGCCTGGGTGCGCGGGTGCAGCACCGCCAGGTCGGCGAAGTACGAGCCGACGCGCGAGCGCAGGCTCTTGGCCTTGCCCACGTAGATGACGTGGCCCGCCTCGTCGAAGAACCGGTAGACGCCGGGGGCGTCCGGCAGGGAGCCCGGCGCGGGTCGGTACGTCGACGGGTCAGCCATGCCGGCGACGGCCTGTCAGCGCACCCACGTCAGGCAGGGACCACCTGGTCGCCGTCCAGCGCCACCGGCACCTCGGGCAACGGCGCGGTGGCGGGGCCCCCGAGCACCGAGCCGTCCGCCACCGAGAACGTGGAGTTGTGGCAGGCACACGTGATGGTGTCGCCGCTGACGGACGACACCTGGCAGCCCTGGTGGGTGCAGGTGCTCGAGAAGCCCTTGAACTCACCTTCGCTGGGCTGGGTGACCACGACGCGGGCAGCGCCGATGATCACTCCGCTGCCGACCGGCACGTCGGCAGCGGCGACAAGGGCGTCACCGGCTGCCTCGCCGTCGTCGGAACCCTCGGCCGAGTCGTCCTCGCCCTCGGTCGTGTCGTCGGTCGTGTCGTCGCCTGCGTCGTCCGTGGTGGCGTCGCCTGCGTCGTCGGAGGTGTCGTCGCCGGAGCCGCAGGCCGCGAGCACGGCCGCGCCACCCACGGCGGCGGCCCCACCGAGCACGGTGCGGCGGGAGAGGGAGCGCTGTGTCATGGGCTCAGCCTGCCAGGCGAGCCCGCCGGCGGCATGCGCACGGTCAGCGTGCCGGCGCGAGGACGTCGAGCAGGAACCGCCCGGTGTGGCTGGCCGGCACCGTCGCCACGTGCTCCGGTGTGCCCTCGGCCACGACCGCCCCGCCGCCGGAGCCACCCTCGGGTCCCAGGTCGACGACCCAGTCCGCAGTCTTGATGACGTCGAGGTTGTGCTCGATCACCAGCACGCTGTTGCCCTTGTCGACGAGCCCCTGCAGCACCCCGATGAGCTTGCGCACGTCCTCGAAGTGCAGGCCGGTGGTCGGCTCGTCGAGAACGTAGACCGTGCGCCCGGTCGAGCGCTTCTGCAGCTCGGAGGCGAGCTTCACACGTTGCGCCTCGCCGCCGGAGAGCGTCGGCGCCGGCTGACCGAGGCGGACGTAGCCCAGACCGACGTCGACCAGCGTGCGCAGGTGGCGTGCGATGGGCGGGAAGGCCTCGAAGAACTCCAGCCCCTGCTCGATCGGCATGTCGAGTACTTCGGCGATCGTCTTGCCCTTGAAGTGCACCTCCAGCGTCTCACGGTTGTAGCGGGCGCCGTGGCAGACCTCGCAGGGCACGTACACGTCGGGCAGAAAGTTCATCTCGATCTTGATCGTGCCGTCGCCGGAGCACGACTCGCAGCGTCCGCCCTTGACGTTGAACGAGAAGCGTCCGGGCTGGTAGCCACGGATCTTCGCCTCCTCGGTCTCGGCGAAGAGCCGCCGCACGTGGTCGAACACGCCGGTGTAGGTGGCGGGGTTCGACCGCGGGGTGCGTCCGATGGGCGACTGGTCGACGTGCACGACCTTGTCGATGTGCTGCAGACCCTCGATGCGTCGGTGCCGTCCGGGAACCGTGCGCGCCTTGTAGACGTGTCGCGCGAGAGCGTTGTACAACACGTCGTTGACCAGCGTCGACTTGCCCGAGCCACTGACTCCGGTGACAGCGACGAAGCAGCCCAGGGGCAGGTCGACGGTGACGTCTCGCAGGTTGTGCTCGCGGGCCTCCACGACCCGAAGGGTGCGCGCCGGGTCGACCGGCCGACGCACTGCCGGCACCTCGATGCACTCGCGACCGGAGATGTAGGCACCGGTGATGGACGAGGGGGACTTCTCGAGCTCGGCCACCGGGCCGGACACCACGATCTGGCCCCCGTGCTCGCCGGCACCGGGACCGATGTCGACGACCCAGTCGGCGGTGCGGATCGTGTCCTCGTCGTGCTCGACGACGATGAGCGTGTTGCCGAGGTCGCGAAGGCGCACGAGGGTCTCGATGAGGCGTCGGTTGTCGCGCTGGTGCAGCCCGATGCTGGGCTCGTCGAGCACGTAGAGCACCCCGACGAGACCCGACCCGATCTGTGTCGCCAGCCGGATGCGCTGGGCCTCACCACCGGCCAGGGTCGCAGCGGGACGGTCGAGCGTCAGGTAGTGCAGACCGACGTCGACCAAGAACCGCAGCCTCTCGTTGACCTCCTTCAGCACCCGGGCGGCGATCTGCTGCTCGCGGTCGCTCAGCTCGAGGTCGTTGAGAAAGACCTGGCACTCCCCGATCGGCATGGCCGCGACCTCGGCGATCGACCGTCCTCCGAGCGTCACCGCCAGCACCTCGGGCTTGAGCCGGCTGCCGTGGCAGGTCGGGCAGGGCACCTGACGCATGAAGCCGGCGTAGCGCTCCCGGCTGGCGTCGCTCTCGGCCTCCCGGTGGCGCCGCTCGACGAACGGCACGACGCCCTCGTAGGTGGTGTCGTAGGCCCGGGCTCGTCCGTACCGGTTCGTGTAGCGGACGTGGATCGGCATCGGGTAGCCGAAGAGCACGGCCTTGCGGGCGTCGGCCGACAGGTCAGCGAACGGGTCGTCCACGCTGAAGCCCAGCTCGTCGGCCAGGGCCGTGACCTGCCGGAAGAAGTACTCGGTGGTGTGGCCGGAGCCCCACGGGGCCAGCGCGCCGTCGCGCAGCGACATCGTCGGGTCGGGGACGATCAGCTCAGGGTCGACCTCCATCCGGGTTCCCAGCCCGGAGCACTCCGGGCACGCCCCGAACGGCGAGTTGAACGAGAACGACCGCGGCTCCGGCTCGGAGAACGACACGTCGTGCTCCAGGCACGCCAGGTGCTCGGAGAACATGCGCTCGCGCCCCGGGTCGCCGAGGTCGAGGTCGACCAGGTCGAGCACCACGATGCCACCCGCCAGCCGCAGTGCGGTCTCGACGGAGTCGGTGATGCGCTGCTTCGCGCGGCTGCGAGCGACCAGGCGGTCGACGACCACCTCGATGGAGTGCTTCTCCTGCTTCTTCAGGGTAGGAGGCTCGGTGAGCGGGTGCACCGTGCCGTCGACCCGCACCCGTGCGTAGCCCTGTGACGCCAGGGTGCGGAAGAGGTCGGAGTACTCGCCCTTGCGCTCGCGCACCACGGGCGCGAGCACCTGGAACTTGGTGCCCTCGGGCATCTCCAGGATGCGGTCGACGATCTGCTGCGGCGTCTGCCGGCTGATGGGCTCTCCGCCGACCGGGCAGTGCGGGCGGCCGGCTCGTGCGTAGAGCAGGCGCAGGTAGTCGTAGACCTCGGTGATCGTGCCCACGGTCGAGCGTGGGTTGCGCGAGGTCGACTTCTGGTCGATCGACACCGCGGGCGAGAGCCCCTCGATGAAGTCGACGTCCGGCTTGTCCATCTGCCCGAGGAACTGCCGCGCGTAGGCCGACAGTGACTCGACGTAGCGCCGCTGGCCCTCGGCGAAGATCGTGTCGAACGCGAGGCTCGACTTGCCCGACCCGGACAGTCCGGTGAAGACGATCAGCGCGTCGCGGGGAAGGTCGAGCGAGACGTCCTTGAGGTTGTGCTCACGCGCCCCCCGCACCACCAGTCGATCGGCTGGTGGGCGGGACGGCATGGGGGTAGGGCGAGGCACGGCTGACAGGGTAGGCGGCACCCGCGCGATGCTCGCGTCCACGGCGGGCGGCACGCGTCAGGCCGCCAGCACCCGAACCGGTGGTGACCGGTCGGTCGCGGTCTGGGCCTGGTGCAGGCCGTCGGAGTCGCTCGTCCAGAACAGGCCGGGGCTGCCCCGGTCGGGATGGATGACCCAGTGCCCCATGTGCAGCGTGCGATGGTGATGACGACAGAGCAGCACCATGTTGCCGACGTCTGTCGGGCCACCGTCGGCCCAGTGCACGACGTGATGGGCGTCGCAGTAGGCAGGGGTGCGCGAGCAACCGGGATGGATGCAACCGCCATCTCTCGCAGCGAGCGCCTTGAGCTGGCCCGCTGTCGCGGTGCGCTGGCTGCGCCCCACCTGCAACGGCAGCCAGACCGGGTCGGACACGAGTCGCGGCGGCCAGGTGCCCGAGCCACGCCAGCGTCCCATCAGGCGCGCGACGACCGGGGTCACCGACGCGTCGCACGCCCACCTGCGCACGCTGGAGGCCGGGATGGCCCGTCCCGTCCAGGGCAGGCTGACCGTTGCCGCCCAGCCCCGCGGTCGACCTGCCGACCCGATCGGCCGCTCGGGCTGCGGGTCGGCAGGGTTGACGTCGCGTCCGGGGTCGGCCGGGGGCAGCTGGTCGGCGTCGACGATGACCGACAGGTGGGGGCGGTGCCCTGCGAGACTCGGCATGGGCTGGGTGTCGAGGTGCTTCTTGCACACGTCGAGCAGGGCGTCGGCGCGCCGCTGCGGCGCCGACCGATGGTCGTCGTCACCGGCCCTGGCCATGAGCGGCATGAGCACCGACTGCACGAGCTCGGTGGACTCGAGGTCGAGCACCCCGTTCAGGTAGCCGTGGTCATCGACCACCGACAGCGTGAGCCCCCGCTTCTCGTAGGCGTGGTGCAGAGCAGCCTCGGCACCGGCGGGGTCGACGTTGGCGAAGATGCGCGCGGTGGCCCGCCGCACCGTGGCCGGGTCGAACCGGCGGGCCAGGTCGAGCAGGATCGGCTCGGCCGTCGCAGCGTGCTCCGGCCCGACCGTGCGTACCACCGTCGCGATCGCCGAGACGTGCTGCGCGCTGATGCGACCGCCGGCGAGCGCATCTCTGGTCGCCGGCAGGTGGTCACGCAGCGCCCGTGCCGTGCCCACCAGCGCTGACGCCGCACCCAGCGACAGGCGCGTGCGGTGGGCGAGCCACTGCTTGGTCGTGCGGTGCCGGCTGACGGAGGCCACATCCGCGGAGTCGAACGCGGCGACGACATCCACAGCCACCGCCTGCAACCGCGACTGCGCCCGCACCACCCCGCTGACCATCTGGGCGTGCTCGTCGGCGCTCAGCGTGGTCAGGTCGGCCGCAACCAGATCGTCCAGCACCTCGTGCAGCTGCCGAAGCAGGCTGGTCGCGTGCGGACGAGTCACCACCGTCAACCCCTCTGACTGAGTTCGAACACTTGTACGAATCCTGCCATGGGGGGTCGACAGAATCAAGGCCTGCGGACCGGTCTTTGCGCCGGACGGACGGCTCGGTAGGTTCACGTCGTGACCACGAATCCGCGGCACGACCTCGGCCTCGTTCGCGAGTCTGCCGACCAGCTCGTCCACGACGTCCGCCTGCTCGACCAGGACGCCCTCGCCCAGCCCAGCCTGCTGCCGGGCTGGACCCGTGCCCACGTCGTCGGCCACCTGATCGGCAACGCCGAGGGCCTGACCCGGCTGCTGGGCTGGGCCGCGACCGGGACGCCCGTGTTCCATTACCCGGACCAGCGGAGCAGGCAGGCCGGCATCGACGCAGGGGTCGGGTTGGCTGCCGACGTCCTGTCCGGACGCCTGGCCGACGTGATCGACGCCTTTCTCGAGGCTGCGGACGCACTGCCCGACGACCGGTGGTCGGCGACGGTGCGCCTGGGCGTGGAGGGCCGTGGCCGCGAGATCGCTGCCGGCGAGCTGCCGTGGCGGCGGCTGGTCGAGCAGGAGGTGCACAACGTCGACCTCGCCGGCCCCTACACACCGGCGCACTGGTCGGAGGAGTTCGTGACGCGGTTGCTCGTCGAGACCGCCGAGCGCTACCTCGTGCGCGACGACGTGCCCGCCCTCGACCTGGTCGCCCTCGACCGGGACTGGTGGGCGACGTGCGGAGACCCGTCGGCCCGGGTGCGGGTCGAGGGACCCGGCCCGGCCCTGCTGGCCTGGCTGACCGGACGTTCCAGCGGAGAGGGCCTGCACGTGCATCCGGACGGCCCCCCGAGCCTGCCGGCGTGGTTCTGATGACCTACACCGGCGCAGTGACGCCTGGCGGCCCTCCCGACGTCCGCGAGCTCACCCACCTGATCGTCACCAAGCTGTCGGTGGGCCCGATGGACAACAACGCGTACCTGCTGCGCTGCCGCGAGACGGGGGACGAGCTGCTCGTCGATGCCGCGGCCGAGCCGGAGCGCCTGCTCGCGACGGTCGGGGACGGCCCGCTGCGCACGGTCGTCACCACCCACCGCCACCACGACCACTGGGGTGCCCTCGACGAGGTCGTCGCCGCCACCGGTGCGCAGACGGTGGCGCACGAGGCGGACGCCGATGCCATCGGTGTCGCCACGCAGCGACGGGTGCGCGACGGCGACACGGTGACGGTCGGCACCGTGTCGCTGCGCGTCATCCACCTCGACGGGCACACGCCCGGGTCGATCGCCCTGCTCTACGACGACCCGCAGGGTGCCCCGCACCTGTGGACGGGCGATGCCCTCTTTCCGGGTGGGCCTGGCAAGACGACCCCGCAGACGTTCCCCGTGCTCATGCACGAGCTGCGCACCAAGGTGTTCGACGCGCTGCCGGACGAGACCTGGGTCTACCCGGGCCACGGCGACGACACGGTGCTCGGCACCGAGCGACCCCATCTCGACGAGTGGCAGGCGCGCGGCTGGTGAAGGCCCGGGCACACCCGGCCGCGCCGCGAGGCAAGGACCTTCGACGGGTGCGCCGATGATCGCAACGCGCCTACGGTGAAGTGTGAGCGGATCGACGTCGCGGATGCCACCCCGTCAGCGGCACGCAGCGGACGTCCTCTCGGCGGTGGCGCCGCCGATGAGTGACGCGCGCGTGCTGTCGGTTCAGTGCGCCAACGGTCACCACGTCGCTGGTGTGTTCTCGACCCCCCAGGGACCGGTCGTGCAGGCTGCCTCGGGTCGACACTCGCACGGGCACCGTGACCGGGTGGACACGCCGCACGGCACCCGCTCGGTCGCGCAGTGGACCGACTTCTTGGACGCGGGCTCGCTGGCCGACGACACGATGCCGGCCTGGTGCGAGTGCGGGCCCTGGGCCCTGTCGCGCACCGAGATGACGGCGTGGATCGAGGCCGGCGAGCATCGCGTCGTGCTGGAGTCGAAGGCCTGAGCACCGCCTCACTGCGGGTCGACGGGCCGCTCGACGTCCTCGCGGGTGTGTGAGTGACCCGCGATGGGTCCGGTGTGGGCTCGTGCGGTCGGGTCGTGGCGCACCTTCACCAACGATGCCACCGTGGTGACGGTGAGCACGACGAGGATGACCGCCAGCGACACGAACGTCGGGATCTCCGGTATCGCCGGGTCGAGCTCGTGCGCGAAGGTGAGGATGAGCTTGACCCCGATGAAGGCCAGGATGATCGAGAGCCCGATCGCCAGGTAGACGAGCCGGTCGAGCAGGTTGCGCAGCACGAAGAACAGGGCACGCAGCCCGAGCAACGCGAACGCGTTGGCCGTGAACACCAGGTACGGCTCCTGCGTCACGCCGAACGTCGCCGGGATCGAGTCGAGCGCGAACAGCAGGTCGGTGGTGCCGATCGCGATCAGCACCAGGAACATCGGGGTGACGTAGCGTCGGCCGTCCAGCACCCAGGTCAGCCGGTTGCCGTGGTAGCCGTCGGTGACGCGGAACCGTCGCCGGGCGAAGCGCAGCACCGCGTTCTCGTCGAGGTCAGCGTCCTCGTTGCGGTGCTTGAAGATGCTCCACGCGGTCCAGATCAAGAACCCGCCGAAGATGACGAACGTGAACGCGAAGTACTCCAGAGCCGCGGCACCCACGGCGATGAAGGCGGCCCGCATCACCAGCGCGAGGGCCACACCGATGAGCAGGGCGCGCTGCTGCAGCTCGGAGGGCACGGCGAAGCGGGCGAAGATCAGCAGAAAGATGAACAGGTTGTCGACCGAGAGGCTCTTCTCCACCAGCCAACCGGCGAAGTACTGCTGGCCGAACTCCGCGCCCGCCACCTGCCAGACGCCGATGCCGAACAGGATCGCGATGCCGACGTAGAAGATCGACCACGCCGTCGCCTCCCGCATGTGCACGTCGTGCGGGTTGCGGCCCACCACGAAGTCGATGGCGAGCAGAACGATGATGCCTGCGACGGTGGCCGCCCAGACCTGGAGCGGCACGTCGAGCACCCACCCAATCTAGGCGACGTCGTGACCGACGGCGGGCGCCCCACGGGGCAACCGTCAGCGTCCCGTCGCCGCCGCGACCAGAAAGAGCACTCCGACGCCGAGAGCGACGACGGCACCGACCTGGTCGCCATGGCGCAGCCACCAGGCGCGGGCCCGCGGCAGCGCGTCGGCCTGTCGGCGTCCGACCACCAGCACGAGCGCGATCGGCGCCGCGACCCCGAGGGAGGCCACCGCGGCCCCGACCAGGGGCAGGCTCAGCACGGGCGCCGGCACCGAGCTGGCCGTGAACAAGGCCGCGGCGGGCACCAGAAACACCCACTGCCGCGGGCTGAGGCCGACCAGCGCGAACCCCAGGGCACCCGAGCGCACCGGGGTGAGGTGGTCGGCGAGTCGTGCGACGCGAGCCTGCTCACGTCCCGCCGCGTCGGGACGGGTGCGCAGGCGCACCAGCACGTAGGCCCCGATGCCGATCGCGACCAGGCCGACGAGCAGCTGGACGGCCGGCGAGAGCCCGCCGGACGTGTCGGGGACGAAGCTGAGCAGCCCGAGCATCGCGAGCACCAGCACCGCCCACGCACCGACGAACCACCCGCCGACGAGGGTGAGCCCCGAACGCAACCCGTGGTCGCTGACCAGCACCAGCAGCACGAGCGCGACCGACAGCGTGCTCGCGGTCACGGGCAGGATCGTGACGATCCCGTCGAACACCTCCACCTGTCGCCGGCCCTACCGGACGCCGGCCTCGTGCATGCCGCGCAGCTCGCGCTTGAGCTCGCCGATCTCGTCGCGCAACCGAGCGGCCAGCTCGAACTGCAGCTCGGCGGCGGCGGCGTGCATCTGGTCGGTCAGCTGCCCGATCAGGTCGGCCAGGTCGGCAGCGGGCATGCCCGCGAGCTCGGCGGCGTGCCGTCCCGCCTCACCGGTCGGGGCCCGACCCCGACCCGGCACGGGCGACTTGCCGCGCGACTGCGACCGTCCCGACCCGCCGATCAGCTCGGCCGTGTCGGCGTCCTCACGCGCCAGCAGCTCGGTGATGTCGCTGATCTTCTTGCGCAGCGGCTGGGGGTCGATGCCTCGCTCGGCGTTGTACGCGAGCTGCTTGACGCGCCGTCGGTTGGTCTCGTCGATCGCGTGCTGCATCGACGGGGTGACCGCGTCGGCGTACATGTGCACCTGGCCCGACACGTTGCGAGCCGCGCGACCGATCGTCTGGATGAGCGAGGTGCCGGAGCGCAGGAAGCCCTCCTTGTCGGCGTCGAGGATGCTCACCAGCGACACCTCGGGTAGGTCGAGCCCCTCGCGCAGCAGGTTGATGCCGACGAGCACGTCGTAGTCGCCCATGCGCAGCTCGCGCAGCAGCTCGACGCGACGCAGCGTGTCGACCTCGGAGTGCAGGTAGCGCACCCGGATGCCCTGCTCGAGCAGGTAGTCGGTGAGGTCTTCGGCCATCTTCTTCGTCAGGGTGGTGACCAGCACGCGCTCGTTGCGTTGGGTGCGCTGGCGGATCTCGTGCATCAGGTCGTCGATCTGGCCCGTGGTGGGCTTGACCACGACCTCCGGGTCGATGAGCCCCGTGGGGCGGATCACCTGCTCCACGACCTCGCCGTCGGCCTTGGCGAGCTCGTACGGGCCGGGCGTCGCCGACATGTACACCGTCTGCCCGATGCGCTCGACGAACTCCGCCCAGCGCAACGGCCGGTTGTCCATCGCGCTCGGCAGCCGGAACCCGTGGTCGACCAGCGTGCGCTTGCGGCTCATGTCGCCCTCGTACATGCCGCCGATCTGCGGGACGGTGACGTGCGACTCGTCGATGACGAGCAGGAAGTCGTCGGGGAAGTAGTCGAGCAGGCAGTTCGGCGGGGTGCCCGGCCCGCGTCCGTCGATGTGCCGGGAGTAGTTCTCGATGCCCGAGCAGAAGCCCACCTGGTTGAGCATCTCCAGGTCGTACCCCGTGCGCATGCGCAGGCGCTGGGCCTCCAGCAGCTTGTTCTGCCTCTCGAGCTCGGCCAGTCGCCCGGTGAGCTCGTGCTCGATCGCCGCCACGGCGCGACCCATGCGCTCCGGCCCGGCGACGTAGTGCGAGGCGGGGAAGATGTACATCTCCTCCTCCTCACGCACCACCTCGCCGGTGAGCGGGTGCAGGGTGGAGATGGCCTCGACCTCGTCCCCGAAGAGCTCGACCCGGACGGCGAGCTCCTCGTAGGCCGGGATGATCTCGAGGGTGTCGCCGCGGACGCGGAACGTGCCCCGGGTGAAGGCCTGGTCGTTGCGTGTGTACTGGATCGACACCAGGCGGCGCAGCAGCGCGTCCCGGTCGATCTCGTCCCCCACCCGTAGGCGCACCATGCGGTCGACGTACTCCTGCGGCGTGCCCAGTCCGTAGATGCACGACACCGTCGCCACGACGATCGTGTCGCGGCGGGTGAGCAGGCTGTTCGTCGCCGAGTGGCGCAGCCGCTCGACCTCCTCGTTGATCGAGGAGTCCTTCTCGATGTAGGTGTCGGTCTGCGGGACGTAGGCCTCGGGCTGGTAGTAGTCGTAGTAGCTGACGAAGTACTCGACGGCGTTGTC
>CAYNWB010000048.1:0-16234 GCA_964400785.1 uncultured Actinomycetes bacterium | reverse complement strand
CGGCCCGATGACCCGCGAGGTGCCGACCCCGGCCCCCACGTCCTACCTGCAGGTCGAGCGGGACGACACCGTGCTGCGGGCCTTCAAGGACGACGTGCTCGCCCACCTGGGCCAGCCGCTCGTCGACGTGCGCTCACCCGGCGAGTACTCCGGGGAGCTGCTGCACATGCCCGACTACCCGCAGGAAGGTGCGATGCGGGGCGGGCACATCCCCGGCGCCGTCAACGTCCCCTGGGCGAAGGCCGCCGCCGACGACGGCCGGTTCCGCGACCGGGCCGAGCTCGAGCGCATCTACCTCGGTGACGCCGGGCTCAGCCCGCAGGACGACGTCGTCGCCTACTGCCGCATCGGCGAGCGCTCGTCGCACACCTGGTTCGTGCTGACCCACCTGCTGGGCTTCGAGAAGGTGCGCAACTACGACGGCTCCTGGACCGAGTGGGGCAACGCCGTGCGCGTCCCGGTCGCGCAGGGCACCGAGCCGGGCGGCCTCTGAGCCGTGAGCACCACGCCCGCGCCCGACTCGCTGCCCTCGGCGTTCGCCGAGATCGCCGACGACTTCGCGTCGGCGTCCACCCGACAGCGGCTCGACCTGCTGCTGGAGTTCTCCGACGAGCTACCGGCGCTGCCCGACCGGTTCGCCGACGACCGTGACTCCCTCGAGCAGGTCGACGAGTGCCAGTCCCCGGTGTTCCTCACCGTCGAGGTGGACGGTGGGCTCGATGCTCCCGTCCACCTGCACTTCGACGCTCCCCTGGAGGCGCCCACCACACGAGGGTTCGCCGGCATCCTGCACGCCGGCCTGGACGGGCTGACCGGTGCCGAGGTGCTCGCCGTCCCGGACGACGCCCCGATGAGGTTGGGGCTGGCCGAGGCGGTGTCGCCCCTGCGCCTTCGGGGCATGGTCGGCATGCTGGGCCGCATCAAGCGTCAGGTGCGGCTCAAGACCGCCGCTACGTCGACTGGATGAAGCGCACGACGTGCTCGGCCAGCTCGGGCCCGGCGTCCTGCTGCACGAAGTGGCCGGCGCGCTCGATCACCGGGTTCGGCTGGTCGGCGGCGCCCGGAACGTGCCGAGCGAGGATCGGCCCCATGGCCCCCGTGATCGGGTCGGAGTCGGAGAAGGCGACCAGGAAGGGCGCCTGCCACTGACCCAGGGCAGCCCACGCCGCCCGGTTGGCGCGCGTCTCTGGGTCGGTCGGGGTCACCGGCACGAGCCCGGGCATCTCGCGCGGGCCGGCCTTGTACCGCTCGTCCGGGAAGGGCGCGTCGTAGGCAGCCCTGTCGGCGTCGGACAGCCCCCGCACGCAGCCGGACGCAACGGCGCGTCCGATGTCGAGGTTCTCGGCGGTCTCCATCGCCTCTCGCATCGCCCACCAGATCTGCGGCATGGCCACGTCTCCGGTGGGGAGCCCGGTGTTGGAGGCCACGATGCGCGAGAACAGCCCGGGGTTCTCCACCGCCAGCCGCAGCCCGATGAGGCCTCCCCAGTCCTGGCCCACGAGCGTGGCGCCGGACAACCCCAGGTGGTCGACCAGCAGCGAACGCATCCAGGCGATGTGCCGGGCGTAGGTGTGCTCGGCGCGTTCGACGGGCTTGTCGGAGCGACCGAAGCCGATCATGTCCGGGGCCACGACCCGCAGGCCCCCGTCGGTCAGCACCGGGATCATCGTGCGATAGAGGTAGCTCCACGTGGGCTCGCCGTGCAGCAGCACCACCGTGGGTGTCGACCCGGCGTCGGAGCCGGGCGGCGCCACGTCGAGGTAGGCCATGCGCAGCGTGCCGCCGTGCGGGTGCGGCACCTCGGCATAGCTGGGGGTGCCCGCCTCGTCGAGACCGGCGAACCTCTCCTCCGGAGTCCGCAGCACTGCCGTCATCTCTAGCCCCTCCCGTAGTCGGCGGTCGCGATCGCAGCGGCCTGCTGCTCGACGTCGAAGGCGGCCGATCCGTCGATCTTCGGTACGAACCCGACCAGCACGCCGTTGCGCATCACCTGGGCCTCGAGCCCCGCAGCACCGTCGACGTCCCACAGCGCCTCACGGCCGTCGCCGATCTGCACACGGACGCCGAACCGGTAGAGCCCCGGCCGGGCCACGCTCGCCCGCACCCCACGCGCCTTGAGCGCGGTGACCACCGCCATCGCCTCGTTCTCCTGCACGGTTGCCGAGCCTAGGTGCTCGGCGCCCGACTAGCGTTGCCCGGCGTGCGCATCGCCACCTGGAACGTCAACTCCGTCACGGCACGCCTGCCCCGGCTTCTGGACTGGCTGGAGACCCGCCGGCCCGACGTGGCCTGCCTGCAGGAGCTCAAGGTGACCGAGGACGCCTTTCCCCACCTTCCCGTCCAGGCGCTCGGGTACGAGTCGGCCGTGCACGCCGACGGCCGCTGGAATGGCGTGGCGGTTCTGTCGCGCGTCGGTCTGGACGAGGTGCGCCGGGGCCTGGACGACGAGCCCGGGTTTCCCGACCCCGAGTGCCGAGCGGTGGCCGCCACCTGTGGGGGCGTCCGGGTGCGCAGCGTCTACGTCCCCAACGGACGCAGCGTCGACGACCCGCACTACGACTACAAGCTGCGGTGGCTCGAGGCGCTGCGGGCCACGACGGCCGCCGAGCTGACCTCGCACCCTGCCTCGATCGTGCTGGGTGACTTCAACGTCGCACCCACCGATGCGGACGTGTGGGACCCGCAGAAGTTCGTCGGCTCCACCCACGTGACCGAGCCGGAGCGAGCCGCGCTCGCCGCCCTGCGCGACCTCGGGCTCGTCGACGTCGTCCCCCGACCAGGCAAGGGCCCGAACCCCTTCACCTACTGGGACTACCGCGCCGGCGCCTTCCACCAGGACTGGGGCATGCGTATCGACCACGCCTACGCGTCGGTGGCCGTGGCCGAGCGGGTGACCGACGCCTGGGTCGACCGCGAGAGCCGCAAGGGCAAGGGCCCGTCCGACCATGCGCCGGTGATCGTCGACCTCGGCGACTGACCCTCGTCCGACACAGCGCGCGACGATCGCCCGCGGCGTATCCTGGGTCGATGCCGTCGAAGCACCCGGTACCGCTCGAGCAGGCGGCGGCGCAGGCCGCGGTGGTGCTCGACAGGATGCTCGGGTTCCGCGACGAGGCCGGCCAGGCCGAGCTGGCCCGGTGGCAGGCCCAGACGGTGCACGCCCAACGGCGCGTCCATCGCGCCGAGCGGGTGCGACGCAACGCCCGTGTGCAGGTGCCCGTGCTGCTCGGTGGTGCGGCGGCCGCCGCCCTCGGCCAGTGGTGGGGGCTGGTCGTGGCCCTGATCGTCGTGGCGGTCGTGGTGGGCGTGCGCGCGGCTGCTACCCCGGTGCCCCAGCTGCCGGCCGCTCCACCGCCGCCCCCGGTGCTTCCGGCGGCTACGCGCTCGTCCTCGGCCTACGCCCCGCTGCGGCGCGCGGTCGCCAGCCGCGCGGCCCTGGCCGGGCTGGTGCCGTTGGTGCCCGACGACGTGGCCGGCCTGGCGCTGGAGACCGGGGCCGAGACCGAGCGCGCCATCGCCGGTCTGGCGTCGGCCCTCGTGCCTGTGGAGCAGGCGGCGCGGGCCACCGGGCACGAGTCGGCCGCAGCCGTGCGGTTGCGGCGTGACCTGGACGCGGCCGTGAGCGCCTACGACGAGCTGGTGCGCACGATCGACGGTGCCGTCGCGGTGCGCAGCGACGCTCGCCTCGACGAGATCAGCGCGAGGCTCGGTGGCATCCGGGCAGCGGTGGCCGCGCTGGACCCGTCCCTACCCGGCTGAGCGCCCCGCACCGTCGAGCGCCCGCAGCACCGCGTCGACTGCGGGGACGACCGCGGCCGCCACGCGGGTCTGCGGCGGCTCACCCAGTGTGAAACGACCGGCTCCGACGGCGACGACGGTCAGCTGCTGCGGCATCGGCCCCGACTCCCGGCCGAGGTCGAGCACCATCCCGAGCGACACCCCGTGGCTCGATGCGCACCTGCCCGCCACGTCGGGCAGGTGCGCAGTCGCGTCGACGACGCGCAGCGACCCGGGCTCGTCGGGCATCAGGGCGGCGTCCACGAGCACCACTGCGTCGTGTGCGGGCAGCAGGTCGAGCAGCGGCAGCGGGTCGAGCAGCGTCCGCACGCACAGGTCGGGCCGTCGACGTTCCACCTCGCGGGCCACCCACCACCCGATCGCGTCGTCACCGCGGTCGGGATGCCCCAGGCCCACGACGAGCGACGCCGACACAGCGAACCGGCTACTCGCGGTCGACCGTGAGCCGCAAGAAGTGCGTGGCGCACGAGATGCAGGGGTCGTAGTTGCGGATCGCCGTCTCGCACTCCAGGGTCAGCGCGGCGTCGTCGAGGTGCATTCGCTGCTCGACCAGCCGTCGCAGGTCTGCCTCGATCTGTGCCTGGTTCTGCGAGGTGGGCGGAACGATGCGGGCGTCGCGGATCGCCCCGTCGGCGTCGGTGCGGTAGCGGTGCACGAGCAGACCCCGGGGGGCCTCACTGGCGCCGTACCCGACGGCCGGCCGCGGCTGTACCGGTACCGACGCTGCCCCGGGGTCGCTCGGCCACTCGTCCAGGATCTGCTGTGCCTGCTGCACCGAGTACAGCACCTCGAGGGCGCGGACGACGATGGAGGCGAACGGGTTGAGCACGGGACGCGGCACCTGCAGCTCGGCGGCGAGGTCTGCAGCACGACCGGTGATCCGGTCTCCGAGCAGCGCCCATCGGGCCAGCGGTCCCACCACGTAGGAACCCACACCGTGCAGCCGCGCCTGCAGGGCGTTGGAGTGCTCGACGTGCACCTCGACGACTCGCTCGTCGAACTCCTCGAGCGCGATGCGCTCGCTGTCGTGCACCCCGTCCCCGGACAGCAGGTGGCGACCATCCTCGAGCGGGTATCGACCGGTCTCGTCGTCCAGGGCGAGAAAGTGGTACGGCATCTGCAAGTCGGGTAGGTCGAGCGCCGCGACGGCCCGCACTGTTGCCTCGGCATCGACGAGGGCCTGGTCGAGCGCCGGACGCAGGGCATCGATCTCGTCGCGGGTGGGGAAGCGGAAGAAGCCGCCGACTCGGACGTTGACCGGGTGCACCGAGCGGCCACCGGAGGCGTCCATCAGCTGGTTGCCGACCTTCTTCAGGCGCAGCCCCTGCTGGACGAGGTCGCGGTGGTCGGCAGCCATCGCGAGGGCGTCCGGGTAGCCGAGAAAGTCGGGTGCGTGCAGCAGGTAGATGTGCAGGGCGTGACTCTCGATCCACTCACCGCAGTACAGCAGCCGGCGCATCGCCCGGATGGGCTCGCTGACCGTGGCACCCCAGGCGGCCTCCACGGCGTTGCAGGCCGCCATCTGGTAGGCGACCGGGCATATCCCGCAGATTCGAGCCGTGATGTCGGGAGCCTCGATGGCGGCCCGGCCACGCAGAAAGCCTTCGAAGAACCGGGGTGGCTCGTAGATCGAGAGCTTGACGTCCTCGACCACGCCGTCACGGATGCGGACGTGCATGGCCCCCTCGCCCTCGACACGGGCCAGTACCGGGACGTCGAGCGATCGTGCCCTGCTCACGCGCGCACCTCCTGCGCCGAGGGGTCCGACTCGCGCTGGCGTTGCGCCTCGGACGCGAACGCCGGCGCTCCGGCGTTGAAGGTGGCATAGAGGCGCTCCACGTCCTGCGCGCTGACACCGTCGGCGCGCAGGTGGTCGGCGAGCGAGGCGGCGTTGGCCGACGCGTAGGGCCCGAAGCACCCGTAGCAGCCACGGCCGAACCCGGGGCACAGCGCCCCACAGCCGGCCTGGGTGACCGGGCCGAGGCAGGGCTGTCCGTGAGCCACCGCGACGCACACCAGCCCCCGGCGCTTGCACTCGGTGCACACGCTGGCCAGCGGGATGCGCGGCTTGCGGTCGTGCAGCACCGCCGCCACCACCTCGAGCAGCTGGTTCTTGTCCACCGGGCATCCGCGCAGCTCTGCCTCGACCGTCACGTGGGCGCGGATGGGCGTGGAGCGATCGAGCACGTCCAGGTAGTCCGGTCGCGGGTAGACGACGGACGCCAACGCCGCGACGTCGCGGGTGTTGCGCAGGGCTTGGATACCGCCCGCGGTCGCGCAGGCCCCGATGGTGATGAGCCGGGCCGACGACTTGCGGATCTGCTGGATGCGCTCGGCGTCATGCGGAGTCGTGATCGACCCTTCCACCAACGACAGGTCGTACGGCCCGCGCACCGACGCCCGGGTCGCCTCGGGGAAGTACGCGATGTGGACGGCCTCGGCCACCTCGAGCAGCTCGTCCTCGCAGTTGAGAAGCGAGAGCTGGCACCCGTCGCACGAGGCGAACTTCCAGACCGCCAGCTTCGGCCGGTGGGTTCTGGTCGCGGCCGCCATGCCTACACCTCCCGCAGCCAGAGCAGTGGCTCCAGCCGGTCGTAGCCGAACACGGGACCGTCGACGCAGACGAACAGGCTGCGCAGCTGGCAGTGCCCGCACAGGCCGACGCCACAGTCCATCGCCCGCTCCATCGAGAGCCTGATGCGGTTCTTGGCCACCCCTCGCTCGACCAGCGCCGACCCGACGTAGCGCATCATCGCCTCAGGTCCGCAGACCAGGGCCAGCGTCGTGGCGGGGTCGAAGCCGGCGCGCGGGATCAGGCTGGTGACGAGACCGACCTTGCCACGCCAGCCCGGCGGGCCGTAGTCGACCGTCACCTCGACCTCGAGGTCGAACCGTCCGCGCCACCGCTCGAGCTCGTCGGCGTACAGCACGTCCTCCGGCGTGCGGGTTCCGTAGAGGAGCACTACGCGCTTGTACTCGTCTCGCCGGGCGAGTATCTGCAGCAGCGCCGGACGCAACGGCGCCAGGCCGATGCCGCCCGCTACGAGCACGACGTCACCGCCGCGGCCGTCGTCGACGTCCCAGCCCCGACCGTACGGGCCGCGGATGCCCACGACGTCGCCTCGGCGCAGGTGGGTCAGCGTGTGGGTGACGCCGCCGACGTCACGGATGGTGTGCAGCAGCGGCTTGCCTCCGGACGGGTCGCCGCTGATGCTCAGCGGCACCTCACCGACGCCGAAGGCGTAGACCATGGTGAACTGCCCGGCCTCGAAGCTCAGTGGGTCGCCCGACAGCGGGGCCAGCGACAGCGTTGCGGTGTCGCGGGTGTCCTGCCGTCGGGTCGTGACCCGAAACTCACGCAGGTCGAACGCGGATGCCTCGGTGCGGGTCGGCGCGGTGACGGTCATGTGCCGACCACCCCGTAGAGGTCGGCCAGGCGCACCCGGGCCGCCTGCATGCGCTCGAGCATCACCGAGGTGACCCGCTGCATGAGCGCGTAGCCGAACGCAGGGTCGTCGTCGGCGAGGGCGCGCAGCGCCTCGGCATCCACGGTGACGACCGTGACCTCGGTGAGGGCTCTCGCGCTGAAGAACCATCGGTACGGCGGCACGAGCCACGACCAGCCGACCGTCTCGCACGGCTCGACGGTGTCGAGCACCAGGTCGCCGCGTCCCGGGGAGTGCATCTCGATCGCGACCCGGCCCTGCACCAGCAGGTGGAACTCGTTGGCCGACCCACCCTCGCGGAACAGCAGCACCCCCTCATCGTGGGTACGCACCTTCGCGTGCTCCACGAGGCGGTCGACGAAGCTGTCGTCGAGGCCACGGGTGAAGCAGTGCTGGGCGAGCAGGTCACGGATCTGCGCCCGGGGATCGGTGGCGGTCGGTGTCGTCATCTCACGACCTCCCGTCGGCTCGTGGGTGTGCGGGCGGTGCGCTGCAGGGCAGCGGCCTCGGCGGTGATGTCGATGCCCACCGGGCACCACGTCAGGCATCGGCCACACCCCACGCAGCCGGACGTGTCGAACTGGGCCTGCCAGGTACCGAGCTTGTGGGTGAGCCACTGCCGGTACCGCGACGCCGTCGACGAGCGCACCGGGCCGCCGTGCACGTAGGAGAACCCAGCGGTGAAGCAGGAGTCCCAGACACGCCAGCGCTCGGCGTTGTCCCCGGAGAGGTCGGACACGTCCTCCACCGACGTGCAGAAGCAGGTCGGGCAGACAGCGGTGCAGTTGCCGCAGGCGAGGCAGCGCTGCGCCACGTCCTCCCACTGGGGGTGCTCGACCTCGTCGTCGAGAAGGGCGGGCAGGCCGTCGGTGCGCAGGCGCCGCTCGATCGCGCCGGCGGCCGTGTCGACCACCTGCTGGGCACGCTGCTCGTCAGCCGCCTCACCCGCCCGCGATGGCACGTCCGCGAGAACCTGGGCACCCTGCTCGCTGCCCACCTGCACGACGAACTCGTGCCCGTCCTCGTCCAGGATCTCGGTCAGGGCCAGGTCGTAGCCCTCCCCCGGCCCGGGCCCGGTTGCCATGGACGTGCAGAAGCACGTGTCGGCCGGCGTCCCACAGGCCACCGCCACGATGAAGGTGGCGCCCCGGGCCGCGGCGTAGTCGACGTCGCGCGCCGGGCGGTTGCCCCAGCGCTGCGCGAGCACTCGGTCGTGCACCCGGATGGCTGCCAGGTCGCACGACCGCACACCGATCAGCGCACGAGCAGGCGGCGGATCGTCCGGTGCCGCGACGTCGAACCCGTCGCCTCGACGGCTGCCCCGCCAGATCAGGTGCTTGGGCGGGAAGAGCACCGGCTTGAACGACGTGGCGGGGCTGGCGTAGCCGAAGAGGGCTGCGTCGTCCCGGTCGACCAGCCGGTACCGGGCCGGCTGCTGGCTGTCGCCGACGCCCCGCGGCAGGTCGGCCACGCCGGCGATCGGCCCGGGGACGATCGCGCCGTCCCGAACCGTCGGGCCGATCACCTGCCACCCCTGCTGCGCCAGCACCTCGATGAGGCGCTGGAGTCCGTCGACGTCGAGCACGACAACTTCAGTGGTGACCTCTGAGGCCATGCGCACCAGATTGGTCGAGCCGAGCGCAGGTGTGGCAGGGCCAGAGGTCACCCATGCCCGGCTACTACCCTGCAGGTGGCCCAGCTGAGCAGGAGGCGCCGTGGATCCGCAACCCGGACATCCCCTGCGCCACGTCGTCCTCGACGACCCGTCCGAACGCCTGCCTGCCAGCCTCGCACTGCCACTCGTGGTCGTCGAGACCGTGGGGCTGTCGGTGCTGTTCGCCGCGTACGTGGCGCTCGACGCCGACGACAGCGCGCTGGCCCCGCTGCTCATCCCGCCCGTGGTCACCCTCGCCGTCCTGGTCGCGATGCCGCGCTCGGTGTCGTCGCGCCCACTGCGGATCCTGCTCGCCTACACGATCGCAGCGATCACGGGTCTGCTGGTGACCGCGGCCATGGGGCACTCGATCGTTCTGACGGTCGCGATCGGGTTTCTCACGCTGCTGCTCATGCACACCACCGGCACGATGCACCCACCGGCAGTGGCTGCGGCCCTGGTGGCGAGCCGCTCACAGCTCGACGGACTCGAAGCCGCCCTGGCCCTGCCGTTCCTGCTCGGGGTCATGCTCGTCGTGCTGGCGTGGGCGTGGGTCGGTCATCGCCTGCTGGGAGACCGGGACTACCCGCAGAAGCTGTGGTGACGAACCACCCAGACCGCTGGCACTCTCTCGTCTCGAGTGCTAATAATGGAGGCGTAGTCAGCTGCCCGACAGGCGGCGGGCAGCATCCCCGACGAGCTGGGAGGTTGTCATGGCTGTGATGCGCTTCGACCCGTTCCGCGACTTCGACCGGCTTGCCGAGCAGGTGCTCGGCCCCGGGTCCGGATCGGTGCGTACTCCTCGGTTCATGCCCATGGACGTCTACCGCGAGGGCGACCAGTTCGTGCTGCTGGTCGACCTGCCCGGTGTGGACGCCGACTCCATCGACATCGACGTCGACAGCGGCATGCTCACCATCCGGGCCGAGCGCCAAGGCCCGGAGGGCGAGAACCAGGACTGGATACTCAGCGAGCGGTACGCCGGCAGCTACATGCGTCAGCTCACGCTCGGCGACGGCGTCGACGCGGAGGGGATCACCGCGGACTACGACGCCGGGGTGCTCACCGTGACGATCCCGGTGGCCGAGAAGGCCAAGCCCCGCAAGATCGCGGTCTCCGCATCGGGTGGCAGCACGGCCATCACGACCACGGCCGAAGACGTCACCGAGTGACCGACGTCGGGTGCGGGTCGCTGACCTGCACCCGACGCACCACCCAGCGCTCGGCAACGAACGACATCGCCGGCACCGTGCCTGCCAGCAGCACCAGCACCGTGCGCCCAATGCTCCAGCGCATCAGGAACGCCAGCGCGAACCCGCTGCCGAGGTAGCCCATGTAGGCCCAGCCGTGCAGCGTCCAGGCGATGCTGTACCACTCCGGCTTCGGCTCGGTACCGAGCAGGGCGATCAGCGCGACGGTCAGCGTCACCAGCAGCACGCCCGTGAGGTAGGCGAACGTCCGGTACACCGCCAGAAGCCAGGAGGGGACGGTCGGTCCAGGAGTCGGGGTTGCTGCGCTCACGCGGTCCAGTGTCCGTCACGCGCGCTGATCCTTCGAACCGAGGGCCGCAGAGCCCAGACGTCTCGGGTCGACACCGGTGTGTCGTCACGGCGGACCGGCCCCGCACTGGAAACATGCGACGTGCCCGCTCCATGTAGGAGATGGAGCGGGCACGTCAACACTCTGACCAGGGCGATTGACCCTCGCCGCCACCGGGCCGTGCTCACGTCGCCGGCCCGGACAGGTCCGGGAGGCGCGGATTCGGGGGCAGCGGTCGCTTGTGCAGCCTCACACTGCGGCTGGCGCGGCGCCCCGATCCCGTAAGCCGTTGTCAGTGACGGGCACATGTCTACCCGCACCCCCGGGCACGCCCAAGGCCCACCGCACCCCACCGAACGCGGCGCGGGTCATCCCCAGCCTCGTCCCCACCCGTCCTGCGTCGACGCCGGCACGGTCCACAGCGCACCCACAGCTTCGTGGTCGCTGTCCACATATCGTCCACACGTGCGCAGGGGCCCGACGAGGTGAACGTCGGGCCCCTGCGGGATCGGGTCGAGGTCAGCTGCAGCCGCTCGTCGACCCACACCCCTCGCAGACGTAGCACGAGCCGGCCGGGCGCATCTTCGTCCCGCAGGTCATGCACAGCGGTGCGTCGGCCTTCGTGCCCTGCAACGCCTCGAGCAGCTCGGTCGACGTGTGGACATCCGCCGGCGCCGGCTCGGCCATGTGACCGGTCTGAGGCTTGGCCGGCGCCTCGGTCACCGGAGCCGACTGGGCGAGCTCCTCCACGTCGACGTCGTCCTCGACCGGCGCGTAGCTGCCGGTGTCGAGCGCCCGGGCGCGTTCCTCCGCGGTGTGGATGCCCAGCGCCGACCGCGAGTCGAACGGCAGGTAGTCCAGCGCCAGGCGTCGGAAGATGTAGTCCACGACGCTCGACGCCATCCGGACGTCCGGGTCGTCGGTCATGCCTGCCGGCTCGAATCGCATGTTCGTGAACTTCGACACGAACTGCTCGAGCGGCACCCCGTACTGCAGACCGATCGACACCGCGATCGAGAAGGCGTCCATCATCCCCGCGAGCGTCGAGCCCTGCTTGCTCATCTTGAGGAAGATCTCGCCGAGGCCGTCGTCGGGGTAGGAGCCCGAGGTCATGTAGCCCTCGGCGCCGGCCACCGCGAACGACAGGGTCTGGCTCGGCCGCGACTTCGGCAGGCGGCGGCGAGTCGGCCGGTACTCCACCACGACCTGCGAGTCGGTCGTCGTGTCGGCCGCGCCGGCGGCCGACGCGCCCTTGGCGTCGGACAGAGGCTGGCCCACCTTGCAGTTGTCGCGGTAGACGGCCAGCGCCTTCAGGCCGAGCCGCCAGCCCTCGAAGTAGACGTTCTCGATCTCCTCGACGGTGGCCGACTCGGGCAGGTTCACCGTCTTCGAGATGGCCCCGGACAGGAACGGCTGCACCGCGGCCATCATCCGGACGTGGCCCATCGGCTCGATGGTGCGCACGCCCATGGCGCAGTCGAACACCGTGTAGTGCTCCTGACGCAGCCCTGGGGCGTCCACGACGTTGCCGTGCTCGGCGATGTGCTCCACGATCGCCTCGAGGGTCTCCTCGGCGTACCCGAGCTTGCGCAGCGCTCGGGGGATCGTCTGGTTGACGATCTGCATCGACCCCCCACCCACGAGCTTCTTGAACTTGACCAGTGCGAGGTCGGGCTCGATGCCGGTGGTGTCGCAGTCCATCATCAGGCCGATCGTGCCGGTGGGGGCGAGCACGCTGGCCTGGGCGTTGCGCCAGCCCTGCTTCTCGCCCAGCTTGTTGCCCTGCTGCCACTCGCGCGTGGCCACGGCCTGAACCGAGCGGTCGAGCTCGGTGACCGGACGAAGGGCGTCGTTGGCTGCGGCGTGCTTGCGCATGACCCGCCGGTGCGCCTCGGCGTTGCGCGCGTAGCCCTCGTAGGGACCGACGATGCCGGCGAGCTCGGCCGACCGCTTGTAGGCCGTTGCCGTCATCAGGCTGGTGATGGACGCCGCAAGTGCACGACCTCCGTCGGAGTCGTAGGCGAGCCCGGACGCCATCAGCAACGCACCGAGGTTGGCGTACCCGATGCCGAGCTGCCGGTAGGCCCGAGTGGTCTCACCGATCGCCTCGGTCGGAAAGTCGGCGAAGGTGATCGAGATGTCCATCGCCGTGATGATCAGCTCGACGCACTTGGCGAACGTCTCGGCATCGAAGGTGTCGTCGGTGCGCAGGAACTTCAGCAAGTTCAGCGACGCGAGGTTGCAGCTGGAGTTGTCGAGGTGCATGTACTCGCTGCACGGGTTGGACGCGTTGATGCGTCCCGACTCCGGCGTCGTGTGCCAGTCGTTGATCGTGTCGTCGTACTGGATTCCCGGGTCGGCGCACTCCCAGGCGGCCTCGGCGATCTTTCGGAACAGGCCCTTGGCCTGCACCGTCTCCACGGTCGAGCCGTCGATGCGCGCCGTGAGGTCGAACGGCTTGTCGTCCTGCACCGCGCGCATGAACGTGTCGGAGACACGCACTGAGTTGTTGGCGTTCTGGTACTGCACCGAGACGATGTCGCGGCCACCGAGATCCATGTCGTAGCCGGCGTCGCGCAGGACGCGAATCTTGTCCTCCTCGCGCGCCTTGGTCTCGACGAACTCCTCGATGTCGGGGTGGTCGACGTCGAGCACCACCATCTTGGCCGCGCGGCGGGTGGCGCCCCCGGACTTGATGGTGCCGGCGGACGCGTCCGCTCCCCGCATGAACGACACAGGCCCGGATGCCGTGCCCCCCGACGACAGCAGCTCCTTGGACGACCGGATGCGCGAGAGGTTCAGACCGGCCCCGGAGCCTCCCTTGAAGATGCGCCCCTCTTCTTTGTACCAGTTGAGGATCGAGTCCATCGTGTCGTCCACCGACAAGATGAAGCAGGCGCTGACCTGCTGCGGAGCGCTCGTGCCGACGTTGAACCAGACCGGGCTGTTGAACGAGAACACCTGGTGCATCAGCATCCAGGTGAGCTCGTGCTCGAAGACCTCGGCGTCCTCGGTCGTGGCGAAGTAGCCGTGCTGCTCCCCCGCGGCCCGGTACGTGGTGACGACGCGGTCGATCACCTGGCGCAGGCTCCACTCCCGGGCGTCGGTGCCCACCGCGCCGCGGAAGTACTTCGTCGTGACGATGGTCGACGCGTTGACCGACCAGAAGTCGGGGAACTCGACACCGCGCTGCTCGAACACGAGCTCGTCGGTCTTCCAGTTGCGCTGGACGACGTCGCGTCGCTCCCACGACACCTCGTCGTAGGGATGGACGTCCGGGGTGGTGAAGATTCGCTCGATGGTGAGCCCCTTGCGCGCGGGCTTGCCGCTGCGCCCGCGTGCTGCCCGGTGCGTCGTCTCCGTCATTGCTGCTCCTTCGCTGACCTGGTGGTTGGGTGTCCCGGGTGAGGCGGGGCTTCCCCTCCCCACCCCACCCGGGACGATCGTGGGACCGCTAGACGCGGTCGGGCTGCGGCAGGGCCGCGTCGGGGTGCCGGGGTGGGTCGTCGTCCTGTTCGACTCTGAGCAATGCGATCTCGGCCTCGAAGTCGGCCAGGGAGTCGAACGAGCGGTACACGCTGGCGAACCGCAGGTAGGCGACCTCGTCGAGGTCTCGCAGGGGTGGCAGCGTCGCCATTCCCACCTCGTGGCTCGGGACTTCGGCAGCTCCGGTGGCCCGGATCGATTCTTCGACCCGTTGCCCGAGCCTGGCCAGGTCGCTGTCGCTGACCGGGCGACCCTGGCACGCCTTGCGCACACCGGAGATGACCTTCTCGCGACTGAACGGCTCGGTGGTTCCCGAGCGCTTGACCACAGCCAGGGTCACCTGCTCGACGGTGGTGAACCGTCGGTCGCACTGCAGGCACTGCCGACGGCGCCGGATCGCGGCACCATCGTCAGCGGCGCGGCTGTCGAGCACGCGCGTGTCGTGGTGGCGACAGAACGGGCACTGCATGTGAACCGCACCTCCTTCTGACCCTGCTTCGGACCTTCGTGCGGTCGAGCCGACGGAGCAGGCCCTGGGGATGAACCTGTGTGATCCCTGGGGACAACCTGTGGGCAACGACCACAATCTGTGGACGACTTACATCTCTGTAACTACTAGATGTGGTGACGCTATTGCCAACGCACCCCCGGCGCAAGAGGTTCGGGGCAGGTTTCTCGAAGGCGCCTCATCAGCCCAGGTCAGGCCCCCCTGCGCCGCGTGTCGGTCGGCGTGTCACACACCGCCTGTCGGCGTTCGCGCTACCGCTGGCCGGCGTACACGGGCACGGACAGCTCCGAACCCGGCTGGATGATCGATGTCGAGCCCAACCCGTTCGCCTGCCGGATCGCCCCGATGCTCACTCGCGGGTCGACGTTTGGGTTCACCTGCGTCGCCACAGACCACAGCGACTGGCCGGGAAGAACCGTCACGGTCTGCGCACCGACCACTGCCGGGGCGACCGGCTGGAACGCCTGAGTGAGACCGAAGGCGATCACACCGACGGCGACGAAGCCAGCGAGCCAGCAGGCGAGCACACCTCGACGGGTCAGCCGCGCCGGCGCTGGCTCGACGGGCACGTGGTGGCCCACGCCGACCGGGCCGAGCTTGACGCGCCGAGGCTGGGCAGCCCGACGCGGGCGCTGCCTCGGCGGGGCAGCCTTCTCGCGGGTCGGTACGACTGTGGGGGGAAGAGCGGTGGCCAGAGCCATGATGAGCCTCCTGTGCTTGCGAACACCTGTTCGATTCGAACGACTGTACGAGTTGTACCGCGTACCTCCGACAAAGTCGAGACACGTTCGAACAGGTGTTTGAATTGTGACCTTCGGAGGCCTACCTTGATCATGTGACGGGAAGAGTTCCCGCGCCGGGAGAGGGGTACATCGTGGGTCCGGACGAGCAGGGCTCGATTCACGAGATCACGGAGCGCGACACGCTTGGGACGCTCACGATGCGACAGCGTCGTGTGCTGGAGGTCATTCGCGCGGCCATCGGCGATCGCGGCTACCCACCCAGCATGCGCGAGATCGGCGACAAGGCCGGCCTCTCCAGCCCGTCGAGCGTCGCCCATCAGCTCAAGACGCTGGAGGCCAAGGGATACATCCGCCGGGACCCGAACCGGCCCCGCGCCCTTGAGATCCTCTCCCCCGCCGACGACCACGTCGACCTCACCGACAGCGGCGAGCAGCATCCTGACCCGTCCTTCGTGCCCGTGCTCGGACAGATCGCAGCAGGTGGGCCGATCCTTGCCGAGCAGTCCGTCGAGGAGGTCTTCCCGCTCCCGAGGCAGATCGTCGGTGAGGGGACGCTCTTCTTGCTGCGCGTCGTGGGCGACTCGATGATCGACGCCGCCATCTGCGATGGCGACTGGGTGGTCGTGCGCCAACAGCCCACCGCCGAGAACGGCGAGATCGTTGCAGCGCTGCTCGACAACGAGGCAACGGTGAAGACGTTCAAGCGCAAGGACGGGCACGTGTGGCTGCTGCCGCACAACGAGGCCTACGAGCCCATCGACGGCGACCACGCCCAGATTCTGGGTCGGGTCACGGCGGTACTCCGCCGCGTCTAGCGCGAGCTGTGGACGAGTTTTGAGCTAGGCCCGCCGCTCGTCGTACCCTTCTACGCATGCGGGTGATAACGGGCATTTTGGCCGTTCTGGCTCTGCTCGCATCCGGTTGCACTCAGGCGGCTGCGCCCACTGTCCTGCCAGCGCCAACCGCCGTCTCAGCGGGGCCAACCCCTGGGCCGACAGCCAGCGCAACCCCCACCGAGATCGCGACCGACAGCGAGTCGAGCGTGCTCGACTTCATCGGC
>CAYNWB010000047.1:1213-16689 GCA_964400785.1 uncultured Actinomycetes bacterium | reverse complement strand
CGTGCACCACCCCCTCGCGGTGCAAGGGTGACCCTGCACCCACGCCGGACGGTGCAAGGGTGACCCTGCACCCCGGGCGATCGGCGTCAGCCCTCGCAAGCCCTCGTCTTCACCCGACCGACCTGTGGACGGCTGCGAACGCGATGCCCGGATCCGAGCCACCATCGCCCTCGTGGCCCCCATCCCGGACGCGCTCAAGGCGCTCGCTGCGACCCAGGACGGACTGCTCACCAGAAGCCAGTGCCTCGAGCACGGGCTCACCCGTCGGCAGGTCGACCGCCTCGGCTCGCCCGGGGGCCGGGGCCAAAGGGTGCTCCCGCGGGTGTACGCGCTGACGACGGGTGCGCTCACCCGACGCCAGCAGCTACGCGCCGCACTGCTCTACGCCGGCGAGAGCGCTCAGCTCGCGGCCGTCACCGCCCTCGAGGTGCGCTCCTTTCGGTACGCGCCGACCGACGTACGGGTGCACCTGCTCGTCCCACACGCGCGCCGCGTCGCGCCGCACCCTGCCCTCGTCGTCCACCGCACGACTCGCCTGCCGCCTGGCCATAGCGTGGACGGGCTCGCCGTGAGCCCGGTCGCTCGGGCCGTCGTCGACGCCTGCCGCGAGCTCGGGAGCCCACGCGACGCCCTCGCGGTCGTCACCGAGGCCCTGCAGCGCAGGCTGTGCACCGTCGAGGCCCTCAGCGACGAGCTCGACCAGGGCGCTGCTCGCGGCTCACCCGCGGCGCGCCTGGCACTGCGCGACGCGGCCGGCGGCGTCTGGTCGGCGCCCGAGAACGATCTGCTCCACGTGCTGGGACGCAGCAGCGTGCTGCCTGCGCCGGTGGTCAACGTGCCGCTCACGATCGACGGGCACCGCTACGTCCCGGACGCCTGCTGGCCGGCCGCGCGGCTGATCGTCGAGGTCGACGGGGTGGAGCACCACGGCTTCGGCACCTCGGCCGAGGCGACCACCCAGCGGCGCAACGCCCTCACGGCCGCCGGCTGGACCGTGCTGTCGGTCTCGCCGTGGCGCCTGCGCCACGACCCGGACGGCGTGCTGCGCGAGATCGAGGCCGCCTACCTCGCCGGCATGGCACGCGAGGCCGTCTGAGCAGTCAGGCTCGACTCGCGACCGACTCGCGTCGAGCGAGCACGACGAAGCCCACGACGGCGATCACCCCGAACAGGAACCACTGCACGGCGTAGATCAGGCTCGGCCCCGAGCTGAGCCGCGGCGGCGGGATCGCGGCCAGCGCCGCGTCCTCGGCCGGCGTCTGCTCGATGCGCTCGAGCCAGACGGGAACGAGCGCAACGCTCGACAACGCCGGGTCTGTCAGGTCGACGAACCGGATCGACGGCGGGTCGGCGTCGCCGTCGAGGCCCGCACCACGACCGGTCTCGCTGAGTCGCACCCGCGCGACCAGGTCGACCGGGCCGCTCGTGGCTGCCGGCACGTCCACGCTCTCGGTCGACCGGGACGCCGTGGCCAGGAATCCACGGTCGACCAGCACCGCCCGCCCGTCGTCGAGCAGCAACGGGGCCAACGCGTGCACCCCTGACTGGCCCTCCACCGGGCGCAGCCGCAGCGACAGCGCGCCGTCGGGGTCGAACGAGCCGCGCACCGTCACCGGACGCCACTCGACATCGGGTGCGACGTCCTGCACGGACGCCCCAGCGGGAACCAGCTGCTCCAAGGGCACGGGCGCGCCGTCCACGGCGGTGCCTACGGCCTCGTTGCGCTCGGCGCGCGCCTGGTAGCGATCGAGCTGCCACAGTCCCAGCAGCACGCAGGCCACCGCCATCACCGTCGCGAACCCCAGCAGGCTGAGGCCGCGCCGCGTGCGCAGCAGACCCATGAGCACCACGGTAGAGCGTGTCTCGCGGCGAGCGCGTCAGCGGGACGAGGAGGTCGGCTGCACCGAGGGCCCCGCCGGCAGCGCCGTCGTGCTGAAGTCGGGTGTCACCGGCTGCAGGGTCTTGGCTCCGCCGCGCTCGCGTCCGGCGTTGGCACCCACGACGCCCAGGTAGGGCAGCAGCACCGCTCCGGCCACGAGAACCCATCTCGGCCAGCCGGGCACGACGATCGCGCCGATGAAGCAGGCGGTGCGCACTCCCATGGTCCACAGGTACCGGCGCGTGCGCATGGCCAGGTCGTCGGACACGCTGGTCGGGGCAGTGGTGATGCTGGCGACCGACTGCGTTCGCCGTGCCATGCCCACCACCTCACCGGACGCGGCACCCGGACGGCGCCGTGCCCACACGGTAGAACCGGCCACCCGGCTCTGCCACACCACATCGGGTGCTGAATCGCTGACGTCGCTGCGGCCGCGAGCCCGTCGACACGACCGTCGTGGTGCCCGAGTGCGCGATCCGGCAGGATGGCGGGTGATTCCCGCACGTCGCCTCGCTTGCCAGCACCGAAAGGGGACCAGATGTCCAACCGAACGTACCGCGTGATCGAGGTGGTGGGTACCTCGCCGAACGGCGTCGACGACGCCCTGCGCAACGGCATCGAGAGGGCCGGCAAGACCATGCGTCACCTCGACTGGTTCGAGGTGACCGAGATTCGCGGGCACATCACCGACGGCGCTCCCGACCACTTCCAGGTCGGCATGAAGGTGGGGTTCCGCCTCGAGGACGCCTGAGCTCTCACCGAGTGGCGATTCGGTCTACCAACGGGTAGCCGATACCGTCCGGCTGCGTGACACGCAGCGTCCTCATCACCGGCGGCAACCGGGGCATCGGTCTGGCGACCGCGCGAGCCTTCGCCGACCTCGGTGACGCCGTGGCGGTCACGACGCGTGGCGGCGAGGTGCCGGACGAGCGTCTGCTCGCCGTGCCGGCCGACATGACCGAGCCCGACTCGGTGACCGCCGCCGTCGCCGCCGCCGAGGACGCCCACGGACCCATCGAGGTGCTGGTCGCCAACGCCGGCATCACTCGCGACACGCTGCTGCTGCGCATGTCGGACGACGACTGGGCCGACGTCATCGACACCAACCTGTCCGGGGCCTTCCGCGTGGTCAGGCGGGTGGCACGCAGCATGCTGCGCCAGCGCCGCGGCCGCATCATCCTCGTGTCGAGCGTCGTGGCCCTGTCGGGCTCGGCCGGCCAGGTGAACTACGCCGCGAGCAAGTCGGGCCTGGTGGGCATGGCCCGCTCGCTGGCCCGCGAGCTCGGCAGCCGCAGCATCACCGCGAACGTCGTGGCACCCGGGTTCGTCGAGACCGACATGACGGCGGCGCTCGACGACGACACGCGCGCGGCCTACCGCGAGCAGGTGCCCCTGGGGCGCTTCGCCGACCCGGACGAGGTTGCGCGCGTCATCCGATGGCTGGCCAGCGACGACGCCGCCTACGTCACCGGGGCGGTCATCCCGGTCGACGGCGGCCTCGGCATGGGCCACTGACGAGCATCGACCCACAACGAGAGGACACGTGTGAGCGGGCTGCTGGAGGGCAAGAGAATCCTGGTCACGGGGGTGATCACCGACCAGTCCATCGGCTTCCACGTCGCCCGGATCGCCCTGGAGCAGGGCGCCACGGTCGTCGTCACCGGGTTCGGGCGCATGTCGTTGGTCGAGCGCATCGTCAAGCGGCTGCCCGCCCCGGTGCCACTGGTCGAGATGGACGTCACCGACGAGGGGCACATGGCTGCCCTGGCCGACAACGTCCGCGAGCACGTCGACGGCCTGGACGGGGTGCTGCACTCGATCGCCTACGCACCACCGGCCGCGCTCGGCGGCAACTTTCTCTACACCGAGTGGCCCGACGCGGCGACCGCGCTGCACGTGTCGGCCTTCTCGCTCAAGCAGCTGACCATGGCGTGCCTGCCGCTGTTCGGCGAGCAGGGCGCGTCCGTCGTGGGGCTCGACTTCGACGCCGCCGTTGCGTGGCCGACCTACGACTGGATGGGGGTCTCGAAGGCGGCGCTCGAGGCGACGTCGCGCTACCTCGCCCGTGAGCTGGGGCCGTCCAGCGTGCGGGTGAACCTCGTAGCGGCGGGGCCTCTGCGCACCTTGGCGGCCAAGTCGATCCCGGGGTACGGGGCGTACGAGTCGGTCTGGCACGAGCGGGCTCCGCTGGGCTGGGAGATGACCGATGCGGAGCCGACGGCCCGGGCGTGCGTCGCGCTGCTCTCGGACTGGTTCCCGAAGACCACGGGTGAGATCGTCCACGTGGACGGGGGAGTGCACGCCGTCGGCGCGTGAGCGCGCCTCGGCTCACTCGGCGTGATCACGGAGCGAGCGGGGCCGCGGGCGGGGCCGGCTGCGGCGTACGGCGCTGCGCCAGCACCACCCCGTACACGATGAGGCCCTGCGCCAGCGTGTAGGTCGACATGATCAGTGCCTCCCGGATCGGGACGTCCAGCACCAGCACCTCGGTCACCCGGGCCAGCCCGTTGAGGCTGTCGGAGAGCACGAAGAAGAACGCGCCGACCGCAGTGAAGCGGTTCACCCCGCTGGCGACGATGGCCATCGTGCAGATGGCGACGGCGTACACCAGGACGGGCAGCAGCAGGCTGCCGAGGTCGGCGCCGAGGGAGGCCACCAGCACCGCTCCCCACAGCACGTACAGCAGCGCCCACAGCGGCGGCCGCCCCGGCTGCCCGGATCGCACCAGCGGGGCGAACGCCACGATGTAGAGCACCTGCGCCACCAGAAATCCGCCCAGTCCGGCGAGCTCGAACCCGTCGCCCGAGCCCAGCAGCAGCGCGTCGCCGAACCACGAGAACACCAGGGCGACCAGCACGAGCCGAGCCAGGCGGGGCAACGGCCGGGCCGAGGCCACCACCAGGTACGCGGCCAGCAGCGGCATGAGCATCGGTTTGGTGACCGTGGCGACGGCACCGAGCTCGAGCAGGCGGCTCAGCACGTGGACGACACTGAGGGCGGCATAGGCGACGAGAACCTGGGTCGATCGCGGCATGGGCACAGTCTGGCCCTCGCCGCCGGCGAGAGACCATCATGGGGTCGTGCCCACCGGACTCGACCGTCGTCTCGTTCTGCTGCGCCACGCCAAGTCGGACTGGCCAGACGGCGTCGCCGACCGCGACCGCCCGCTGGGCAAGCGTGGCCGCAGCGAGGCCCCCCAGGCCGGACGCTGGCTCGCCGCCGCGGGGCTGGTGCCCGACCTGGCGCTGGTGTCGACGGCGCTGCGCGCCCAGCAGACCTGGCAGCTGGTGTCGGGCTTCCTTCCCGAGCAGGTGCCGACGCGCATGGAGGACGGGCTCTACGAGGCCGGGGTCGCCGGCTCGCTGGAGCTGCTGCGGGCCTTGCCCGACGACCTCGCCACCGTGCTGGTCGTGGGCCACAACCCCACCACCGAGAGCCTGGCCCTGCTGCTCGAGGACGGTCGCGGAGCCTCCGCCGACCGCGCCCGCATGGCGGGCAAGTACCCCACCGGCGGCATCGCCGTGCTGCGCCTGCAGGTCGACCGCTGGGCCGACCTCGACCAGGCCACGGCGACGCTGACCGCCTTCGCCGTGCCGCGCTGAGCCGGCCCGAGCCTCAGCCCACCGGTGGTGCCGGTGTCGTGACGCCGTCGGCCTCGTCGGCCGCCTCGACGTCCTCGCGGCTGACCCCCAGCAGGTAGAGCACCGAGTCGAGGTAGGGCACCGAGACCGCGGCGTCTGCGGCCTCGCGCACGACGGGCTTGGCGTTGAAGGCGATGCCGAGCCCGGCCGCTGCGATCATGTCGAGGTCGTTGGCCCCGTCCCCGATGGCGACGGTCTGCGACAGCGGGACGCGCGCCTGCGCCGCGAACGCGCGCAGCGCCTCGGCCTTGCCGGCCCGGTCGAGCACAGGTCCGACGAGGCCCCCGGTGAGGTGACCGTCGACCACCTCGAGCGTGTTGGCGGCCGCGTAGTCGATGCCCAGCTCGTGCGCCAGGTGGTCGGTGATCTGGGTGAAGCCTCCGCTGACGATCGCGAACCGGTACCCCAGCCGCTTCAGCGTGCGCACGAGGGTGCGCGCGCCCGGTGTCAGCGTCACCTCGTGGCGCACCGCGTCGACGGCCTGCTGCGGCAGCCCCGCCAGCAGTGCCACCCGGGCGCGCAGCGACTGCTCGAAGTCGAGCTCGCCGCGCATGGCCGCCTCGGTCACCTGCGCCACCTGGGGCAGCACCCCGGCGTGGGCGGCGAGCATCTCGATCACCTCGCCCTGCACGAGGGTCGAGTCCACGTCCATCACGACCAGTCGGGACGCCCGCTGGTGCAGCCCCGCCGGCTCGACGGCGACGTCCACCGACAACGCCGCCGCGGCCGCCGCCAGGGCAGGGCGCAGCACCGACGCGTCGGCGTCGGACAGGTGCATGCGGATGGACGTGACCGGGTAGGCCGCCAGCCGCGTGATGCGGTCGATGTTCGCTCCCGACTCTGCGATCCGCGCGGTCATGCCCGCCACCGCGCCAGGGGTGAGCGGCTGCCCCAGCACGGTGACGACGACCCGACCCCGCCGCAGCGACGCGGGGTCACCCCGTCCCGTCGAGGCGTCGAGGGTCAGGCCCAGCTCGTCGGCCACCCGCTGGGCCGTCTCGGTGGCGATGGCCAGGCGCCGCGCCTGCTCGTCCGGGTGCGTCTCCGCGTCGCCGCTGTGGGGGGCCAGCAGCACGCCGAGGGTGAGCATGCCCCGCACGACCACCTGCTCGATGTCGAGGACGGCCAGCTGCTGCTCGCCGTCCGAGCAGAGTGCCCCGAAGAGCCGGGTCGTGACCCCTGGACGGTCCCGGCCGTTGAGAGTGAGCAGCAGGGTCGGGATGTCGTCGGACGCGCTCATCGCTGGCGCAGGGGGTCCAGGGCGCTCGGGTGTCGGGCTTGCTCGAGCGTCGCCCCCGTCGCAGCGACCAGCGCCCGCCTCGCAGCGCGGTCCAGGGGGGCCAGCGCGGCCGCGCGGGCCAGCACGGTGTGCGAGGTGAGGGCTCCGCCGTCGTCGGCTCTGGCGGCATCGAGAATCTGCAGCACCGTCAGCGCGCGCTCGGCCAGCGACTCTGCGCGGGCTCCGAGCGAGCTCGGCAGCATCAGCGGGCGCGACGACGCGCGCAGCGACCCGGCGACGTCGCGGGCGTCGCTGCCCCACGACCCGGTGGCGATGCTGCTCAGCGTGGCCGTCGACTCGCGCATCGCCAGAGTGAGCTCGCGGTCGGCCTCGGCCAGCGTGGGGACGTCGGGGCGAGCCGGCGACGCCTCGCTGGTTCGCCACGTGACGCAGTGGCCCTGGTCGCCGGGGCTGCCGAAGGCGCGCACGTCCGGCACGAGGGCGGGGACGCTGGCCGGGCTCGCCGACCCCTCCGCCACCACCCCGACGGCGGCCTCACCGGCGGCCAGCGCAGCCCGGTTGACCTGCGGGGGACCGGTGAGTCCGAGCAGGTCGCCCGGCACCGGTAGTGCCAGCCGCAGCCCGACGAGGCGCTGCTCGCGCAGCTCGACCAGGGCCTCGCCGAGCTCGACGGGCTCGGCCAGCGGATGGCTGACCACCAGGTGCGGCTCGTCCGCGTCCTCGATGGCGCTGACGGCCTGCTCGAGCTCGGCGGAGCCCTGCAGGAAGGCCGTCGCCCACGACGCCAGCAGGGCGGCGCGTGGGGCGTGAGGCATCGGCACAGAGTAGGCGCTCGGGCAGAACGCGGGGCACCGGGGCGAGCACCCTCGCACCGTGCCGACATCGCCCGGCGCTCGTCCGTAGGCTGGGCGACCGTGGCCGCCCTCGAGTTCGCCGACGTCACGCTCACCCGCTCCGGGCAGCGCCTGCTGAGCTCGGTCTCGTGGCTGGTGGAGGAGGACGAGCGATGGGTCGTGCTCGGCCCGAACGGCGCCGGCAAGACCACGTTGCTGTCGATCGCCGCGGCGCAGATGCACCCCACCTCAGGCCTCGCAGAGGTGCTCGGCGAGGTGCTCGGCACCGTCGACGTCTTCGAGCTGCGGCCCCGCATCGGGCTGGCCAGCGCCGTGCTGGCCGAGCGCATCCCGCGCGAGGAGCGGGTGCGCGACCTCGTCCTGACCGCGGCCTACGCCGTGGTGGGGCGGTGGCGCGAGTCGTACCAGGGCATGGACGAGGCCCAGGCCGACGTGCTGCTCGAGCGCATGGGCATCGGCCACCTGGCCGAGCGCACCTTCGGCACCCTCTCCGAAGGCGAGCGCAAGCGTGCCCAGATCGCTCGCGCCCTCATGACCGACCCCGAGCTGCTGCTGCTGGACGAGCCCGCCGCGGGGCTCGACCTCGGCGCCCGTGAGCGTCTCGTCACCACCCTCGACGGCCTGGCGCAGGACCCCTACGCCCCGGCGATGGTGCTGGTCACGCACCACGTCGAGGAGATCCCGCCGAGCATGACGCACGCCCTGCTGCTGCGCGACGGGGCAGTCGTGGCCGCGGGGCCGGTCGAGCAGACGCTGACGGCACCGCTGCTCTCGGAGTGCTTCGGCCTGCCCCTGCACGTCGAGCGCCGCGCCGGACGCTGGATCGCCAGGTCTTTCGGACCTGCCGTGGCCACCAACCCTGTCTAGCCTGGTCTCATGGACGGTTTCTTCGACTGGCTGGGCGACAACGCCTGGGCCGGATGGCTGGGGCTCGCCGTGGTCCTCGGCATCGTGGAGACCACCACGCTCGACCTGGTGTTCCTCATGCTGGCCGGCGGCGCGCTCGCCGGCGCCCTAGCGGCTGCGGTGGGGGCCCCGCTGCTGCTGCAGGCCGTGGTCGCGATCCTGGCCACGGCTGCGCTGCTCGGTGTCGTGCGTCCGGTGGCCAGGCGCCACCTGCGTACGCCTCTCGAGGCCCGCACCGGGGTTGCCGCCCTGGTCGGGCGCGACGCGTTGGTGACGAAGCAGGTGGACGCGCACTCCGGCCAGGTCAAGCTGGCCGGCGAGATCTGGTCGGCCCGGTCGTTCGACGACCGCGAGGTGATCGAACCGGGCTCCCGGGTGCACGTGGTCGAGATCGACGGGGCAACCGCAGTCGTCTTTCGCGCCGACGACTGATGACGACGCTGATGGTGCGACGAGAAGGAGCTCGAGACTGACATGACTATCGGTACCGCCGTAGGGCTGTTCCTGGCGTTCCTGTTCGCGCTGTTCATCTTCATGGCGCTGCTGCGCTCGGTGCGCATCGTGCCGCAGGCACGCGCGGGCATCGTCGAGCGCTTGGGACGCTTCCAGAAGACGCTCAACCCCGGTCTGGCGATCGTCGTCCCGTTCGTCGACCGCGTGCTGCCGCTGGTCGACCTGCGCGAGCAGGTCGTGTCGTTCCCGCCGCAGCCGGTGATCACCCAGGACAACCTGGTCGTGTCGATCGACACCGTCATCTACTACCAGGTGACCGAGCCGAAGTCGGCCACCTACGAGATCGCCGACTACATCGCCGGCATCGAGCAGCTCACCGTCACCACGCTGCGCAACGTCATCGGCGGCATGGACCTCGAGCAGACGCTCACCAGCCGCGAGGAGATCAACAACGCGCTGCGCAGCGTGCTGGACGAGGCGACGGGCAAGTGGGGCATCCGGGTCAACCGCGTCGAGCTCAAGGCGATCGACCCGCCGCCGTCCATCAAGGACGCCATGGAGAAGCAGATGCGCGCCGACCGCGACAAGCGCGCGGTCATCCTCAACGCCGAGGGCGTTCGCCAGTCGCAGATCCTCACCGCCGAAGGTCAGAAGCAGGCCGCGATTCTGTCGGCCGAGGGCCAGAAGGCATCGGCGATCCTCACTGCCGAGGCCGACAAGCAGGCCGCGATCCTGCGGGCCGACGGTGAGTCGCAGGCGATCCAGACGGTGTTCCACGCCATCCACCGCGGCAACCCCGACCAGAAGCTGCTGTCGTACCAGTACCTGCAGATGCTGCCCAAGATCGCCGAGGGCGACGCGAACAAGCTGTGGGTGCTGCCCAGCGAGATCGGCAAGGCGCTGGAGGGGCTGGGCAACCTGGCCGGCAACCTCGGGGCCAACGCCGGTGGGCTCGCCGACGTGGGGGACCTGCCCGAGGAGATCCGCCGCCAGCAGCAGCTCGCGCAGCAGGCGGCCGACGCCGCGTCCGCCGAGGCAGCGCGAGCCGCCGAGGTCGAGATCGAGGCAGCCCGCGACGCCGCGGGGCCGTCCAACACGCTCTGATCGCGATCGCGGCCGGCCGGACGTCGACATGAGTCGGCGGCGGTGGCTGTTCGCCGACCAGCTGGGCCCGCACTTTCTCGACGAGGGTCAGCCGGCGCTGCTCGTCGAGGCGCGCGGTGTGTTCGCCCGCCGCAGGTTCCACCGCCGCAAGGCCCATCTGGTGCTCTCGGCCCTGCGGCACCGGGCCGCCGAGCTCGCCGACCGCGCGGTGCTGCTCTCGGCCCCGACGTACGGCGACGCGCTGCGCACCCTCGGCGAGCCGGTCGAGGTGTGCGCGCCGACGTCGAGGGCCGCCGACGGCCTGGTCCGCGGTCTGGACGGGGTGCGGGTGCTGCCCGAGCGCGGATGGGTGATGAGCCGGGACGAGTTCGCGTCCTGGGCGTCTGGACGCAGCCGGCTGCGCCTGGACGACTACTACCGCGACGTACGTCGACGTCTCGGTGTGCTGGTCGAGCCCGACGGTTCTCCGGTCGGCGGACGCTGGAGCCTCGACGCCGACAACCGTCGACCGCCCCCGAAGAAGGCCCGGCGCCTGGCCGACGCGGTCGACCTGCCCGAGCCGTGGTGGCCCGTCGAGGACGACATCGACGCGCAGGTGCGCGAGACGCTCGACCGCTGGGAGCACGACGAGGGCGTCGAGTTCGTCGGCCGCGACGGCCCCCGCCGCTTCGCCGTCACCCACGACGAGGCGCAGGCCGCTCTCACCCACTTCGTCGAGCACCGCCTGGGTGCGTTCGGGCCGTACGAGGACGCGATGCTCGAGGGTGACCCCTGGATGGCGCACTCGCTGCTGTCGGTGCCGCTCAACCTCGGGCTGCTCGACCCCGTCGACGTCGTGCGGCGGGCCGAGCAGGCGTACCGCGACGGACACGTCGACCTGGCGTCGGTCGAGGGTTTCGTGCGCCAGGTGATCGGCTGGCGCGAGTACGTGTGGCACGTCTACTGGCACACCGGGGCTGACTACCGCGAGAGCAACGCCCTGGACGCCCACGAGCCGCTGCCGGCGTGGTTCGACGCCTTGGACGCCGACGCCGTCACCGCCCGGTGCCTGTCGTCGGCGCTCGCGGGGGTGCGGGACGAGGGGTGGGTGCACCACATCCCGCGCCTCATGGTGCTGGGATCATGGGCGCTGCAGCAGGGCTACGACCCGGCGGCGCTCACCGACTGGTTCCACCGGTCGTTCGTGGACGGGTACGACTGGGTGATGCTGCCCAACGTCGTCGGCATGTCGCAGCACGCCGACGGCGGGCTGATGGCGACCAAGCCATACACGTCCGGCGGCGCCTACATCGCGCGGATGAGCGACTACTGCACCGGGTGCGCCTACGACCCCAAGGCTCGCGTCGGTGCGGCGGCCTGCCCGTTCACCGCCGGGTACTGGGCCTTTCTGCACCGCAACCGGGCCTCGCTGCGCGGCAACCACCGCATGGCCCAGCCGATGCGTGGCCTGGACAGGCTGGCCGACCTCGACGCGCTACTCGAGCAGCATGCTGCCCGGGGGAGCGACCCCCCGTGATCGGCGCGTTCACCACGGCCGACGCGCTGCTGGTCGTGCTCGCCGGGTTCGGGGCCGGGGCGCTCAACGCCGTGGTCGGGTCGGGCAGCCTCATCACGTTCCCCACCCTCGTCGCCGTGGGGCTGCCGCCGTTGACCGCGAACGTGAGCAACACCGTCGGCCTCGTGCCTGCGGCCGTCACCTCGGTGTACGGGTACCGGCGCGAGCTCACCGGTCTGCGCTCGACGCTGCGCCGGCTGCTGCCCGCCACCATTCTGGGCGCCGGCATGGGCGTCGTCCTGCTTCTGCTGCTGCCCGAGACCGTGTTCGAGGCGGTCGTCCCGCTGCTGGTCGGTGCCGCCGTGCTGCTGGTGCTGCTGCAGCCCTGGGTGGCGCGGCGGGCGGTCGTGCACGCACCACGGCAGGGTCCGGCGCCATGGCTGTGGGTGGCGGTGGGGCTCACCGGCGTCTACGGCGCCTACTTCGGAGCGGCCCAGGGTGTGCTGCTCATCGGCGTGCTCGGCCTCGGCACCGCGCTCGGCCTGCAGCAGGTCAACGCCGTCAAGAACGTGCTCGCCGGCGCCGCCAACGCCGTGGCCGGGGTCGTGTTCGCGATCGCCGCACCCGTCGACTGGACCGCGGCAGCGCTGGTCGCCGTCGGCGCGTCGGTCGGGGGTCTGCTCGGGGCGCGCCTGGCCCGGCGCCTGCCCGTCCCGGTGCTGCGCGGCGTGGTCGTCGCCGTCGGGCTCGCAGCCCTCGTCCTGCTGCTGGTCGACTGAGCGCGACGCCCCACGGTGCGCATGTGCCCCTCTAGGCTGGGAGCGTGGGGCTGAAGGCGGCGCGAGCCGCGGCGACCTGGCGCGAGAACGCCGTCACGGCCGAGCAGGCCGTCGCCATGCTGCCCAAGGGTGCGCACGTGTTTCTCAGCAGCGGGTGCGGCACGCCCAACACGTTTCTCGCCGCGCTCGAGGACGCCGCGCTGAACCACCCGGGTGTGCGCCTCTACCACTTTCTCACCCGCGCCCGGCCGGACGAGGAGCGTCGCCCGGTGCTGCGCCACCGGTCGTACTACATCTCCCACGACCTGGTGCCGATCGTGGCGACCGGCAACGTCGACTACATCCCGATCAGCCTGCGCGACGTCCTGCGCACCCAGCGCCAGGGCCGCCTGCGCATCGACGTCGCCGTCGTGCAGGTGTCGGCGCCCGACGCGGCGGGCATGTGCAGCCTGGGGGCCTCCGTCGGCCTCGGGCGCGGCATGGTCGAGGCGGCGCCGCTGGTGATCGCCGAGGTCAACGCCGCCATGCCGCGCACGCGCGGTGACACGCTGATCCCGTTCGACCGGTTCGACGCCTGGATCGAGGTCGAGCCCGTCATGCTCGAGTACGACCCGACGTCGGAGGCCGAGGACGTGGTCGCCGACCTGGCCAAGTACGTGGCCCGACTCGTCCCCGACGGAGCCACCCTGCACACCGGCCCGGGGCGGCTCATCGCCGAGGTGCTCAGCCGCCTGTCGAACCACCGTGACCTCGGCGTGCACAGCGACGTCATCTCCGACGCGGTGCTCGACCTGGTCGAGGCCGGCGTCGTCACCGGCCGCTACAAGTCGATGTCGCGCGGCAAGGTGGTCGCCAGCTACGCCATGGGCACGCAGCGGCTCTACGACGCGATCGGCGACAACAAGACGTTCGTGTTCCGCCCGATCGACCAGGTCAGCGAGCCTCAGGTGCTCATCCGGCAGAACCGGATGGTCTCGATCACCCATGGGTTCTCCGTCGACCTCACCGGCCAGGTGTGCGTCGAGCACCGCGACGGCGTCAGCTACGGCGGCGTCGGGTCGACCGTCGTGTTCCACTACGCCGCGGCGCGGTCCGAGGGCGGGCGGGCGATCGTCTGCGTCCCGTCCATGAGCCCCGACGGGTCGTCGAACATCAAGCCGTTCCTCGGCCCGAGCGAGCCGGTGACGATCCCGCGCTACGAGACCCACTGGGTGATCACCGAGTACGGCTCGGCCTACCTCTACGGCGCGACGACCCGGCAGCGGGCGATCGCGCTGATCGAGATCGCCCACCCCGACCACCGCGACACGCTGCTCGCCGAGGCCAAGGCACTGGGTCTGGTGCACGACGACCAGACGATTCGAAGCCGCCGGTCGTACCCCGTGGACGAGCAGGGCACCGTCACGCTCAAGGACGGCTCGACGGTGCTGATCCGCCCGACCAAGACCACCGACGCGCCGCTGCTGCAAGACCTGTTCTACCGGCTCGACCCCACCGACGTGCGCACCCGCTTCTTCCGCAACCTCTCGGCCATGACGCATCAGATGGCCGAGCACTTCACCAGCGTCAGCTACTTTCGCGAGATGGCGTTCGCCGCGGTGGTGGGGGAGGCCGAGAACGAGCGCATCGTCGCCACCAGCTCGTACTACCTCGACCTGTCGACCCGGTTGGCCGACGTGGCCTACATCGTCGACCCGGACTGGCAGGGCAAGGGCCTGGGCACGGCCATGCACCTGCGCACCATCCGGTACGCGATCGCCAACGGGGTGCGCGGGTTCACCGCCGACGTGCTGGACGAGAACCAGGCGATGATCGCCGTGTTCCGCAACGGGCCGGGAACCCTGCTGACCAGAACCCGGTACGGCGTCGTCGAGCTCGAGCTGCTGTTCGGCGACCTCGACGGCATCAGCACCGAGCTCGACCTCAGCGCCGCGCTCTGAGGCGAGAGGTCTGCGCCGATGGCCGACCTGGTGCGGGTCGAGTCGCTGGACGACCCGCGGCTCGACGACTACCGCCACCTGCGCGACGTGCGGCTACGGACGTCGCTGGAGTCTGAGCACGGGCTGTTCATCGCCGAGGGCGAGAAGGTGATCCGGCGCGCGGTGGCCGCGGGGTACTCCGTCCGGTCGCTGCTCATGGCGCCGCGCTGGGTGGAGTCGTTGGCCGACGTGCTGGACGGGGTGCAGGCGCCGGTACTCGTCGTCGACGAGGCGATGGTCGAGGCGGTCAGCGGGTTCCACGTGCATCGCGGGGCGCTCGGGTCGCTGGAGCGCCGACCGCTGCCGTCGGTGGAGTCGGTGCTCGCCGGGGCTCGGCGTGTGCTGGTGCTCGAGGACGTCAACGACCACACGAACGTCGGGGCGATCTTTCGCAACGCTGCGGCGTTCGGCATGGACGCGGTGCTGCTGAGCCCGCGCTGCGCCGACCCGCTCTACCGCCGGGCGATCAAGGTCTCGATGGGGGCGGTGTTCTCGGTGCCGTACGCGCGCATCGAGCACTGGTACGCGGGCCCCGACCTGCTGCGGTCGCAGGGGTTCCAGGTGCTGGCACTGACGCCGGCCGCGGACGCGGTCGACATCGCGTCGGTGGAGCTGGGGGAGCGGGTGGCGCTGCTGCTCGGATCGGAAGGACACGGGCTGTCGCCGCGGTGGATGCAGGCCGCAGACTCGCGGGTCTGCATCCCCATGCGAGGGGATGTCGACTCGCTGAACGTCGCTGCAGCGTCCGCCGTCGCCGCCTACCGCATGACGACTGGCCTCGGATAGCCGAAGGCCCGAACGTCCATGTTGTGAGCAGATGTCTGACCAAGCAGGTACTCTTCGGGCAATCCGGCTGCGGACCACTGGTGCTTTGCGGCTGCCGACTCTAATGTGACGTGACGCAGGTCACACTGCGCACGCTGAGGAGTTCCGATGGCACGGTCCCGCTGGTTGTACGGATTGCTCGCGACAGTCCTCGTCTCCAGCCTGGTGACCGGGCTTCCGGGTGCACCGTCGATCAGCGTGGCGAACGCAGCATCGACGTTCGTCGTGGACACGACAGACGACGTCGTCGGTGACTGCGATGTCGAGGGCGAGTGCTCTCTGCGGGCTGCGGTCACTGCGGCCAATGCCGAGTCCGGGGCG
>CAYNWB010000047.1:0-1088 GCA_964400785.1 uncultured Actinomycetes bacterium | reverse complement strand
AAGAACGACTCAACCGGGGGTGGTATCCGCGTAGGGCGCGGGTCGGCGCTCACGCTGGTCGACTCGACCGTGACCGGCAACAAGGCCGTCGACGGCGGTGGGCTGAGCAACCTCGGTACCGTCGAGGTGCGCAGCAGCACGTTCGCATCGAACGAGGCGACCGGCAAGGGCGGGGCGATCGAGAACGCCGGCACAGGCCTGGTCGAGAACAGCACCCTGACCCTGAACACCGCCTCGCAGGGCGGCGCCCTGAACAGTCCCGGGTCGACCGACGTGCTGCACTCGACGATCGTCCGCAACGTCGCCGGCAGCAGCTCCAGCGGGGGAATCGACCGCAACGGCGGCACGCTCAACGTCACCTACTCGATCATCGCCAACAACCTGCGCAGCAACGGCGCCGAAGCCAGCGACTGCTCGGGAACCCCTGATCTGCTGGTGCTCAACCTCGTCAGCGACACACAGGGGTGCAACCCGGTGGGAGACGTCATCGAGGGCGACCCGGTGATCGGGGCGCTCACGAACAACGGCGGACCGACCGAGACGGTCGCGCTGCTCGACGGCAGCCCTGCCATCGACGCCATCACCGGCTCCTGCGCCGTGGACACCGACCAGCGCGGCACTGCCCGTCCGACGGGCGAGGGCTGCGACCTGGGTGCCTACGAGGTGGCGCCTCTGGCCGCCACCTTCAGCCTCGACGTCGACACCTCCAACTACGCCCCGCTGGAGGCCGGCACGGTCGAGGTCGGCGCAGTCTCGGTGCCGCTCAATCTCATCCAGGACGAGCTCGTCAGCCAGGGCGAGGCATCGACCGACGGCCCTGCCGACACGGCCCTGCGCAGCATCGCCCTGCGCAGCATCCCGCTGCGCTCCATCGACCTCGAGTCGACGCCGCTGCGCAGCATCCCGCTGCGTTCCATCGGCCTCGAGGCCATCGCGCTGCGCAGCATCCCCCTGCGTTCCATCGACCTGGAGGCCGCGCCGCTGCGCAGCATCCTGCTGTCGGAGATCCCGCTGCGCAGCATCGACGGCGGGTGGCAGGCCTTCCTGGCCGGGACAGTGTTCGCGGGCCTGCCTCTGCAGTCGGTGAC
>CAYNWB010000046.1:0-17338 GCA_964400785.1 uncultured Actinomycetes bacterium | reverse complement strand
CGATGGTGACGGTGGTGTTCCCAGCCTCTTTTTCATAGTGGTGAAACGGTTTGATGCCGGTGTGGTTGATGGTTCCGAGCGCCACGGGCGGCCCTGCCGGTGCCCTGGCCTGCCGAGGTGCGTGACGACTTCGTGCGGCTGCTCGGAGCCGGCCGCGACGGCATCGCGGTCTGGGAGGACCTCGAGTCGGCCGGCCTGGTCGTTCGCTGGCTACCGGACTGGGAGCGCATCCGGCACAAGCCACAGCGCACCCCCATCCACCGGCACACCGTCGACCGTCACTCGATCGAGGCGGTCGCCGAGGCCGCCGCCCTCGCCCGCAGCGTCGCCCGGCCCGACCTGCTGCTCGTGTCGGCGCTCCTGCACGACATCGGCAAGGGATGGCCGGGGGACCACAGCGCGACGGGCAGCGTGATCGCCTCGACGTGCGCGGTGCGCATGGGCTTCGGCGACGCCGACACCGAGACCATCGCCGAGCTCGTCCGTCATCACCTGCTGCTGCCGACGGTGGCGACGAGCCGTGACCTCGACGACCCGGCCACCACGCAGATGGTGGCCGAGCTCGTCGGCTCGGCCGAGCGGCTCGAGCTTCTGGCGACCCTCACCGAGGCCGACGCGCGGGCCGCCGGAGCGCAGGCCTGGACGCCGTGGCGCGCCTCGTTGGTGCGCGACCTGTCTCGACGGGTGCACGGCTACCTGGAAGGGGAGCGACCCGGGCCGGTGTCACCGACGGAGTCGATGGAGCCCTGGGCGCGCACCCTGGCCGGCTCCGGGGCCTTCGACGTCATGGTGTCGGCCCCCGACCTGAACCAGGTCTGCCGGATCACAGTCGTCGCACCCGACCGGATGGGCCTGCTGGCCGCCGTCGCGGGTGTGCTCACGCTGCACCGGCTCGAGGTGCGGGGTGCGAGCGTCGACACCGTGGGCGACTCGGCGGTGCAGGTCTGGCGGACGGTGAGCGCGTTCGGACCGCCGCCGGACGACCACGTGCTGCGCCACGACCTGCGACGCGCGCTGGACGGCACGCTGGACGTGTCAGCGAGGTTGGAGAGCCGTCGACGGGAGCGTCGACGGCCGGCGATCCGCAGCGCTCCGCCCCGCGTGACGCTGGTGCCCGAGGCCTCGGACTCGGCCACCGTCCTGCAGGTGCGTGCGCATGACGAGCCGGGGCTGCTGCACGGGGTGTCGAGCGTCGTGGCTGCAGCCGGTGCCTGCGTCCGCTCCGCGGTCGTCGACACCCTGGGCGCGGACGTCGTCGACGTGTTCTACCTGGTCGACCGCGAGGGTCGTCCATTGTCCGACGAGGCCGCCGAGTCGCTGCGCGACCAGGTGTCGGAGGCCCTCGGCAGCCGCGTCTGAGACCTGCGGCGGTCGGCGGGCCGGATACCCTGGTCGTCTCACCTGTCGTCACGACCCTGAGGACCCACGACGTGTTCGCCACACTCTCGGACCGGCTTGCCGCAACCTTCAAGGGACTGCGCAGCAAGGGTCGGCTCTCCGACGCCGACATCGACGCGACGGCCCGCGAGATCCGCATCGCGCTGCTCGAGGCCGACGTCGCCCTGCCTGTGGTCAAGGACTTCGTGGCTGCCGTCAAGGAGCGTGCCCGCGGCTCAGAGGTCTCCGGCGCCCTGAACCCGGCGCAGCAGGTGATCAAGATCGTCAACGAGGAGCTCGTCACGATCCTCGGCGGACAGACCCGCAGGCTGCGCTTCGCCAAGCAGCCGCCCACCGTGATCATGCTCGCCGGCCTGCAGGGCACCGGCAAGACCACGCTGGCGGGCAAGCTGGGCCTCTGGCTCACGTCGAACGGCCACTCTCCCCTGCTGGTGGCCGCAGACCTGCAGCGGCCGAACGCGGTCACCCAGCTGCAGGTCGTCGGGCAGCGCGCCGGTGTGGCCGTGTGGGCGCCGGAGCCCGGCAACGGGGCCGGCGACCCGGTCGCGGTGGCGCGCAGCGGCGTCGAGCATGCGCGCCGACAGATGCACGACGTGGTCATCGTCGACACGGCCGGACGGCTCGGTGTGGACGCCGAGATGATGCAGCAGGCTGCCGACATCCGCGACGCGGTGGCACCGGACGAGATCCTCTTCGTGCTCGACGCCATGGTCGGTCAAGACGCGGTGACCACTGCCCAGGCCTTCATGCAGGGTGTCGGGTTCGACGGGGTGGTGCTGACCAAGCTCGACGGGGATGCCCGCGGTGGCGCGGCGCTCTCGGTTCGTTCGGTCACGGGCCGTCCGGTGATGTTCGCCTCCAACGGCGAGGGGCTCGGCGACTTCGACGCCTTCCACCCCGAGCGCATGGCGTCGCGCATCCTCGGCATGGGCGACATGCTCACCCTGATCGAGCAGGCGGAGCGTGCGTTCGACGCCGACCAGGCCGAGCAGATGGCGACCAAGCTGGCGCAAGGCACGGGCTTCGGCCTCGACGACTTCCTGTCCCAGCTGCAGGCCGTGCGCAAGATGGGTCCGCTGACCAAGCTCTTCGGCATGCTGCCCGGCGCTGGTCAGTTCAGGGACGCGCTGGAGAACTTCGACGAGCGCGAGGTCGATCGCGTGGAGGCGATCATCCACTCGATGACGCCTGCCGAGCGCACCGACCCCAAGATCTTGAACGGCTCGCGCCGCTCTCGCATCGCGAAGGGGTCGGGCACCACCGTGACCGACGTCAACCAGCTGGTCGAACGGTTCTTCGTGGCGCGCGACATGATGAGCCACGCGGCCCGGGGAGGTGTCCCGTCCATGCCGGGCATGCCGGGTGCCTCGGGCAAGAAGAGCAAGGGCCGGGCCCAGCAGCAGCCCGCCCGCGGCAAGGCCAAGGCCAAGGCCGGTGGGCGCGGTGCGCGGTCGGGCAACCCGGCCAAGCGTGCCGCCCAGCTGGCCGATGCCGAGCAGCGGCGCCAGCTCGGTGCCGACCCGGCACCGAGCCTGGACCTGCCCGAGGAGTTCCGCGACCTGCTGCCCCCGTCGCGCTGACGACCCGGTAGAACTACGGGCATGGCGAGCGTGCGACCTGCCCTTCACCTCCGCGGGGTCGTGCTGCCCGAGGGTGACCTGCGTGATCTGTGGGTGGTCGACGGTCGGATCAGCACGGAGCCGGTCGCGGGGGCCCAGACCATCACACCTGCCGACACGCCGTCCGAACCCGCGGCGTGGATCATCCCCGGGCTGGTCGACCTGCACTGCCACGTGGGCCTCTCCGCGCACGGGGCGGTCCCGGACGCCGAGTCGGAGCGACAGGCTCTGGCCGACCGTGACGCAGGGGTTCTGCTGATCCGCGACGCCGGGTCGCCCGCCGACACGCGCTGGATGGACGACCGTCCCGACCTGCCCCGCATCATCCGTGCCGGTCGCCACATCGCCCGTACCCGGCGCTACATCCGCAACTACGGCCACGAGATCGAGCCCGAGCAGCTCGCCGACTACGTCGCCGCCGAGGCACGGCGCGGTGACGGGTGGGTCAAGCTCGTCGGGGACTGGATCGACCGCGACACCGGAGACCTCTCGCCGTGCTGGCCGCGCTGGGCTCTCGAGCAGGCGATGGCCACCGCCCACGCCCACGGAGCCCGGGTGACCGCACACGTCTTCGGCGAGCAGGCGCTGCCCGACCTCGTGGCCGCCGGTATCGACTGCATCGAGCACGCCACCGGCCTGTCGGCGGTGGGCGACGACTCCGTGCGGCAGCAGATGGCGGCGCGTGGGGTGGCGATCGTGCCGACCCTGGTCAACATCGACAACTTCCCCGCCTTCGCCGCCGCGGGCGAGCAGAAGTTCCCCCGCTACGCCGAGCACATGCGCCGTCTGCACCGTGGGTCGCGGCGCAACGTGGTCGAGGCCTACGAGTCGGGAGTCCCGGTGTTCGTGGGCACGGACGCCGGAGGCACCCTGCCGCACGGGCTGGCGGCGAAGGAGGCCGTCGAGCTCGCCGCAGCCGGCCTGCCGGCAGCTGTCGCGGTCGGGGCGGCGTCCTGGGACGCCCGACGCTTCCTGCTCGGTGAGACCGATCATCTGCGTGCGGGTGCGAGCGCCGACCTCGTCGTGCTCGCCGACGATCCTCGTGACGATCTGCAGACACTGCTGCATCCATTGGCTACTGTCCTGCGTGGCGTCGTCGTCGGCTGACGCCCATCGAGAACGAGGAGCGTCATGACCGAGCAGGGTGCGGATGCGCCGGTGGGTGTCGGGCCCATCGACTACGTGCTGATCGAGTTCCCCGGCAGCCAGTTCAACGGGCAGATCGCCCCGAACATCGTCGAGCTGGTCAACAGCGGGACGATCCGGCTGCTCGACGTGGTCTTCGTGCACAAGACCGCCGACGGTGCCGTCGAGTCACTCGAGCTCAGCGACGCCGCGCCACCCGAGGCCGGCGACCTGGCCGATATCGAGGTGGGGTACGCCGGTCTGCTGGCCGAAGAAGACCTCGACGCCGCCGCGGCGGTGCTCGAACCGGGCAGCTCGGCGCTCCTGCTGGTGTGGGAGAACACGTGGGCAGCGCCGCTGGCCACGGCCATCCGCGAGTCCGGTGGACAGCTCGTGGCCAGCGGCCGCATCCCGATCAACGCCATCCTGGCCGCGCTCGACGAGACCGAGTAACGCTTCTCAACGACTGACTCAGGAGAACACAGATGCCAAGACGCAGAGTGGGGCGCCCCGGACTCGTGGGCACGATGGCCCGCACCGCCGTGGTCGCCGGAACCGCCACAGCGGTGAGCGGAGGCATGCGGAACAAGGCGGCGTCCAACCAGCAGCAGGCTGCCGATGCTGCCGCCTACCAGCAGATGCAGCAGCAGGCGGCGCTCGACGCCCAGATGCAGGCTGCGGCGGCCCAGGCTGCTGCGGCGCAGGCCGCTGCGGCACCACCGGCCGCCCCGGCCGCCCCGGCGGCCGACGACCCCGTCGCGAAGCTCAAGGAGCTGGCGTCGCTGCACGCGTCCGGCGTGCTCTCCGACGAGGAGTTCGCGGCCATGAAGGCGAAGATCCTCGCCGGCTGACGTCACCGGCGCCGCGCATTGGGTTGCAGCGCCACCGGTCTGGCACACTAGGCCCGCTGGCGCAGGCCCACCCTCTCTCGGGGTCGGCGCGGCACCCGACGGCGGCTCTCACCCGCGTACCCCACTCGCGGCGGGCGGCCACACCACGCCAACACCAAGGAGTACCAGGCCCTGTGGCTGTCAAGATCAAGCTCAAGCGGATGGGGAAGATCCGCAACCCGCAGTACCGCATCATCGTCGCCGACTCCCGCACCAAGCGCGACGGTCGGGCCATCGAGGAGATCGGCCTGTACCACCCGAAGGAGGACCCCAGCCTGATCAAGGTGGACTCCGAGCGGGCGCAGTACTGGCTGTCGGTCGGCGCTCAGCCGACCGACCCCGTCCGCGCGCTGCTGAAGGTCACCGGCGACTGGCAGAAGTTCACCGGCACCGACGGGGCCGAGGGGACGCTGCGCACCAAGCAGGCCGGCGTCGACAAGTCCGCGGTCTTCGCCCAGGTGCTCGCCGAGGCGCACAAGGGCGACGAGGCGGCCGCCGCCAAGCCGGCCAAGGCTACGAAGCCGGCCAAGGCTGCCAAGCAGGCCGAGGCTGCCACGGCCGCCGCCGAGGCCCCGACCGAGGCGCCGGCAGAGACCCCCGCAGAGGCCGCCGTAGAGGCCCCCGCAGAGGATGCCCCCGCAGCCGTCGCGGGCGACGACGACGCCCAGGCCTGAGCGGATGCTCGCCGACGCCGTCGCCCACCTCGTCCGAGGCATCGTCGACCACCCGGACGAGGTCAGCGTCCGGATGCGCACGTCCCGTCGTGGAGCGCTGCTCGAGGTGCGGGTGCACCCCGACGACCTGGGCAAGGTGATCGGCCGGCGGGGCCGCACCGCGGGTGCGTTCCGCACGGTTGTCGCAGCGGTCTCCGACCGGGGGCCCGTGCGGGTCGACTTCGTCGACACCTCCGGCCGCTGACGCCGTGCGCGTCGTGGTCGGCCGCGTCGTGCGGCCCCACGGAGTGCGCGGAGAAGCCGTCGTGGAGGCGCGCACGGACCGGCCGGAGAAACGCTTCGCACCCGGGCGAGTGCTGCTGACCGATCGAGGGGCAGAGCTGCGCGTGGTGTCGTCACGACCGCACGGCGCCCGCGTGCTCGTCCAGTTCGACGGTGTGGCTGACCGGGACGCCGTCGACGCCATGCGTGGCGTGCTGCTCGAGGCCGAGGTGGACGACGTGCCCGACGACGACGAGCCGGACGTCTACGCCGACGTGTCGCTGGTCGGGCTCGAGGCCCGCCTCGTCAGCGGCGAGGTCGTCGGGGTGGTGCGGGCCGTCGAGCACCTGCCGATGCAGGACCTGCTGGTGGTGCGCCTCACGGGTGGGCGTGACGTCCGGGTGCCGTTCGTCGCCGCGATCGTGCCGAGCGTGGACGTCGAGGCGGGCGCCGTGCTGCTCGACCCCCCCGGTGGGCTGCTCGACGAGGAGACCGCGCCCTGATGCGACTCGACATCGTCACGATCTTCCCGGACTACCTCGCTCCGCTGTCGCTGTCGCTGGTCGGCAAGGCCGTCGAGTCGGGCATCGTCGACCTGTCGGTGCACGACCTGCGTACCTGGACCGACGACCGGCACCGCACGGTGGACGACACCCCGTACGGGGGTGGCGCGGGCATGGTGATGGCGCCTGAGCCGTGGGGGCGGGCTCTCGACGCGATCGCCGGCCGGCAGCCCGACGTGGTACCGCACCTGCTGGTCACGTCGCCGTCGGGACGTCCGCTGACCCAGTCGTGGGCCGAGGAGCTCGCCGGCGAGCCGTGGCTGGTGATCGCCTGTGGTCGCTACGAGGGCATCGACGCGCGGGTCGTCCCCGACGCTGCGGACCGGATGACGGTGGACGAGGTGTCGGTGGCCGACGTGGTTCTCGCCGGCGGGGACGCGGCGGCGCTGGTCATCGTCGAGGCCGTCGTGCGGCTGCTGCCGGGTGTGCTGGGCAACCCGACCTCGTTGGCCGAGGAGTCGCACGCCGACGGGCTGCTGGAGTACCCCGTCTACACCCGGCCGGCCCGCTGGCGTGAGCGCGAGGTGCCCGAGGTGCTTCTCTCCGGCCACCACGCCCGCATCGCCGAGTGGCGACGTGAGCAGTCGGTGCGTCGCACGGCCCTGCGCCGTCCCGACCTCATCGAACGCCTCGCACCCCACCAGATCAGCCCACGTGATGCGCACGTGCTCACCAGCCTGGGCTGGACCGTCGACGCCGACGGTCGGTTTCGGCCGCCACCGCAGGCTGTGGCACACTAGGGGGGTTGCCGATCGGCACGACCGACCCGACTCTCCACATCACCTGAGGACCTGACCCATGCACACGCTCGACGCCGTTGACGCCGCCAGCCTGCGGGACGACGTCCCGGACTTTCGTGCCGGGGACAACGTCAAGGTGCACGTGCGGGTCATCGAGGGCAACCGGTCCCGCATCCAGGTGTTCCAGGGCGACGTGATCGCGCGCAGCGGAGACGGCGTGCGCGAGACCTACACCGTCCGCAAGGTCAGCTTCGGGGTCGGCGTCGAGCGCACCTTCCCGGTGCACAGCCCCGTCGTGGAGAAGATCGAGGTCGTCACCCGCGGTGACGTCCGGCGCGCGAAGCTCTACTACCTGCGCGACCGACGCGGCAAGGCAGCCAAGATCCGCGAGAAGCGCGAGACGAGCTGAACGAACGGACGGCCGTGGCGGCAGGGCATGCCGCGCGGAAGGCCGTGCTCGGCGTGCTCGCCGCTGCCGTCGTCTCCGTCGGCCTCTGGCTCGTCCTGCAGATGTTCGTCGTCCAGGTGTTCACCGTCACCGCGGCGTCGATGCAGCCCACGCTCATGCCGGGGGATCGGGTGGTGGTGCTGCGTCCTACCCTCGACCGGGAGATCCAGCCAGGCGACATCGTCGTCGCCGACGTGCGGGGCACCTTCGTCGCCGGCCGGCCGACGACCGGCCCGCGCGCCGGAACCGTGCTGAGCCCGGCTCCGCCGGACGCCTACGTCGTCAAGCGGGCGGTCGCCGGACCGGGCGACCGGGTGACGTGCTGCGACGACGACGGGCGTGTGCTCGTCAACGGACAGCCGCTCGACGAGCCCTACGTCCCCGACGCCGTCGCCCCCTCCCGGCAGCCTTTCGACATTCTCGTGCCTGCTGGTCGATGGTGGCTCATGGGCGACAACCGCGCCGTCTCCGACGACTCCCGCTCCCACCTCGGCTCGCCCGGTGGCGGAACGGTCTCGCACCAGGCGCTCGTCGGGCGCGTGGCGCAAGCCGTGGGCCGTGGCGACGGGTAGGTTTCACAGGCGTGACGGGGGGACGCTGCCGATGAGCGAAGGCTCGGGGCCCACGGCGACGCACGCAGGCCTGTCGTCCTTGTGGGCTGCGGTCAAGGAGATCGCCATCGTCGTCGTGCTGGCGCTCGCCTTGGCGACCGTCGTGCGGGTGTTCCTGTTCCAGGCGTTCCTGATCCCGTCCGGCTCCATGGAGAACACTCTTCTCGTCGGCGACAGGGTGCTGGTGAGCAAGCTGACCACTCGCTTCGGTGAGGTGCGTCGCGGCGATGTCGTGGTGTTCTCCGACCCGGGCTCCTGGCTCGGCCCGCCACCCCCCGGTCCGGACGGCGTGCGCGGGTTCGTCAGCGACGCCCTTCAGTTCGTCGGAGTGCTGCCCTCGGACTCCGAGGGCCACCTCATCAAGCGCGTGATCGGCGTCGGTGGTGACCAGGTGGCCTGCTGCGACGAGCAGGGGCGCCTGACGGTCAACGGGGTCGGCGTGGACGAGTCCGAGCTTCTCAAGCCCGGCGTGGCCCCCTCGTCCACCGAGTTCGATGTCACCGTGCCGGACGGGTCGTACTGGGTCATGGGTGACAACCGACCCAACTCCGGTGACTCGCGTGTGCACGGCGCCGTGCCGGGCGCCTCCGTGGTCGGTCGGGCGTTCACGGTCGTGTGGCCCCCCGACAGGTGGGCGGGGCTGGGTCGTCCCGACACCTACGACGCCGTCGGCGCGAGCACGCCATGACGCCGGTGCCGCCTCGCGTCGTGGTGCGTCGTGGGCGCACGGTGTACGGCTACGACCGCACGGTGGCGCGACGGCTCGCGCCGGTCGCGGGTGCCGACGAGGCGGGACGCGGTGCCTGCGCCGGCCCGCTCGTGGTGGCAGCGGTGGTGCTGCCCCTGGACCCGGGAGCCGAGATCGACGAGCTGGCCGACTCCAAGCTGCTGACGGTGGCTGCGCGTGAGCGCGTGCTGGCCAGGGTGCAGCGTGTGGCGCGATCGATCGCCGTCGTCGTCGTGCCGGCGGCCGAGGTCGACCGGCGGGGCGTGCACCGCGCCAACCTGGAGGCGATGCGGCGCGCCGTGGCGCGGCTGGAGACCCGCCCGGGCTACGTGCTTACCGACGGGTTCCCCGTGACCGGCATGGGCTCGCCGGGACTGGGCGTGTGGAAGGGCGATCGGGTGTCGGCGAACGTGGCGGCGGCGTCGGTCGTGGCGAAGGTGACCCGTGACGCGCTGCTGCGGGAGCTGGACGAGCGGCACCCGGGGTACGGGTTCGCGGAGCACAAGGGCTACAGCACTCCGGAGCACCAGCGTGCGCTCGAGATGCTCGGCCCGTGCGCCGAGCACCGGCACTCGTATGCGAACGTGTCCCGCGTGGCGGTGAAGGAGAGCGGATGAGCACCGAGGATCTCGAGAAGTACGAGGCCGACATGGAGCTGTCGCTGTACCGGGAGTACCGCGACGTCGTCGGCCTGTTCTCCTACGTGGTGGAGACCGAGCGTCGGTTCTACCTCACGAACACGGTCGACATGAAGGTGCACTCCGACGCCGGCGAGGTGTTCTTCGAGGTCACCATGAGCGACGCGTGGGTCTGGGACATGTACCGGCCCGCGAGGTTCGTCAAGAACGTCAAGGTGCTGACGTTCAAGGACGTCAACATCGAAGAGCTGTCGAAGGCCGACCTGGAGATCCCCAAGCCCTGACCCGCTCGGCGTGTCGTCCCCAGGCACGGCCGTCGACCTGGCCCGGTCCCGCACCAGTGCCCACCCTGCTGCCACGGAGGTGGTGCACCGGTGCGTGCGAGCGATGTGCTGGGCCGGTTCGGCGAGGACGCGGCCGCGAGGTTCCTGACCGAGCAGGGGTTCACCGTGCTCGACCGCAACTGGCGATGCGACGTCGGTGAGATCGACATCGTCGCCCTGGACGGGGACACCCTCGTCATCTGCGAGGTCAAGACGCGTCGAGGCGTGCGGTTCGGTGCGCCGCTGGAGGCGGTGACGCCGGCGAAGGCCGCACGTCTGGCCCGACTGGCCGCGGCCTACCGACGGGGGCAGGGCACCGGCGCCCGAGCGTGCCGCATCGACCTGGTCGGCGTCCTGCTTCAGCGTGGGCAGCCGATGCAGATCGAGCACCTGAGGGGAGTGGCGTGAGTGGCGCTGGCCCGCTGCCGGTCGGTCGTCCTGCTGGGAGTGCAGGCTCGGCGCGTCGACGTCGAGGTGCACCTCGGCGGCGTGCCGGGGTTCTCCCTCGTCGGGCTGCCCGACACCTCTGTGCAGGAGGCGCGGGACCGGGTGCGCGCCGCGGTGCTGTCCAGTGGTGAGGCCTGGCCCCAGCAACGCATCACGGCCAACCTGTCTCCGGCGTCGCTGCACAAGCACGGCACCCACTTCGACCTCGCGCTGGCACTCGCTGTGCTCGCCGCCGCCGGCGCCGTACCCGCCGAGCGCACGGCCGACCTTGTGGTCATGGGCGAGCTCGGGCTCGACGGACGCGTGCGACCGGTGCCGGGGGTGCTGCCCGCGGTCATGGCAGGCGCGGCCAGCGGTGCCCGACGCTTCGTCGTGCCGGCAGGCAACCTGTCCGAGGCGCGAGTGGTGGACGGCGTCGAGGTGCTCGGGGTCTCGTCGCTGCGTGCTCTGCTGGCAGCGCTGCGTGGGGAGCCGCCGGACGAGGCGGAGCCGGTGCGGTCGTCGCCGGCCTCCGCGCCCGGCCCGGGGGTGCTGGCTGCGACCGAGGGCGACCTCGCCGACGTGGCGGGGCAGCCGGTGGCGCGGCGGCTGGTCGAGGTGGCCGCGGCGGGTCGGCACCACCTGATGCTGTCGGGGCCCCCGGGCACGGGCAAGACCATGCTGGCGCGGCGGCTGCCGGGCCTGCTCCCCACGCTGGACCTGCCCGACGCCCTCGAGGTCAGCGCGGTGCACTCGGTCGCCGGGCTCATCGACCCCGAGGCGCCCCTGGTGCGCCGGCCCCCCTTCGTGGACCCGCACCACACGTCGTCGGCGGCAGCCCTGGTGGGCGGTGGAAGCGGGGTGCCTCGCCCGGGGGCCGTCTCCCTCGCCCACCGGGGCGTGCTGCTGCTGGACGAGGCACCGGAGTTCACCCGTCCCGCGCTGGAGTCGCTGCGCCAGCCGCTCGAGCGCGGGGAGGTGCTGATCCAGCGGGCACGGGGCACCGGTCGCTTCCCGGCGCAGTTCCAGCTCGTGCTCACCGCCAACCCCTGTCCCTGCGGCTTCGCAGGGTCCGTCGTGCGGCACTGCACCTGCCCGCCCGATGCAGTACGCCGCTACCAGCACCGGCTCTCCGGGCCGCTGCTGGACAGGATCGACCTGCACGGGGCCGTCGGGGCCGTGTCGCGGGCCGCACTGGTGGCCGATGCCGCCGACCGCGAGTCCAGCCAGACGGTGCGGGCCCGCGTGGCGGCGGCACGTGCCCGCCAGGCGGCGCGGTTCGCCGGATGCGCGTGGTCGGTCAACGCCGACATGCCCTCGGCAGCCCTCACCGGTGCGTGGCGGCTTCCCCGGGACGTGATGCGACCGCTGACCGACGCGGTCGCCCGCGGTGCCCTCAGCGCACGTGGGGCTGACCGGGTGCAGCGGGTGAGCTGGACCCTGGCCGACCTTGCGAGCGACGACGTGCCCACGCGTGAGCACGTGGAGGAGGCCATGGCGTTCCACCGGGGAGCCGTGGGGCTGGTGGTCGCATGATCTGGTCGGCCGAGCGACTGGCGCGAGCCCACCTGGGCGCCGCCCTGGAGCCGGGGCAGCCCGCCGTCCTCGAGGCGGTGCGCACCGCCTCTGCGGTGGACGTCGTGGCACGGCTGCTGGCGGGTGACGCGGGGCTCGACCCCGACGGGCGCCACGGCCGTCGCGTGCGCGCCATCGACCCCGCTCAGGTCGCCGCCCGCACCGAGGCGCTGGGCCTCGGCTTCGTGATGCCGGACGATCCGGACTGGCCGAGGTCTCTGGACGACCTGGGCGCGACAGTGCGCGACCGCCGTGGGGGAGTTCCTGCCGGCCTGTGGACCCGAGGCGCACTCGACCCGGCCGGTCTGCGGCGCTCGGCGGCCATGGTCGGGTCGCGGGCCGCGACCGCCTACGGCACCACCGTGGCCACCGACTGGGCCGCCGAGCTGGCCGAGAGCGGCGTCGTGGTCATCTCGGGCGCGGCCTACGGCGTCGATGCCGCAGCCCACCGAGGTGCCCTGGCCGGTGGCGGGCTCACGGTTGCCGTGCTCGCGGGTGGCCTCGACCAGGCCTACCCCCGGGGCAACGCCATGCTCATCGACCGGATCGCCGCGAACGGGCTGCTGCTGTCGGAGGCGGCGCCCGGGTCGGTGGTCAACCGGGGACGATTCCTCAGCCGCAACCGGCTCATCGCCGCCCTCGCCGCAGGAACGGTCGTCGTCGAGGCCGGGGCGCGCTCCGGCGCCCTGTCCACGGCACGCTGGGCCCAGCATCTGCTGCGACCGGTCGCAGCGGTGCCGGGCCCGGTGACCTCGGCCCTGTCGTTGGGACCCCACCAGCTGCTGCGTGACCAGTCGGCCGTCCTGGTCTGTCGCGCCTGCGAGGTGCTGGAGCTGGTCGGCGACCTCGGCAGCGACGCTGCGCTGCTGCCGCTCACCCCGGTGGCGGCCACCGACGCGCTCTCGGAGGCGGGTGCCACCGTGCACGAGGCGCTGCCCGCGCGGGGCATGGTCACCGTGGCCGAGCTGATGGCGGCCACGGGCCTACGAGTGTCGGTCGTGCTGCGGGCGCTGAGCGAGCTGGCCCAGCACGGGCTGGTCGACGGGGACTCGGACCTGTGGCGCAGGCGCGCGCCACGCCGCAGGGCTCCTTGACCCGAGGCAGGCGGCCCGTCACCGTGGGGCCGTGACGCAGCAGGACCCCCCGCGGCTGCCCGCGGCCCACCAGGACTGGGTCGAGCAGTTCGTGCGCCACCTCGATGCGGAGCGCGGGAGGTCAGCGCACACCGTCAGCGCGTACCGGGGCGACGTGACGTCCCTGCTGCTGCATGCCGTGCGGCGAGGACGCGACGACCCGGCCGACCTCGACCTGGACGACCTGCGGTCGTGGCTGGCGCGGCTGCGCACGCTCGGTATGGCGTCGGCGACCGTGGCCCGCCGTGCCAGCTCCGCCCGGGTGTTCACCGCGTGGGCTCAGCGGACCGGCCGGCTGCCTGCCGACGTCGGTGCTCGGCTGTCGGTGCCGAGGGTCGCCCGGCCCCTTCCGATGCTGCTCACGGCGCGACAGGCCGGCGATGTGCTCGACGGCCTCGCGGAGGCCGCGCAGACCGACGACCCGACGGCCCTGCGCGACCGTGCGCTGGTCGAGCTGCTGTACGCGACGGGTGTGCGGGTCGCCGAGGTGTGTGGGCTGGACGTGGGCGACCTCGACGAGTCGCGGCGGGCGGTGCGTGTTCTCGGCAAAGGCGGCAAGGAACGCGTCGTGCCCTACGGCGCCCCCGCCCAGGCCGCAGTCAGCGACTGGCTGCACCGCGGCCGGCCGCAGCTGGTCGGTCCGCGCAGTGGTCTCGCGCTCTTCCTCGGCGTGCGGGGCGCCCGCCTCGATCCTCGGGTGGCCCGCCGGGTCGTGCACGACTCGGTGGCTCGCGAGCCCGACGCGCCCGACCTCTCCCCGCACGGGCTGCGCCACTCGGCCGCCACCCACCTACTCGAGGGTGGCGCTGACCTGCGCTCGGTGCAGGAGATGTTGGGGCACGCCTCGGTCGCCACCACCCAGCGATACACCCACGTCTCGATCGAACGGCTGCGACGGGCCTATGGGCAGGCGCACCCGCGGGCGTGAGCGGGCGACGTCCAGGTCGGTCGCCCCAGGGGCCAGCAAGCGCACAGGCCGGGGCCGCAGCAGCTGGAGTGGGTCGACGTAGGAGGACCCCAGCCGGGCACCCCAGTGCAGGCAGGACGAGGCGCCGCAGGTCGCGTGACCGTTCGGCCACACATCAAGCGTGCCGATGACCTGGCCTGCACGCACCAGGCTGCCGAGGGCGACCTCGGCGCGCACCGGCTCGTACGTCGTCCGCAGCCCGCTGGGGTGGGCGATGCTCACAACACCTCGTCCGGCCAGGGGAGCGGCGAACAGCACCACCCCGTCCCCCGCCGAGCGCACGCGTGACCCCGTCGGTGCGGCAAGGTCGACCCCGCGGTGCCCTGGCAGCCAGGGGTGCGCCGGAGGGTCGTAGGCGGCCACGACGGCAGGGGGACCGTCATCGGCGTCCACCGGCCAGGTCCACCCCTCGGCCGCGCCGGCAGCCTGCAGCGTGACGGCCACGGCAAGGGCGATCAGCAGTGTCATGGCACCAGGCTGCGAGCAGGCGCACCGTCGCCACCAGGGCAGACGAGCAGGGTGGGGACGACACGCCCGAGCGGACTGCCGTGTGGACTGCGCACGCCGGCTCACCGGGGTGCGGCGCCGGGCTACACTTGCCTCACGTCCAGGGTGCGCCCTGGGCGATATCGCGCGCCTTACCACCGGCCACGGCCGGCGCAGCGGAGCCGTCGGTCCCCTCGCGGGGTTGGCCCCGCCGCAGGGCGCCAGGGGCGTCACCTCGACCGGTGCCGCCGACAACCGAGCAGCCCCGCGCGGGGCATGAAGGAGACCACGACGATGACCGTCGTCACCATGCGCCAGCTGCTGGAGAGCGGCGTCCACTTCGGGCACCAGACCCGTCGCTGGAACCCGAAGATGAAGCGCTTCATCTTCACCGACCGCAACGGCATCTACATCATCGACCTGCAGCAGTCGCTGTCCTACATCGACCGCGCCTACGAGTACGTGCGTGAGACCGTCGCCCACGGCGGCAGCGTGCTGTTCGTCGGCACCAAGAAGCAGGCTCAGGAGGCCGTGCGCGACCAGGCGACACGGGTGGGCATGCCTTACGTCACCGAGCGGTGGTTGGGCGGCATGCTCACGAACTTCCAGACCGTGCACGGCCGGCTGCAGCGCCTCAAGGAGCTCGAGGAGATCGACTTCGACGACGTCGCCGGCTCCGGGATGACCAAGAAGGAGCTGCTGCGCCTGCGTCGCGAGAAGGACAAGCTCGAGACCACCCTCGGCGGCATCCGCGACATGCAGAAGCTGCCCAGCGCGGTCTGGGTGGTGGACACGAACAAGGAGCACCTGGCCATCGCCGAGGCCAAGAAGCTGGGCATCCCCGTGGTCGCGGTGCTGGACACCAACTGTGACCCGGACGACGTCGACTACCCGATCCCGGGCAACGACGACGCGATCCGCTCCGTGCAGCTGCTGACCCGCGTGCTTGCCGACGCGGTGGCCGACGGCCTTCGCATGCGTGCCGAGCGGGCCGGCGAGGCTGCGGGCACCGCGGCCGGTGAGCCGCTGGCCGAGTGGGAGCAGGAGCTGCTGGCCGGCTCCCAGGAGCCTGGTGTCGACGTGCCTTCGGCTGAGGCCGCCGAGCCCGTGGAGGCGACCGAGGCGGCCGAGGCTCCCGAGGCGGCCGAGGCTCCCGAGCCTGTCGAGGTTCCCGAGGCTCCCGAGGCTCCCGAGGCGGCCGAGCCGGCGGCGCAGACGCCCGCTGACGCCGCGACCGAGACACCCGCCGAGCCCGCGTCGCAGGCCTGACGACTCTCACCGACAATCTCCACGAGTACCCCACGAGTACCCCACGAGTAAGGACACCCATGCCCAGCTTCACCGCTGCCGACGTCAAGCGCCTGCGTGAGCTCACCGGCGCCGGCATGCTCGACTGCAAGAACGCTCTGACCGAGGCCGACGGGGACGTCGAGGCCGCCGTGGAGATCCTGCGCGTCAAGTACGCCGCCAAGGTCGACAAGAAGGCCGCCGAGCGCACCGCTGGCAACGGGCTCGTCGCACGAGAGGGCGGGGCTCTGGTCGAGCTCAAGTGCGAGACCGACTTCGTGGCCAAGAACGCCGACTTCCAGGCGCTGGCCCAGCGCATCGCCGCCCACGTCGCGTCCGGGTCGGGCCCGGTCGAGCGCGCCGACGTGCTGGCCGCCGACCTCGGTGACGGCACGGTGGCCGACGCGATCACGGCGCTGGCCGGCACGATCGGCGAGAAGCTGGAGCTCGGCCGCGTGGCTCGCCTCGACGGCCAGACCATCGCCTACCTGCACCGGCGCAGCTCCGACCTGCCCCCCCAGGTCGGCGTTCTCGTGGCCTACACCGGTGAGGGCGACGTCGCCGCCGAGGCAGCACGAGGTGCCGCCATGCAGGTGGCCGCAATGCGCCCCACCTACGTGAGCCGCGATCAGATCCCGGCCGACGTGGTCGACAGCGAGCGCCGCATCGCCGAGTCGACCGCGCGCGAGGAGGGCAAGCCGGAGCAGGCCCTGCCCAAGATCGTCGAGGGTCGGCTCAACGGCTTCTTCAAGGAGGCGGCACTGCTCGAGCAGGCCGCGGTGCAGGACTCCAAGCGGACGGTCAAGGCGCTGCTGGACGAGGCAGGTGCCACCGTCACCGGGTTCGCCCGCTTCGAGGTCGGCGCCTGAGGTGACTCCGCCGGACCCCCCCGCTCGTCCTCGGCCCGACCGTGTGCTGCTGAAGCTGTCCGGCGAGGTGTTCGGGGGCGGTCACGTCGGTGTCGACCCCGACGTGGTGGCCGGTATCGCCGCGCAGCTGGCAGCTGTCGTGGCTGCCGGCACCCAGGTGGCCGTCGTCGTCGGGGGCGGCAACTTCTTTCGTGGCGCCGAGCTGTCCCAGCACGGCATGGACCGTGCCCGTGCGGACTACATGGGCATGCTCGGAACGGTCATGAACTGCCTGGCCCTGCAGGACTTCCTGGAGAAGCAGGGTGTCGACACCCGGGTGCAGACGGCCATCACCATGGGTCAGGTCGCCGAGCCCTACGTGCCCCGGCGGGCGGCTCGGCACCTGGAGAAGGGGCGCGTCGTCATCTTCGGGGCCGGAGCAGGGCTGCCGTACTTCTCCACCGACACGGTCGCCGCGCAGCGGGCCCTCGAGATCGGCTGCGACCTGCTGCTCATGGCGAAGAACGGCGTCGACGGGGTGTACGAGGCCGACCCTCGGGTCGATCCCGAGGCCGGGCTGTTCGTCTCGCTCAGCTACG
>CAYNWB010000045.1:0-17954 GCA_964400785.1 uncultured Actinomycetes bacterium | reverse complement strand
GGCGCGTCCCACGTGTCTCGTCGCCAACCTTCCCTACAACGTCGCCGTTCCTGTGCTGCTGCACGTGCTGGCCGAGATGCCCTCGGTGCACTCGGCGCTGGTGATGGTGCAGGCCGAGGTGGCCGACCGGCTCACTGCTGGCCCGGGCTCGCGCACGTACGGCAGCCCGTCGGTGAAGGTCGCCTGGTACGGGCGCGCCGAACCGGCTGGGTCGGTGCCCCGGACGGTGTTCTGGCCGGTGCCCAACGTCGACTCGTCGCTGGTGCGCGTCACCCGCACCGATCCGCCCGCCACCGACGTGCCCCGCGAGCAGGTGTTCGCGGTGATCGACGCTGCCTTCGCCCAGCGCCGCAAGAGCCTGCGGGCGGCGCTGTCACGGTGGGCGGGCAGCCCGTCCGCCGCCGAGCAGGCGCTGCGAGCCGCCGGCGTCGACCCGTCCACGCGTGGGGAGCGACTCGCCGTCGACGACTTCGCCCGAATCGCCGCGGCGCACCCGGGGGTCTAGCCTCTGGCTCCCGTGAGGGCATCGACGCAGACCGTGACCGCGCGTGCCCCCGCCAAGGTCAACATCTTTCTCGGCGTCGGTCCCGTTCGTCGGGACGGGTTCCACACGCTGGCCACGGTCTTCCACGCCCTGCGACTGGCCGACGACGTCGTCGCCGAGCGCGACGAGCGCGGGCGTGTGACCGTCGAGGTGGTGGCCGGCGACGGCGCGGCCGTCGACGTCGCGGGCGTCCCGCGCGACGAGACCAACCTGGCGGCCCGTGCTGCGAACGCTCTGCGCCGGTACGCGGGCGTCGACTGCGGTGTGCGCCTGACGATCGTGAAGCGCATCCCCGTGGCGGGCGGCTTGGCAGGTGGCAGCGCGGATGCGGCAGCGTCCTTGGTCGCCTGCGACGCCGTCTGGGACACCGGGTGCGGTAGGTCGGAGCTGGCGACGCTCGGAGCACGCCTGGGCTCCGACGTGCCCTTCGCCCTGCATGGCGGTACGGCGCTGGGCTCCGGGCGCGGTGAGCGCCTCGTGCCCGTGCTGGCCCCCGGCGAGCTGCACTGGGTGCTCGCCGTCGCCGACGCAGGCCTGTCCACCCCTGCGGTCTACGGCGAGCTCGACCGCATGCGTACGGGCCGCCACGTGGCCACCCCCGTGCTGCCGGAGGGGCTGCTGGCTGCGCTGCGCCGCAACGACGTCGAGCAGATCGCGCATCACCTCGCCAACGACCTGCAGGCGGCCGCGTGCAGCCTGCGTCCGGCCCTGCATGACGTGCTCGAGGCCGGACGCGCCGGAGGCGCAGCGGGCGGCATCGTGTCGGGCTCGGGTCCGACCGTGTTGTTCCTGGCCCACGACGCGCCCGCCGCGCGCAGGCTGGCCGACGACCTCGTCGCGTCGGGCACCTGCGTGGCTGCGGTGCCGACCCAAGGTGCCGCCGCCGGCGCCCGACTGGTCAGCGGCTAGCCCGCCAGGCCCGCCCCGCACGTGATCACGCCGAGTGGGACGCCACGGCGCCTCGCCAAGCGGGGACGTGGTCCGTGCTCGGCTTCGAACGGCCGTTCGCGGCCGATCATCGGAACATCTGTGGGGTTCGACGCGCGTCAGCGCCGGATCGATGGGGCTCGAGCATGATCATCGCCCAGTAGGTGGGGTCGACGCGCTCGTCTCAGGACGATTGGTGGGGTGATGGCCCCACCTCAGAGGCGATGATCAAGCTGGTAGCCCCACCGAAGTTCCGCTGATCATGGTCCAGCCCCACCTGCGAGGCGATGATCATGGCCCAGCCCCACCAGAGCTCCGATGATCATGGCGAGCTCGAACCCTGGGACCTCCGCCAGACTCCGTCAGCCCCCTCGGTGGGCGCTCGGCGCTGCCGTCAGCGGGTCTCGGACGCTGCGCCGTTGCCGGCGGAGTCCAGCGGCTGCAGCAGAGGGCGCAGCAGGTCGGCGAGCCGCTGCTGCTCACCCGAGGTCAGCGGAGCCAGAAGCGCCTGCTCGCGCTCGAGCAGGCTCGTGAGGGCGGCGGCCGCGGCGTCGCGTCCGCCCTCGGTCAGCCGCACGACCACGACCCGGCGGTCTGCCGGGTCGGTGCGGCGCTCCACGAGGCCGCGGCCCTCGAGCTTGTCCAGGCGAGCGGTCATCGTCCCGCTGGTCACCATGGTCACCGCTGCCAGCCGCCCAGCCGACTGCTCGTAGGGAGCCCCGGCCCGGCGCAGCGCCGCGAGCACGTCGAACTCGCCGGCCTCGAGGCCGTGGTCGGCGAACGCCGCGCGGCGAGCCCGGTCGAGGTGGCGGGCCAGTCGGGTCACCCGGCTGAGCACCTGCAGCGCCGAGACGTCCAGCTCGGGCTGCTCGCGCTGCCAGGCCGCGGCGATACGGTCGACCTCGTCCGGGCCACCTGCGCCGGGTGAGGTCACGGCGCGTCCTGAACCCGCAGCTCGGGGCTCTGCTCGAGGCTCGAGAGTCCGTTCCAGGCCAGGTTCACCAGGTGTGCGGCCACCACCGACTTGTCGGGACGGCGGGCATCGAGCCACCACTGGCCGGTCAGGGCGACCATGCCGACCAGCATCTGCGCGTACATGGGTGCATAGCCGGCGTCCAGCCCGCGGGCGGTGAACTGCGCGGCCAGGATGTGCTCGACCTGCCCGGCGGCGTCGGAGATCAGGCTGGCGAAGCTTCCGGTGGACTGGGCGACGGGGGAGTCGCGCACGAGAATCCGGAACCCGTCGGTGGAGGCCTCGACGTAGTCGAGCAGGGCCAGCGCCGCCCGCTCCAGCACGGTGCGCGGGTGCCCCTCGCTCTGCAGGGCGGCGGTGACGCTGGCCAGCAGCGTCTGCATCTCGCGGTCGACGACGACGGCGTACAGGCCCTCCTTGCCCCCGAAGTGCTCGTAGACCACCGGCTTGCTGACACCCGCGCGGGCGGCGATCTCCTCGACCGAGGTGCCCTCGAAGCCCTTCTCGGCGAACAGCCCCCGGGCCACCGAGACCAGCTGTGCCCGACGCTGGCCGGCACTCATGCGCGTGCGGGTGGCGCGGGCAGCACCCGCGGGCACCGACCGCGAGGCGGCGAGGTCGACCACCTCGGCGCCGGGGGAGGAGGCAGCGGTCATGCCCCCATCATGCCGTGCGCACCGACCGAGGCCGTCCGCCGCGACATGGGAGACTGAGCCGAGCGGTCCCGGGTGGTGTAATCGGCAGCACAGCGTGTTTTGGTCTCGCTAGTAGGGGTTCGAGTCCTCTCCCGGGAGCCCGCCGCCGGTGGCTAGGGTGACGCCGTCGACCCGCCACCGACGTGAGACGAGGACGTGCTGTGACGACAGCCCCCGCTGCCGTGGTCGTGCTGGCTGCTGGTGAGGGCACCCGGATGCGCTCGGCGACCCCCAAGGTGCTGCACGCGATCGGGGGTCGCTCCCTGCTCGGCCACGCCGTGCACGCCGCGGCGTCGCTGGAGCCCGCGCAGCTCGTGGTGGTTGTCGGGCACGGGCGCGAGCGCGTGGTCGAGCACCTGGCCGAGCAGCACCCGCAGGCTCAGGTGGCCGTGCAGCACGAGCAGCTCGGAACCGGGCACGCCGTACGGTGCGCTCTCGAGCAGGTCGAGGTCGCCGACGGCACCGTGGTGGTCACCTACGGCGACGTGCCTCTGCTGTCGGGGCAGACGCTGCGTGAGCTGGTCGACGTCCACGAGGCCTCCGCGGCCACGGTGACGGTGCTCACGGCGCTGGTGGACGACCCCACCGGGTACGGACGCATCGTGCGGGACGCCGACGGCGCCGTCGCGCACATCGTCGAGCACCGCGACGCCGACGAGCAGCAGCGGCGCATCGCCGAGATCAACTCGGGCATCTACGCCTTCGAGGGTGCGGCGCTGCGCCGCCACCTGGCAGCCCTCGACACCGACAACGACCAGGGCGAGCTGTACCTGACCGACGTGGTGCGCCTGGCGCGTGCCGACGCAGACCGGGTCGCGACCCTGCTGGTCGAGGACACCTGGCAGACCGAGGGTGTCAACGACCGCGTGCAGCTGGCCGCCCTCGGTGCCGAGCTGAACCGACGGGTGCTGCGGCGCTGGATGCGTGAGGGCGTCACCGTGGTCGACCCGGCGACGACGTGGGTGGACGTCGACGTCACGCTCGCGCGCGACGTCACGCTGCTGCCCGGGGTGCACCTGGCCGGCACCACACAGGTGGCCGAGGGCGCCACGATCGGTCCTGACACCACGCTGCGCGACTCGCACGTGCAGGCGGGGGCCAGCGTGGTGCGCAGCCACGTCACGGGAGCGAGCATCGGCCCCGGGGCGAGCGTCGGGCCCTTCACATACCTGCGCCCCGGCACCGACCTGGGCCCCTCGGCCAAGGCCGGTGCGTACGTGGAGATCAAGGCCGCCGTGGTCGGGGCGGGCTCGAAGGTGCCCCACCTGTCCTACGTCGGGGACGCCACGATCGGCGAGGGCTCCAACATCGGCGCGGCCACCGTCTTCGTCAACTACGACGGCGTGGCCAAGCACCGCACGACCGTCGGCGACCACGTGCGCATCGGCAGCGACACGATGCTGGTGGCGCCGGTGACCATCGGCGACGGCGCCTACACCGCCGCCGGGTCGGTGATCACCGAGGACGTGCCCCCCGGGGCCATGGGTGTGGGACGGGCCCGGCAGCGCACCATCCGCGGATGGGTGCAGCGCCGCCGCGCCGGGTCGGCGGCTGCGCGCGCGGCCGCCGCCGCCGAGGCGGCCCAGGCCGCGCCGTCCAGCGAGCCGGGTGGCGACCCGGGCACCGAGCACCCATCGACGTGAGGCAGACTTCGCACGGCGGCGACGGGAGTGGCTAGGTGACGCACATCAGGACGACGGGCAAGAAGACACTGATGCTCTTCTCCGGACGAGCACACCCCGAGCTGGTCGAGGAGATCGCCGCCGACCTGGGGGTGGCGCCGGTGCCCACCAAGTTCATGACGTTCGCCAACGGCGAGCTCTACGTCCGGTTCGAGGAGAGCGTGCGCGGGTGCGACGCCTTCGTCGTGCAGACGCATCCGACCCCGGTCAACGAGTGGATCATGGAGCAGCTGATCATGGTCGACGCGCTCAAGCGTGCGTCGGCCAAGCGCATCACCGTGGTCACCCCCTTCTACGGCTACGCCCGGCAGGACAAGAAGCACCGCGGACGCGAGCCCATCTCGGCGCGGCTGATGGCCGACCTGTTCAAGGCCGCCGGGGCCGACCGTCTGATGGCCGTCGACCTGCACACTGCGCAGATCCAGGGGTTCTTCGACGGTCCCGTCGACCACCTGTGGGCGCTGCCGGTGCTCGCCACGCACATCCAGGAGAACTACGACACGCGCCGGATGACGGTCGTCTCGCCCGACGCCGGACGCGTCCGGGTCGCCGACGTCTGGAGCGACAAGCTCGGGGCGTCGCTGGCCATCATCCACAAGCGTCGCGACCCCGACGTCGCGAACCGGGTGAAGGTGCACGAGGTGGTCGGCGACGTGGCAGGCCGCACCTGCCTCATCGTGGACGACATGATCGACACCGCCGGCACCATCGCGCAGGCCTCCGAGGCGCTGCTGGAGGCCGGTGCCGACGAGGTGATCGTGGCGGCGACGCACGCCGTGCTGTCCGGGCCGGCCATCGACCGGCTGAAGAACTCCCAGATCCGTGAGGTGGTCGTCACCAACACGCTGCCGATCCCGGACGAGTCGCAGTATGACCGGTTGACGGTGCTCTCGATCGCCCCGCTGATCGCACGCGCCATCCGCGAGGTGTTCGAGGACGGGTCGGTCACCAGCCTCTTCGACGGCCAGGTCTGAGAACCTCGCCGCGCGCCGGGCACCGTCGAGCCTCGGCTACCCTGGTAGCACCTCGGCGAGGGCGCTGATGAGCGCCGTGATCGACGCGGTGGGCGATCCAGCCCTCGCCGCAGGGCTGTGACCACCCACTGCTGCACGTGAGCGAGGAACCATGAGCGACGTCGTCCTGAGCGCCACCGAGCGCACCGAGTTCGGCAAGGGTCCGTCCCGCCGGCTGCGCCGCGCCCACCAGGTACCGGCCGTCCTGTACGGGCACGGCACCGACCCGGTGCACCTGGCCCTGCCCGGCCACGAGACCGCACTGGCGCTGAAGAACCCGAACGTGCTGCTCACGCTGCAGGTCGAGGGGGCCGCCGACCAGCTCGCGCTGCCGAAGGCCGTCCAGCGTCACCCCCTGCGCGGCACCGTCGAGCACGTCGACCTGATCTCCGTGCGCCGCGGCGAGATGGTCGTCGTCGACATCCCGGTGCACACCGAGGGCGACGCCGACTCCGGCGCCGTGCTGACCCTGGAGTCCTCGACGCTGTCGGTGCGTGCCGACGCCGCCGCTCTGCCGGACGGCGTGACCGTCGACGTCACCGGCCTGGTGGCGGGGACGACGATCACCGCGGGCGAGATCGCCCTGCCCGAGGGCACCGAGCTGGTCACCGACCCCGAGGTGGCGGTCGTCGTGGTGTCGTCACCTCAGGTCGAGGCTGCGGGCGAGGGTGAGCAGGCCGCCGAGGGCGAGGTTCCCGTGGTCGGGCAGCCCGCCGACGCTGAGGGTGAGCAGGACTGAGCTCCCCCTGGCTGGTCGTCGGCCTCGGCAACCCGGGGCCGGACTACGCCACCACCCGGCACAACGTCGGGGCGATGGTCGTGCACCTGCTCGCCGAACGTGCGCAGGCACGGCTCTCGCCCCATCGCCGCGGCCGTGCCGACGTCGCCGAGGTTCGTCTCGGGGTGCTGCCGGGGGTCCGGGCGGTGCTGGCGTGTCCCCGGTCGTACATGAACACCTCGGGGGGCCCCGTCGCCTCGCTCGTCGACTACTTCGGCGTGCCGATCGAGCAGCTCGTCGTGGTGCACGACGAGCTCGACCTGCCGTTCGAGGCGCTGCGCCTCAAGCGGGGCGGCGGTGACAACGGCCACAACGGGCTGCGCAGCCTGCGCCAGTCGCTGGGCACGGGGGATTTCGTGCGCGTGCGGGTCGGCATCGGTCGTCCGCCCGGACGCATGGACCCCGCCGACTACGTCCTGCGTCCGTACAGTGGGGACGAGCGAGCCCACCTGCCGCTCGTGCTCGAGACGGCCGCCGACGCGACCGAGGCCCTCGTGCTGACCGGCCTCGAACGCGCTCAGAACGACTTCAACCGCTGACCCCCACCCGCGAGGAGCCTGCAGTGCCACCGCTGTCCGGCGTCCTGGCCCGCCTTCTCGCCCGGTCGTCGCCGCTGCGTGACGTCGTGGCGACCGCGGGTCGTCCGGGTGCCCTCGACGTCACGGCGCCGGCCTCGGCGCGCGCCCTGCTCGTCGGTGCGCTCAGCGTGCCGTCTCCGGGCGCCGGGCGCGTCGTGCTGGCTGTGACCGCGACAGCCCGGGAGGCCGAGGACCTGGTCGTCGAGCTGGCCGACGTGGTGCCCGCCGAGCAGGTGGCGCTCTACCCGGCGTGGGAGACGCTGCCGCACGAGCGGCTGTCGCCACGCAGCGACACGGTCGGGCAGCGACTGGCCGTGCTGCGGCGCCTCGCCCACCCCGAGGCCGACAACCCCGCCCGTGCGCGACCCACCGTGGTCGTGGCGCCGGTGCGGGCCGTGCTGCAGCCGCAGGCGGCGGGGCTCGGCGACATCGCGCCGGTGCTGCTGCGCGTCGGCTCGGTGGTCGAGATGGACGACCTGGTGCGTGCCCTCGCCGACGCCGGCTACCACCGGGTCGACCTGGTGGAGCGCCGCGGCGAGTACACGGTGCGCGGCGGCCTCGTCGACGTGTTCCCGCCGACGGCTGCGCATCCGCGGCGCATCGAGCTGTGGGGGGACGAGGTCGGGGAGATCCGCGAGTTCGCGGTGGCCGACCAGCGCTCGCTGGGTGCGGTCGACGAGGTGTTCGCCCCGGCGTGTCGAGAGCTGCTGCTCACCGACGCGGTTCGGGCGCGGGCCGCGAGCCTCGCCGAGCAGCACCCCGAGCTGGCAGACCTGCTGGTCAAGGTGAGCCACGGCATCGCCGTGGAGGGCATGGAGTCGCTCGCACCCGCACTGCTCGACCACATGGAGCTGCTGCTCGACGTGGTGCCCGCCGACACCCTGGTGCTGGTCTGCGACCCCGAGCGCGTGCGTTCCCGGGCCCACGACCTCGCGGCCACCGACGCCGAGTTCCGCGAGGCCTCCTGGGTCGCCGCCGGCGAGGGCGGGCAGGTGCCCATCGACGTCGCCGGGGCGTCGTTCCGCACGCTGGCGCAGGTGCGGGAGCACGCCCTGCACCGGGGTCAGACCTGGTGGTCGACCAGCCCGTTCACCAGCGATGCCGACGCTCATCCCGAGCCAGACGCACCCGATGGCGGGACGGACGGCGACGCGGTGGCATCGGTCTCGCTCGGGTGGACGGCCGTCCCGACGTTTCGCGGCGACCAGTCCGCTGCCCTGGCGCAGCTGAGGGACTGGATCGACCAGGGCTGGGCCACCGTGCTGCTCGCGCCCGGCCAGGGCACGCTGGACCGGGCGGCCGAGGTGCTCGCCGACGAGGGCATCCCGGTACGCCGGTCCGCCGACCTCGACGACGACCCGGTCGTGCACCTGTTTGCGGGACGCCTGGCGTCCGGCCTCGTCGACCCGTCCGCGGGTGTCGCGGTGCTGACCGAGCGCGACCTGACCGGGCGCGACCCCGCTGGCAGCCGCCGCGACAGCGCCCTGCCGAGCCGCCGACGGCACCAGGTCGACCCCCTCACGCTGCAGCCCGGCGACTTCATCGTGCACGACCAGCACGGCGTGGGCCGCTACGTCGAGATGACCCAGCGCACCACCGGCGGCGCGGTGCGCGAGTACCTGGTGGTCGAGTACGCCCCCGGCAAGCGTGGCCAGCCGCCGGACCGCCTGTTCGTGCCCACCGACCAGCTCGAGCAGGTCACCCGGTACGTCGGCGGTGAGGCCCCGGCCCTCGACCGCATCGGTGGCGCCGACTGGGCCAAGCGCAAGGGTCGGGCTCGCAAAGCCGTCCGGCAGATCGCCGCCGAGCTGATCAAGCTCTACGCGGCGCGGCAGGCCGCCCCCGGCCGTGCCTTCGCCCCCGACACACCGTGGCAGCGCGAGCTCGAGGACGCCTTTCCCTACGTCGAGACCCCCGACCAGGCCTCGACGATCGACGAGGTCAAGCGCGACATGGAGCGCCCCGTCCCGATGGACCGGGTGATCTGCGGCGACGTCGGCTACGGCAAGACCGAGATCGCCGTGCGCGCTGCCTTCAAGGGCGTTCAGGACGGTGTGCAGGTGGCTGTTCTCGTGCCGACCACCTTGCTGGTGCAGCAGCACCTGCAGACGTTCTCGGAGCGCTACGCGCCGTTCCCGATCGAGGTCAAGGCGTTGTCGCGGTTCCAGACCGACGCCGAGGCCGAGGCCGTTCGCCTCGGTGTGGCGGCCGGCACGGTCGACGTGGTGATCGGCACCCACCGGCTGCTGACCGGGGACGTGCGGTTCCACAACCTCGGGCTGGTGGTCGTCGACGAGGAGCAGCGCTTCGGTGTCGAGCACAAGGAGCGGCTCAAGCACCTGCGTGCGAACGTGGACGTGCTGACGATGTCGGCCACGCCGATCCCGCGCACGCTCGAGATGTCGATCACCGGCATCCGCGACATGTCGACGATCACGACCCCGCCCGAGGAGCGCCACCCGGTGCTCACCTACGTGGGGCCCTACGACGAGAAGCAGATGGCTGCCGCGATCCGCCGCGAGCTGCTGCGCGAGGGACAGGTCTTTCTCGTGCACAACCGGGTGGCCACGATCGAGAAGGTGGCGGCTCGGCTGCGTGACGTCGTCCCCGAGGCACGTGTGGCGGTGGCCCACGGCCAGATGAACGAGCACCTGCTCGAGCAGGCGGTCGTGGACTTCTGGGAGAGACGCTCGGACGTGCTGGTGTGCACCACGATCGTCGAGACCGGGCTCGACATCGCCAACGCCAACACCCTCGTCGTCGACCGGGCCGACCTGCTCGGGCTCTCGCAGCTGCACCAGCTGCGCGGACGGGTGGGGCGCGGCCGGGAGCGGGCCTACGCCTACTTCATGTACCCGCGCGAGCGAACCATGACCGACACCGCGCACCAGCGTCTGGCGACCATCGCCGCCCACACCGAGCTCGGCGCCGGCATGCAGGTGGCGATGAAAGACCTCGAGATCCGCGGCGCCGGCAACCTGCTCGGGGCCGAGCAGTCGGGGCAGATCGCCGACGTCGGCTTCGACCTCTACGTACGCATGGTCGGCGAGGCGGTCGCCGAGTACCGCGGCGACACCGAGCAGGAGCCGGCCGAGATGCGGGTGGAGCTGCCGGTCGACGCGCACCTGCCGCACGACTACGTGCCCAGCGAGCGGCTGCGCCTCGAGGCCTACCGCCGGCTGTCCGAGGCCGCCGACGAGCCCGCCATCACGGCCGTCGCCGACGAGCTGCGCGACCGCTACGGCGACCCGCCCGAGCCGGTGGCGAACCTGCTGGCGGTGGCCCGCCTGCGGGCGCTGGCCCGGTCGCGGGGGCTGCACGAGGTGGTGCTGGCCGGTCAGCAGGTTCGGCTCGCCCCGCTGGCCCTGCCCGACTCCCGACGGGTGCGGCTGGCCCGTCTGTACCCGAAGGCCGTGGTCAAGGCGACGATCGACACCGTGCTCGTGCCGCGGCCGAAAGAGCCGGGCATCGGCGGGCGTCCGTTGATGGGGGCCCCGCTGCTGGCGTGGGTCGAGACGGTGATTCGCGACCTCACCCCTGAGCCGGCGCCTGTGCCGGCGGACGCGGCGGATGCCGCGGTCGCCGCGTCCGAGTAGAGCTCTGCGTCCGGTTCTGTGACCGGATCGTTATAGAAACCTTCTGGAAAGATGCCTTCGCGTATGCCAAAGTTCTCGATAGGTTCTTTCCGGTTATCGAAGGGAGTGCGGCGCATGAAGCTCCGCTACGTGGTCGCGGCATCCGCGGCCATCGCACTGACGGCCACCGCCTGCGGCTCGTCCTCGTCCGAGGGCGGCGACCTGGCCGCCCCCGGCGCCGACGCCGCGGGCACGCTCAAGGTCTGGCTCATGGAGGGCAGCCAGCCCGACACCGTCGTCGAGGCGGTCAACGCCCAGTTCAACGAGGCCTACCCGAACGTCGAGGTGCAGGTCGAGCTGCAGCAGTGGGGCGGCATCCAGGACAAGCTGACGACCTCGCTCAACACCGACGCCACCCCGTGTGTCGCCGAGATCGGCAACTCGCTCACCGCGAAGTTCGCCGACGCCGGCCTGCTGGCCGACCTCACCTCGGTCGCCGGTGACCTCGGTGAGGCGAACTGGCTGCCCGGCCTCGCCCCGTCGGGCGAGCTGGACGGCGAGCGCTACGGCATCCCCTACTACGGCGGGGTGCGCATCGTCATGTACAACAAGGACCACTTCGCCGAGGCAGGCGTCGAGGTTCCCACCACGCTCGACGAGCTCGAGGCCGTCGCCGCGGCGCTGAGCGAGACGAAGGGCACCGTCGAGGACGGCTACTCCGCGTTCTACTTCCCGGGCAAGTACTGGTACGGCGCCCTGCCGTTCGTCTGGACGACCGGCGGCGACATCGCCACCCAGGACGGCGACGAGTGGGTCGGCCAGATCGACTCCGCCGAGTCGCGTGAGGGCCTGGGCATCCTGAAGAACCTGGTCGACACCTACTCGACCGCTCCCAAGGACGGCGACGAGACCAAGAACTGGGAGGTCTTCCAGGAGGACAACATCGGCATGGTCATCGACTCGTGGTGGGCCCCGGGTGCCGTCGTGGGCACGAACGAGGACTTCGCCGACAAGGTCGGCGTGTTCCCGCTGCCCGGTGTGACCGCGGACGAGACCGCCCCGGTCTTCTTCGGTGGGTCCGACCTGGCCGTCTCGCAGCAGTGCGCCGACCAGGGCCTGGCTGTCGAGTGGGTCAAGATCATGACCAGCGAGTCGATCCAGACCCAGCTGGCCGCCGAGGGCGGGGTCATCCCGAACAACGAGGCATCGTTCGCCGGGCACGAGGGCAACGACTTCCTGCTCGCCGCCGACGAGGCCGCCAAGGTCAGCCGCTTCACCCCGGTGTCGCCCAACTGGGGCAACGTCGAGGCCGAGGCTGTGCTGCCCGACATGCTGGTGAAGATCTTCACCGGCCAGGCCACGATCGACGAGGCCACGGCTGACGCCAGCGCCTCGATCGCTGACCTGCTCAACGGCTGATTCGCAGACGACGGCGGCGGCCGGTCGCCCCAGGGCCACCGGCCGCCGCCGTCCTCCCGGTTGTTCCGCCGAGGACGAGAGGTGAACCAATGAGCAGCGCCGTGGGCAGTACGACCCCGACTCGCCCCAGTCCCGACCCTTCGGCCCGTGCCGGCGGCGAGGTGACGACCGGCCTGGCCGCCGGACCCCAGAGCGGCAGCCGGCTGCCCCTCGTGCTGCTCGCCCCGGCCACGCTGCTGCTGCTGGTCGTCCTGGGCTACCCGATCGTGCGCATGGTCACCCTGTCGCTGCAGGAGGCCAAGCTGCGCAACATCGTGCGCGGCGACACGACGTGGAACAACTTCGACAACTACCGCAGCATCTTCTCCGACCCGACCTTCTGGGACGTGGTGCTGCGCACCGTCGTCTTCGCCGCCGCGTGCGTGGCGGCCACCATGCTGCTCGGAACCCTCGTCGCGCTGCTGCTGAACCGGCTCGGCCGACGGATGCGGCTGCTCGTCTCGGTGGGGTTGCTGATGGCCTGGTCGACGCCCGTCGTCACGGCCACGCAGGTCTGGCAGTGGCTGTTCGACACCCAGTACGGCCTGGTCAACTGGGCGCTCGTCAGCCTCGGGCTCGACCAGTTCTTGAACTACTCGTGGCTGGCCAACCCGCTCTCCCTGCTCACCGTGGCCGGGGTCGTGGTGGTGTGGGGGGCGATCCCGTTCGTCGCGCTCACCCTGTACGCGGGCCTCACCCAGGTTCCGGCCGAGCTCTACGAGGCCGCCGAGGTGGACGGCGCCACGGGGTGGCGCCGCTTCTGGTCGATCACCTTCCCGCTGCTGGCGCCGATCTTCACGATCCTGGCCGCGCTGTCGACCATCTGGGACTTCCGCGTGTTCACCCAGGTCTTCATCCTGCAGAAGGCAGGGGGCATCACGTCGGAGACCAACCTTCTCGGCATCTACGCCTACCGCACCTCGTTCGCCGGCAACGACTTCGGCGCCGGCGCCGCCATGTCGGTGGTCATGGTCGTGCTGCTGGGCGGGCTGTCGCTGTTCTACGTCCGGCGCATGATCAAGGAGGTGGAGGCGTGAGCGCCCGCTACAGCCGCGCCGGCACGCTGGCGTCCAACGTCGCGGCGGTGCTGGTCTTCGTCGTCATGGTGTTCCCCGTCTACTGGATGGTGAACACCGCGCTCAAGCCGCGCTCCGACGTGTTCACCCGCGACCCCAAGTTCATCCCCAGCCCGCTGACGTTCGAGCACTTCGCCCGCGTCATCAACGACAACGGGTTCTTCGTGTTCGCCCGCAACAGCCTCGTGGTCACGCTCGTCGTGGTCGTGCTGTCGATGATCGTGGCCTTCCTGGCTGCCACCGCCGTCGCACGGTTCCGCTTCAAGGGTCGGCGGGCCTACATCGTCATGATCCTCGCCGTGCAGATGGTGCCGTTCGAGGCGCTGCTGATCTCGATGTTCGTCATGCTCAACAGCGTCGGGCTGGTCGACAAGCTGGCCGGCGTCATGGTCGCCTACCTGGCGTTCGTGCTGCCGTTCACCATCTGGACGCTGCGCGGCTTCGTCGCCAACGTCCCGGTCGACCTCGAGGAGGCGGCGATGATCGACGGGTGCTCCCGGGCGCAGGCGTTCCGGCGGGTGCTGTTCCCGCTCATCATGCCGGGGCTCGTGGCCACGAGCGTGTTCGCCTTCATCCAGGCGTGGAACGAGTTCATCCTGGCCAACGTGATCCTGCTCTCGGAGACCAACTACACGCTGCCGATCTGGCTGGCCAGCTTCCAGAGCAACTTCAAGGAGACCGACTGGAGCGGCCTCATGGCCGGGTCCACGCTGTTCGCCATCCCCGTCATCGTGTTCTTCGTGGCCGTGCAGGGCCGCATCCAGTCCGGGGCTCTGGCCGGTGGGGTCAAGGGCTGATGGTCGAGGTCACCGACGCCGACCTGCGGCGCCTGGCACTGGGCACGCTCTTCCCCGGGTTCGAGGGCACGACCGCCCCGTCCTGGTTGCTCGACCTGCTGGACGAGGGCCTGGCCGGCGTGGTGCTCTTCGAGCGCAACGTCGACACGGACGACCCCGACGGCAGCGTGGCAGCCCTGACCGCACAGCTGCGAGCCGCCCGTCCCGACGCCATCGTCGCGATAGACGAGGAGGGCGGCGACGTCACCCGCCTCGACGCCGGCCGAGGGTCCGACATCCCCGGGGCTGCGGCCCTCGGTGTGGTGGACGACCCCGACCTCACCCGCCGGGTCGCCGACGCACTCGGCGCCCGGCTGCACCGAGTGGGGGTGTCGCTCAACCTGGCACCGGTGGCCGACGTCGACACCGACCCGCTCAACCCGATCATCGGAATCCGCGCGTTCGGCAACCGTCCCGAGGACGTCGGGGTGCACGTGGCCTCGTTCGTCGAGGGGCAGCAGCGACACCGCGTCGCGGCGACCGTCAAGCACTTCCCGGGGCACGGGGCGACCGTCGACGACAGCCACTACACCGTCCCGGTCGTCACCGCCTCGGCAGAGCTGCTGCGCCGACGCGAGCTCGTGCCGTTCCGCGCGGCCATCGCCGCCGGTGCGCAGGTGGTCATGACCGCCCATGTGGTCTACCCCGAGCTGGACGACGTGCCGGCCACCCTGTCGCGCACGATCCTCACCGACGTGCTGCGGGGCGAGCTGGGGTTCGAGGGCGTCGTCATGAGCGACGGCCTGGACATGCACGCCATCAGCCGGACGGTGGGCCACGAGCAGGGTGCGGTGCGGGGCCTGGCCGCCGGTGTCGATGCGCTGTGCGTGGGCGGTGAGAGCACCGGGCCGCAGATCGTCGAGCGACTCGTCGAGGCCATCATCGCCGCGGTGCACAGCGGGGAGCTGTCGGTGTCGCGCCTGCTCGAGGCCACCCACCGCGTCGGCCTGCTCGCCGCCTGGGCCACCGGCCCCACGGCGCGACGTCCTGACGGCCAGCCGGGTCGCGAGGCGGCGATGCGTGCACTGCGGGTCGCCGGCGACGTCACGCTGGACGCCCCGCCCCTCGTGCTGGAGCTGCACGACGACCCCACCATCGCCATGGGAGAGATCCCCTGGGCGGTGGGGGACCCGTTGGCCGAGCGGCTGCCGGGCACCGTCGTCGTGCGACTCACTCCGCACGACTGCGACCCCGACCCGAGCCTGGCGCGACACCCCGACCGGCGGGTCGTGGTGGTCGTGCGCGGGGTGCGTCGACGCCCCTGGCAGCGCGACGTGGTGCTGCGCGTGCGCGCGCAGCGTCCGGACGTCATCGTGGTCGACCACGAGCTTCCGGCCGACTCTGCCGTGCTGGGAGCCCACCACGTGCTGACCCACAGCGGCTCCCTGGTGTCGGCACAGGTTGCCGCCGACGTGCTCGCGGGACGGCTCGCCGTCCCTGCTCCGTCCGCCGTGGCGAGTGCCTGAGCACGGAGGCACCAGCGGCTGCGTACGATCGGGCGACGTGCGAGCACTCCCGACGATCCTGCTGACGCTGGCAGCCCTGGCCGCGAGTGCCTGCGGCGTGAGCGGCACGGCAGCCACGGTCGGTGACGAGACCATCACGATCGCCGACGTCCAGGGTGAGGTGCTGGAGTTCAGCGAGTCGTTCGACGAGCCCCTGCCGCTCACCGGAGACCTCGCGAACGTCCAGCGCGAGTTCTTGAACCGCCAGATCAACCACCTGCTGCTGATCGAGCTCGGCGACCAGGAGGGCGTCGAGATCACCGCCGCCGAGGTCGACGAGCTCTTCGACGAGCTGGTCGCCCAGTCGGGAGGAGACGTGGACGCGCTGCGCGCCCAGTTCGTCTACACCGACGCCGGGCTGCGTCGCGCGCTCGAGGACGAGCTGCGCCTGCGGGGCCTCGAGCCGATCGTCGGTGAGGTCGAGGCAGCGCTCGAGCAGACCGCACAGCAGGTCGGCGTCGAGGTGAACCCCCGCTTCGGCACGTGGGAGGGTCTCACGGTGCTGCCGGGCACAGGCTCGATCTCGGTGCCCGCGAGCTGAGCCGCTCGTGAGTGGGTCGGCCGGCCGGAGCGGGCAGAGCATGCTGCGGCTGGTCGAGGTGATGCACCGACTGCGCTCGCCGGGCGGCTGCCCCTGGGACGCCGAGCAGACCCACGAGTCGTTGGCCACCTACCTGCTCGAGGAGACCTACGAGACGCTCGAGGCGATCGACTCCGGCGACTCCGACCACCTGCGGGAGGAGCTCGGCGACCTGCTGCTGCAGGTGGTGTTCCACGCCCGCATCGCGCAGGAGAGCCCGAACGAGGGATGGACGATCGACGACGTCGCCGCCGACATCAGCGACAAGCTCGTGCGCAGGCACCCGCACGTCTTCGGTGAGGCACAGGCCGAGACCGCCGCGCACGTCGAGGCCGCCTGGGACGCGCTGAAGGCGGCCGAGAAGCAGCGCACGTCGGCCCTCGACGGCGTCCCGCTGGCGCTGCCGGCTCTCTCGCTGGCCACGAAGGTGCTCGGGCGGGCTGAGCGCGCGGGCGTCGCACCGACGCTGGCTGAGCCTGCGTCCGCGGTGCCCGACGACGAGCAGGGGGTGGGCGACACGCTGCTGGCGCTCGTGCAGCGGGCGCGGTCGCTCGGCGTCGACCCGGAGCAGGCCCTGCGTCGGGCGGTGGGACGCTACGCCGACCAGGTGCGGGGTCTCGAGCGCGACCGGCTGAGTGAGGCCTCGGATGGTCGCTGACCTGCTGCTCACCGGTGGCCCCCTGCTGCTGCCCGACGGCTCGACGAGGGCAGGGTGGGCGGTGGCCGTCGCAGGCGGCCGCATCAGCGGGCTCGGTCCGCACGACCAGGTCGCCGAGCAGGCCGGGAGCGGCACCGAGGTGGTCGACCTGCGCGGACGCCTGCTGCTGCCGGGCTTCGTCGACGCGCACGCGCATCCTCTCTGGGGAGGCTTGGAGCGTCTGACGTGCGACCTGCTCGAGGCACCCCGCACCGTCGCGGCCTACCAGGCCGTGGTGGCGGCGACAGCCGCAGCGCACCCGGACAGGCCGTGGATCACCGGGGGAGGGTGGTCGTTCGAGGCCTTCCCGGGCGGCGTGGCGACCTGCGCGATGCTCGACGCGGTCGTCCCCGACCGTCCCGTCGTGCTGTTCAACCGCGACCACCACGGTGTGTGGGCCAACACGGCAGCGCTGGCGGTCGCCGGGGTCGACGAGCACACCCCCGACCCGCCCGACGGCCGGATCGAGCGGGACGCCTTCGGCCGCCCCAGCGGTGTGCTGCACGAGGGAGCCGCGGCTCTGGTGACCGACCTCGTGCCCGACCCGTCGGCCGACATGCTGGACGCCGCGCTGCGAGCAGCGCGCGCGCGGCTGGTCACCTGGGGGGTGACCGGATGGGTCGAGGCGATCCTCGGTCGCTACGCGGGGCAGCCCGACCCCCTGCCGACGTACCTGCGGGCGTGGCGATCAGGTTCACTCGACGTGGCGGCGACCGGTGCCCTCTGGTGGGACCGTGACCGCGGCCTGGAGCAGATCGACGACCTGGTGGCCCGCCGCGAGGCCGCCGCCGAGGTCGGGGTGCGCCTGGGCCAGGTCAAGATCATGGCCGACGGCATCGTCGAGAACCAGACCGCCGCCATGCTCACCGGATACCTGCGCGACGGCCGGGTCTCGCCTGACGTCGGCATCAGCTTTGTGCCGCGCGAGGTGCTGCTGGCCGCGGTGCCGGCTCTGGAGCAGGCGGGCTTCGCCGTGCACGTGCATGCCATCGGCGACCGGGCGGTACGAGACGCATTGGACGCCGTCGCCGTCGCCG
>CAYNWB010000044.1:0-18444 GCA_964400785.1 uncultured Actinomycetes bacterium | reverse complement strand
GATCTGCGCGACATCTACATCACCACCGCCCTCGCTGGCGGCACCAAAGCCGACGAAGGCGAGGGCGCAGGCGCGCTCTTCCGCCAGCGCGTGGACGTGGCGGGCGTACTGCTCGCGGGACTCGCGACCACTGCACGGAGCACCGCAGCGCCCGAGGTCGACCAGCACGCACGGTGACGAGGAGGGCGCCACCGGCAGGCGCGTGGTGCACTGCCGGATCGGCAGCGACCGGTAGATCGCCTCGGCAGCCGCTGCTGCGGATCGCCGGTTGCCGAACGGGCCGAGGTAGCCGGCGCCGTCGTCGCGCACCGCGGTCACCACCGACAGGCGTGGGAACGGCTCGACGGTCACCTTGAGCCACACCTGACGCTCCGGGTACTTGGAGCGGCGGTTGTAGGCAGGGGAGTGGGCGTGGATGAGCCGCAGCTCCCGCACCCGAGACTCGATCGCGGTGGGGCAGACCACCGTGTCGATGCTCTCGGCGATCGCGATCATCTCGGCCATCCGGGGCCGGGTCTCGGAGGCCGTGAAGTAGGTGCGAACGCGGGCGCGAAGGTTGCCCGACGTGCCCACGTAGAGCACACGCCCCTGTGCGTCCCGGAACAGGTACACGCCCGCAGCGGCGGGCAGCCCGTCGGCGAGCCGACGCTTCGCCCGTTGCGCGGGAGACACCTGGTGCTGCCACTCGCTCAGCTCGGACAGGGTGTGGACGCCGCGGTTGCCGAGGCGTTCCAGAAGGCCGTGCAGCACGTCCACGGTGGCGCGAGCGTCGTCGAGCGCCCGGTGCGACGGCTGTACGGACGTGCGGAACACACGGGCCAGGGTCGACAGCTTGACGTTGGGCGCCTCGTCGCGCGTCACCACCTGGCGTGCGAGCTTGACCGTGTCGAGCACCGGCGGGTTCGGCCAGTCGATGTCCAGGCGAGCACAGGCCGCTTTGAGAAAGCCGACGTCGAAGCCGGCGTTGTGAGCGACGAGCACGGCGCCGCGCGCGAACTCGAGGAAGGCCGGGACCGCCGCCGCCACCGGCGGCGCGTCCGCGACCATGGCGTCGGTGATGCCGGTGAGCACCGCGATGAAGGGCGGGATCGGCCCGGCCGGGTTCACCAGGGTCTGGAACTCTCCGAGTACCTCACCGCCGCGCACCTTCACCGCCCCGATCTCGGTGATCGCGCAGTCGTTCGCCGACCCGCCGGTCGTCTCGAGGTCGACCACCACGAAGGTCGTGTCGACGAGCAGCGGGCTCAGGTCGTCCAGAGACTGCTGGGTCGGCGTCGCACGCTGTGGGGCGACGGTGGCTGCGCTCATGCCTGCGACGCTAGGCAGGGGGTCGGACACAACCTGGCAGCGCGCGCGGGTGTCGCCGCACTGTCGACAATCGTGGGCGAGGACGATTGGATGACTCAGGGCGCGACCCATACCGCCCGTGACAGAAGGAGGGTCCGTGGCGCGAAGCAGGCTGGGCGTCCAGGACGCGTTGTGGCTCACCATGGACAGGCCCAACAGCCTCATGGTCATCGACTGCGTGATGTGGTTTCGCGAGGTACCGGACTGGGCCAAGGTCGACGCTGTCATCGACGAGAGGCTGGTGCAGCGCTACCCGGTCTTCCACCGTCGACCCGAGCAGGACGGGTCGCACTGGTACTGGCAGGACTACCCCGAGTTCGACGTCGCCGACCACGTCCACCGCGTGACGCTCGACGAGCCTGGAACCCTGGCAGAGCTGCAGGCCTTCGTCGCAGCCCAGCGCAGCGTCCCCCTCGACAAGTCCCGCGCGCTGTGGTCGATGTACCTGATCGACGGTCTCGTGCTGCCCGACGGAGACCGCGGGGCGGCAGTGATGGCTCGATTCCACCACGCCATCGCCGACGGGGTGCGGCTCGTGCAGGTGGCTCTGGGCATGTGCGACCTCGTCGACACGCCGAAGCCGGCCGCGGTGGGGCGGGCCTTGCGGCGGTCGACCACACCACTGGCTGTCGCAGGGTCGGCGCTGAGCAACGTCGCGCGTGGAGCCGTCGACATCGCCCTGGCCACCGGCGAGACGGCGGCCAACGCCTTCGCCGGGGCCGTCGACACGGTGCAGGCAGCGGCGGCCGGAGAGATCGACGTCGCCCTCGAGCGGGTCACCGACAGGACGGCAGCGGTCACGAGCCTGGCTGCCGCACTGGTGCGCAGCCCGGAGCGCGTCACCGACGTCGCTGCACTGGTCTCGTCGTCGGACAACCGCATGGTGAACGACGTGGCATCGGTGGGCAAGCTCGCGCTGTCGCCACCGAGCGTGCGAACGGTCTGGAGTGGCACGCCCGGCGTGGCGAAGGGAGCGTCGTTCGCCACCCCGATACCGCTGGACGAGGTCAAGCAGATCGGCCGGGCCACCGCCACCACCGTCAACGACGTGCTGATGGCGGCGGTGTCCGGCACCTTGACCCGCTACCTGCGCGAGCACGGCGACCCCGACCTCGACGAGGTCATGTGGATGGTGCCCGTCAGCGTCAAGCCATGGGAGGACGACTCGTCCGGCGAGCTGGGCAACCACTTCGCCATCGTGGCGCTGCGGCTGCCCCTGGGCATCGACGACGTGCGCAGCCGGCTCGCCGCGGTGCACGAGGCCATGGAGCGCATCAAGCGCAGCGACGAGGCCCTGCTGACCTACTCGATACAGCGGGCGATCGCGCAGGCTCCCACTCCGGTGGCGACGGCGCTGACGAACTACTTCGCGAACAAGGCCGTCGGCGTCCTCACCAACGTGCCCGGGCCGCGGCAACCGATGACCTTGGCAGGCGTCGAGGTGGCCGGCGTGCTCGGGTGGGCGCCGTGCTCGGGTGACCAGCCGATGACGATCTGCATGTTCAGCTACAACGGCACCGTCGCCGTGGGGTTCGGCACCGACGTGGGGCTCGTCCCGGACGGTGACCGACTCGGCGAGCACTTCGGTGAGGAGTTCGCGCAGATGCGGCACGAGGTTCTGGGACGCGTGCCATAGTCACCCGACAACCACCCGGGGAGGGACCCATGTCCAAGAAGTTCACCCGCACCTACACCTACGACGCCAGCGTCGACGCCGTGTGGGCGATGATGACCGACCAGAGCTACTGGGACGCCAAGTACTCCGCTCTGGGCGCCACCGAGGTGCAGTGGAACCAGTTCGAGGCCTCGGACGACTCGTTCACCTATACGTCCGTCCGCAACGTGCCGGCCGATCTGCCATCGGTGGCGAAGAAGATCATCGGCGACACGAACACCGTCACCACGACGGAGAGGTGGACACGGGCCGGTGACTCCGCCTCGGCCACGATCGAGATCCACGTCAAGAACGTGCCTGGTGGCACCACGGGGACGATGGAGGTCGGCGCCTCGGGCGACAGCGCAACGTGGAGCTTCGACTTCGACACCAAGGTGGGCCTGCCCATGGTGGGAGGCAAGCTCGAGGGCATCATGAACGATCAGACCGGCGAGCAGCTCGGCCAGGAGAAGACCTTCAACGACCAGTGGCTGGCCGACAAGGCCTGACGTCGAGGCGGTGACCGGCCCGGCGCGGGTATCGGGTAGACAAGGCGCATGCGCGACAACCCACTGCGTCAGCTGATCGGTTCCATCGAGTCCGGTGAGGGCTCCTGGGCGTCGCTGATGGCTCGGTTGGAGGACCTCAGCCCGCAGTCGGTGCCCGACTCGGCCGCCATCCGCGCAGAGATCGTGAACTACCTGGACGACACTGCCACGCTGCTCGACATGATCGGCATGGCCGTCGACTCCGGTCGGGTCGACTGGGTCGAGGTGCTCGACGCCGCTCACGGCTACCTCGGCAACCGCGACGACCTCGTCACCGACGACGAGGGGGTTCTCGGGATCCTCGACGACGCCTACGTGTGCCGGTCGCTGCTGCGCCAGGCGGCCGCGGGCGACGCCGACGCACCGGTCGACGTGACCGAGCTGCCGTCCGAGGCGGTGGTGCGAGCAGTGCTCGGCGGCCCGGTGACGGCGACCCTCGACGTGGCAGCCCAGCAGACGGTGCGCGACATCCGCGGCGGACGATGATCGATGTGTGTCTCGGGGACATATCTGTCCTCGTCCCGCACATCGATCACGACCCGGCCGCGCCCACCCCGTTCAGATCGTCGACCACCGCCAGCACGTCCCCGATCGTGTAGAAGTTGACGCCGACGAAGTTCGGTAGCAGGCCCCGCTCGCGCTCGCACTGCTGCACGCGCTCACCCAGCACCTCGGCGACGTTGACCTGCTCGGCTGCGCTCACCAGGCTCGTGAACCCCGACAGCCAGTGGTTGACCAGCAGCAGGGGGGCGTCGGGGGGCCCGCGGTTCGGTTCGCAGCTGAAGTCGTCGACATCCGGGAACGTGTACGGGGTGTCCTGCACCAGGGCGAACGCGTTGCGCAGCCACGGGTAGGTCGGCGCGCCGGAGCCCTCCTCGGTGAGCACGACAAGGCGCCGGCCGCTGGTGATCATCTCGGCGAGCGTGGGCCAGGCGCCCTCGGTGGGAGTGTGCAGGTAGGGCTCGAGCCCCGCGGCCAGAAAGGCCTCGCCGATGTCGGACGCCGGTACGTGGTTCTCCACGATCACGGTCACCACCTCGTCCGGGTGGGTATCGAGCCACACGCGCAGCGCGTCCAGGGTCGGGGCCAGCTCGGTGGCGCCGATCTCGCACAGGCCATGGCACATGAAAAGGGCGGCAGGGCCCGTCGGCGGACCGATCACCGTCTCGACGACGCGCAGGGCAGCGTCGATCACCTCGGGTTCGAACGACTCCTCGAGGTCGGCGCGACCCTCGGTCAGGTTCACTGTCAGGGACGAGACGTACTCGCCGGCGGGGCGGGCCTCCCACACGTCGATCATCACGGCACGTGCCCCACCGTCGAGCTGAGCGGTCACCCCGTGCGGCTGCTCGGCCAGGAACCAGCCCGGCTCGTCGGCGGCCGACATCGCGTTGTGGGTGGTCGCGTACGACACCTCGTCGTAGCCGCGCTCGCACAGCTCGGCGTGGCCGTTGCACACCTCGCCGGCGCCCGTGCTCACCGCCAGGGCCTCCGCGGGCTCGGTGCGCACCCCCTGCACCACCCACACCACTCCCGCGCCGAGCACGACGACGACCCCGGCGATGATCAGCCCGAGCGACCAGCCGGTCGTCAGCGTGTCGTGCTGCTCGGCCTCCGACGTGGGGGCGGGGGACGGCGCCGGTTCCCCGCGCCGTGCCCCGACGGCCGCGTCGGTGAGCTCGGAGACCCCATAGACGAGCACGGCGAGGCCCACCAGCACGGTGCCCCACGTGAGCAGTCGGACGGGCTCGAGCACCAGCCCCACCCCGACCGCGGCGATCACCACGCCGCGCAGCGCGAGCCCCTCGGTGGTGGTCGGACGAGCGCGAAGACGCTGCCACGCCGCCCGGCCCACGGCCGCCACGTCGACGTCGGGCAGCATCGCCGAGGCAGCGGCCGCGATGACCGCCCCCGAGACGAGCACGACGGCCGTGGCGAGCCAGAACGACCTGCTCCACACCTGCCACGCACCGTCGGCGAGGGCTCCGGTGAGGGTGGTGGAGTCCAGGGTGCCGACGACGATGCCCGACACGAGCGTGAGCGTGCCCAGCACTGCCCCGACGACGAGCAGGCCGACACCGACCCGCACGAGGCCCTTGCGCTGGTTGGGCGAGATCCAGACCGCCATCGCCAGCGTGCCCAGGGCCAGCACCGGCAGCAGCCAAGCAGCCAGCGACAGGTACCGCGCTGCCCGGATGGTCGAGGCGAAGACCTGCTGGGCACCGACCTCGGCGAGGGTGACGGACAGGTCGGCCGGAATCTGGCCGCCGACGTCCGGGACGAAGGCGCGCAACGCGGACGCCGCGACCGCCCCGGCATCTGCCAGCCGCAGCGCGATGGTGCCGGAGCTCTCGGTGGTCGCAGCCAGCTGTACCTGGGCGGCGGCTCGCGTGACCAGGGGGGTCAGCAGGTCGCTGCTGGCGATCTCTGCTGTGACCTGCTCGATCAGAGGTCGTACCGCGATCAGGTCGGGCTTGCCAGCGACGATCTGTGTCGTGAGCTCACGACCGAGAGCGTCGCTGACAGCCTCGGTCTTGCGGATGTCGTCCACGCCGGCGGCGAACGTCTCGGTGTCGAGAAAGAGCCGGTAGCCCACGACGCACAGCACCGCGACGAACAGCAGGACGCTGCCCACGACGACCAGCACACGTGACGCGGTGCGGCGCCCTGCGGGTGTGCCCACGGAGTCCCAGGTGTTGGGCATCAGGCCTCGGGTCGGCGTCGGTGGGTGGTGCCGCTAGGCCCGGCCGCGAGCCGCGCGGTACCGGCGGATGAGGGTCGCCGTGGACGAGTCGTGGCCGCTCAGGTCGGGTGCGTCGGGACTCACCAGCTCGGGTGCGATGGCCTTGGCCAGCACCTTGCCCAGCTCGACGCCCCACTGGTCGAAGGAGTTCACGCCCCAGATCACTCCCTGCACGAACACCTTGTGCTCGTACAGCGCGACGAGGGCCCCCAGGGTGAAGGGGTCGAGACGGTCGGCGAAGATCGACGTGGTCGGCCGGTTGCCCTCGAACACCTTGTGCTCGACCAGCTCGGGAGCCACGCCCTCAGCCTCGACCTGCTCGCGGGTCTTGCCGAACGCCAGCGCCTCGGTCTGGGCGAAGTAGTTCGCCATGAGCAGGTCGTGGTGCTCGCCGAGGTCGTTGCCCGGGTGGGCGAAGCCGATGAAGTCGGCTGGGATCAGCGTCGTGCCCTGGTGGATGAGCTGGTAGTAGGCGTGCTGCCCGTTCGTGCCCGGCGTGCCCCAGACGATCGGCCCGGTGTCGTAGTCGACGCGCTGCCCGGCCAGCGTCACCGACTTGCCGTTGGACTCCATGTCGAGCTGCTGCAGGTAGTCGGCGAACTTGTCGAGGTACTGGCTGTAGGGCAGCACGGCGTGGCTGCACGCGCCGAGAAAGTTGCGGTACCAGACGCCGAGAAGGCCCAGCAGAACGGGTGCGTTCGCCTCGGGTGGGGCGGTGCGGAAGTGGTCGTCCATGGCGGCGAACCCGTCGAGCAGGCTGCGGAAGCCGTCCGGCCCGATGGCCATCATGAGCGACAGGCCGATCGCGGAGTCCATGGAGTAGCGCCCGCCGACCCAGTCCCAGAAGCCGAACATGTTGGCCGTGTCGATGCCGAAGGCGGCGACCTCGTCGGCCGCGGTCGACACGGCGACGAAGTGGCGCGCCACTGCCTGCTCGCCGAGCGCGTCCACAAGCCAGCGACGCGCGCTGGCGGCGTTGGTCATGGTCTCGAGCGTGGTGAACGTCTTGCTCGCCACGATGAACAGCGTCGTCTCGGCATCCAGCCCCTTGAGGGTCTCGGCCATGTCGTCGCCGTCGACGTTGGAGACGAAGTGCACCGAGATGCCCGGGTCGCAGTAGGGGGTGAGTGCGAGGACGGCCATGGCCGGACCGAGGTCGGACCCGCCGATGCCGATGTTGACCACCGAGGTGAGGGGCTTGCCGGTGGCTCCGAGCCACTGCCGGCCGCGCACCTGGTCGGCGAAGGCCCCCATGGCGTCGAGCACGGCGTGCACCTCGGGCACGACGTTCAGACCGTCCACCTCGACGACGGCGTCGCGGGGTGCCCGCAGGGCGGTGTGCAGCACCGCGCGTCCTTCGGTGGCGTTGATCGCCTCTCCGGCGAACATACGGTCGCGGTAGCCCGCGACGTCCACCGCGGCAGCCAGGTTCTGCAGCAGCGCCAGGGTGGTGTCGTCCACGCGGTTCTTGGAGTAGTCGAGCACCAGCCCGGCAGCCTCGACCGTCAGTCGCTCACCGCGGGTCGGGTCGGCCGCGAACATGTCGCGCAGGTGCGTGGCAGCGATGGAATCGGCGTGCCGGCGCAGGGCGGCCCACTCGGGGCGGGACGAGACCAGCGGCGTGTCTGTCATGGTTCCTTTTCTAGCAGCACGCCCGCGGCTGTGCGGGCGCTCCCGCGACCTGCGGAACCAGCGGCGAGAACGTACAGTCGGTGTCATGAAGCGTTCGGTGCGGTGGCTGGTTCCCGGTGGCGTCCTTGCTCTGGTGGCGGCTGCCGTGGTGGCACCGGGGGCGTCGGCCGACCTGCCGGCGAAGACCCCGCAAGAGGTGCTCGTCATGGCGGCCGAGTCCGACGTCGAGTCGTTCTCGGGCACCGTGCTGGCGGTCACCGACCTGGGCATCCCGACTGCGCTGCTCGGTGGGCTCGACCCCAGCGCCGGGCCAGGCGGCGGCATGCCCAGCGGCGGTCTCGGCGACGAGCAGCGCACGGTTCGCATCTGGCGCGACGGCGACGAGCTGGCGCGCGCCTCGGTGGCCTCGACCATGGGCGAGACCACGCTGATCCGCAACGGTGACCAGCTGTGGCTGTACGAGTCCGACACCTCGACGCTCACGACGGGTCAGGTCCCGGAGCACGACGCCGACGCGAAGGCCGACGCGCCCTGGAACGGCGAGGTTCCCGATCCGGCCGAGGCGGCGCAGTGGCTGCTCGACGCTGTGGAGCCGACCACGACCGTGACCGCAGGAGAGCCGATGATGGTGGCCGGTCGAGCCGCCTACCAGGTGGTGCTGACGCCTGAGCAGGACGGAACCCTGATCGGTTCGGCGTCCCTCGCCGTCGACGCGCAGACCGGGGCTGTGCTGCGCGTCCAGGTCACCGCGACGGGGGCGAGCGAGCCGGCGATCGACATCGGCTTCACCTCGTTCGACCCCACCGCTCCGTCCGCGGACGTCTTCGACCTCACCACCCCGCCCGGGGCCACCGTCGAGACCTTCGATGGCGAGAAGCCCGACTACGACGCCGCCGAGCGCCCGGAGGGTGTCGAGCCCGCGGTCGTCGGTGAGGGGTGGACGAGCGTGCTCGTCATGCCTGCCCCCCAGCCGGCGGAGGACGGGTCAGACCCGCGCGCGATGCTTCCGGCCGACCTGCTGACTCCGGTCGCGGGTGGTGACGTGCTGCGCACCTCGCTGCTGTCGGTGATGCTCGCCGACGACGGTCGGGTGCTGGTCGGTGCCGTGACGCCGCAGGTGCTCGAGGCCGCGGCCGACGCCGCGTGACCGACCTCGCCGTCGAGACCTCGGGACTGACGAAGAGGTTCGGCCGGCAGACGGTCGTCGACGCGATCGACCTGGCCGTTCCCACCGGTGCGGTGTACGGGTTCTTGGGACCCAACGGCTCGGGCAAGACCACGACGATTCGCATGCTTCTCGGGCTGGCGTCGGCCGACCATGGTTCGGCCAGCGTGCTCGGGCACGACGTGCCGCGCCGGCTGGCCGACGCCCTGCCGAGGGTCGGCGCCCTCGTCGAGGGACCCGCCTTCTACCCATACCTGTCCGGCACTGCCAACCTGGCCAGGTTGGATGCGGCCGACCCCACCACCGACCCGGCCACCCGTGCCGAGCGCGTCGCCGATGCGCTGCACCGGGTCGGCCTCACCGCGGCGGCCGGCAAGAAGGCCAAGGCCTACTCGTTGGGCATGAAGCAACGGCTCGGTATCGCCAGCGCCCTGCTGCGCCCGCGCGCGCTGCTGGTGCTCGACGAGCCCACGAACGGGCTCGACCCCCAGGGCACACGTGAGGTGCGTGCCCTGGTGCGATCGCTGGCCGACGACGGCACCACCGTGCTCGTGTCGTCCCACCTGCTCGCCGAGGTCGACCAGATCTGCTCGCACGTCGGCGTGATGAGTCGCGGACGTCTCGTAGCCCAGGGGACGCTGGACGAGTTTCGCGCCGACTCGGCGATGACGGTGCAGGTCGACACCCCGGACGTGCCGTCCGCGATCTCGACGCTGACCGCGCTCGGCATGGCTGAGGTGAGCTCGACCGGACCGCACGTGACGGCGCGGCTCGGCGAGCACGCCCCGGAGCGCGTCGTGGCGTCCCTGGTGCACGCCGACGTGCGGGTGCGGGGCTTCTCGCTGCAGTCGCAGAGCCTGGAGGACCGATTCGTCGCTCTCACCGGGGAGGGCTTCGATGTCGCAGGCTGATCTGGCGCCGGCCGACCCCACGACTGTGCCCGTCGCGCGGGTGAGCCGGGGACGCCTGCTGCGCTCGGAGGTACGGCTCGTCTTTCGCCGCCGCCGCACGATCGCCCTGCTGGCCGCGCTGGTCGCGATCCCTGTGCTCATCGCGGTGGCCCTACAGCTGACCTCCGGCCCGCCGGCTCCCGGTGATGGTCCGCCCTTCTTGGACGAGGTCGCCCAGTCGGGGGCGTTCATCGCCGCGACGTCGGTCGTGGTCGCGCTGCCCCTGTTCCTGCCGCTGACGATCGCCGTCGTGGCCGGAGACTCCATCGCGGGGGAGGCCTCCCAGGGCACGCTGCGCTACCTGCTGGTCGCGCCCGCAGGTCGGACGCGGCTGCTGGCGGTCAAGACCGCCGTCGTGATGCTCTTCTGCCTGGTCGCACCGGTGGCGATGGCGACCGTCGGGCTGGTGCTGGGCAACCTGCTGTTCGGTGCGGGCGACGCAGCGAGCCTGTCGGGTGGGTCGCTGAGCGCCGCCGACCTCACCGTCCGCATCGCCCTGCTCACGCTGTACTCGTCGCTGTCGATGACCGGACTGGCTGCCGTCGGCATCTTCGTCTCGACGCTCACCGACGTGCCGGTGGGGGCCATGGCCACCACCGTCGTCGTCGCCGTCGCGTCCCAGATTCTCGGTGGGCTCTCCCAGCTCGACTGGCTGCACCCCTACCTGCTCACCGACAGGTGGCTCGACTTCGCCGACCTGCTGCGCACCCCCATCGTGTGGGACTCGTTCGTCGGCAACGCGGTGCTGCAGGGCGGATGGGTGCTCGTCTTCCTGTCGCTGGCCTGGGCCCGCTTCACGACCAAGGACGTGCTCTCGTGAGCGGAGCGAGCTGAGTCACGCTGCGTCAGGCGGCGATGACAGCCGCAGCCCAGGCCGCTGCGATCAGCAGCCCCGCGAAGAGCTCCACCGCGACCGAGATGCCGACAGCGGCGAGCGCGCTCGTGGTCGCCGGCCACGCCGCCGCGATGTCGCGCAGCCGTAGCAGCTCAGCACCCAGCAGGCCGAGGACGAACCCGACGAAGAACCCGACCACCGGGATCACGAAGAAGCCGACGACGCCCCCCAGCCCGGCGACCGCGAGGGTCCAGCCGGGAACGCCGGCCTGAGCCAGACGACGGCCCGGCACCAGGTACTTCAGCACCGTGCTGGCGACGACCAGCAGCGTGGCTGCCCCCAGTGCCCACCAGCGGTAGGGGTTGTCGCCGACGAGGGCCCAGACCAGCACGGATGCCCAGACGATGAGGATTCCGGGTACCACGACAATGACCGTCCCGATCAGGCCGGCAACGATGCCGAGCCCGGTCAGGACGGTCAGCGCGCTCACGCGGGCACCCGTGCGGGGCGCTGGTCAGCGGGTCGAGGCGTCCTCGGTGAGTCGGTCGGTCTCGTCGATCCACTCGACGGCCATGGGCCGCAGCACCTCGTCGTGCTTGCGGGCGTGGTGGGCGCAGAAGTACAGCTCCCCACCGGTCTCGAGGCGTACGAGGACGTAGGCCTGGGATCCGCAGCGGTCACACCGGTCGAGAGCGGTGATCTGCGAGGCAACGGCGGTGGTCATGGTGGGCCTCCCTGTCCTCGTCTGCTTGGCTCGGTCGTAGTTGCTCGTTCACTACGCACAACATAAGACCATGGTCCGCCTGTTCCTCGTCAGTCGAACCGATCGGGTTCGCTCGTGGCGAAGTCCGTTCGACACGCCGGGTGCCGGCCAGGTGGCGCTGACCCGGACGTGTCGGCCCCCCGACGTAGCCTGTGGCGCGTGACCAACGCCTCGGCCGAGCAGAGCTACACCGCGCGGCACCTGTCGGTTCTCGAGGGGCTCGAGGCGGTACGCAAGCGTCCGGGCATGTACATCGGCTCCACCGACGCCCGTGGTCTCATGCACTGCGTCTGGGAGATCATCGACAACGCGGTGGACGAGGCCCTGGGTGGCTACTGCACGCGTATCGACGTCACGCTGCACGCCGATGGCTCGGTCGAGGTGCGTGACGACGGGCGGGGCGTGCCGGTCGACGTCGAGCCCCGCACCGGGCTCTCCGGGGTCGAGCTGGTGTTCACCCGGCTGCACGCAGGCGGCAAGTTCGGCGGCGGCTCGTACGCCGCGTCCGGCGGGTTGCACGGAGTGGGTGCCAGCGTGGTGAACGCCCTGTCGGCTCGCCTCGACGTGCAGGTCGATCGCGGTGGCAAGACCTATGCCATGGCGTTTCGCAGGGGTGAGCCGGGGCGATTCGCCGACCGCGGCGCCCCGAGCCCGGACGCGGAGTTCACCCCCTTCATCGACCATTCCGAGCTCGTGGCCGTCGGCAAGGTCAAGCGTGGAGTGACTGGCACGCGGGTGCGGTTCTGGGCCGACCGGCAGGTGTTCCTGCGCGAGGCGACGGTGTCGTTCGACGAGCTTGCCACGCGGGCGCGCCAGACGTCCTACCTCGTGCCCGGGCTTGCGGTGCACATCCGCGACGAAAGAGTCGACCCACCGGTCGAGCAGGTGTTCTGCCACGACGGCGGCATCGCCGAGTACGTGGAGTTTCTCGCCGACGACCCCTCGATCACGCCGGTTCTGCGCCTCGCGGGCGCGGGCACCTTCACCGAGACCGTGCCGGTGCTCGACGCCAAGGGTCACATGGTGCCGACCGAGGTCGAGCGCGAGTGCGCTGTCGACGTGGCCCTGCGGTGGGGCATCGGCTACGAGACCGAGATCCGGTCGTTCGTCAACATCATCGCCACTCCGAAGGGCGGCACTCACCTGGCCGGGTTCGAGCAGGGGCTGCTGAAGTGCCTGCGCGACCAGGTGAAGGTCAACGCACGCCGTCTGAAGGCCGGTGACGCCAAGATCGAGAAGGAGGACGTGCTCGAAGGGCTGTCGGCCGTGGTGTCAGTACGCCTGGCCGAGCCGCAGTTCGAGGGCCAGACCAAAGAGGTGCTGGGCACGTCGGCGGTGCGCGGCATCGTGGCGCGCGTCGTCGACACCGAGCTGCGGGCCTGGTTGACAAGCTCGAAGCGGGCCGACAAGCAGCCCGCGCAGGCAGCGCTGGAGAAGGTGGTCAGCGCCGCGAAGACGCGGGTGGCAGCCCGGCTGCACAAGGAGACGGTGCGCCGCAAGAACGCGCTGGAGACCTCGGCGCTGCCGGCCAAGCTCGTCGACTGCCGGTCTGACGAGGTCGACCGCACCGAGCTGTTCATCGTCGAGGGCGACTCCGCGCTCGGCACCGCGAAGCTGGCCCGCGACTCGGAGTTCCAAGCGCTGCTGCCGATCCGCGGCAAGATCCTCAACGTCCAGAAGGCGTCGGTGGCCGACATGCTCTCCAACGCCGAGTGCGCGGCCATCATCCAGGTGGTCGGCGCCGGGTCGGGGCGCACCTTCGACCTCGACCTGGCCCGCTACTCCAAGATCGTGATCATGACCGACGCGGACGTGGACGGCTCGCACATCCGCACCCTGCTGATCACCCTGTTCTTCCGCTACCTGCGGCCCCTGGTCGACGCCGGACGGCTGTTCGCGGCCGTCCCGCCGTTGCACCGCGTAGAGCTCACCAGCCCGGGCAAGGGGCAGGACAAGTACCGCTACACCTACTCCGACGCCGAGCTCGGCCGCGTGCTGCGTGAGCTGGAGAAGAAGGGCAAGCGCTGGAAGGAGCCCGTGCAGCGCTACAAGGGCCTCGGGGAGATGGACGCCGACCAGCTCGCCGAGACCACGATGGACCCGCGCCACCGTCTGCTGCGGCGCATCACCACCTCGGACGCGGCTGCCGCCGAAGAGGTGTTCGAGCTGCTCATGGGCTCGGACGTCGCGCCACGGCGCGACTTCATCGTCGCGGGCGCGGCCGAGCTCGACCGCGCCCGTCTGGACGTGTAGGCGTGCCCTGCGCTAGGTAGGCGAGCCGCCCAGGCCGTCGATGATGCCCGCTGCCGGTGTCCCCGATCCGTCGCGCCTGTCGTTGGGCTCGGGTAGTGGTACCGGAACCCCGGTGGCCGCCGCGGCTCGCACCGGCGCGACACCGACCCACGCCCGCTGCACCACGTCCTCGCCGCGCAGGAACCGGTGGCAGCGCACCCCGCCGGTGCCCCGTCCCTTGCCCGGGTAGACAGACAGGTCGGTCACCTTCACGCTGCCCGCCTCGGTGCCGGGCAGGGCGGAGGACGAGCCTGCGACGGTGACGACGACGCCGGGCTCGGCGGGGTCATAGAGGCCGAAGAACACGACGTGGGCATCGGGGGAGAGCCGTACACCGGCGATGCCGCCGCCGGAGCGACCCTGGGGCCGCACCCCGCCGGCGGGGAAGTGCAGCAGCTGGGCGTCGCTGGTGACGAACACCAGCTCTTCGTCGCCGGTCGCCAGCTCGACGGCGCCGACCACCTCGTCGCCGCCGTCGAGGCGGATGACGTCCCAGGCGTCCTTGCTCGCCAGGTGGTCGGGGACGACTCGCTTGACGATCCCGGTGCGCGTGCCCAGCGCCAGGCCAGGCGAGTCCGGATCGAGGGTGGTGAGGCCCAGGACGCGCTCGCCCGGATCGAGGGCGACGTACTCCGACACGGGGGCGGCACCCGAGAGGTTCGGACCATTGGCGGTCGTCGGCAGAGCCGGCAGGTCGAGGACCCCGACTCGGATCAGTCGGCCCGCCGACGTGACCGCGCCGATCTCGCCGCGCGCAGTCGCTCGCACGGCCGAGGTGATGACGTCGTGGTTGGCGCGGGTGCCGTCACCGGTCAGTGGCTCGTCGTTCATCGTGCGGGCGAGCAGACTGGTCGACGACAGCAGAACCCAGCATGGGTCGTCGCTCACCTCGAGGGGAGCGGCCGGGCGCACGGAGACCGTCTCCGGGCTGCTCGCCGACTCCAGCAGGATCGTGCGTCGCGGCGTGCCGTGCGTCTGCGCGACGTCGGCGAGCTCGTCGGAGACCACGCGTCGCAGCTCGGCCTCGTTCTCGAGGATCTCGGTGAGGCGGGCAATCGCAGCCCGCAGGTCGTCGGCCTCGGCCTCGAGCTGCAGCCGGTCGTACTTGGTCAGGCGGCGCAGCGGTGTGTCGAGGATGTACTGGGCTTGCACGTCGGACAGGTCGAAGATGGTCATGAGCCGCTGCTTGGCAGCCGCAGCGTCGTCGCTGGACCGGATCACCGCGATCACCTCGTCGATGTCGAGCAGTGCGACGAGCAGGCCGTCGACGAGGTGCAGCCGGTCGGCGTGCTTGCGACGGCGGTACTCCGAACGGCGCCGCACGACCTCGAACCGGTGCTGCAGGTAGACCTCGAGCAGCTGCTTGAGCCCGAGCGTGCGCGGCTGCCCGTCCACGAGAGCGACGTTGTTGATGCCGAACGTGGTCTCGAGCGGGGTCAGCCGGTACAGGTGGTCGAGCACAGCCTCGGGCACGAACCCGCTCTTGATCTCGATGACCAGCCGCAGGCCGCTGGTGCGGTCGGTGTAGTCCTCGACGTCGACGATCCCCTGCAGCTTCTTCGAGCGCACGAGCTGGGCGATCTTCTCCCGCACCTGTTCCGGGCCGACCGTGTAGGGCAGCTCGGTGACGACCAGGCCCTTCTTGCGGGCCGTGACGTTCTCCACGCGCACGGACGCGCGGGTGCGGAAGGTGCCCCGTCCGGTGGCGTAGGCCTCGCGGATGCCGTCCAACCCGACGATCTTTCCGCCGGTGGGCAGGTCGGGGCCCGGGACGAAGCGCATGAGCCGGTCGAGACTCGCGTCCGGATGGTCGATCAGGTGTCGAGCGGCGGCCACCACCTCGCCCAGGTTGTGCGGCGGCATGTTCGTGGCCATGCCGACAGCGATACCGGAGGCGCCGTTGACGAGCAGGTTCGGGTAGGCCGCCGGCAGGACGGAGGGCTGGGTCTCCCGTCCGTCGTAGTTCGGCACCATGTCGACGACGTCTTCGTCGATCGAGGTCGTGAGCAGCATCGCCGGCTCGGCCAGTCGGGCCTCGGTGTAGCGATACGCAGCCGGACCATCGTCTTGCGATCCAAAATTCCCATGCCCGTCAACCAAGGGCACCCGCATCGACCATGACTGAGCCATGCGCACCATGGCCTCGTAGATCGCACTGTCGCCGTGCGGGTGCAGACGCCCCATCACCTCGCCGACGACACGCGCGCACTTGACGTGCCCGCGATCGGGCCGCAGGCCCATGTCGGCCATCGTGAACAGGATGCGCCGCTGCACTGGCTTGAGACCGTCGCGGGCGTCCGGGATCGCGCGGGAGTAGATGACCGAGTAGGCGTACTCGAGAAAGGAGTCGCGCATCTCCTCGCCGACGTCGACGTCGCTGATCCGCTCGACGATCGGTTCGTCGGGAACGCTCCGCCTGCTGCGCCTGGCCATGGCGCCATTCTCGCTGAGTGATCCGACACAGCCGTGCTCTGACGCACCGACGCAGGCGCTGAGTCGCCACCCACTAGCGTTCACGTGGTGCCGTCCACCCTGGTCGAGGACGTCGACCGCGTCTGCCGTGACGTCATCGAACCCGCGGCGCTGGACGTCGACGCAGATGTCGTGCCCCGCAGCCACCTCGACGCCCTCGCACCGACGGGCCTGTTCGGTCAGGCCATGCTCGACGGTGCCGACGCCGCGGATGTTCGCCGTGCCCACGAACGGCTGGCCGGTGCCTGCTTGTCGACGTGGTTCGTGGTGGCTCAGCACCAGTCGCCGGTGGCCCTGGTGCGCGACTCGTCGGAGCCGCTGCGATCGGCTGTGCTGCCGATGCTGGCGTCGGGCACGTCCGTCGCCGGCATCGCCTTCTCCCACCTGCGGCGATGGCCTCAACGTCCCGTTGAGATCGAGAGAGTTCGCGCCGGCTGGAAGCTGCGCGGCACCGCCCCCTGGTACACGGGCTGGGGCATCAACGACGTCGCCGTCCTCGCAGGTGCGAGTGCCGCCGGTGAGGTGGTCTTCGTGCTCGTGCCGGCCGAGGCGGCACCGTCGCTGCGGCCCGGCGAGCCTCTGGCCACGATGGCGATGTCGGCCGCTCGCACGGTGCCGCTCGTGCTGGACGACCTGGTCGTCCCGGACGACGGCGTGCTGTCCGTGCTGCCGATCGAGCAGTGGACGCAGGACGACCGGGCGAAGGCCGCGAACGTGTCTCCGGCCGTGCTGGGCGTCACCGCGGCGACGCTCGAACGGCTGGCCGGGCTCGAGCACGACGCGTCGCGGTCGACGGCGGCGGTGCTGACCGAAGCGCTGGATGCCGTCCGCGTCGGGGCCTACGACCTCATCGACCACACTGCTCCGCACGAGCAGCTTGAGCTTCGTGTTCAGCTGCGGGCGCGGGCACTGCGCCTGTGTGTCGATGCTGCCGCCGCGCTGGTGGCAGCGCGAGGCGGACGCGCCATGTTGCGCACCGACGACGCCCAGATGCTCGCCCGCTGGGCATCGTTCCTGACCGTTCAGGCGCAGACCGCTGACCTGCGCAACGCTTTGTTGGCGGGGGTGTCGGAGCGCTGGCGGGTGCGGTGATATCTTCCGCAGCCGTCACCAGCCACCCCCATCGCACGAGAGGTTCTGATGAGCCAGCCTGATCCCACCACGGCGCAACGCCTGGGTGCCGAGTTTCTCGGCACGTTCGTCCTCGTCTTCGGCGGCGCTGGCGCCGCCGTCCTGGCGGCCAACTTTCCGGCCGACGACCCAGCCAACCCCCTCGGCATCGGGTTGGTCGGGGTCTCGTTGGCCTTCGGCTTGACCGTGTTGACCATGGCCTATGCGGTGGGTCACGTGTCGGGCGGGCACTTCAACCCCGCCGTCACGATCGGCGCCGCTGTGGCGGGCCGCTTCGCGTGGAAGGACACCGTCGGCTACATCGCCACTCAGGTCGTCGCCGCGATCGCCGCCGCGGCGGTGCTGTTCGTCGTCGCATCGGGTGCCGAGGGCTTCTCGGCCAGCGAATCTGGCTTCGCGACCAATGGCTTCGGCGAGAGGTCACCGGGGGGCTACGGCCTCGTCGCGGCCCTGGTGATCGAGATCGTGCTCACGGCGATCTTCCTGTACGTGATCCTCGGCGTGACCGACACCCGCGCGCCCAAGGGATTCGCGCCGATCGCGATCGGCCTGTCGCTGACGCTCATCCACCTGGTGAGCATCCCGGTGACGAACACCTCGGTGAACCCCGCGCGATCGATCGGCCCGGCACTGTTCGCGGGTGGAGAGGCCGTCGGGCAGCTGTGGCTGTTCATCGTCGCGCCGATCGTCGGCGCTGCGATCGCCGGGGTGACGTACAAGCTGTTGCTCGGAGAGGGCCGTCCGGCGTCGCTGGAAGAGGCGAGCAAGGGCTGACCCGCCCGACCACGACGCTCCACTCGCAGGCCGGACGGTGCAGGGTCACCCCTGCACCGGGGGCTGGGGGTGCAGGGTCACCTTTGCACCGTGCGGGGGTGGTGCGGGGTCACCCTTGCACCGCGGGCGGTGGTTTGG
>CAYNWB010000043.1:0-18841 GCA_964400785.1 uncultured Actinomycetes bacterium | reverse complement strand
GGCGCCCGTCGCGACCCGCCCGCCCGGCCTGCTGCCAGAACGCCGACCGTGTACCCGGCCACCCGGCGACGAGCACGGCGTCCATGCCCGCGATGTCGACGCCGAGCTCCAGCGCGCTCGTCGCGGCGACCCCGGTCAGGGCGCCGCTGCGCAGGTCACGCTCGATCGAGCGACGCTCCTCGGGCAGGTAGCCGCCTCGGTAGGCGGCCACGCGGGCGGGGCTGCTCGATGCCGCCAGCGCGGTCCGTGCCTGCTCTGCCACGGCCTCACTCGCGCGCCTGGAGCGCACGAACGCGATCGTGGGATGGCCCGTCCCGCAGAGCTCGGCCAGCAGCACCGCGCTCAGCCCCTGCTGCCCGGACTGCTCGGCATGGGCGGTCGCGTCGGCCAGCAGCACGTCTCTAGGCCCGGAGGGAGAGCAGTCGTCCGTGATGGCCGTGACGGCTCGCCCCGACAGGCGCTGCGCCGTCCCTGCCGGATCGGCCATGGTGGCCGAGAGAGCCAGCACCTGCGGGCGGGCGCCGTAGGACGCTGCCACCCGCAGCAGGCGTCGCAGCACCCACGCGACGTGCGACCCGAACACCCCGCGGTAGTGGTGCGACTCGTCGACCACCACGAGCCGCAGCCCGGCGAGCACCTCGGCCCAGTGCCGATGTGCCGGCAGCAGCGAGCGGTGCAGCATGTCGGGGTTGGTCAGCACCACGTGGGCGTACCGGCGCGCCCAGTCCCGCTCCTCGCGCGACGAGTCGCCGTCCACGACGGCGGCGCGGACGTCGGGGACGGCCAGCCGCTCGATCGCGGACGCCTGGTCTGCCGCGAGCGCCTTGGTCGGCGCGAGGTAGAGCGTCGTGGCACGGCGGGCGCTGCTGGATCGGGCCGCGTGTGCCCAGGTGAGGGCAGGCAGCAGGTAGGCCAGCGACTTGCCGGACGCGGTGCCGGTGGCCAGGGCGACGTCGGTGCCCTGCCACACCAGGTCGGCCGCGACCGCCTGGTGTCGCCACAGCCGCGACACCCCGAGCGACTGCAGACGGTGCCGCAGCCCCTCGTCGACCCACTCCGGCCATGCCGCGGTCACCTCTCGGCGGCCAGGCAGGGCGGCATGGTGGACCAGCGCAGCACCCAGCGCCTCGACGGCGCGGTCTGTGGCCGCGCAGGTCGCAGCGGCCGCGTGCGCGGTGCCCATGAGGGCAGTGTCCCCGCATGGTTGAATGCCGGCACACGCAGGTGAGACCGTGCACGGCAGGGGGACACGTGGACCTGGGGGTCAGCTCCGAGAAGGTGCCGGGTGGGTGGGTCGTCGACGTGTCCGGAGAGGTCGACCTGCACACAGCGCCCCAGGTGCGTGCCGCCCTGGATGCCGCCGTCGGCGAGGTGGTCGCCGACCCCGCGTGCCGCGCCGTCCTCGTCGACCTCACCGCGGTGACCTTCATGGACTCCACCGGTCTGGGCGAGCTCGTCGGTGCGCACAAGGCTGTGCAGCGGGGCGGTGGACGGCTGCACCTCGCCGTCGGAAACGACCGGGTCGCGCGGCTGCTCGCCCTCACCGGGCTGGACGAGGTGCTCGAGGTGCACCCGGACCGGGACACCGCCCTGGCCACCCTGGCCGCCCAGGCCTGAGCGGGACGGCGGCGCCCTGGTCCGGCTTCGTTTTCCCCTGCCGGTGGGGGACTTTGTCCCTACCGGGTGGCCGGACGGTCGTTCGACAGTACGTACACTGCGGCGCCAGCCGACGGGGGCGGGTCCGGGCAGACCATGTCCGGCACAGGCCGGTCCTGCTCGACGGACGCTGCACGACATGCCCACGAACAGATGTCTGACCGAGGAGGATGGATGAGCGGTCCAGTCGTGACAGCCGACACCGCGACCGATATCGCCCTGAGCAGCGGCAACGTCACAGCCGTGGTTCTGGTGGCGGTGATCGCGCTGGTCGCACTGGCGATGGCGTTCGTGTTCCGCCGGGAGGTGCTCGCCGCCGGCGAGGGAACCGCCCGCATGCAGGAGATCGCCCTGGCCGTGCAGGAGGGAGCGGGGGCCTACCTGAGCAGGCAGTTCCGCACCCTGGGCCTGTTCGTCGTGCTCATCTTCGGGGTGCTGTTCGTGCTACCCGGCGACCTCGACGTGAAGATCGGACGGTCGGTCTTCTTCGTCGTGGGGGCGTTGTTCTCGGCCGCGATCGGCTACCTGGGCATGTGGCTGGCGGTGCGGGCGAACCTGCGGGTGGCTGCAGCCGCGCAGAACGAGGGCCGGGACGCGGCGATGCAGATCGCCTTCCGCACCGGCGGAACGGTCGGTATGGCCACCGTCGGGCTCGGCCTGCTCGGAGCGGCCGCGGTCGTGCTCATCTACCAGGGTGACGCCCCGGCGGTGCTCGAGGGCTTCGGTTTCGGCGCGGCGCTGCTCGCCATGTTCATGCGTGTCGGCGGCGGCATCTTCACCAAGGCCGCGGACGTGGGAGCCGACCTGGTCGGCAAGGTGGAGCAGGGCATCCCCGAGGACGACCCCCGCAACGCCGCGACCATCGCCGACAACGTCGGCGACAACGTCGGCGACTGCGCGGGCATGGCCGCCGACCTCTTCGAGTCGTACGCGGTGACGCTGGTCGCCGCGCTCATCCTCGGCCGGGCCGCCGTCGGCGAGCCGGGCCTGGTCTTCCCGCTGATCATCCCGGCCGTCGGGGTGATCACCGCGATCATCGGCATCTACCTCACGCGGCCTCGGCCCCAGGAGAGCGGACTGGTCACGATCAACCGGTCGTTCTACATCTCCGCGGCCATCTCGGCGGTGCTGTCGGCCGTCGCCGCGTTCGTCTACCTGCCGAGCACCTTCGACGGCTTCGCCACGCTCAACGCCGACATCGCCGAGCGGGCCATCTCGTCCGACCCGCGCCTGCTGGCCACGGTGGCCGTGATCATCGGCATCGTGCTCGCCGCGATCATCCTGTGGATCACGGGGTACTTCACCGGCACCGAGCACAAGCCCGTGCAGGACGTGGCTCGCACCTCGCTGACCGGGCACGCCACCGTCATCCTGTCCGGCATCTCCGTCGGCTTCGAGTCGGCCGTGTACACCGCGCTCATCATCGCGGGCGCGGTCTACAGCGCCTTCCTGCTCGGTGGCGGCAGCGTCGTCCTGTCGCTGTTCCTCGTGGCACTCGCGGGCACCGGCCTGCTGACCACGGTCGGCGTCATCGTCGCCATGGACACCTTCGGCCCCGTCTCCGACAACGCCCAAGGCATCGCCGAGATGTCCGGTGACGTCGACGAGGAGGGCGCGAAGATCCTCACCGAGCTCGACGCGGTCGGCAACACCACCAAGGCGATCACCAAGGGCATCGCGATCGCGACCGCGGTGCTCGCGGCGACCGCCCTGTTCGGCTCGTACAACGACTCGATCCTGACGGCCCTCGCCCAGGTCGGGGAGTCGGCCGAGGCATTCACCCGCAACGTGGACGCCCCGAACATCCTCGTCGGCATCATCATCGGCGCCTCGGTCGTGTTCATGTTCTCGGGGCTGGCGGTCAACGCCGTCGGGCGGGCCGCCGGTGCGGTCGTGTTCGAGGTGCGCCGGCAGTTCAAGACGATGCCGGGCATCATGGACGGCACCCAGCGTCCCGAGTACGGACGGGTCGTCGACATCTGCACACGCGACTCGCTGCGCGAGCTCGTCACCCCCGGTCTGCTCGCCATCCTCACGCCCATCGCGGTCGGCTTCGGCCTGGGCGTGGGACCGCTCGCGGGCTTCCTGGCCGGCGCGATCGGTGCCGGCTCGCTGATGGCGGTGTTCCTGGCGAACTCGGGCGGGGCCTGGGACAACGCCAAGAAGACGGTCGAGGATGGCCTGTACGGGGGCAAGGGCTCCGAGCCCCACGCGGCGACCGTCACCGGCGACACCGTCGGTGACCCCTTCAAGGACACCGCAGGCCCGGCGATCAACCCGCTGCTGAAGGTCATGAACCTCGTGTCGGTGCTCATCGCACCCGCGGTGGTTCAGCTGAACTACGGCGACGACGCCAGCCGGCCGATCTCGATCGCGGTGTCGCTGGCCGCGGTGGCCGTCGTCGTCGGAGCCATCGTCGTCTCCAAGCGGCGCGCCAGCCTGATGGAGGCCTCGCCCGAGGAGATGCCGGTCGCCTAGCACCGGTGGACTCAGGTGCACGGTCAGGGGTCGGCCGGGCTACCGTGGCCCGACCCCTGACCGATCACACTGGGTAGCAACCGGACGGAGCACGTGGCCGACTCGCAGAACCGCCTTGTCATCGTCGAGTCGCCGGCGAAGGCCAAGACCATCGCCGGCTTTCTCGGGCGCGGATGGACAGTGGAGTCGTCGTACGGGCACGTGCGTGACCTGCCCGCTGGGGCCAAAGAGGTGCCCGCGTCGAAGAAGGAGCGCTTCTCCGACCCCATCGGCGTCGACGTCGAGGGCGGGTTCGTGCCGCTCTACCGAGTCTCGGCCAGTGCCAAGCCGCGCATCAAGAAGCTGAAGGAGGCGCTGAAGGGCGCCGACGAGCTGTACCTGGCCACGGACGAGGACCGCGAGGGCGAGTCCATCGCCTGGCACCTGCGTGAGGAGCTCAAGCCCACGGTGCCGGTACGTCGCATGGTGTTCCACGAGATCACCCGGGAGGCCATCGAGCGGGCGCTCACCGAGACGCGCGACATCAACGAGGACCTGGTGGAGGCCCAGGAGACCCGACGCATCCTGGACCGGCTCTACGGCTACCCCGTCTCGGAGGTGTTGTGGCGCAAGGTCGCCCGCGGCCTGTCGGCGGGGCGGGTCCAGAGCGTCGCCACCCGGCTGCTGGTGCAGCGTGAGCGGGACCGGATCGCGTTCTCCTCGGCGTCCTACTGGGACATCGTCGCGACCCTGGCCACCCAGGTGCCGGTCGAGGTCTTCGACTCGCGCCTGGTGGCCGTCGACGGGGTGAAGGTCGCGGCCGGCAAGGACTTCACCAGCGTCGGGACGCTCAAGCAGGGCAGCCAGGTCCGCGTGCTGGACGAGGCCTCCGCCACCGCTCTGGCCGAAGGGCTCGCCGCCGGTGCCGACGTCACGGTCCGATCGGTGGAGTCCAAGCCGTACCGGCGCAAGCCGTCGGCGCCGTTCCGCACCACCACGCTGCAGCAGGAGGCCTCGCGCAAGCTCGGGTACACCGCGTCGCGCACGATGCAGGTGGCGCAGCGTCTCTACGAGGGCGGCTACATCACCTACATGCGCACCGACTCGACCACGCTGGCACCCTCGGCGCTGGACGCCGCGCGTGCCCAGGTGCGCGCCCTGTACGGCGAGGAGTTCCTGGAGCCGTCCCCGCGGGTGTATGCGAACAAGGTGAAGAACGCCCAAGAGGCCCACGAAGCGATTCGTCCGGCCGGCGAGACGTTCCGCACGCCGGCAGAGACCGGGCTGTCCGGAGACGAGTTTCGGCTCTACGAGCTCGTCTGGATGCGCACCGTCGCCAGCCAGATGCGCGACGCGCAGGGCAGCACCGCGTCGGTGCTCATCGACGCGAGGCTGACGGCCGCAGGGTCGGCTGAGGTCGCGACGTTCTCCGCCTCCGGACGCGTCATCACCTTCCCCGGCTTCATGAAGGCCTACGTCGAGGGACGCGACGAGCCGGAGGCCGAGGGCGAGGCCACCGACCGCCGACTGCCGGCGATGCAGCCGGGCCAGCGGCTCGACGCCCGAGCGTTCACCCCCGACGGCCACCAGACCAAGCCGCCTCCGCGCTACACCGAGGCCACCCTCGTGCGCGAGCTCGAGGAGAAGGAGATCGGGCGTCCGTCCACCTACGCCTCGATCATCCGTACGGTGCTGGACCGGGGCTACGCCTACAAGCGCGGGTCGGCGCTGGTGCCCACCTGGCTGGCCTTCGCCACCACCCGGCTGCTGGAGGAGCACTTCACCGCGCTGGTCGACTACGACTTCACGGCCCGCATGGAGGACGAGCTCGACTCGGTCGCCAGTGGCCAGGTCGCCCGGGCAGAGGTGCTCTCAGGCTTCTGGACGGGCGCGGACGACTTCCCGGGCCTGCATCCGCTGGTCTCGGCCCTCCCCGACATCGACGCACGCCGCATCAGCACGTTCCCGCTCGACGGCGGTACACAGGCGGGTGGGGTCGACGTGCGGGTCGGGCGCTATGGCACCTACGTGGAGGACGCGGACGGGCGTCGCGGCGACGTGCCGCCGGACCTGCCGCCGGACGAGCTCACGATCGAGACGGCCCGCGCTCTGATCGAGACCAAGGCGACCGGTGACCGACAGCTCGGTACCCATCCCGAGTCCGGGTTGCCCATCGAGGTCAAGGTGGGCCGGTACGGGCCGTACGTGACCGAGGTGCTGCCCGAGGACGCCCCCAAGAAGGCCAAGCCGAAGCGCGCCTCGCTGTTCCGGTCGATGGACCCCGCGACGGTGACCCTCGACGAGGCGGTGCAGCTGCTGTCGCTGCCGCGCCTCGTCGGCATGAAGGACGACGTGCCGATCACCGCGCAGAACGGCAGGTTCGGCCCCTACATCAAGGCCGGGACGGAGACCCGCTCGTTGCCCGACGAGCAGGCGTTGCTGACGGTCACCGAGCACGAGGCGCTGCTGCTGCTCGCCGAGCCCAAGCAGCGCGGGCGACGTGCGACGTCGGGGCGCGAGCTCGGGGCCGATCCGGCGACCGGGGCGACCGTGCAGGTGAGGGCAGGCCGGTACGGCCCCTACGTGAGCGACGGCACGACGAACGCCACGATCCCGAAGGCGGAGAACCCGGACGACATCACCATCGAGCGGGCAGCCGAGCTGCTGGCGGCCAAGCGGTCGTGACCGATCCGACCGCCACCGAACGCGTCCGGGCACCCGGGCTCTTCGTGGTGTTCGAGGGTGGGGACGGAGTGGGCAAGTCGACGCAGGTGGGACTGCTGGCCGACTGGCTCACCGAGCAGGGCTACGAGGTCGTGCGCACCCACGAGCCAGGTGGGTCACCGATCGGCTCCGACATCCGGCGGCTTCTGCTGTCCACCTCGCAGCACCCGCCCTCGGACCGCACCGAGGCCCTGCTCTACGCGGCCGAGCGGGCCGAGCACGTGGCCAGCGTCGTGCGCCCGGCTCTCGAGCGGGGCGCGGTCGTGGTGAGCGACCGCTACCTCGACTCCTCGGTGGCCTACCAGGGTGTCGGCCGGGGGCTCGGTGCCCAGCGCATCGAGGACCTCTCACGGTGGGCGACCGGCGGCCTGCGCCCGCACCTCACCGTGTTGCTCGACCTGGCCCCGGAGCACGCGCTGGGCAGGTCGCAGAGTCCGGCCGACCGTCTGGAGCTCGAGCCGGTCGCGTTCCACGAGCAGGTGAGGCAGGCGTTCCTGAGCCAGGCCCGCCGCGATCCGCAGCGATACCTGGTCGTCGACGCCTCCCGAGCGCCGGCCGAGGTGCACACCGATGTCAGAGCCGCTGTGGCCGGCCTGCTCGTCCCACGGGACGACCGTTGAGCGTCTGGGACCTCGTCGTCGGCCAGGTGGTCGTGACGAGCATGCGGCAGTCGGCGGCCGAGGCGGCACTGCTCGTGCGTGGCGTCGGCTCCGACGGCAACGCCTGGCAGGGCGCGGACGCGTCCACTGGCGCGATGACCCATGCCTGGCTCATCACCGGACCTCCGGGGTCGGGGCGCTCGGTGGTGGCCCGCGCCTTCGCTGCCGCGCTGGAGTGCACGGCGACCGACGACGCTCCCGGGTGCGGCGTCTGCCAAGGCTGCCGCACCGCGTTGGCCGGCACGCACCCGGACGTCCACCTGGTCGCGACGGAGTCGCTGACGCTGCAGGTCGACCTGGTTCGCGACCTCGTGCGGCAGGCGGCGATGCGCCCGGCCGGCGGGCGGTGGCAGGTTCTGGTGATCGAGGACGCCGACCGGCTCACCGACGAGGCCGCCGACGCGCTGCTGCTCTCGCTGGAGGAGCCGCCGGCACGCACGGTGTGGCTGCTGTGCGCCCCGGCGTCCGAGGACATCTCGCCGACGATCCGGTCGCGCTGTCGCACACTGGCTCTGCGCACACCGCCGGTCGACGCCGTCGCGTCCTTTCTCGTCGGTGAAGGTGTCGACCCCGCCATGGCCGCGTTCGCGGCCCGCGCCGCCCAGGGCCACATCGGCCGAGCCAGGGCCCTGGCCACCGACGAGCAGGCACGGCACAACCGCGACGAGGTTCTGCGGCTGCCGATCCGTCTCACCGACGCCGCGTCCGCCCTCGCAGCAGCCGCGGCACTGCTGGAGGCAGCAGAGGCCGACGCCGGCACTCACTGCGATGCGTTGGAGGCCAGCGAGGCGCAGAACCTCGTCGCGATCATCGGGTCCGGTCGGTCGAAGGCCCGAGGCAGCGCGGGTATGGCCAAAGATCTGCAGAAGCGCCAGAAGAGTCGCCGCACGCGAGCCACTCGAGACTTTCTCGACCGGGCGCTGGTCGATGTGCTCGGGTTCTACCGCGACGTGCTACGCGTGCAGTCCGGGGCTGATGCCGAGCTGATCAACGACGAGATGCGTCCGTCCATCCAGCGTCTCGCGCGCTCGAGCACACCGACGGTGACGGCCCGTCGCATGGCAGCCGTGGTCGCCGCCCGTGAGGCGCTCGCGGCCAACGCAGCGCCTCTGCTCACCCTCGAGTCACTGGCGCTGGCCCTGCGCGACCCCGCACAGGTGCGCTCGACCCACGACTGACCGCGGCCCACGTACCCTCGGCAGCGTGAGCACCGTCATGGCCGTCACCTTCTCGCGGTACGGACGGCTGTACTACCTCGACCCGGGGGATCAGTCGTATCGGGTCGGTGACGCAGTACTCATGCCCACACAGGACGGTCCCGAGGTCGCGACCGTGGTGTGGCCCCCCACCGAGGTGCCCGACGACCTCGGGGCCCTGCCGGTGTGTGAGGGGCATGCGACCCAGCAGCATCGGGACCGGGACGAGCGCAACCGAGCGACGCGCGTCTCGGCGCGCAGCGCCGCGCGTCGGCTGATCCGAGAGCGCGGGCTGCCGATGAAGGTCGTGGCCGTCGACGTGGTCGACACGCGTCCGACCATCGACCTGCTCGTCATCGTCTACTTCACCGCGCCGCACCGGGTCGACTTTCGTGAGCTCGTCCGAACGCTGGCATCGACCGTGCACGCCCGGGTCGAGCTGCGCCAGGTCGGTGCCCGTGACGACGCGCGGCTGCAGGGCGGCATCGGGCCGTGCGGGCGCGACCTGTGCTGCTCCACCTTTCTCACCGACTTCGAGCCGGTCAGCGCTCGCCTGGCGAAGGACCAGGACCTGCCGCTGAACCCGCTGAAGATCGCCGGGGCCTGCGGCAAGCTCATGTGCTGCCTCGCCTACGAGCACCCGCTCTACACCGACTTCAAGCGCACCGCCCCGCGCCTCGGCGAGACCGTGCAGTCGCGCGACGGCACGGTCGAGGGGCGGGTCGTGGGCTACAACGTCCCGGCGGGCACCGTCATCGTCCGCGACGCGGAGTCCGGGCGCCGGTGCGCCTGCCCGAAGGCGGACGTGTGCGGGTCACGTGCCGAGTTCGAGTCCGGGCCCGCCGCACGCACGCGGCCGCCGGGCCCGCTGGTCGACGACACGGCAGACGAGGCGTGAGGCTCGCGCTGCTGCTCGGCGCGTCGGTCGCGCTCGTGCTCACCGGGTGCAGCGGGGCCGACCCCGGGGCCGGCCCCGCTCCGACCACACCGTCGGCGCCCGCGTCCCCGTCGCCCTCGGACCCGGGTGTCGCGCCCGACCTGGCCCGGTACTACGAGCAGCAGCCGTCGTGGCAGCCGTGCGGGGACGCAGCCGAGTGCGCGACGATCGAGGTGCCCCTGGACTACGACGACCCCGCTGGCGCCACGATCGAGATCGCCGTGCTGCGGGTGCCCGCGAACGACTCGGGTCGTCGCATCGGGAGCCTGGTGGTCAACCCTGGGGGGCCTGGGAGCAGCGGTGTCGACTACGCCGCGGCCGCCGACCTCATCGTCAGCCCGGCCGTTCGGCGCGTCTACGACGTCGTCGGCTTCGACCCCCGGGGTGTCGGGGCGTCGACGCCGTTGGAGTGTGTGAGCGACGCCGAGCTCGACGAGTCGTTCGGCGAGTCCGACCCGACGCCGGACACGCCACAGGAGGTGGCGGAGCTTCTCGCCGGGTCGGCGCAGTTCCGTGACGGCTGCCAACGCGAGTCCGCAGAGCTGCTGCCGCACGTCGGCACCACGAACGTCGCACGCGACCTCGACGTGCTGCGCGCGGTGCTCGGCGACCAGCGTCTGAACTACCTGGGCAAGTCCTACGGCACCTCCATCGGGGTGGAGTACGCGCGCCAGTTCCCGCAGCGAGCCGGCCGGCTTCTGCTGGACGGGGCGGTCGACCCGACACTCACCGACAGGGACGTCCTGCTGGGGCAGGCGGCCGGCTTCGAGCTGGCCCTGTCCCGTTTCGTCGAGGCCTGCCTCGCCGACGGATGTGCCCTGGGCTCCACGTCGGATCAGGTCGTGGAGGGCGTACAGCGGGTGCTGGCGGTGACCGACACCGCGCCGATCCCGACGGCGACGCGCCCGTTGACGCAGGGGCTGGCCCTCTACGGCATCATCGGCCCGCTGTACTGGCCTGCCGACCAGGGCTACCCGCTGCTGGAGCAGGGGCTGGAGCAGGCGCTGGCCGGCGACGGGACGCTGCTGCTGCAGCTCGCCGACGTCTACCTGCAGCGCAACCCGGACGGCACCTACGCCACCAACCAGTGGGACGCCTACACCCCCGTGAGCTGCCTGGACCGTCCCGGGACGGCGACGCCGGCCGACGTCGAGTCCGAGCTCGCCACCTTCGAGGCTGCCTCGCCGGTGTTCGGTGAGTCGTTGGCCTGGGGGCTGCTCGCCTGCACCGACTGGCCGGTGGCCTCCGACGGACTGCCGGCTCCGGTGGGCGCAGGGGACGCCCCCCCTATCGTGGTGGTGGGTACGACTGGTGACCCGGCGACGCCGTACGCCTGGGCCGAGTCGCTGGCGACCCAGCTCGAGACCGGCGTGCTTCTCACCTACGACGGCACACCGCACACGGCCTACCGCAAGGGCAGTGCGTGCATCGACTCCGCCGTCGACTCCTACCTGCTGGACGGGGTGGTGCCGGCCGACGGCACGCGGTGCCGCTGAGTGCTGACTCGGCTGTGAGCGCCACCACCGGCGCGAGCAGGGACAATGGGGACGTGCGCACCAGCCCCCCGGTCTCGGCCACTGGCCTGGTGCTGGCCTGGCTCGGCTACCTGGTGTCGCTGACGCCCACGATGGTGCCGCGCACCACTGCGGTACAGGTGGTGATGAGCACGCTGCTGCCCCTGACCGGCTACGCCCTCGGTGCCGGCGTGGGAGCCCTGGCTCGCCGGTTGACGGGCGACCGAGGACTGCTCGACCACAACGTCGTGCTGCGGCGGGTGGCGATCGTCGCCCTCGTCCTGGCGGGCGGGGCCGCGGTGGCTCTCACTCCCGCCGCTCTGCAGTGGCAGACCGACCTGGCCTCGGCTGCCGGATGGGGCCTGCCGACCTGGCCGATCGTCGTCGTGGTCGCGCCGCTGCTCACCGTGCTGCTCGTGCTGGTCGGACGCGCGCTGCGGCTGACCAGCCGCGTGCTCGGCGAGATGTGGCAACGATGGGTCTCGTGGCCGCCGGCCTCGTCCGCCCTGGGTGCGGCGACGCTGGGCCTGCTGCTCGTGGGTGTGCTGGCTGCCCTGCTGGCCCTGCTGTACCGGGCGTACGTGGCCCAGGACGCCGACACCACGGGTCAGCAGCAGCCGCAGTCACAGCTTCGTTCCGGCGGCCCGGAGTCGCTGGTCCCCTGGGAGACCCTGGGCCGACAGGGCCGCGACTTCGTCGCCGACGGCCCGTCGGCGTCCGACATCGAGGGCTTCTCCGGTGAGCAGGCTCTCGAGCCGATCAGGGCCTACGTAGGGATGCGCCAGGCAGAGACCCCCGAGGCTCGTGCGCAGCTGCTCGTCGAAGAGGTCCGGCGGGCCGGTGGTTTCGAGCGGTCCGCCGTCGTCGTGGTGGTGACCAGCGGCCTGGGGTCGGTGCACCCGGTGTCGGCGCGAACGTTGGAGTACGTGGCCAACGGCGACGTGGCGCTCGCCGCCACGCAGTACTCGGCCGTGCCGTCGTGGTTCACGGGTCTGCTCGACCCCTCCGGCGCTGTCGACGAGGCCAGCGCGCTCGTCGCGGCGTTCTCGCAGGCCGTGAGCGAGATCCCCGAGCCCGACCGGCCCGAGCTCTACCTCAACGGAGAGAGCCTGGGGGCGTTGGGGTCGCAGGACGTCTTCGTCGGGCAGTCACCGCAGCAGGTGGTCGAGAGCTTCGACGGGGTTCTCTGGGTCGGCACGCCGGCGACGAGCACCCTGCTCGACGAGTGGGCCTCGTTCCCGGACGGCACACCTCCGTGGGAACCCGTGGTCGGCGACGGCTCCGTGGCTCGCTTCGCGGCCAGCGGTCCCCGGGTCGACGTCGACGACAGCACGTGGGGACCGAGGCGCATCCTGTTCCTGCACAGCGCGACCGACCCTGTCGCCTACCTCGAGGGATCGCTGTGGCGCACCCGACCCGGGTGGATCGGGCAGTCGCGGTACGACACCGTCCCCGAACGCATGGCGTGGTGGCCGCTGTTCACCTGGGAGCAGATGCTCATCGACTTCACGACCAACGGCATCGTGCCTCCTGGGTTCGGGCACAACTACTCCGACTCGCACGCCACGGGCTGGGCGGCGGTGCTGAACCGGGACGGCTGGGACGAGGCCACGGTTGCCCGCCTCGCTGCCTACCGGGCTTTGGTTGACCCACCCGACCCCGGGCTCCCCGTCCGGGCGTCGACAGGCTGACGCACTACGGTTGGCCGACTGTGACGACCGATCAGCCCGGGCTCGGGCGGGACGAGGACGACACGCTGCCCGAGCAGATGCGGGTGCGGCGGGCCAAGGTGGACGACCTGCGGTCGCGAGGAGTGGACCCGTACCCGGTCGGCTACGAGCGCACCGACACCGTGGCAGCCATCCGCGACCGCCACGGTCACCTCGAGCCCGACTCCGCCACCGGCGACCGGGTCGGCGTCACCGGTCGGGTGGTGCTCAAGCGCGACGGTGGCAAGCTCTGCTTCGCCACGCTTCGCGACGGCACCGGTGACCTGCAGGTGATGCTGTCTCTGGACAAGGTCGGCGAGACGACGCTGGCCTCGTGGAAGCACGACATCGACCTCGGCGACCACGTCGGCGTGACGGGAGAGGTGATCACCAGCCGCCGCGGTGAGCTGTCGGTGCTGGCCGACGAGTTCGCGCTCACGGGCAAGGCGCTGCGACCGCTCCCGGAGAAGCACAAGGGGCTCACCGATCCCGAAGCGCGCGTTCGCATGCGCTACGTCGACCTCATCGTGCGACAGGACGCCCGAGACATGGTGACGCTGCGGGCGGGGGTGGTGCGTGCCATCCGCGACGCGATGCACGAGAGGGGATACGTCGAGGCCGAGACCCCGATGCTGCAGGTGCTGCATGGTGGGGCCAACGCCCGCCCATTCGTCACCCACATCAACGCCTACGACATCCCGCTCTACCTACGCATCGCCCCTGAGCTCTACCTCAAGCGGCTCATGGTGGGTGGCGTGGAGAAGGTGTTCGAGATCAACCGCAACTTTCGCAACGAGGGTGCCGACTCGAGCCACAACCCGGAGTTCACCATGCTGGAGGCGTACGAGGCCTACGGCGACTACACGACGATGCGTCACCTCACCCAGTCGCTGGTGCAGGCCGCCGCCACCGAGGTGTTCGGGTCACCGGTGGCCCGGCGGGTCGACGCCGACGGGGTCGTCGAGGAGTTCGACCTTTCCGGTGACTGGCCGGTGAAGACCATGATCGGGGCGTTGAGCGAGGCATTGGGCGAGCAGGTCGACCTCGACACACCGATCGAGGTGCTGCGCGCCCACGCGCTGCGGCTCGGTCTCGACGAGCCTGCCCAGGCCACGGCGCCGATGCTGCTGGAGGAGCTGTACGTCGAGCTCGTCGAGAAGGCCACGACGACACCGGTGTTCTACCAGGACTTTCCCAAGCAGAACGCGCCGCTGACGCGGGTGCACCGTGACGACCCGCGCCTGACCGAGAAGTGGGACCTGGTCTGCTGGGGTGCGGAGCAGGGCACCGGGTACTCCGAGCTCACCGACCCCATCGACCAGGCCGAGCGGTTCTACGAGCAGTCGCTGCGTGCTGCCGGGGGTGACGAGGAGGCGATGAGGGTGGACGAGGACTTTCTGCGCGCCCTCGAGTACGGCATGCCGCCAGCAGGTGGAGTCGGGCTCGGCATCGACCGGCTCATCATGAACCTGACGGGGCTGGGCATCCGCGACACCATCCTGTTCCCCCTGGTCAAGCCGCGCTCGTGATCTCGGGGCGTCCCTACAGGTCGACGACCGCGCTGGCCCCGCCGCGCCGCGAGTCTCCGTGCGCCTCCACCCGGCCATCGGGGTAGCGGACGACGACGTGTGCGCCGCCGAAGTACAGGTGCTTGCCTGTCCACCGGGTCACGGTGCCGAGCTGCGCCAGCGCGTCCTCGACGTCGGCACGCAGTGGGGGCTCGGCCTGCACGCCGGAGCCATCCCAGTGCACGCGCGGTGACTCCACGGCTCCGTCGGCGTGCTGACCGCGGTCGACGAGCCCTACCAGCACCGACAGCATCGCGCTGCGAATGCGCTCGCTGCCACCGCTCCCGAGGGCGACCACCCGACCGTCAGGCAGGTCGAGCAGGGACGGCGCCATCATGGAGCCGATCCGTGACCCTGGCACAGCGGTGTGCAGCCCGGCTGGGTGCAGGTCTTCTTCACCCATGACGTTGTTCATCTGGACGCCGGCGCCGGGCACCATGATGCCGCTGCTCGACCCGTTGGACTGCGTCAGCGATGCGAGCCCACCATCGGCGTCCACGACGCTGACATGCGTCGTGCCTCTGACCGCGACAGGCACGGTTCGGCGCATCTGCTTCTCTCGCTCGGTCGCCCCACGAAGTGCCTCGATCAGTCGGGTCGCACCAGCAGCGTCGGCCGAGACCGGGCCTTGCTCACCGAGAAGCCGAGTGGCCTCGGCGAGGATCGGCCCACCGAACGCGGGCGCCGGGTTGGTCGACAGCACCGCCCCGCGGTGGCTTGCCAGCAACGGGTCGCGCTCGACCGGCGTGTACTGCGCCAGGTCGCGGGCACTCAGGGCGCCGCCAGTGGCCTCGACGGCCTCGAGCAGGTCGCTCACCCCGCCCATGTCGGCGAAGGTGCGCACCGTCCCGTCGGCGACCTGGTCGAGCGTGCGAGCCAGGTGGCCGTTGGTCAGCACGTCACCGATGGCGGGCGGCCGGTCGTCGACCGAGTACAGCGACCAGCACTCGTCCGTGAGTCGAAAGATCTCAGCGAGCAGACGGCACACCGAGTGCTGCGTCTCGTCCACCGTCCAGCCCTCGGCAGCCAGGCGTCGTGCGGGGGAGACGACCTCGCTGATGCTGATCCGCCCCTGTCGGGCGTGGGCGTACAGCAGCCCGTCGAGGGTGCCGGGCACGGCGAGCGAGCCCAGCCCGGCGTGAAACACCTGGTCAGCACCCCCGAACCTGATCGTGACCGTGTCGAGCGCAGGCGGCGGCACATGGCCGGGGTGCCCGAGGCCGGGGGCGTTGACGAAGAAGTCGTGCACGACCTGCTCGCCGTCGGCCGTACGGGCCGTGAGGAACCCGCCGCCACCGAGACTGGCCAGCCCGGGTTCGCACACGGTGGCCGCGAACGCCGCTGCCACAGCAGCATCGACGGCGTTTCCACCTGCCCGAAGAACCTCGACGGCGGCGGTCACTGCTCCGGCCGAGCCGGCCGCCACCGCTGCCTGACGTCTCGACACGAGCGGGACTGTACGGGTACGCGATCGTCCGGAGAGCCGCGGTACCGCCGGAGCGTTCGAGCCGGATCCCGCCGGTACACTCGATGATCTGCCGGACGACAGTGCTGGCATGCCGCCTTAGCTCAGTCGGCCAGAGCGACGCACTCGTAATGCGTAGGTCGTGGGTTCGATTCCCACAGGCGGCTCCGATTTCAGGCCTCTGACCTGCGGCGATGCCGAGGTCACAATCTCCGGCTCAGCGGTCATGTGCCATTTCACGTGCCATCAGTCCCACAGGGCGGGGCCGACACGGGCCGACACGGGCCGACACGGGGCCGAAGCGCTGGGCGGCTTCGTTGTCCATGGCCGGCGGTCGCGAGGACGTCGACCCCGCTCTCGTCACCCGCCTGGCCCGGGCTGCCTTGTTCGGCGTCACCGCCACCGGCTGACAGTGTCCGCGCGGCGCCTATGAACGTGCTGCCAGTCATATGACTGGTAGTGTGATGTGGTGTTGTTTGGGGAGCCTTTCGGCGGACTCATCCCGGGGGCCCGCGGGGCCGTCCTATCCGTGCTCCTGCGTACCGGCGCGCCGCTGACCGGTCGACAGGTGCACGGCATGGTCAGCGACGAGTACAGCCTGTGGTCGGTGCAGCAGGCTCTCAAGGCCCTCACCCGGCTCGGCCTGGTCGACACGCAGACCATCGGTCGGGCAGGGGTGCACACCATCAACGACGGGCATGCGGCGGTCCCCCACCTGCGCGCACTCGCTGATCCGATCGCCATGCTCAGGGCAGCCATCGAGACGTCGGTGGGCTCCGACGTCGAGGCAGTGATCGTGTTCGGGTCGGTGGCCCGAGGAGAGGCGAGTGAGGGAAGTGACATCGACCTGGCCGTCATCGCCGGTCCGGAGTGGGACGGACGCGCCGACCTTCAAGACGCCGTGGCCACCAGCGTGGGCAATGGGTGTGACGTCCTCGTGTTCACGCCCAGCCAGTTCCAGCAGCTGGCGCGCTCGGGTGAGCCCGTGGTCAGCGACATTATCCGGGACGGGGTCGCGCTCATCGGCTCGGTGCCGCGCACGACGGTCGGTGAGGCCTGATAGCCCAGGCTGAGCGGCTCAACCACGCCAAAGCATTCCTCAGCAAGGCCCAGGAGTACCTCGCCTCTGCCGAGGACAACCTCGTTGCCGAGCGCTTCACCGCGGCCGCGGGCGATGCCATCCATGCCGGCATCAGCGCCAAGGATGCGATCGTCACCGCCCTGACGGGTGCCACCCGCAAGGGCAAGGACCATACGGCCGCGGCGAAGGAACTCGGGACCGCCCTCGGCGGGCGCGCCGACGCGCCCGCCGCGGAGAAGGCCCTGCGCGAGCTGCTCGGCGCCAAGGCTGGCGTCGAGTACGGCACTGCCCTCCTGTCCGCCACGAAGGCCGAGCCGCTCGTCCGACGGGCTCGGCGACTGGTCGAGTTGGCGATACAGATCGTCCGCCTCGGTGGCTGAACCGGCTGTCTCCAGGTCGCGCGCCCCCGCCATCAGTGATGGGCGCGGTCATCGAAGGACGAGGTAGCCAGCCATGCGGCGGCCGCAACATGCCGGAGGCGGGAGGTCACCGGTGACGCCAACGCGCCCAGCGTCGGGCGGGCCAGGAGGCGTGCCAGCCCCACTGGCTCAGCTGTGCCAGCCGGAGGCGACCCCCGCGGGCACCCCTGGTGCAAGACGAGTGTTGCGCTGTCTGACCGATCCGGCACCGGGACCGGTTGGGGTGTCAGGAGCGCGGGCGCTCAGCCTGGATCGGGCGGTGATGAGCGCTTGAGGTGGTGCGGGACGGCAGTCGTTGTGGCGTCACGGAGCAGCACGGGCCTGTTGGTGGCGGCGAGATCGGTGGTGCATCCCGCCCTCCGCGGCGTTGGGATCGCCCCCGACTCTCGACCCTCGTGTCTCCACCGGGGGGTCGAGATGGCGCATCCCCCCTGGGCACGAAATGGTCGCGCTCCGCCCCGGGCATCGGTGGGTCTCGGCGCTTCCCCGCCGCGAGGAGAAGGCACGGTCGGGTCGCTAGTGTCACGTCGATGTCTGACCCGTTCCCGGCCGAGTTCGACCCTGGCCATGGCATGCGGACGGAGTTACGCGAAATGGCCCGCCAGTCCGGCCGCATGCTCAACGCGCGCTTCTCCGCCCAGATCACCGGGGCGGAGAACCTGCTCACCAAGGCGATCCGAGCCCTCGGCGCGGGGGACGGCGACCGGGCGGAGGCGCTGATCCAGCGGGCCGCTCGGATGCCCTACGACGAGCGCGAACAGGACTCCCCGGGCGTGCGGGCCGCCTCGGTGCTGGTCTACAGCCTGATCAGCGACCGGTTCGAGGACAGCGAGCCCGACGACCTGGCCTGGCTCGACGTGGTCGTCGCGGTGCATCCAGGTCTTGGCCCACTGGGTCAGGCCGAGGTGGCGTCGCTGGTCCACGGCTTCGTCCTGCAGACAGCGGTCTTCACGGTCACCGCCACCGAGAAGCGGCGCATCCGACAGGCCTTCGGTGACGCCCCACTCGAGGCCGACCTAGGAGACGGTCCTGACGCAACCGTCGAGCAGCGGGCCGACATCATCCGATCCCTGACCCTCGCCGCGGCCGCGCTGAACGAGGCCTACACCACCGCCTCCGACACACGCTCGGTGTGAACGCTGGCGGTCGCGCGTCGGCACATCCAACCCCGCGCCGACCCGTCTCGATTTCACCAATCTGCCGCGATGAGTGGTGCGTTCCGACCTGCCGAACAGGGTGCGTTCCGAGCGTGGCATGCACGGACTGGCGGCGAGCCGACCGCCTCTGATCCCGGACAGACCGGAACCGCCTGGGTCCTTGATGTGTCGTGGTTCGGCCGTCGGCGTTCAGCGATGGGGGACCCGCTGGCAGGGCGGCGGCCCGATTCGGGTCGACAGGCTCTGGTCGGTGGCCGGTGGAGCGCCTACCAAGGAAGAGGAGACCGGACAGTTGGGGG